>CAZXEN010000020.1:0-39161 GCA_964639765.1 uncultured Bacteroidaceae bacterium
TCTTCGTTTTTAGGGTACAAAAACCTACTTTTTAGGGTATAAAAACTTCGTTTTTGTAAACAATCCTATTGCTTTGGGCTGTAGTCTCAGAATAAAGAGTCCTACAAACAAAAAAAAAGAGTTGAAAAATCAACTCTTTTATCTGTGCTTTTATATCCTTGTCAGACTTCTTTGCCGTTGAGGAAGGTCTTATAGACCTTGTTTTCTCCGTAGGAGTAAGGCAGATATTCCATGGTAGGTATCTTTTCTGTAAGGTAGAAATTGGCTTTCTTGCCTCTGCAGATAGAACCTAAACTGTCCACAACATCCATAGCATAGGCTGTATTTATGGTTGTGGCGTTGATGGCTTCCTGTGGCAGGAGCCTATAATTGACACAGGCAAAAGTAAGTACAAGTTGCATGTTTCCGCTTGGGCTGCTGCCAGGGTTGAAGTCGGAAGCCATAGCAACAGGCAAGCCTGCTTCTATCATTTTTCTTGCAGGAGCATACGGCATATTAAGGAAGAAGGCAGCACCAGGAAGTATTGTAGGCATAGTGTTGGAGTTTAGAAGACATTTTATTTCCTCCTCGCCTGTGTATTCCAGATGATCTACGCTAAGAGCATCATATTTTACTCCCACCTGTATGCCTCCTGAAGCTCCAAGCTCGTTGGCGTGTATCTTAGGCCTCAATCCACGTTTTACACCCTCGTTAAGTATTCTTTCTGTCTGTTCCACAGAGAAAAAGCCCAACTCACAGTTGTCATATATCTTGCAGCTTCTTCCTATACATGAAGGATAGGCCTCACAACCTTTTTCACAGAACACGTCAATAAAGTCTGCCAGACCCTCATCTGCAACCTTTGGAATCATTTCATTGACAATCTTGTCCACAAAAGCATCCACATTGTTTTTGTATTCCAACGGCACGCCGTGGGCTCCAAGGAAATTGGCCTTGACAGTAAGCGGCGAAGTCTCTTTCAGACGGCGTATGACCCTGAGCATCTTTATTTCTGCCTCGGTGGTGAAACCATAGCCCGATTTTATTTCCACTGCCCCCGTGCCATACTTTGTTATGGTCTCCAGACGCTGCATTGCATCTTCGTAAAGTTCATCTTCAGAAGTCTTCTGCAGACGCAAGGCGGAATTTATTATACCTCCTCCTCTTTGGGCTATCTCTTCGTATGAAAGGCCTTTGATTTTGTCTATGTATTCTATCTCTCTGCTTCCGGCATAAACCAAATGGGTGTGGGAATCACAGAAAGAAGGCAGAACCATTCTGCCTGTGGCATCTATCTCTTTGTCTGCATTGGGACAATTCTCCATTGTGCCAAAGTCTTCTATCTTGTCGCCTTCTATAAGCAAAAAAGCATTGTCAATGCTTTTTACCTCGGACATCTCTTTGCCACGTACAAACCTGCGAGCCTTATCCTCCACTTGAACAAGACTTTTGATATTCTTTACAACTGTTCTCATTGATTCTGTTTTATTTGTCTTTACAACTTATGCGGCAGGAATCTGCAAAAGCACCATTCCATTTCTCAGGAACATCTTGAAGAGTTATGTCTTCACAGTCTTTATCCCAGTCCTTGAACAAGAAGTCTCTTTGTGTGGAAGCCTCATAGACATCTATGGTATCTACATACTCCTCTCCAGACTCTTCGTCTTCCACTGTCTTTGTTTCTGTATGGTAGAAATAGTCTGTGGTCTTGCATTCGCAATCGTCACTTTTTGAACAAGAAGTCAATACCATGCCCACAAACAGTGCTCCTAAAGTTAATAAATGCTTTTTCATCTTAAAATATATATTTGTATCAACGTGCAAATTTACAAAAAAATAACATACTACATTATTGTTTGGCAAAAATTTTGACCTATTGTTTTATAAAGGATTACAATTTAATCTGTTTTTTTTCGTTTTAGGTGTAAGCAAATGAAATGTGAAATGGTAGAAATATATTGTGTAAATAATGACAAGAAGTTTCTTGTCCCTTCCTCCACAAGTGCAGAGCAGATAATAGGATATGCAGGCTTGGAAGACAACAAGACCTTTTTTGGAGCATATATCAACAACAAGATACACAGCCTTAACTACAAATGTTATGAACCTAAGAGGATAGAATTCTTTGACATTCATTCTTCGGTAGGTATGAAGATGTATATTTCTTCGCTTGTGATGCTTATGTACAAGGCTGTCAAGGACCTGTATCCGAAAGCAGATATGAAAGTAAATCATTCCATGTTGAACGGCTACTATATAGAACTGCAGAATATAGACATTCCACAGGAAGAACTGTGTCTTTCCATAAAAAAACAGATGCAGGAACTTGTGGAAAGAGATATTCCGTTTGAAAGGAAAGTATATTCTTCAGCCGATGCAATAGAACTGTTTTCCAAAGTAGGTCTGGACTCCAAGGCAGAACTCTTGCGTTCCAAAAAACAGTTGTATGCCGATGTGGATATACTTGACGGGACAATAGATTCGCTGTCTTTTGAGAAAGTCCCTTCAACGTCCTATCTGAAAGTCTATGACCTGAAAGTCTATGACAAAGGTTTCATACTTCTGTGGCCCGACGAGGAGAAAGACTATCAGCAGGCGGCTTCCATGCCTTCGCAGACAAAGCTGTTTTCTATCTTTCAGGAACACAAGCATTGGGTGGAGATATTGAATGCTCCTTATCTGCCCTCTTTGAACAAAGCCATACAGCTGGGATACGAAAACCAGTTGATACAAGTCTCTGAAGCCCTGCACGAAAAGAAATATTCAGCCATTGCAGACGAGATATGCAAAAGAAAAGATGAAGTGAAGTTTGTCTTTCTTGCGGGTCCTTCTTCTTCTGGCAAGACAACTTCATGCAAAAGGATAGCCGTGCATCTGGCTGTCTTGGGAATAAAACCGCAGATGATTTCCTTGGACGACTATTTCCACGACAGGGAACATACACCCAAGGACGAGAAAGGCAACTACGATTTTGAATGTCTGGAAGCATTGGACTTGGATTTCTTCAACCAGCAGATGCAGGAACTCTTGCAAGGCAAGGAGATAGAACTGCCTAAGTTTAACTTTGTAAGCGGACAGAGAGAGAAAAGCAACAGCAGGATAAAACTTACAGACAATACTGTCCTTATTGTGGAGGGCATACACGCCCTGAATCCAAAACTGTCTGAACAGATAGACAGAAAGAACAAGTATTTTGTCTTTGTCTCAGCCTTGACACAGCTGGCTTTGGACTCCCACAACCTTATAAGCACAAGCGACAACCGTCTGATAAGAAGAATTGTAAGGGATTTCAATTACAGGGGTTCCTCTGCTGAAAGGACTTTGCTGATGTGGGACAGCGTAAGAAACGGCGAAGAAAGACATATCTTCCCTTATCAGGAAAACGCAGACAGCATCTTCAATTCTTCCTTGCTTTATGAGATAGGGGTCCTGAAAACCTATTGCGACCCTTTGCTTATGGAGGTTACGGAGACTTCTCCTGCATACGCCAATGCACAAAGACTGCATGAGTTCTTGAACAACTTCTCTACCATATCAAACCAGAGCATTCCTCCTACTTCTATACTTAGAGAATTTCTTGGAGGAAGCAGTTTCTCCTACTAAATACATCGGATAAAAAGAAAAAAAATCTGCTTTGGAAAAGAAAAATAAAGTGTATAATACTTATTTATAAAGGTTTAAATATAAAAGAATAAAAAATAATTGCAAATTTATTTGTCATATTGTATAAAATTAGTAATTTAGCAAACTGAAAAATAGAGTTGATAACGTAAAAAAAACTATATATAATGGAAGCAAAAAAATCTGAAAAAGCGAACATTGAGAAGACCAAGAATTTGTTTTTGGAAGCTGGTTTGGTTCTTGCTCTTGCAGTAATAATATGTGCTTTTGAATGGAAGACATACGACAAGAAAGCAGAAGCCGTTCAAATAACAGAAAGTGTTGCCCAAGTGGAGGAAATGGTCATACAGACAAAACAAGATGAGCCAGAACCTCCTCAACAGGAAGTGGAGCAGCAGCAGAGTATGGATTTTGAGATTGTTGATGATGACCAAGAGTTGAAGAATGCTTTCAGTTTGGATAACTTCGCAAACGAGGGAAACACAGAGGTGAATATACCAAAGGTAGAAGTAAAAGTACAGGAAGAAGTGGAAGATGAGTCTGAAAGAGTTATCTTCACAGTTGTGGAGCAGACAAGTGAATTCCCTGGCGGTGTTGCTAAGTTGAATGAGTTCCTTGCTTCAAACATCAAGTATCCTGCACAGGCAAGAGAAACAGGAACACAAGGTATTGTTTATGTAACATTCGTTGTGGAAAAAGACGGTAGCATAACAGATATAAAGGTTTTGCGTGATATAGGTTCAGGTTGTGGAGAAGAAGCTATCAGAGTTGTGAAGATGATGCCTAAATGGAAACCTGCAAAACAAAGAGGTAAAGCTGTTCGTCAGCAGTTCAACCTGCCTGTAAGATTCGTTCTTCAATAAAAGAAAGCTATACAAGTTTATATAAGAAAACGGGACGTAGAAATACGCTCTCGTTTTTTAGTATCCAAGAGGAAAACAAAATATGATTACAATAAATAATCTTTCCATATCATTCAACGGGGACAATCTTTTTGACAACGTCTCTTTCACTATTGGAGACAAAGACAGAATAGGCTTGGTGGGTAAAAACGGAGCAGGCAAATCCACTCTGTTGAAAATACTTTGCAAGCGGCAGGAAGCAGACGGAGGAGAGATAATAATAAGCAAGAGCCAGACCATAGGTTATCTGCCACAGGAAATGATACCCTCTTGTTCCACTACGGTTTTGCAGGAAGCGATGAAGGCTTTCGATGACATAAAGAATATATCCAAGAGAATAGACGCAATAGGATTGGAACTTTCGCAAAGAGAAGATTATGAAAGCAGGGAATATGAAAACCTCATAATAGAACAAAACGAGTTAAACGAAAAACTTGTCCTTATGGACGAAAGCAACGCACAACCACAAGCAGAAAGGGTTTTGCTGGGTTTGGGTTTCAAGCATGGAGACTTTGACAGGAGTATGACAGAGTTTAGCAGCGGTTGGCAGATGAGAGTAGAATTGGCAAAGATACTTCTAAGAAAACCAGACCTGATACTTCTGGACGAGCCTACAAACCATCTGGATATAGAATCCATCGCATGGCTGGAAGATTTTCTTATACAGTATTATGGTGCTGTTGTACTGGTTTCCCACGACAGATGTTTTCTTGACAATATCACAAAAAGGACAATAGAAATAACTGCCGGCAAGATATATGACTACAAGGTAAATTATTCTGCCTATGTTGAACTGCACAGACAACGGATAGAAAGCCAGAGTTCACAGATGATTAACCAGCAAAGACAGATAGCGGAAGTAGAAAAGTTCATAGAGCGTTTCAGATACAAGGCAACCAAAGCCCGTCAGGTGCAAAGCAAGATAAAGATGCTGGACAAGATGGAAAGGATAACAATAGACGACATAGACACTTCGTCCATTCATTTTCAGTTTCCACCGGCTCCGCACTCCGGGAAAATAGTTGTGGATATAAAAGGTCTTTCCAAAAGTTATGGGACAATCAATGTTATAAACAATATAGACCTTCTGATAGAGAAGGGGAGAAAGGTTGCTTTCATAGGCAAAAACGGAGAAGGCAAATCCACGCTTTCAAAGATTATTGTGGGAGAAATATCCGATTATGAAGGCAAATGTGCTCTTGGAGCAAATGTCTCCATAGGTTATTTTGCACAAAACCAAGCCGCCCTTTTGGATGGAGAGAAGACCGTCTTTGACACCATAGACGAGATAGCAAAAGGAGATGTTAGAACAAGGATAAGGAATATCCTCGGAAGTTTTCTTTTTGATGAAGAAGACATAGACAAGAAAGTAAAGGTGCTTTCTGGAGGAGAAAAGACCCGCTTGGCTCTTGCAAAGTTGCTTCTTTCTGAAGTCAATCTATTGATTTTGGACGAACCTACAAACCATCTTGACATGGACTCAAAAGATATCCTTAAAAATGCTTTGCTCAGATATGACGGGACATGTATTTTGGTTTCGCACGACAGGGATTTTCTACAAGGATTGCCTGATGTTTTGTATGAGTTCAAGGACCATGGCATAAAAGAATATCATTGTGATATTTTTGACTTTCTGGAGATGAAAAAGATTTCTCATCTGGATGAAATGAACTTTGCAAACAACCAGAAATCACAGAAAGCCGATAAGCCGATAAGCGAAAACAAGCGTCTGTTTGAACAAAACAAAGAGAAAGAAAGAGAACTGAGAAAAAAACGCAACAGCCTACAAAAGATAGAAAAAGAGATAGAAGGATTGGAAAGCGAAATAGACACTATGGAGCAAAAACTTTCCAACGGAGTGCAGGCAGACTCTTTCTACACAGAATATCAGCAGAAGAAAGACAGCCTGTCTTCTCTTATGAACGATTGGGAAACCTTGGCACAGGAATTAGAGAGTATGTAAAAGATTTTTCTTTTCCCTGCTTTCTTCATTTAAGTCAAGAAGCTTTTGTTTCTTTAAGAAACAATCTATTTTGTTCTGCAAAAAAAACTGCTCAGACAATATCGGCTGAGCAGTTTAAAAAAAAGATTTCTTTATAATTTTATTAGTATGTGTCTTTCACTCTTCTTGAAGCAGCATACATAATACGTAATGCGCCGGCTTTTCTCAATTCTTGTTTAACGTCTGTAACGTCTCCCATTCTTGTTTCCTTGTCGCATTTTAGAGTAGTTGTTATCAAAGGTCTGTCTGCCTCGTTTCTTGCAGCTCTTTCGCTCTCAACAAAAGCAACAATATCACTTACTTCACTAAACTGGTCGTTTAACTGGATACGTGATCCTGTACCATATTTAGCATCCATAGGCTCTCCTATATAAATGTTGCTTGCAAGAGATTTCTTCTCTAACTTTTGTATTTCAGAAGCCTGAGGTACTGTAACTTTAACCATCAAAGTACTCTCTCTCATAGTTGAAATAACCATAAAGAAGAACAACAAGATAAACACAATATCAGACATGGAACCGGTATTCATTGCCGGCATATCTCTATCTCCTCCTTTTGTAAATCTGGCCATATTATTTTCCTCCTTTATTTTTCTTGTCACCTATGTTTTTAGGCTCAGCTTCAGATATAGTAGCTGGAATAGCTTTATCTATAGCTTCTTTTTGTTCGTTATTACAATCTGCATATTTACGAGAGAATCTATCCTTTGCCAAATCGTTTCTAAGTTCATTGACAGCAGCAACCAATTCATTCTGAACCTGAAGATACATTCTATAAGAAGTACCACGGTCGTTTTGTAGAGAAACAACACCTTGAGAAACATCATAGTCACCCAATAAAGGTATATGCTCACGCTTTTTCTCTGGTAGATCGGCTGCATTGGTAGGATTGGCAAGGAACTCCTTTGTTCTATCCTTCAGAGAATTGATATCACCTGGTTCACCGTTTATAAGCAATTGGTCATTCATGTTTACAAGAACTACAAATGTGTTTCTACGGTGAATATCTGGTGGAGTAACTGAAGGGTCAGATGGCGGTGGCAAACGTCTTTGAATACCCATATCCGTATTGATAGAAGATGTCAATAGGAAAAAGGTCAATAACAAGAACGAAATATCCGACATTGACGAAGAATTTAATGCAGGTAATTTTTTCTTTTTTCTTGCCATAATTCTTTTATTTTAAACGTTTTGCTACTTCTGCATAAATAACAGACAGTATCACACCTATAAACAATATATAAACTGTATATAAGCCTGCACTTACTATCTTTGAAGAACCATAGTCTGCACCTGCTTTCTCAAAAACTGTCTGAGCAATATCTGTTCCTGATGCAAGGAAATAAGATACTACAAAAGCAACTATGGTAATTCCTAATATGATTAAATATCTTGCTCTAACGGTTATCGCATCTTTTACAAGGAAGATTATTCCCAATACGGTAGAACATAGGGTAAGAACAAATGCTACCCAATATGCCACACCCCAAAAAGTGCCAGCCATTCCTGTTGGTTCAAAGCCCATATCATCGGTTTTTGTCAAAGCATAACCTATTGCGGACAATGATGCCAAAACAGCTATAACCATAGCAATGACTAAAAATATTTTCTTTTCCTTTTTCATTTATTTTTCCTCCTTGGTTTTATGTTAAGTAAATATAATTATAGTGTATCAGTAGATACCGTTAATAAATTAATTATTTTACTTTCTGTTTTTTACCAAGATGTCCATAAATGAAATAGAAGCATCTTCCATTGTAGAAACTAAACTTTCAATTTTTGACATCAAGTAGTTGTAGCATACCTGAAGAATCAAAGCAACGATAAGTCCAAATACTGTTGTAATCAACGCAAGTTTCATACCGCTTGCAACAACTGTTGGAGAAATATCACCAGCTTTTTCTATATCGTCAAATGCTTGAACCATTCCGACAACTGTACCCAAGAATCCTAAAGATGGAGCAATAGCGATAAACAATGAAATCCAAATCATATTGCTTTCCAATCTTGCCATTTGAACACCACCATAAGAAGTTATGGATTTTTCTACATCTTCCAAACCGTTTTCTACTCTGTCCAAACCTTGGAAGAAGATAGAAGCAACAGGACCTCTTGTGTTTTTGCATATTTCTTTTGCAGCATCATAGTTGCCAGCTTTTACATTGTCTTCTATTTTTTGCAAAAGTTTGTCTGCATTGGTAGTAGCAAGGTTCAAGTAAATAATTCTTTCAATAACCAAACCTAAACCAAGTATCAAACAAATAAGAATAGGAGTCATCCAACCCACACCACCTTGGATATACTTAGTTTTCAATACTTGATGGAAAGATTGTTTGTCTGAAGCAGCTTCTGTTTGAGCAGGTTGTTCTGCTGCAGTAGTTTGAGAAACTGTAGTTTCAGAAACAGTTGTTGTTGATTCTGTTTTTGTTGCATCCTTGTCTTGAGCGTATGCAACGTTTACAAATAGTGTCAATAAGAACATTATTGACAAATAAGCACATACTTTTTTCATAGTTTTTTTACGTTTTTTAAATTATTTATTAATATTTATTTACATTCTTTAGCAATATGCAAATTTACAACCTTATTTTAAAAATGCAATATTTATTTTGCTTTTTTTTTCTTTTTCTTTCTTTAGGTTTTCTTTGCGTTCTTATTTTCAGTAATTAAGACTTTATCAATCCTTACTCCCTCCATTTTTAATATCTTTATAATGAACCTGTCCCAGATTATTTCTTGGTTAGTCTTTGGAGGTTTGCCTATCTGTTCCAATATAAGTCCGCTTACGGTATTGTAACTATATTCGGTGTTTTTTTCTTTCATATTCAGATGAGACAGCAAATCATAGAAAGAATACTGCCCATCAACAACAAAACTTCCGTCTTCCTGCTGCACAAACTCTTGTTCATCGTCTGCTTCCTGCAAAGAAGAGGAGTTGTCTATAAGGGCTTCCAGAATGTCGTTCATGGTAATCATGCCCTGAACAATGCCAAACTCGTCTATGACGAAAGCGTAGTGAATCTTTGTTTTCTTGAATATTTCCAATACGTCATAGACACCAACGCTTTCGTGCAGGAAATTAGGCTCACGCATCAAATCCTTGACCGTTGTAGTCTGGTTATATGATTTCAGAATATCCTTTATGTATATCACACCTATAATATTATCTAACGTTTTATCAACAACAGGATATATATAATGTATGCCCTTGGAAAATTTCTGCATGATGGCAGCGATTGTTTCGTTTTGTTCAAACCATTCCAAATCCGCTCTTGGTGTCATAAGAGAAACTATTCCCCTTTCGTCCAAGTCAAAAACGCGATTGACTATGTGTTGTTCTTCTTTGTCTATCTCTCCTGCGTCGGCACTGTTTTCTATTATTGACTTTATTTCTTCTTCTGTAGCATTGTCGCTGTCTTTTTTTCTATAGTCCAAAAGAGAAAATATACCATTGGTGGTTTTTGACAGCAACCATACAAAAGGGAATGCTATTTTGGAGATAAACTTCATTGGTTTTACAACAAAGGCGGCTACTCTTTCCGGATTTGTCATACCTATACGCTTTGGCACAAGTTCCCCTATCACAAGCATTACAAACGTTTCTGCCAAAACTATTATCACTCTTGACCATACCACGGCGAAAGTATAGTCAATATTTATCTTTACAAGAACTTTTGCAAACCTTTCTACATATTGTTCTCCGGTGTATAGACCAATAATCAGGCCTATTGTTGTTATTGCTATCTGAATTGTTGAAAGAAAGTTGTCGGGATTTTCTTTTATCTTTATAATCTCTTTTGCATTTTTGCTTCCCTCTTTTGCTTTGGCCACCAACTTGCTTTTGCGTGAAGACACAAGAGCTATTTCAGACATGGAAAACACTCCATTCAACATAATGAATATAAGAATAATAAGTATTTCCATAGCTATCAAGAAAGAACAGTTGATTCCTGCTTGTCTTCTTTCTTTTTCTGCAAAGCAATATACGAAATCAAAAGAAGCACTACCCCTATTGTTATGCTCGCATCTGCAAAATTAAAGATGGCATTGAAGAATCTGAAATTTTCTCCTCCAACAAAAGGAATCCAGTCAGGCCATATAGTGTCTATAAGCGGGAAATAAAACATATCCACAACTCTTCCGAATAAAAAAGGTGCATATCCTCCTCCTTGAGGAAACATTGTTGCAGCGGCAAAAACGGTACTCTCACTGAATATCACTCCATAGAAAAGACAATCTATTATATTGCCTACAGCTCCTGCAAAGATGAGAGCAAAAGAATAGATGATAATCTTTTTTTCTCCTTTTTTTATCAAGCGGAACATATATACAAAGATAACGACAGAAAGTACGACCCTGATTAATGTCAGTAGAAACTTGCCGACATTGTTTCCAAAATTCATTCCGAAAGCCATTCCTTTGTTTTCCAAGAAATGTATTCTAAACCAGTCCAAACCCAACACCTTCACATCGTCTCCTATTGCAAAATGAGTCTTGACATAGATCTTTATCACCTGATCTATGACAAGTATAAGCAAAATAAGTACAAGAGGCTTTCTTAATTCCTTCATTCTTCTTGTCTTTCTGCAAAAAAGATTTTATCTTTTGTTTTTGTTTTGCTGCATTTTGGCTTCTATACTAAGTGTGGCGTGAGGCACAAGTCTTAATCTTTCTTTAGGGATAAGGTTGCCTGTCACCCTGCACACTCCATACGTCTTGTTTTCTATTCTTACAAGAGCTGCTTCAAGGTCTTTTATATACTTTTGCTGACGTTGAGCCAGACGGGCATTTTCTTCTTTCATCTGGACATTACTGCTTTCGTCCTCCATTGCTTTAAACACGGGCGAAGTATCATCTGTTCCATTGGAATTAGTGTGGAAAGCCTCAGCCTTCAATTCCTGCAAGTTGGCTCTTGCTGTCTCCAGTTTGGCTTCTATCAATTCTTTGAACTCTTGCAATTCTTCGTCTGTATATCTGTTTTTTGCTTCCATCTTAATAAAAAGGGTTATTATGTTATCTGCGTGCAAAATTATAAAAATTTATAAATATAATATATATATATTGAAAAAAAATCAATCTTGTCAGACTCTAAAAACCAAACCTTAATCCAGCACACAACAATCCCTTGTTTCCAAATCCCAGCTCAGTAAAAAATTTTATGTTATTGTTACCTGCTTCAAGGGCTATAGGAGTTATCTGTATGGCAGGCATAAAACCGTCATTGTAGCTTACCTTGTCTGTGCTGCTGTCCAAAGAAATGGACTTCTCATTTCTAAAATAAGCCCCAAAACCAAGATAGGAATAAAAATTTATATGGGTATGGCGTGACCAAATGTATTTGAGTGTTGGCATAAGATAGTAATATCTTCTCATTTCTTCACTTCTATAATTCATATTGTTGTATCCGCTTTTGTAGGTGCTTTTGTTTGCACTGTAACCCGCCAAAACTCCAAAAGCAAGCTTGTCCGAATGGTTGTAGGTATATTCCAAGGAATAGGAACCATAGGATGTTTCATCATCAGGCACCACCAAGCCAAAAGTAATCACAGCCAAAAGCACATCAGTGAAAATACGTGAGTCGGGCAGGGGTAATACTCCAGCAGAAACACTTATCTCGTGTTTAGGTTTGTCTGTTATTTGTGCCATAGTCAGCACAAACATCAATCCACAGACAATAAAAACAATAAGTTTCTTCATTTTTTTATTTGCTTAGTTGGAGAATAAAAATCTTTTATACTACTTTAACGCCATTTGATAGAAATTTATTATTGAAAGTTTGGATGTTTGCGTGTTAAAATGCTGATATTTTTTGCAGTTTATAAATCTATTGATGTTATTCTCCTTATTAAGCAGAAGGAAAAGAATTTTTGCAGCGTACAATATTTTTTTTAATTTTCAGACAAACAAAGAAGAAAACACGCTAAACATAATAAACATAACAAATCAGCGTTACAGATAGACTATGAAATTTAATTTGCAAGCAGACTTTGAACCAACGGGAGACCAGCCTCAAGCCATTGAAGCACTTACTCAAGGAATACTAAGAGGAGACAAGGCTCAGGTTCTTTTGGGAGTAACAGGTTCAGGCAAGACCTTCACTGTTGCCAACGTAATAAAAAATATTGGCAAACCGACTCTTATTCTTTCCCACAACAAAACACTTGCCGCCCAGTTGTATGGAGAATTCAAGCGTTTCTTTCCTGATAATGCTGTGGAATACTATGTTTCCTATTATGATTATTACCAGCCTGAGGCATATATTCCTCAAACCAATACCTATATTGCCAAAGACCTTTCTATTAACGAGGATTTGGACAAACTAAGACTCTCTGCCTGCTCTGCTTTGCTTAGCGGAAGAAAAGATGTTATTGTTGTGGCTTCTGTTTCTTGTATATATGGTATAGGCAATCCCACAGATTTTGCTGCAGGGACAATCCGCTTGAAAAGAGGCCAAAGGGTGGATTTGAATAATTTTCTGCTTACTTTGGTGGATAGTCTTTATGGAAGAAATGAACTGAACTTTGAACGAGGAAAGTTCCGTGTAAAGGGAGACACAGTGGATATCTGGCCAGCGTATGCAGATTATGCTTATAGAATAGAATTTTTTGACGATGAGATAGAAAGACTTGCCAAGATAGACCCTATAAGCTCAAGAACAATAGAAGACATGGAAGAGATTGTCCTTTATCCTGCAGGCAACTTTCTCACAAACAAAAATACACTTGCTGGAGTTTTGTTGAGAATACAGCAAGATATGTTTGAATGTTGCGAGGAGTTTAGACAAAACGGACAACTTCTGGAAGCAAAACGATTGGAGGAGAGAGTAAACAACGATGTTGAGATGCTGCAAGAGTTAGGATATTGTTCAGGAATAGAGAATTACTCAAGATATTTTGACGGTAGAAAAGCAGGAGAGCGACCTTTCTGTCTTTTGGATTATTTCCCGGAAGATTTTCTTATGATAATAGATGAAAGCCATGAAAGCGTGCCTCAAATACGTGCTATGTTTGGAGGAGACAGAAGCCGAAAACAAAACTTGGTTCAATATGGTTTTCGTCTTCCTGCTGCTTTTGACAACAGACCTCTCAAATGGGAAGAGTTTCATGCTATGCAGCCACAGACTATTTATCTTTCTGCAACGCCTGCTCCTTTTGAAATAGAAGAATCCGACGGCGTTATTGTGGAACAGCTGATACGCCCGACAGGATTGCTTGACCCAAAAATAGAAGTAAGACCGGCAAAAAACCAGGTTGATGACCTTTTGGAACAGATAAGCGAGGTGGTGGATAAAGGAGAAAGAGTTTTGGTTACTACTCTTACAAAGCGTATGGCAGAAGAGCTTACTACATATCTGCTACGTCTGGATATAAGAACAAAGTATATTCATTCTGATATAGACACTTTGGAGAGAGTTGAAATAATGAATGATTTGAGAGCAGGAAGTTTTGATGTCTTGGTTGGAGTAAATCTTCTGAGAGAGGGATTGGATTTGCCTGAAGTTAGTCTTGTTGCCATATTGGATGCAGACAAGGAAGGTTTTCTTCGCTCCGACAAGGCTTTGATACAAACTATAGGCAGAGCAGCACGAAATGTTAATTCCAAAGCTATTCTTTATGGAGACATTATAACAAAAAGTATGCAAAGAGCCATTAATGAAAATCTCTATCATAGAGAAAAACAGATGGCATATAATAAGGAACACAACATTACTCCTCATGCTATAAAGAAAAAAATAGAAAACATACTGCCGACAAGTGAAAAGGCAAGGGGAGAAGAAACAAACAAAAAGGCAAAAGCCGAACAGAAAACAAAAATAAAGGATTTGGAGAAAAAGACTCCTGATGTTAAGACTCTGATTAGAATTCTTGAAAGAAAGATGAAAGACTGTGTGAAGACATTGGACTTTATGCAGGCTGCTGTCTATAGAGATGAGATAGAAAGGCTAAAGAAAGAAAACAATCTATAAAAAACTCTTGTGCCTTTTTTTGAAAAAAGCACAAGAGAAACAATAACCTTTAAACTAATTTCACCCGAAAGTGATTTATCTTCTTTTATCTTATAAGGAAAGTGAAATTATCATAGTTCTTAAGAGCTACACCTGTACCTCTTGCAACAGCACGTAGAGGATCGTCTGCCACATGTACCGCAAGTTTTGTCTTAGATGCAATTCTCTGGTCCAAACCTCTTAGTAAAGAACCACCACCTGCAAGATAAATACCTGTATGGTAGATATCACTTGCCAACTCTGGAGGAGTCTTTGACAAAGCAGCCAACACAGCTTGTTCTATCTTGGCAATACTCTTATCCAAAGCGTGTGCTATTTCCCTATAGTTTATGTATATTTCTTTTGGAATACCTGTAAGAACGTCTCTTCCTTGAACAGGATAATCCTCTGGTGGCTCGCTTAATTCTGTAATAGCACTACCACAGGCTATCTTTATTCTTTCTGCCATACGTTCTCCGATATAGATATTATGTTGTTTTTGCATATAATCCATAATATCTCTATTGAATTCATCACCTGCTATTCTTATACTTTCGTTGCAGACAATACCACCCAAAGCTATGACAGCAATCTCTGAAGTACCACCACCTATGTCTATAATCATATTACCTACAGGCTCTACTACATCAATGCCTATACCTATTGCAGCAGCCATTGGCTCGTGTATAAGTCTGACATCTTTTGCTCCAGCCTGTTCTGCAGCATCTCTTACAGCTCTTTCTTCCACATTGGTAATACCAGAAGGAATGCAGATAACCATTTTAAGAGCTGGAGGAATGATGGTATTACGAGTAGGAATCATCTTTATAAGTTCCTTTATCATCGCATTGGCCATGTCAAAATCTGCAATAACACCGTCTTTCAAAGGACGTATAGTCTTTATGTTTTCGTGTGTTCTACCGTCCATCTGCATAGCTTTCTTGCCGACAGCAATAATCTTCTTTGTGTTATTGTCTATTGCTACGATGGAAGGTTCATCAACAACAACCCTGTCATTGCTCATTATAATAGAATTGGCTGTTCCCAAGTCTATTGCTACTTCTCTTGTCAAAAACGAAAAGAATCCCATATATCTTCTTTATTTTCTTTTTTAAGTTCTTATATTACGTAAAACTAAAATTTTAGTTACAATTTGAATAAAAATTTTAGTGTTTGAAATGTCTAAAACCTGTCATAGCCATTGCTATGTTGTGCTGCATACAATAATCCACACTGTCTCTGTCTCTGATAGAACCTCCAGGTTGTACTATTGCTTCAATACCTTCTTTGTATGCTATATCTACACAATCGCTGAATGGGAAAAAAGCATCCGAAGCCATAACAGCTCCCTTTAGGTCAAAACCAAAACTTTTGGCTTTTTCTATAGCATGTTTTAAAGCATCTACTCTTGAAGTCTGTCCTGTGCCAGAGCCAAGAAGCTGTTTGTCCTTTGCCAATACTATTGCATTGGATTTGGTATGTTTTACCAATATGTTTGCAAAACTTAGATCTTCCTGTTCTGCTTTGGTGAATTGACGAAGAGTAACAGAGGTTATTTCTGAGGTTTTTTCAACTTTAAGGTCTTTGCCTTGTACCATAACTCCATTGAGTGCAGAACGGAACATATATTCTGTTTTCTTTGTATCTTTTCTCTTTAGGATTATACGGTTCTTTTTGGAACAAAGTATTTCAAAAGCTTCTTTGTCATAATCAGGAGCAATACATACCTCCATAAATACTTTGTTCATTTCTTCTGCTGTTGCCTTATCCACTTTTCTGTTGGTTACAAATATACCTCCAAAAGCACTTACAGGGTCTCCTGCCAAAGCTTTCAAATAGGCTTCTTTCAGATTTTCTCTGCTGGCTAAACCACAGGCATTGTTGTGTTTGATGATAGCAAATGTTGTCTCTGAAAAATCATCTATAAGATTGCAGGCTGCATCTATATCACCTATATTATTATATGATATTTCTTTGCCGTGAAGTTGTTCAAAGACATCGTCCAGATTGCCAAAGAAGAAACCTTTTTGATGAGGATTTTCTCCATAGCGTAAAGATTTCTTTGCTGTAACGCTTTCAGAGAAAGTATCTATCTTTGAGAATTGATTGAAATACTTGAATATCATTGTATCGTAATGAGAAGATGTAAGGAATGCGTATGAAGCAAAACGTTTTCTGTCTTCCAAATCGGTGTAGCCTTTCTTTTCGTCTATCAAAGCTTCAAATTCCGCATAGTTGTCTTTTGAAGGAACAATTACAACATCTTTGAAATTCTTTGCTGCTGCACGGATAAGAGAAATACCGCCTATATCTATTTTTTCTATTATAGCCTGTTCTTCTGCACCACTTTTTACTGTCTGCTCAAAAGGATACAAATCAACTATTACAAGGTCTATCTCAGGTATCTGATATTCCTGCATTTGTTCAACATCTGTAGAGTTGTCTCTTCTTGCAAGTATTCCGCCAAATACTTTTGGGTGCAAAGTCTTTACTCTTCCTCCAAGTATAGATGGATAGGAGGTAAGACTTTCTACCGTCTTGCATTTTATTCCAAGAGATTCTATAAAAGAAAACGTACCTCCTGTGGAATAGATTTCTACATTAAGATTATCAAGTTTTTTTACTATTGGTTCCAAACCGTCTTTATCAAACACTGATACTAAGGCTCTGTTTATTTTTTTCATTATAAAAGGTATTATTTTTTAATTATTCCAATATTGGTTTATTATGTTTTCTATTTCGTTCAGGATTTCTTCTCTGCCTTTTGTATTCACAGAAGAAGAAAGCAAAAGATTAGGACACTCTTCCCAAGTTTCAAGAAGTTTCTGACGGAAAAGATCCACATTGTCCATAGTCTTTTTATTGCTTTGTTTGTCTGTTTTGGTGAAGATTATCTGCAAAGGCACTGAGTTTTCTCCAAGAAAATTGATGAACTCCAAATCTTTCTTTTGTGGTTCCAAACGGGAATCCACCAAGACAAACACAGTAAGAAGATTATCTCTTTTTAGGAGATAGTTGTTAATCATTTTTTGCCATTTGTCCCTTTCTGATTTACTCACCTTTGCATAACCATAGCCAGGCAAATCCACCAGATACCAGTCCTTATTGATAAGGAAATGATTTATCAATTGTGTTTTGCCTGGAGTAGATGAAGTCTTTGCCAAAGATTTTCTGTTTGTAAGCATGTTTATAAGTGAAGACTTGCCAACATTACTTCTGCCGATAAAGGCAAATTCTGCCCTGTCTGCAGGAGGACATTGCCCCAGCTTTGATGCACTTATAACAAATTCTGCTTGCTTGATATTCATTTTCCCCTTTAGTGTTACATGTTCATATATCTTTGTCTTTTCTCCTCGTATATATCTCCTATGGTAACAAGTATTCCTGTTTCCTCCACATTTGAAAAATGCTTGTTTATGGAAGTACCAAAACTTCTCATTGTAGAAGATAGATTCATATAGGCATTTACCAAAGGAGGTATTCCCTCTCCAAGATTCCTTACATTCTTTGCCAAAATCTGATAGTCTTCCTTATAGTTCTTGCCACAGAAAAGATTTACAAGCTCGTTGTAATCTGTTGTAATCTTCACTTCTTCTTTTGGCCATACCAAACCCTCATTGTCAGGGAAATGTTTCCTGTAGAAATAAAGAATATAGTCTCTTGCCTTTGTATTCATGGTAGGATACATGGTAACCTTTCCAAAAAAGTATTTTACATCCTTGCTCATCTTTTGTGCAATACCACCCAATCCGTCCCAAAGGTTATCCAAAGAATACATTCCTTTTCTCAAAGATGCTGTAGGCTGGTAGTCTGGACGAACAAAACTTCTGCCTAATTCTATTGTTTGTGGCCAAACATATTGTCGAAATTCTTCAGAGAAAAAGAAAAGGTCTGCCGTTGCACTCAGCAGGTCTCCATTGGCTTGTTTGAAAACATCCTTGCCTATGATAAAACGATAACCGCCAACAATTTCTTCATCGTCCTTGTCCCAGACAAAGAGTTGTTTGTAGCAATGTGGTTCAGGAGCAATATCATATTGGTCTATGTCGCATTCTGTTCCGCTTCCCCCTCCTGATGCACCAAAACTTATCTCTCTTAACCGTCCTATTTCTCTCATGATATTAGGACTTTTGTGTGCAGTGGTTATGTATATTTCTCTGTTCCCATAGTTGGTCTTTCTGAAAAATATATCCTCTGAAAGTTCCTCTTTGATGAGGTTCTTATCCACAGGAGGTATTACGTATGAAGTATCCATTGTTTTTATCATAGTGCAAACATTTTTTTCTTGTTTTTCTCAGTCTTCCATAGAAAATACAGCGTCTTTGTTTTTCTTTAACTCATAGACAAAATTGCGGATTCTTTCTGCCCATATCTTTGCATGAATGTTCTTTTGTTTTATCTGCTCTATGGAAATAGGTTTTCCAAAAGTCATCGTCAAAGTCTTTCCTCTTTGTCTGAACATCTCCCGTGGCAGAAGAATCATCTCCAAATCAAACTTTATTCCAAAAAACCTTCTAATCTTATACAGACGATAAAAACCCTTGCTGTTCTTTCCTTCTATATATACAGGGACAATGTCTCTGTTGTGTTTCTGGGCTTCATTGACAAAAGACTTCTTCCATGCAAAATCCTGCAATGAGCCGTTAATTATCTTGCTTTCTGTTCCTGCAGGGAAAAACATCATTATGCTGTTCCCTTCAAAGGCAGTATCCAGTGTTTTGTGGTTGGAAGCATTCTTGCCATACTTGTTTATAGGAACAAAGACTCCTTTGAAACCCGGCAACTGACAAAGTATATCATTTACAGGAAAAAGCACGTCCTTTCTCTTTTCTCCCATGATGCTTATCAAAGCCATTCCGTCTATGCTTCCTACAGGGTGGTTGGCAACAACCAAAGGTCTGCCCTCAGCAGGAACGTTTTCCGGATTTACTACCTTTAGTTTCACTTGTAGTTCATCTAATACTGCATTTGCAAAATCAACGCCAAATTTATCCCTGTGCTTGTATATGATATGGTTTATCTCGTCCAGATGAATAAGTTTCTTCAACCACGAAAGCACAAACTTAGGGATTAGTCTGTAGAGAGTCTTGTTCTTTGAAGCAATAATTTTTTCCAAACTGATAAACTTTGGAGTTATCTGCTGAGAAATGTTGTCTCTGTTTATGTTGTTATTGTCTTCTGTCATTCAATTAGAAAAAAAGTATTATTGTTTTTTTTGTAATTGCAAAATTACAATTTTTTTATAACTTTGCAAAAAATAATAGTCTTATGATAAAAAAAGCGATAAAAACATTTTTTTTGATGTCTGTAATTCTTCTTGCAAACAATACTTTCTCTCAACAGACAAAACCCTACAACGACAAGACAGATGCTCTCCAGCAGATAAACAAAGCAATAGAACAGGCAGGCAAGGAGGACAAATATGTTCTTTGTCAGGTAGGAGGCAACTGGTGTCCATGGTGTCTGATTTTTGCAGAACTTGCCACCACAAACCAAGAAATAAAAACCATAATAGACAAGAACTTTGTATATATTCACGTAAACTATTCCAAAGAGAACAAGAATCCAGAGGCAATGCGTATGCTGAGAAATCCTGCCCGTTTTGGTTTTCCTGTGTTTGTCATATTGGACAGCGAAGGCAACTACCTCCATACCCAAAACTCCGCCTATTTGGAAGAGGGTAAAGGATACGATGTCAAAAAGGTTGTGGATTTTCTTTCAAAATGGACCAAGGAATCCATAAACAACCTAAAGTAAGAGACCTTACTCTTTTGTTTGAAGTTCCTCGTTTTTCTTCCTGCACTGTGAAACATATAAGGAAGATGGATAGTCTATGATTATTCTCTGATAGTATTCCAGGGCTTTTTCTTTGTCGTTGAAATCCTTTTCATACATGTTGGCCAAGGAAAACAAAGCATCGTCTGCCGTTATGTCGTACGGATATTTCATTAGCAGTGTGTTCCAAAGGCTGTCGGCTTGCTGATAGTTCTTTTCTTTGTAGGCTATCTGACCTTTTTTGTAAAGCACTTCGTCAAAAATAGGGTGAGAAAGATAGGCTGTCTCTATTGTCTCAAGATTTCTTTTTGCCTCTTCATATTTGTTCTGAAACAAAAAAAAGTCGGCTTTTGCAAAATAAGACAAAGCATTGTAGGAAGAATCTTCATCCATGTTGTCCTTTATGAGCAAGGAATATTCCATAGCATCATTGGCAATAAGCTTGGAGGTAGAGGAACGCAAGGTGGAGAACTGCGACAGAGCCCATTCAAAGTCTCCCGTATAATAGGAAAGCAAAGCATTTTTCATCTTGGCGAGAGAACCCTCGTATTCGTTTTTCAAATCTTTGCTCACCTGTGAATATTCCAAAGAGGCTGCCCATATATCTCCTGCCATAAGATAAATATCCCCACGGTCAAGCTTGGCAAGACAGCGTTGTTTCAAGGGCAGGGAGTTCATTCCTATTATTGTATCCAATATATCCACGGCTTGCTCAGGCTTGAGTGCATAATAGGCAAGGAAGTTTGCATATTGTTGATATATAGAGGCGAATTCTTTGTTGAGACCTAAAAGATGAAGAGTGTTCTCAAACTCTGTCTGCAAGGATTTTATCTCCTTTGGGCTGTGTGTCGTTTTGTTCAGAAAAGGCTGGTAAAGACAGTTCATCTTGTTGACAAGGCTTTTTTCATAATAAGCATTGTTTTCTTCTCCTTTTTTTATGAGCAGTTCAAAACTTTTCAGGGCAAAGGCATAGGCTTTATTGTTCAGTGCTATCTCTCCAAAAGAGAACAGAGTACCTCCCTCGTTGTCGTCAAATCTGTTGTTTATGGCTTTTGCCTGATTAAACGCCAAGGCATAGTTTTCCTCTTTCAGAAGAGTCCAAAGATATAATCGGGAGAGTTGTTCATTTTGGGAATACTCCTTCACCTTCTCCAGCAAAGAATTATGAAGACTGTTCAAAAGCCTGCCCTCTTTGTCTGTGTTCAAAAGATTGTTGATATTTACTTCTGCCTGAGAAAGAAAGAGCGGATTATCTTCCAAAAGCACAAGGTATTCATTGATTATTTCATCATATTTGCCCTGCAGTTGAAGGATGTAGCCTATTTCGTAAGCATATCTTGTTTTCTGTTTCAAAAGTTTCCTGCCCTTGAGATAGGTCTTGTAGGTGTAGTCATACAACATATACCTGTTAAAGCGGGCAGCACACATATATACTTCTGTATTGTTTGCGGAAAGATTGTCTATTGCCTTCAAAAACATTTTCTCCGCTTTTGTGCTGTCATTCTTGTCAAGCAAGAGCACCCCGTAGTCAATATAATAAACGGACGTATTTGTCCTGCTCTTTTTTATTGCAGTCTTGATAAGTTTTTCCTGTTTTTTTACTTGTTGCAGATGTTTGTAGCAAGTGGTCAAAGCGTTGTAGCAGTCATCGTTGAATTCCTTGTCAATCTCTTCTTCCAGCAGGGAGACTGCCTCTTCGTATCTTTCTTCTCCCATATACTGTTTTGCAAGCTCAAAACTTGTTTTCGCTTTGTCTGGCTTGTTCTGTGCTTTCAGTGGAGAACAGACAAAGAACATACAAAACAACAAGAGAACCCCGACTTTTTTCATTTCCATATAGACTTTTTTTGTTTGCATAAGGATATAAAACTTGACTCTGCAAAAATACTAAAACTTTTACGACTTTAAAATAAAAAACATAAAATGTGCGTTATAACAGAACAAACGAAAAACAGCATACAAAAGATGAGAATACTAATAACAGGCGGTACAGGATTTATTGGAAGCCATACAACGGTGGAACTTATCAATGCAGGATTTGATGTTGTGATAGCAGACAACCTTTCAAATTCCAATGCAGGAGTAATAGACAGGATAGAAAAAATCACAGGCAGAAGACCCGATTTTGTCAAGGCGGACTTGTGCAACGGCAGGGAGTGCAGGCTGGTTTTCGACACTTTCACGGACATAGAGGCTATAATCAACTTTGCTGCTTATAAGGCAGTGGGGGAGAGTGTGGAAAAACCTGTCATGTATTATCAGAACAACCTTGGCATCTTCCTCAACCTTATGAAAGAGATGCAGAGAAGAGATATAAAATACTTTGTACAGTCTTCTTCCTGCACCGTATATGGAGAGCCTGACAGCCTGCCTATAAAGGAGACCTCACCTGTCAAGGCAGCCACGTCCCCCTATGGTCATACAAAGCAGATTGTGGAAGAGATGTTAGGCTTCATAACCTCAACCTGCGATATAAAAGCCATCGCCTTGCGTTATTTCAATCCTATAGGGGCTCATGCTTCCGCCTTGATAGGAGAACTGCCCAACGGAGTACCCAACAACCTTGTCCCTTTCATCACTCAGACAGCCGCAGGCATAAGAAAAGAACTGAAAGTCTTCGGCAACAACTATCCTACTCCCGACGGCACTTGCATAAGAGACTATATCCATGTTGTGGATTTGGCAAAAGCACATGTTGTAGCCGTGCAGAGACTCTTGGGAAAGAAGAACAAGCAGGATTTTGAGTTCTTCAATATCGGCACAGGCAACGGCTTCTCTGTATTGGAGGTGATAAAAAGCTTTGAGAGAAGCACAGGAGAAAAACTCTCATGGTCTTTTGCTTCGCCAAGAGCAGGAGACATCATTCAGATATGGGCAGATACCACCCTTGCCGAAGAAGAACTGGGCTGGAAAGCCAAAGAAGATATAGACTCCATGACCTCTTCCGCTTGGCGTTGGCAACAAAGTCTCAATAACAGCCCCGCTGCGTCTCGCAAGAGACACCATATCACAGATAAAAAATAAATCGGCGATATTTTTTGAAATACCCCCGATTTTTACTGCTGTTTGCCGTATCCTACGGCGTAAATATCCCCGATATTTTAGAAAATAACGAGGATATTTTTTTGCAGGTAATTTGAAAAGTCGGTCATTCATTTAGTTTATATAGTAAAATGACCAATGACCGACTTTTTTACTCTTCTTCTCTTATAATTTCGTATTCATGTCCGTTTTGACTTATGGCAATGATATTGTCAAAACAGATGAACGTAAAACCATGTAGCGTCTCTTGCGAGACTTCCACGAAAAGAAAAAATAGCAGAAAAAAGTCTGTTAAACGTTAAATCCCTATATAAACTATGCTTTTAAGATTAATTTACTAATTCAAAAAGTCGTACATAGTTCAATTACTATAATAAACCATGTGTGAACGACTTTTTTTATGAAGGCTTTGCAAGAGAAAACAAAGGAAAAACAAAAAGTGGGGAATTTATTTTGTGGTTTATATTGAAAAGTGTAATTTTGCAACTGAAATAAAATTTCTACTATTGTAGATTGCTATTACAGATTAGGACAAAAGAAAAGAAGAAAAGAAAATCATACAGTTATGAAGAGGTTATTATTTGTTACAATTTTATGTTTTGTGTTTGCAAATGCAAGAACACAGAACTCCAGCGTTCAGTTTTCCAACAGCGGTTTTGAGCAATGGAGTACAAATTCTTCACCACAAAGTTGGAATTCCATAGCTTATACTGGCTACAACCTTTGTGATATATCCAAAAGCACTTCACATGTCGGTGGAGACTTTTCTTTGCAGATGAAGCCTAAGCAATTGCCGTCGTTTTTGGCAGGCCTGTTGGGTATTTCCCAGTTCAACGTACCGGGGTTTATCACCAACGGCACAATAGATGTGATGACCTTGATGTCTTCTGTCACACTTCTTTCCGACTATGAAAACATGGACATGTCGGATTATATGTCTCTTCTGCAGACTTTGAAAGATGTGCTTACAGACGGACTTCGCATAAGTGCTTTGCCTGAAGCTATAAACGGCTACTATGATTTCTCTCCTCTAAGCAGCAATGACGTGTTGATGGTCTTTGCCTATACGACAGGAACAGTGGCAGCCAGCCTTGCAATAACAGGAGGCGGAGTCTTCTATGCCAACGCTCAGACAGACGGATTTGAAAGTTTTTCCATTCCAATGAACTATATCTCAGACAATGCCGAGGAATTGTATCTGGTAGGTTTGGTTCTGAATATGGATAATGAAGCCACAGAGTTTGGTTCTGCAAACTTGGACGATATAAGCATTGTTTATAGCAGTTCTGTATGTGATGTTGTTTCAAAGACAGAAGAAGATATACTTGTTTTCCCAAATCCAGCAAAGAAAGGCTTCAGCCTTAACACAAAAGACAAGGAAAGAGTGGAAATATTTGACCTTATGGGAAGAAGAGTAAGGGAAATAAGGGACTACTCTCCTAACACACCTATCTACATGGAAGAAAAAGGGACATATATCGTCAAGGTTGCAGACAAGAACCTGAAAGTTGTTGTGGAATAATGTCAAAAGAGACAGGATATATAACTTTTATTGCTCTGCTAAGCTGTATTTTGCTTTCTTCCTGCAAAGGCGGTTATTCGTTCACTGGAGCAAGCATAAACGCAGACACAAGGACTTTCTATGTTGAGATGTTTCTGAACCGTGCAAGTATTGTTCAGCCTATACTTGCTTCAGAACTTACATACGCAATGATTAACAAGATACGTTCGGGGACAAATCTGCAGGAAGTGGAATCTGATGCTGACGCTTTTTTTTCGGGAACGATAACAAGCTATTTTGTCTCTCCTGTGGCAATATCCTCCAACGACCAGGCAGCAAAGAACAGGCTGACCATATCTGTTAGGGTAACCTATCGCAACAAACAGGACAGCAAAGCCAATTTTGAGACTACGTTCTCACGTTACAAGGAGTACGATTCTTCTTTGTCACTTTCGAGTGTGGAAGAAGAACTGATAAGAGAAATTAATGAAGAACTTGTAGATGACATTTTCACTAAGGCGTTTGTTAATTGGTAACAGAGAGAGACATCTGTTGATGTTCAGATACAGACGTATCCTGACAAACAACAAAGGTTATAAACGAACGGTCAATATCATAGGCTGGACATTGTTTGTCCTGTCTTCTGTCTTGTATCTTCTTACGCTTTATCCTACGGTGGCTTTTTGGGATTGCGGAGAGTTTATATTCTCTGCACAAGGACTGCAGACCTCTCATCAGCCTGGAGCTCCTTTGTATCAGCTTTTGGCAAGGGTTTTTGCCCTCTTGTCTTTTGGCAATGAAAAGCTTGTGGCTCCGTTGATTAACTCGCTCTCTGCTTTTGCTTCCGGTCTAAGCATAATGTTTTTGTTCCGTATATTCCTCTATCTGTTCAACAAATACAGCGAAAAGTATATCGGCAATATTGCAGCGGCTTTTATAGCTTCTTCTATCTTCGCCTTGACGGACTCTTTCTGGACAAGCTCCACAGAAGCAGAAGTATATACCCTTTCATTCCTCTTTACCACTTTATGTATGTGGATTGTCCTAAGGTGGGAGGAAAAGCCAAAGGAAAAATATATCGTCCTGCTTTGTTTTCTTCTTGGCTTGTCTTTTGGCATACATCCTTTGACCCTTTTGATAATTCCTGCCATAGTACTCATCGTTTATTTTCACTACAAAAGAATATCCTTCAAGCGGCTGTTGTTTGTTGCTCTCATTTCCATTGCAGCCTTGCTGTTGTTTTATAATGCCTTTGTGTTTGTTTTGTCTGCAATACAGTTCAGTGCCTTGTTGTTTTTCTCTGTTTTTGTCCTTTTGTGTGCAGGACTTCTTGTCTTTGCAAGAAAGAAGAACAAGCCTTTGATAAATACTGTTGTGTTTTGTGTCTTCTTTTTCTTTTTAGGCTGTTCGGTTTATCTGGTTACGTATATAAGAGGTTCCCAAAACCTGCCTGCAAATGAATACAGCGTAAAGAATGCAAAGGAACTGAAAACATACGTAAGCCGTAGTGCCTATATAGAGGCTCCCATTTTTTACGGACCTTATTATACGGCTCTGCCTCCAAAGGATTTTGAGATAAAGGACAATCATCTTAGTCCTGTTTTTGACAAAGAGCTATTCACTTTCTTTCCTCGTATGTGGAACTATACCTCTGCTGCCAATGAAGACGGATATGTTTCTTGGGTAGGACAGCCTGAAAACATTGTGACAATAGACGGACTGGATAGGGAAAGACCTTCGTTCAGACAGAATATCCTTTTCTTTTTGAACTATCAGACCTATTATATGTATTTCCGTTATCTGTTGTGGAATTTTTCGGGTAAGACCAATGATATTCAAGGTTGTGGAGATTTGTCCAACGGTGCTTGGCAGACAGGTTATACCCATGTGGATAAACTGCTGGGAGTGGATGAAGGAAAGATACCTTCCTTGTACAAAAACAAAGGCAAGAACAAATACTTCGCCATTCCGCTTATACTTTGTCTGTTTGGTATCTTTTATCATATAGGCAAGGATGTCAAGCGTTTTCTTTTTGTGCTTGCTATCTTTGTGATGTATTCCATAGCCATAGTCGTATTCCTCAACAATGCTGCATACGAGCCAAGGGAGAGGGACTATATATATCTGCCTTCCTTTATGGCGGTAAGTATATGGATAGGTATAGGTATGTTGGGTATCTCCCAGATTATAGCCAACCTGCTAAGAATAAAAAAGCCAAGGTATATTCTTCCTGTATTTATCATTGTGCCTGTATGGATAGGCATTCAGAACTTCAATGACCACAATCATCATCACCAATATACGGCTTACAATTTCGCTTGTTCAATGTTGAACTCCTGCGACAAGGATGCCATTCTTTTTGTTGATGGAGACAACGACACCTATCCTCTTTGGTATCTTCAGAATGTGGAACATGTAAGGCAGGATGTCAGGGTTATAAACAGAGCCTTGCTTAACAATGCTTATACCATTTCTCAGTTGAAACAGGCTTTTCCGAACAACTCCGCCCTCAAGCTTATTATGAAAGAAGAAGACTATAAGGACGGCATAATGGGCGAAGTGCAGATAACACCTTCCTTTGATACCTTGGATATGAAAGAGGCCTTGCTGTCTTTGTATAAAAGCAGTGGAATCAACGAGAAGTTTGCCAACTGCATAAAAGACCTTCATACCAACAAATTCTTCTTGCAGAGAGGAAAAGACAAGATGTTTGTTTCCTTGGACAATGCGGTGCTTTCAAAAAGCGATATTGTTATTCTGGACATTTTGGCAAGTAATCCCGAAAGACCTGTCTATTTCTCTGCCTGGAGCAACGACAACTTCCTGTGTCTGGATGATTACCTTAGCCTTGAAGGTTTTGCATACAAGCTGGAAGACGAGCAAATAAAATCCGAACCTGAAATCATAGCACAGAAAGCAGGTCATATCAACAGCATAAAGATGTATGACAATATTATGCATAAGTTCTCTTTCAAGCACTTTGACAAGGATATCTACTTCAACGAGACAGAGAGAAACATGGTTCTGTATTATGCACAGACTATGTCTGCCTTGGCGTATAAACTCTTGCAGGAAGGAGAAAACGAAAAAGCTCTTTCAATAGCGGATAAAATCATTGAAGAACTGCCTTACAAGATACATGCCTATCCCTTGGTGCTGGGAGATATTGCAATGATTTACTCTGTTCTTGGAGAAGAAGACAAGGCACAGCAGTTGATGAGCTGGAGCCTTAAAGAGTTCAGGAAATATATAGACAAATACTCTGTAGGTTCTATGCGTTTGCAGTCACAACAGCGTCTGGAAGCAGAAAGACAGGTAACCTATTATATGAATCTGTGTCTTTTGGCTGAAGAATGGGGAGAAGAAAATATGCGTATGCAGCTCTCAGAATGTTTCTTTTCCATAGTCCGTCCTTATTTGGAGATAACATACAGACAAAAGAAGATGATGCTTTTGGACAGCGAATACTACCAGGAAGAGATAGAACATATAGATGAACTTATTGCCCAAATATTTTCCATTGCACGGCATTATGAAGAAGAACTGCCGGAGGAGAGTGTATAAAGATTTGGATACCTACAGATAATAGATAATGAAAAATTACGTTATGATTTATATTGTATAAGAGATGAGGCTATGAAGAAACTGTATATCATATTTTTGTTAGTCTTTGCTGTCTCTGTGTCTGCACAGACAGAGAAAAAGAACGGTGTTGTCGTAGACCACGGAGCAGAAAAAATTATAAAGCAGGCAGTAGACAAACTGAAAAAAGATACTCCTTTGTCTTTTTCTGTGGATTATGATATTTCTTCCTCAGCCAAGTCAATAGAGAAAGGCAAGGCTTCTTTTCTTTCTTCCAACAGCAAATATAGAGTTGTTTCTGACAGCTTTGATGACTATTGCGATGCTAAAACTCTTTGGCACTATGACAAGAAGTCAAACGAAGTGGAGATTTCGGAGATAGAAGACGGCAAGTCAATGTTCAACTTTGTGAAGATAATAGATACCTATACCAAATCTTTTCGTCCAAAACTTATAAGAAAGGACTATTTAGGCAAAACTCAGGTAAATATTATAGACCTTACTCCTCAAAAACGTACTTCCATAACAAAAGTACGCTTGTGGATAGCTACAGGTTCCAATATCATACTAAAGATGCAGGTCAACATCAATGACGGCTCAAAAAATACCTATACCTTCTCCAACTACAAAGCAAAAGTCAGCGTAAGCAATGCCGACTTTGTTTTCCCTAAGGACAAATATCCTAAAGCAAAACAAGTGGATTTAAGATAATATGAACAAAAACTATAAATAACATGAAAAAAGTAATTATACTTAGTTTAGGTTTGCTTGCATGTGTATTTGCTCAAGCACAAAAGAATAAAACTATGACAACAGAAGACAAAGTAAATCAGTATGCTAAAGTTAAGCTTACCACAGACCTTTCTCATCTTTCTGCGAATGAAAAGAAAATGATAGGTTTGTTTATAGACATTGCTGAGGTGATGGACGACATATATTGGGAACAGGCTTACGGTAACAAAAAAGAGATTCTGAATCTTAAAGACAAATGGGAGAGAGAATTTGCTTTGATAAACTATGGTCCTTGGGATAGAATGGAAGATTGGAGACCTTTTATAAACGGAGCCAAGAAAAAACTTCTTGGAGTGAATTTCTATCCGGAAGATATGACAAAAGAAGAGTTCAACGCCTTGAAAGACCCGATGAAGAACTCTCAATATACAGTGATTCGTAGAGATAAGAAAGGCAAACTTTTCGTTAAAGGCTACTATGAAGAATACAAGGAAAAGATAGATCATGCTATTGCTCTTATGGAAGAGGCTATTATCTATTGTGACAATCAGGCTATGAGAAACTATCTTGTAAAGCGAATACAGGCTTTGCGTAGCAATGAATATTTTGAATCAGACATGGCTTGGATGGATATGAAAGATTCCAATCTTGATTTTGTTGTAGGCCCTATAGAGAACTATGATGACGAACTTTTTGGTTTGAAGACTTCTTTTGAAGCTTTTGTTTTGTTGAAGGACCCTGTTTGGAGCAAGTCTCTTGCCAAATACATAAAACTTCTTCCAGACCTGCAAAAAGGTATCCCTTGTGATGAGAAATTCAAAAGAGAAGTGCCTGGAACAGAATCAGACCTTAATGTTTATGATGTATTGTATTACGGAGGAGATTGTAATGCTGCAGGAAAAACTATTGCTATCAATCTTCCTAATGATGAAAAGGTACAGTTGGCAAAAGGTTCAAGACGTTTGCAGCTTAAAAATGCCATGAAAGCAAAATTTGATGCTATCGTTGTTCCAATTGCTGAGCAGGTTATGAATCCAGAACAGTTGAAACTGATAAACTTTGAAGCCTTTTTCTCCGATGTTATGTTCCACGAGGTTGCTCATGGTTTAGGTATCAAGAACACCATAACAGGTAAAGGTCCTTGCCGTCAAGCTTTGCAAGGTGAATACTCTGCTTACGAAGAAGCCAAGGCAGACGTTCTTGGACTGTATATGGTTAATGAACTTATCAAAAGAGGAGAAGTTACAGGTATAACAGAAGAACAATGTATTGCTACCTTTGTTGCAGGATTGTTCCGTTCTATCCGTTTTGGTTCAACAGAAGCACACGGAAGAGCCAATCTTATGTGCTACAATTATTTCTTGAAAGCAGGAGCTTTCAAAAGAGACAGAAAAGGAATCTACACCATAGACTTTGCCAAAGCAAGAAAAGCTATAGAAGGCTGGAGTTCTTTACTTTTGGAGACAGAAGGAATGGGAGACTATGCAAAAGCTGCAGAATATTCCAAGAAAAATGCTGTGATAGGTAAAGATTTGCAGAAAGATTTGGATAAGATAAACTCCAAGGGAATTCCTGTGGATGTTGTATTTGAACAAGGCAGACAGGTTTTGGGACTTTAATATTCAGATTATACAATGAATATAGCTGTTTTGGGCAGCGGTTCCTGGGCTACTGCCATAGTGAAGATTCTTTGTGAAACTCAGGATAAAGTATTCTGGTGGGTAAGAGAAGAGGAGATAAAGGAAAGTGTTCTTTCCCATGGACACAATCCTTTGTTTCTCCGTTCTTGTGAACTAAACAAATACAAGATAGAAATATCTACAGACATAGAGGTAGTAATCCGCAATGCAGACCTGTTGTTCTGTGTGATACCTTCGGCATTTATAGAAAAGAGTTTTGAGAACGTATCTTGTGAAGCAATGACGAGTAAAACCATAGTTACTGCCACCAAAGGAATGATACCAAGTTCCCACAAAATAGTTTCCTTATTCTTCAAAGAAAGATACTCTGTCCCTTATTCTTCACAGGCTGTTATCAGCGGCCCTTCTCATGCTGAAGAGATAGCAGTGGAGCGTCTTACCTATCTTACTTGTGGAAGCGAGAATACAGAACTTGCCAAGACTGTTGCCAGACTTATATCCTGCAGATATGTGAAGACAGTCCTGTCTGATGATATAGAAGGCATAGAATATGCAGGTGTGTTGAAGAATGTCTATGCTTTGGCTGCCGGTATTGCTTTCGGTTTGGGTTACGGAGACAACTATATAGCAGTTCTTATAAGCAATGCTTCCATAGAAATGAAACATTTCCTTGATGTAGTGAATAAGAAGGAAAGAGATATAAACCGTCTGGTATATCTTGGAGATTTGCTTGTTACTGCTTATTCCCAACACAGCAGAAACCGTTCTTTTGGTCAGATGATAGGCAAAGGATATTCCGTCAGGTCTGCAAAGATAGAGATGCAGATGATTGCAGAGGGTTATTACTCTGTCAATGGAATACATGAGCTTAACAAAGAACTGAAAGTGGATATTCCTATTGTGGAAGCCGTCTATAATATATTGTATAACGAGGCTTGCCCAAATCAGGAGTTTTCTCTTTTATCCGAAAGGTTCTTGTAGGTATAGTTATGCCAGAAAGAAAAAACAACTTGCTGAGGTTTTCGGCAAGTTGTTTTTTTATTGTTTGTTTGAAGGATTGCTTGACTATAACACATTATAGGACGTTAGCAAGCTGTTCTTTGATTTTTTCCAGTTCATCTTTCATTTTCACAACAATCTGTTGCATGTCGGCATCATTGCTTTTGCTTCCAAGAGTATTGATTTCTCTTCCCATTTCCTGAGTTATGAACCCTAATTTCTTACCCAGAATATCTTCAGTCTGCATAGTCTGTCTGAAATATTTTATGTGCTGAGCCAAACGGGTTCTTTCCTCTGTTATGTCAAGTTTCTCAAGATAATATATAAGTTCCTGCTCCAAGCGGGACTTGTCTATCTCTATTGTGGATAATTCTTCCAGATGTGAAAGCAATCTGGCCTTTATCTGAGGCACCCTGTTCTTTTCAAATGGCCCTACCTGCAAAGACAAGTCCTCTATTATGCCTACCCTTTTCAAAAACTCCTGTTCCAAGGCTTTGCCTTCTTCTTCACGGTAGTTTTCCAACATATCTATAGCCTTGTTCACTGTTATAATCAGGATTTCAGACTCCTGTTCCTGCAACTCGGTCTCTTCAGCTTGTGAAACATCGTCTCTTCTCAACAGATACTCTGTCAGGTAATCCTCTTTGGCTCCTACTTGTTCGGTCATCTTGCGTAACTGACAATAATAGGTCTTGAACAGATTCTCATTTATGTCTATCGTTGCGCTGTCTTTGGAGTATGTTACGTTAATGAAACAGTCTATCTTGCCTCTCTGCAGACGTGTTTTCAATATGTTGTTTATCTCTATTTCTTTGCTTCTGTATGCAGGCGGTATCCTTACGTTGATATCTGCCTGTTTGGAGTTTAGTGTTTTTATCTCTACACTTATATTCCTTGATTCAAAACTTTCTGTGGCTTTGCCGTAGCCTGTCATTGATTTCATAGCAAACTGTTTTTCTTATTTTCTTCCTGTATGACCGAAACCGCCCTCACCTCTTTGGGTTGAAGAGAGTTCTTCCACCGGTTCTACTGTAGCAATGTCGTGTCTTGCGATAATCATCTGAGCTATTCTTTCTCCATTGTTTATTTCAAAATCTTCATTGGAAAGATTTACCAGCAAGACTTTTATTTCTCCTCTGTAATCTGCATCTATAGTCCCAGGTGAATTAAGGACTGTTATGCCGTGTTTGAAGGCAAGACCGCTGCGAGGACGTATTTGAGCTTCGAAACCTGCTTCCAACTCTATATACAATCCTGTTGGTATCAACGCTCTCTGCATAGGTTTCAATACCACAGGTTCTTTTATATCTGCCCTTAAATCCATACCTGCCGACAACTCTGTCTCATACTTTGGCAGAGGATTGGCACTTTTGTTTACTATTTTTAATATACTCATCTCTTTATTTTTTTATTTTCTGTCAAAGAAAGGATTTTTTGCACTTATGCTAAGCGGTATTGCCAGACATTGCCTACAGTCTTCCACCAGACCTATTCTTGTTGCAGCACTGCCAGCAGAGAACATTACGCGGTTATCCACTCTCCTTTCAGCGGCTACGCTTACTGCACTGCCAATTGCAAGACCCAAATCCTCTGCATTGAAAAAACAAGGAATGTTTTTGCCTGCTTTGTTCTTGTCTGCACAGGTCCCAAAACCGCAATAGCCGCAGTTCAATCCTAGAACCTGTAACTTTGTAGCTATGAGCAACATATAGGAGGCATTTAAAATATTTTTGGAATCCCTAAGTAGAAATTCCTGTCCAGAAGACTGAAAATCTTTCTCCAACTGCAAGGAAATCTTTTCTATATCTTTTTTGTCGCATATTCTTATAAGCAGATTATCCGTACCTCTTGCCTTTGGTGCTGTCCTTGCAGCAGAAGCCATAGACTTGGCAGTAGCAAACAGATATTCTTCTCTTATCTCTTCTTCTTTTATCATTGCTTTTATTTCTTCAACAGATAGTTTATCAACTTTCTTACCGCTATTCCCCTGTGGGAAATCTTGTTTTTGTCTTCTCCGCTCATCTCCGCAAAACTTTCACCAAAGCCTTCAGGGATAAAAACAGGGTCATAGCCGAAACCTTTGTTGCCATAGCGTTCTGTTGTTATGTTCCCTTTGCATATACCCTCAAAGAATTTCTCCTCTCCGTTCTCTATCAAGCATATAACAGTCTTAAAACAGGCTTTTCTGTTTGTTTGGCCGTCCATTTCTTCAAGCAATTTGTCTATATTGTCATCAAAAGAACATCTTTCGCCTGCATATCGTGCTGAATAGACTCCAGGCCTTCCGTCAAGAGCTTCTACTTCCAGACCAGTATCATCAGCGAAGCAGTCCTTGTGAAACTTTTCATAGACAAAACGGGCTTTTTGTCTTGCATTTTCTTTTAAAGTGTCGCCTGTCTCAGGTATATCTTTGTTCAGCCCCAACTCTTTCAAGGAAATGATATTCACTTTCCCCTTTACTTCCTGCTGAATTTCCTCTATCTTATGATTGTTATGCGTCGCAATTATTATTTCCTTCATATATATGGTTTTTGATTTCCTCGTTAGGAATAAAATTTCCCTGCAAAATTACAAAAATTTTAACAACTGCTAAATATAAGAGATGAAATGCACAAAATTAAATATTCAGAAAGATAATATCATAGCCAAGATAAGCAATATTAACAAGCATAATAACTGTTTTCTACTTTACACCTTTCCCACTTATTCTCCTAATTATTTTGTTTTTTTATTATTACAGCGAATGCAATCATAACATAAGCCAAATCTTGCAGCAGAAACACTGGAAATAAACAGTATCCAAAAAGTAATAAAAAAAGACTTGTTTTTTTTGAAAAAAGATCAAGTCTTTTACACCAAAACATCAAGACTTTTTTTCTAAAAACGAAGACTTTTTTTCTGAAATCCTAATGTTTTTTTTGCAAGACTTCGTTTCCATAGGGAAAGGATAATTCAGCAGTGATAGAAATACATTCCTATTGGGTAGTTATTTCTTTGAGTTTCTCAAAAAGAGAGACTGTAGGCAAGCCCATTACGTTGTAGAAATCACCCTCTATCTTTTCTATTCCAATCATCCCGATCCATTCCTGTATTCCGTAGGCTCCTGCCTTGTCAAACGGCTTGTAGGTATCTATGTAGTGGGTTATTTCCTCAGCGGACAGGTTTTTGAAATAAACTTCTGTGCTTTCGTAGAAAGAAAGGTTTCTGTCTTGAGACCTAAGATTGCAGGCTGAAATAACAGAATGCCTTTTGCCGGACAAATGGCTTAGCATTTTGAAGGCTTCTTCGCTATTTGCAGGCTTCCCCAAGGGTTTCTTGTCAAGAAAAACCATAGTATCACTGCTGAGAAGTATTTCTTTGGCTTGTATCTGCTGAACAAATGCCCTTCCTTTTTTCTCTGCAAGGTACAAAGGTATTTGTTCCAAGCTTAAAGAGTCTGGATAGGTCTCTTCTGTGGTCGTTTTTACAACGCGGATATCAAACCCCATATCTTCCAGAAGTTGTCTGCGTCTTGGAGAAGAGGAATTCAAGATTATGGAATAAGAAAACAAATCCCTAAAAGACATCTGTTACAAAGATATTTTGAGAATAGAATACAGTGAAAATTAGAGAGATATACAGCATTCCAAGTAATTGGTACAGCATCACTACTTCCTCGGTGCGTTTTGCTGAAAGAAGTTTATATATATAGTACAAAAAAGGGACAATATTGATAAGGGATAGTATGACGATATGGATTGTTTCCATGTAGTCAAAGACTTTGTATAGGAAATAAGCATTGGCAAGCATGAAAACTACTGAACAGACAACAAGAAGCAGGTTAGTCTTTTTTTCTCCGTATCTTACGGCAAAAGTATCAAAGCCGTCTCTTTTGTTCTGCTCTATATTGGCGACGTCTGCTGTAAGGTCTCTTATGAAAGTAAGCAAAAAAACGAAGCCCGCTGTGAATGCAAACAGTTTAAACAGCATCAGCCATGCAGAAGTCGGGATACGTACAAGGAATTCGCTCTGATAGTGGGTGAAAGCAAAGAATTCCAACAGAAAAGGCATAAAAGCAAGCAAAGAAAACAGAAGTGCTATGCTGATATTGCCTATAAGCATCTGTCTTTTGTATTTGTATGCATAAATATAGGAAAGTCCTGCAAAGACCAATCCAACTGCTCCCACCTGCCAAGCGTGATATTTTATAGAAAGATAAACCAACGCTCCCAAACCTAAAGCAATAAGAACGTAGAACATCCTTATTTTTTTTATATTGTCAAGAGTTTCAGAGTTTTGAAGAATATCCGACATCTTGGTGTCAAAATAGGAGCAGACAACATTGAACCCTGCCATCAAAAACATAAGAGAAAAAGTGAACAAAAGATAATCCCCCGAAGGAATTATTGTCATTGGGAAATATATCTTGTAAAAAGGAACAACAAGACAAGCTCTTATTGTAAGAGAAAGAACTAATATTAGAGCCAGACTTTGCCAGCCAAGGAGTTTAAGGTATTCTTTCATGTTGATTAGTATTTTATTTCGTTGATAGTTTTGCCGTTGTTGTCAAAGAACCGCCATGTGCCTACACGTTTCCCTTCAGAATATTCTCCTTCAGAAAGTTTTTTGCCGGAGAAAGAGTATTCTGTCCATTTGCCATGAGCTTTTCCGTTGAGAAAAGCTTGTTCTCTTACCTTGTTTCCCCGTTCGTCATAGAAAACCCATAGTCCTGTCTTGTTTCCTTGGGAATAAGAGCCTTGTTCTACAAGTTTGTTGTTGTAGTATTTTTCCCAGCGTCCATTAAGTTCTCCATTGTTGTAGTCGGCTTTTTGATATATTTCCCCGTTTTCAGTATAAAGTGTTTCGGTCCCGTGCTTTATGCCGTCAAGATAGGACACTACGGTCTTTTTTGAACCGTCTGCGTTGAACATTTCCCATTTGCCGTTCATCTGTCCTTTGGAAAAAACGCCGCGCATTTGCAGGCTGCCGTCGGAAAAGAAGCTCTCCCACACGCCCTCTTCCTTGCCATTGATATAGGAGCCTTTGTGCAGAATGTTTCCGTTCTCATAGAAAGTCTGCCACAAGCCTTCCCGTTTGCCGTCCCTGTAATCTCCGCTGCGCCATTTCTCTCCTGTCTCATAATAGTATATCCAAGTGCCGTTTTCTTTGTCTTCCATGTAGGAACCTTCGCTTTCTTTTTTGCCGTTGTCCATATAGAAGTATTGCCACTTGCCATTCTTCTTTCCATGGGAGATGGTGCCTGTCATATCTTTGTTTCCGTTGTCGTACCACCAAGTGGCAAGACCTTCAAACTCATCATCTTTGTAGGTGGCTTGAAGTTTTAGATGTCCGCTTTTGTGGTATTCTTTGTATTCACCTTCTTTTCTGCCGTCGATAACCTTGCAAGAGTAATATAATTGCCCGTTATCATAGAAGGCTTTGTTTTCTCCATCGCCAGTGAAAGTCTCTTGTTTTTTCAACTTGCCGTCTTTGTAGAACCATTGCCAAGTGCCTACCTTCCAGCCTTTGGAGTTATATTCGCCTTGTCGTTCTATGCTGGTGCCATTGTTGTAATAGTAGGTCCATAAACCTGTTTTCAAGCCTTCTTTTTTTGTTTTGTATCCTTCTGTTGCTTTCTTCCCATTGGCCCAATACTCTGTAAAAGCAACGGTATCCTCTGCCTTGCATACGAAAACAAAACAAAGGAGCAATATATAGACAAAAAGTTTTTTCATATCAAAAATATATTAGTTATCCTTTATCCTTGAATAAGTGATATTCAGTTTTGGTCTCTTGGTAGGGTCAGAATAGTTCATACTATTCAAGACAACTCTGTTGGCAGTGTTTCTTCTGTTGTAGCCATTGTCGGCATTGTTCCTGTCTCTCATAGACGGGATAATATATATGGTGGAGTTCTCCCCATAGTTGCCTCTCAGATAGTTCTGTAGGTAAGAAGTGATCTGTATTCTGTAGGCATTTATGGTGGAATCGTAGTAAGGTATGGAATTAAGGGAAGTCGCTATGTTCTCATCTGGAAGAAGACGAATGACATTGTTTTCATCCAGTCTGTAACATTGCAGAGATGTCGGAAAGGTAAATTTATCTCCAGAAATATCTGCAACAGGCAGGATAAGTTCTGCTTTGTTGATGATAGAACCTTTGATAGAATCCTTGTTATACCAAGCATCAAAGTTTTGTATATCCAACTGTACCTCGCTCATGCCTAAACAAGAGAGATACATGTAGTCATCGTTACCTATAGCAGTTGGAGTGGAGGTAAGTCCGCTAAGACTTGTGCCTGAATAGTCGTAATCTACATGCATAAATCTCTTACCGTTGGAAGGTACAGGCATTTTGTAGTTGTAATTTGCTCCACTTTGGGTATGGTAGTAATAAGTAAGACAAGAAAGGTTGGAAGTCATGTCAAAGTATATTATCATTCCGTTTGCATCTGTAGTAGTGGCACTTATTTTAAAGCCTTTGAAGTCCGATTGGAATTCAGTATTGTCGTTGTAAAGTTTGTTGGCTAAGCGGTCTCTGAACTCATCGCTAAGTTTTAAGCGGAGATGAGGAAGATAGGTTGTGGTATCATCACCTTGCTTTATGTTGTCGTTGTCCATGTCTATGGTTATGGTGGCGTCAAACAAAGCATCACCCTTTACGGCAAAGGTTTCCTTGGCATACATAGTGTCTCTCAAGTCCTCGGCCAATTCCTCCACCTTTATATGCATCTGCATTGTACGTATTGTCTTGTCTTTTACGAAAGCACCTGAATACAACAGCGACAAAACCACAGAGTCTGCTGTACCCAATGAGGAGAAATTCTGACCGGAAGAAGATAGAGATAACTGAGAAAAAATGGAGGCAGAGATAGAGCCAAAGTTGTTGTCTCTATAGAAACCTAAGGCATTATATCTTAAATTGCTTGTTACAACAGAGTCTGCTTGAAACATCTTGGCGTTGATAACTACTCCCGTGGAATTGTCTCTAAGAATGTTGATAGAGCTGTCGTTCTGTACAAGAGCCAATCCCAAACGCTCATCTTCGTTTACACAAGACGCAAAGAAAGACAGCACGACAGAAACCAGCAGTATAAACTTTATTTTTTTCATTAGTCTTCTTCTATTTCTATTATTGAATCGTAAAATGCGTTGATTTTCTCGCAAAGCACTTTGTTGTCTGCAACGTATTCCACTATGTTTTTATTGTTTTCTTTGGCAAAGTCTATAAGTTCTTGATTTACGTTTTCGGAAGCCAAAACAATGGCATCACTATAGTTGATAGCAGCCTTCATAATGTTAAGATAGGAAGGCTCCTTGTAGAATCTCCAATCTTTTTGTGTGCCTCCGTCGGCTTTCATTTTCTTTGCCATATTGTTTGCCAAGACTTCTCCGAAAGCATCATCGTAAAGAGTCAAAACAAGT
>CAZXEN010000021.1:0-36451 GCA_964639765.1 uncultured Bacteroidaceae bacterium
TTACCCTCGTTTGGCAGAGACTCCATACGGTATGATAAATGCTGTGGGCTTGCAGAACAAGGGAGTAGAATATTTTTGTAAAAAGACATATCCTAACATCAAAGGTAGAAACGAGAATACTATAGTAAATGTATCAGGTTCAAGTATAGAAGAATATTGTAAGGTTGCTGGAATGATAAACGATTTGGATGAAATCCCAGCCATAGAATTAAACATATCTTGTCCTAATGTAAAGAAAGGAGGGATGGGTTTTGGTGTAGATAAGGATATGGCAAGAGAAGTTGTTCAAGAGGTTAGAAAAGTCTATAAAAAACATCTGATGGTTAAACTTACTCCAAATGTTACAGATATAAAGGCTATAGCACAAGCAATAGAAAAAGCAGGTGCAGATTCTCTTTCTTTAATAAATACAGTCTTAGCCATGGCTGTGGATAGCGAAAAAAGAAATCCTATTGTCTCAACTATGACAGGAGAATTGTCAGGCCCAGCTATAAAACCCATAGCTTTGAGATGTGTTTGGCAAGTTGCACATAGCGTTGATATCCCCATTATAGGTATGGGAGGGATTCAAAGTGCTGCAGATGCAATTGAGTTCTTGCTCGTCGGAGCAAGTGCTATTGAAGTAGGAACAGCTAACTTCCTTAATCCAAAGGTAACCATTGAAATCATAGAAGGAATGTCCGATTATCTTAACCGCCACAAAATAGACAACATCAAAGATATTATCGGAGTAATATAAGAAAAAGGATAGACTAACAAAAGCACTCTTCTTTACAGAGAAGAGTGTTTTTTACTCAGCATACACTTCTGGGTGTTTTTGTTTGTCTTTCTTTATTATAATGCCATTAACCACAACAATTGCAAGGATAAGAACAAAGGCAAACAATATTGTCAATAGCAAGGAAACATGTTTTTGAGGTTCTATCCAAAGTTCTTTGACAATACCTCTGCGAATAAAGACTTCTACACTTGTCCAAAAAACTATAACTGTTGCTATAGCCATTCTTATGTTTGCTCCCCATTGTTTAAGTCTTAGTTGCTTTCTAAAGATAAAGAAACTTCCGACTAAGCAGGCAATGGCGACAAATATTATTATGGGATTTCTGTCTCCTACAAACTCGGGATCATACAGAAACATCAGCAATAGATAGCAAGACCACATCATAAGGTTTAGTTCCATGCAGGTAACAATAGAAGTATGTCTTGTTATTGGGTTTGTTACTATTGTTTTTCTTTTTCCACGGAAGAGAACTCTTTGACACCAAATCAAGAAATCACATCCACTTCTTATAGAAAAGATATAGATAAGCATAAATAGAATCCAGAAGCCAAAAGTTGCGGGCATGATAACATACTCTGGTTTAGAAAAGACCATTGTTTCTCCTAATGTCTTTGCATTTTCTGCTACCTGCAAGGGAACAAGTTCGCCGTTAGAGTACATAGCCATAGTCTGAAAACGTCTTGCGTAGTAGTGTAATCCAAATTCTATCCAGCCTGTCCAAATAAACAAACCACCAAACAAGCCCATAAGCGTTTGTTTGTTATCTGTCTTGACAAACACTCCCCATATTGTTAGTAAAAGACCAACCAATCCCATTAAAAAAGCGGCACTGTAGAGATTACCCATTAGAAGTTTTTCCATCAGAATCATAAGGGCGTGTCCCAGGGGCATAGTGCAAAGTATCAAGAAGAAACTAAGTATTGACTTTACCCAATATTTTTTATCTTTTTGCATAATCCGCCATTTATTCAATAAAACAAAAAAAGTGAATAAGGCGTTTGCTATTAAGCTTTCTTCATCTGCTTGCCTTATTCACTTTAGTCATTAAATTACTACTTTCTGCTTCCGGAAAAAGACATAGTCATTGTACCGTGATTAGATTCCACTTCCATTGATATTGTAAGTGTCTGTGCGTTGTAGATACATTTTACATTGTTGAATGTATAATCATCGTATGCTTGACCTCCAACTGTAGGATGTAAGGCTGAGCCTGTGGCAATAGTATCACCATTTGAAACTACGTATGACAGACCATCTATTCCCATATCCATAGTCATAGGCATATTTGGAGAGAATTTAACTCCATACATCATAACATCACAAGTCTCTTTCTTTGTTTTACTTGTCAATGTTACATCTACATTAGATGCAACAAGGCTTTCATTTACATAAACGTCTCCTGCAAAAGCAGATACCGCAGTTTTGTTAGTAACTTTGTTGTCATCGTCGTCATCATCGCAGGCTACAAATGCAAATGAGCAGATAGCCAATGCAGCCAAAAGAACTTTTTTTAAGTTTTTCATCTGTTTTTTGTTTTTTTTTATGTGTTAATTAATAATGTTAATTGTATTAAAATAGTATTATTTTAATTTTCCTTTATAATTTACTTTCTTATCTCCCATAAAAGTAGAAAAAACTAAACCCTCTTTGGTAACAGTCCCTGAGAAATCAGTTACCTTATATTTGTCATATCCTTTCCCTTTCACAGTAGGAGTAATATTGTTTCCACTTATAGCTGTTTTATTGTTTTGCTTACTGAGTTTCAAGTTAGCAATGCTTACATCCACCTTTACGGGCATAAACCTTGAGAACTTAACATCATAAAGAGCCAATGTTGCAGTATTGTTTTTTGCTGTGAGTCTTACCTCTACCTTCTCTCTTTTATAAGTTCCTACTATCATGGTTCCTACAAAAGTTTGTGCTTCTGCGAAGCAAAAGGCAGATAAAACAAATAGTATGCTAAAGAGAGTTTTCATCTTTTTGCTATTCTTTTTGCATTATACTCTATATTAAAGCCTGAACTATCGGTTGTGAATATAAGGGAGTCTTGATTTACTTTGCAATTGAAGTTGTAGAAAGTGTAGTGTCCCATGTAACCATTCATAGCGTATGGAACAAGAGTATCCATATGAATCAGAGTATCTCTTCCTTCTATTGTAGCAGGCAGATCCTTTAAATCAATATCTACATACACAGGCATATTTTCAGAAAACCTTACTTTTAATATTGAAATATCATACCTACTATTGCCTAAGGATTTAAACACGCTTACAACTTCATCCTGTTCATAGCCGTTATCCACACTCACCTTTCCGATGTATTCTGGATAGGTTGCTCCTGTTACGGTGTCATGTTTGTCATCATCATCGTCATCATCACAGGCAACAAAGACTAATCCTAACGACATCCAGCAAATCATTATCAATAATAAATTTCTTTTCTTTTTCATATGATTAAGGTTTTTTACATACTATATTTTAAAGTTATTCCTAATCTAAGAGGTTTCCCTTGTTGGACAAAATTATGCCCTGTGGAAAGAAAATAAAATGTATTGTATTTTGTATTCAGAAGGTTTCTTGCCCAAAATGATAATGAATAACGGTTTCTTTTAAAGGTGAGGTCCAAGGAAAGGAGATTATAATACTTTTGGTAAAGTGTGTTCTGCTGATTGAAGTATATCTTTCCCAAACCCTGATAAGTTAGGCACAGGTCTATCATATCAAGGTACTTAGAATCCATAAGCCAGTAGTAGTCTGCACAGAAGAAAACAGTGTTCAATGGGTAGTAAGGCAGGTATTTGCCAGAGTAGTCTTCCTTATTGTCTTTATATTCATTGAAAGTTGCCTTGGTATATCCATAACCTAATAGCAATGTCAGCTTTTTTATCTTGGAAGTAAGCGAAACTTCGCCTCCAAGACTTGATGACGAAGAAGCATTATCCATCATTCTCCCATTAGTGTAAGGAGTTAAAAAAATTGTAAGCTGTTGATTGCTTATATCCATATAGTATAGAGAAATATCTGCTGAAAGTTTTTTATCAAAAAAATGTAGATGTGTCCCTATTTCATAATTCCACATATATTCAGGCTGATAGTTTATTATAGCATTTCTATTGTAGTTAGCATAAATATCTGCCATTACTGTACCCTCAACTGCTGCTAACCCCATATCTTTTAACATATTCTGCATCATTTGATTTTGAATAAGGTCGGCAAACATTTGAGTATTATATCCTCCTGTCATATATCCACGGGAAACAGATACAAAAACATTACCTCCATTTATCTTATATAGCATAGACAGTTTAGGCAAAAAAGCATAGTTGTATTTATGATTCTTGCCTGAAAGAGTCGTCTGAAGAAAAGAATAGTCAGCCATTGTTCCTGTAAATCTGTAAAAAACGTCTGTATAGCAGTCATAATCAAAAGACACTCTCTCCAAATCGTATCTTAATCCACCTATAAGTTGTAATCTGTCGGAAATATCGTAAGAGAGTTGTGAATATAGAGCCATTCCTATTCTTGGATATTTAAACTTATCTTTTACAAGCATAGTATCGTCCTTAAATAGCATCTCTTCTGTCAATGGAAAACAACTATGAAGTCCCGAATTTATATTATCAAGTATCAGCCTTTGTATGCCGTCTTTTTTGAACATTACAGGAGCATCCATATCGAGGTATTTGTAGAAGAAAAAGGCTCCCAAAGTCCAGTCAAAGTCGGATATTTTATCGTCATTCTTGAAAACAAACTCCTGAGAGAAGGCGTAGTCTTTTTCTTTTTGTTGTAGAGTGAAATAACTGTCCTGAGTAAAGTCATTATCTAATATCATCTTGTCAAAGTTTAGCTGAACAGAGGTCAGGGACTGAAAACTAAATACGTTCTTTTTTCTTTTCAATATGGAAGTATTGTTGATGATATTTACTCTGTCGTAACCTGACTTGTCGTTATAATTAACCTCCTCCACCTTGAAGGTATTTGTGTCTATCTGTCTGTAAGCATAACCGCCTTGATGAATTAGTGAGATGTATGTGGAGTTTTTTACGGATAGGTTATTCTTTCCTCTGTATTCATAAATCATTCTGGCATTCAGACTTTTGGACCAATCAACGTTTTCTTTGTTGTATTCGTTTTCAAAGTAACCGTCAGTTCTTTGAGCGTCAACACCGAACATAAATGCTTTGTTTTCCGATAGTAAAGTATAATAAGATAACTTCAAGTCAAGAGTGTTTGCAGAAGCACAACCAATGCTTACCTTCAACCCTTGATAATCAAAAGGTGAAAGAGTAGTTATGTTTATCAGCCCTGCCATAGTATTCATGCCGAAAAGCAGACTTGAAGAGCCTTTAAGAATATCCACCTTTGAAAAGTCAAAATACTGAAAATCAAAGCAGTTTTTATTCAATAGCATAACGCCGTCCAAACATATACCAACCGAAGAATTGTCTATCCTTGAGCCTATTCCTCTTATGTATATAGAGGATGTTATATTGGAACCATAGTCGGGAATATATAGGGTGGGGGCTACGGAAGAAAAGTCTTTAAAATCTGTAACATTGTGATTGTTAAGATACTGCTGATTGAAAGAATTGGTCAGAGAAGGCAAGCTGTCGCCGATGGTTGATGACTTTATATTGCCCGACACCACAACTTCATCAATGGTAACGGTCTTCATAGTATCCTGAGCCAAAGAAGCAATAGCGTAAAGGCAAGTCATCAAGACAATAATATTTCTTACCAAAACATTCACAGTATCTATTTATTTTTGAGATTGCAAAAGTAACATAAATCTTCTTACCCACAAAGACCGAAAATAAAAATACTCAATAATTAGTATTGGTGTAGAATTATGTAATTTCAAAAAGAAAACAGAATTTTTTCGCCACCGTTTAAAGAAAGCAACCTTTTGATATTTAGAGGTGAAAACTCTTTTTTTTAGAACTTTGTTTTCAAAGAGAGAAGCCACAAATCCATTTGCAGACAGACAAGTATCTAAGTATAAAATAATCGTTTCTGAGTACAGTGAAAAGATGCTTTTTTATCAACACTTTGTTTTGCTCAAAAAAGAGTTGATGTTTAGGGTCAAAAGAGTTGATGTTTATACTAAAAAGAGTTGGTTTTTAAAATTTAAAACCAACTCTTTTTTTACAGCTTGTAATAAATTGTTTATCAAATTATTCTATATCTATCCTATTTTATAAAAAAAGAAACGGATTATTGCAGAAATTCTACGATAATCCGCTTGTTTGAAACTCAGTCTATCTGACTATTATTTATTTACTTGGAATTTTGTTACTCCATTAGCAATAAAATCAACTATTTGTCTTGCTGCTGCAAGTCCAGCATTGATATTTGCTTCTTTTGTTTGAGCCCCCATTTTCTTAGGTGTTGAGAAATAACGAGGAGCAAAAGCTTTCAGTTCTTCGTCATTTGTTGCTGCTATGTCAGTAACATATTTGAAGTCTTCTCTTTCAGCCAAAAGTTTAGCCATATCAGCTTCGTTGATAACTTCTTTTCTTGCTGTATTTACCAAACAAGCACCCTTTGGCATCTTGCTTAATAATTCGTAATTAATAGAGTTCTTTGTCTGGTCATTTGCTGGAATGTGCAAAGAAACATAATCACAAGAAGAGTAAAGGTCATTAACATCCTTAGCAACTTTTACTCCGTCTGCTTCTATCTTTTCTGCAGGGATGAATGGGTCAAGAGCCATTATCTCCATACCCATTGCTTTAGCTTTCATAGCAACAAGTCTTCCAACATTACCGTAAGCGTGGATACCTAAACGTTTTCCCTTTAACTCTGTTCCTGCAACAGGAGTAAAGTTTGTTCTTGCCATGTAAATCATAAGACCTAATGCAAGCTCAGCAACTGCATTTGAGTTTTGTCCTGGAGTGTTCATTGCAACAATACCTCTGTTTGTGCAAGCCTCAAGGTCAAGGTTATCAAAACCAGCACCTGCTCTAACCACAATTTTAAGATTTTTTGCGTGGTCAATGACTTCCTTTGTTACTTTGTCAGAACGTACTATAAGAGCATCTGCATCTTCCACTGCCTTATAGAATTCGTTCACGTCTGTGTATTTTTCCAACAAAGCAAGTTCAAAACCTGCCTTTTCCACTATTTCTCTGATGCCATCAACAGCTGCCTTTGCAAAAGGTTTTTCTGTTGCTACCAATACTTTTGTCATTTCTTTATATTTTTTATTTGTTTATTAATTAATATAAAATGAAACCAAAATTGATTTCTTTTATGAATGATAACGACCTTTTTATTTTTTTATTGTAACTTTGCAGACAAATAATAGAAAATAATCTTTTTTGGGGGGATTATATTTTTTTTGTTTGTTTTTTCATTTTTAAATAAAAGCAAAGGGTGGATACTTTTTTTACCATAGGTCAAGCCTGCAAGGGTGAATACAAGGAGAACAAGAGCAGTTTTCTTGCCTTTGCGTATCCTGTGGAGAAGGTGGAAGAGGTAAAAGAAAAGATTGATAATCTAAAAAAAGAGTATTATGATGCTCGGCATCATTGCTATGCATACAGGATAGGTATGGGAAAAGAGGTGCTAAGCCGTGCTTTTGATGACAGGGAGCCTTCCCATACGGCAGGGGAAAGGATACTTGGGGCGATAGAGTCAAGGAATCTGACCAATGTACTTATAGTGGTTGTGCGATACTTTGGTGGCATAAAACTTGGTGCTTCCAATCTTGCCAAGGCTTATCGGCAGGCGAGTCTTAATGCATTGGACGAGTCACAGGTGATAGAACGTAAGGTTATGGAGAGGATAATGTTTGACTTTGATTTCTCGGTAATGAATCAGATAAACAAACTACTGAAAGACAACAGACTTGACAAGGAGCAATATTCGTTTCTTTCTGCCAACAGCATACAGGTGTTTATAAACAAAGACAAAAAAGAAAGCATTCTCAGTCAACTGAAAAAAATATATGGTGTAAATATAAAAAATGAATAAAAAACCTTGCTATGAAATATGTTTTTCTTCTTGTTCCCGTTGTTTTGCTGGTATATGTCTTCTACAGGATATGGAACATTCTGCCTTGCTCTTCCATGGTCAAAAGTATAATAACAGCCATTGGGGTGCTTGTGTTGGTGATGATGATAGTCAGTTTTATCATCGGTTTTGACAACAAGCCTATAGTACTTTCCACAATCACTTATGAGGTATCCACTTCGTGGCTGTTTATCCTGCTGTATCTTCTTATGCTCTTTGTTCTTGCAGATGTTCTACGCCTTGTGCATGTCTTGCCTAAGGAGTTTTTGTATTCTTCCCTCAAAGGCACGTTAATCATTACAGGAGTGGTCTTTGCTGTTTTTCTTTATGGCAACATCAACTATTATCATAAACAAAGAAAAGAACTTACTATCACTACATACAAACATCTTGACAGTCCAAGAAAGATAGTCATGATTAGTGATATGCATCTTGGTTTTCACAATCAGAGAAAGACCCTTGCAAAATGGGTGGATATGTTGAACAAGGAAAAGGCAGATATGATACTTATTGCAGGAGATATAGTGGATATAAGCACTTATCCTCTTTTTCAGCAGAAGATGTATGAAGAGTTTCACCGACTGAATGCCAGAGTCTTTACTTGTCTTGGCAATCATGAATATATATCAGACAAGGAAAAAGTTCTGGATTTCTTTCATAAGGCCAATATCACTCTTCTGCAGGACAGCATAGTGGAATACAAAGATATTGTAATCATTGGCAGAGACGACAGAAGCAATCCTCAACGCAGAAATCTGAAAGACCTTATAAAAAACATTGACACTTCAAAGTTCTCCATTCTTTTGGACCATCAGCCATACAACTTGGAGCAGGCTCAAAAAGGGAGCCTTAACTTTCAATTTTCCGGTCATACGCACTATGGACAAGTTTTTCCTGTCAATCTTGTTACAAAAGCTATATATGAGCAAGCCTACGGACCATTGAAGAAACAAGAGACACTTTATTATATATCTTCCGGTTTAGGTATCTGGGGAGGAAAATTCAGAATAGCTACTCACAGCGAATACTTTGTACTGAACATCTATTCCCATAATAAATAAGGGGAACAGACAGAGCCTTTTCCAAAAAACACAGAAGACCGCTTTGTTTCGCTTATCTGTTATATAATATTGACTAGGGCCTGCAAATGAGAAAAGGTTATGTCTTGGCATAGGGCAGGCTGTTGTATATCCTGCAGAAGGACAAAAGAGAGCCGTCGGTCTTGTGATTTCTTGTCATTAAGGAGAAATGGCATAAGAAGATGCAAAGTCTGTCCATCTATGGAAGGAATATGGTAATGTTCTCTAAGAAAAGAAAGTACAAGGGAAAACTTTTCTGCTTCAAGGTTGAAGATATTTACGGAAAGATGGATAGCATAGAACATACCTATGGCCACAGCCTGTCCGTGAGGCAGAAAACGTTTCTGCGACAAAGAGAGACTTTCAAAAGCATGTGCAAGAGTATGTCCAAAATTCAGAATCCTGCGTCTGTCGTTGTCATAAAGGTCTTGAGCCACAATACTTTCTTTCAAAGCTATACAACGGTGTATAAGGGAAGACTCCATCTTCTGGAAATCATTCTTGGATAGCAGTACTGAGAGACTCTCCTTATCCAGACACAGGAAGGTTTTCAACATCTCGGCAAGTCCGTTAAAGAATTCTTCCCTTGGCAACGTGGAAAGAAAAGAAGTGTCTATGAAGGTAAGTGTCCTAGTGTTGAATGTACCTATGGCGTTTTTTGTATCGCAGAGATTGATGCCTGTCTTATAACCTATGGAAGCGTCTGTCATAGCCAACAGAGAAGTAGGAATGTTGAAGTTCTGTATGCCTCTTTTGTAGATAGAAGCCACAAAGGAACCTATGTCTGTGATAACTCCACCACCGAGAGAAATGATAAGGGAATCTCTGTCTGCATTGCTTTTCAGAAGAGATGTGCAGAGATGTGTGATTGTGGAAAAGTTTTTATTGGCTTCTCCCGAAGGTGATACCTCCAAAAGAACGGCTTGCTGGTCTGCTATTGCCTCCGCTTTCTCCAAAAGCAAAGGCAGACAATACTTACCTGTGTTCTCATCGGTAAGGACAAAGATTTGAGAATAGTGATGTTCAAGCAAAAACGTTTGCAGTTCTTCTATATGATGCATATTCTGTTTTTTTTGCAAAGATAAGAAAAATATTGATATTTTCTGTTGCAAGGCAAAATCTTTGTAAGTTTATCTTCAGTATATAAAAAAAATATCGTAACTTTGCCCGTGATATCAAGAATTTTAGTTTTGAGTTAAAAATTTGAAATACAATGCAAACCATACTTATTTTAGACCACGGCAGTCAATACACACAACTTATTGCACGTAAGGTGAGAGAAGCCAACGTATATTGCGAAATACATCCTTACAACAAAATTCCTCAAATAAATGAAGACATAAAAGGAGTAATACTTTCTGGTAGCCCTTATTCTGTTACTGACAAAGATGCTCCCAAGACAGATTTATCAGCATTCAAAGGCAAATTGCCTGTATTGGGAATATGCTATGGAGCGCAGTATATGGTACATTGCAATGGTGGCAGTGTAACAAAAAGCAAAATAAGAGAATATGGCAGAGCAACATTGAAAAGTGTTGACAGTTCTTGTGTCCTTATGCAAGGAGTAAGGGTAAATTCACAGGTATGGATGTCTCATGGAGATACTATTCTGGCAATGCCTGAAAACTACAAGCCTATATGCTCCACACAGAATGTGGATAATGCAGGTTACAAAATAGAAGGCGAAGAAACATATGCCATTCAGTTTCACCCTGAAGTATATCATTCCGAGGATGGTTTCATCTTGCTCAGAAACTTTGTAGAGAAGATATGCAAATGCGATTGTTCCTGGACTCCGAAAAACTTTGTAGAAAGCACCGTAAAGGATTTGAAGGAAAAACTTGGAGAGGACAAGGTTGTCTTGGGTCTAAGCGGTGGTGTTGATTCTTCGGTTGCAGCCATGTTACTTAACAAAGCCATAGGCAAGAATCTGCATTGTATATTTGTGAACAACGGCCTACTGAGAAAGAATGAATATGAAAGTGTCTTGGAGTCTTATAAGGATATGGGCTTGAATGTCAAAGGAGTGGATGCAAGCAAAGAATTCTATGAGGTATTGAACGGCGTTACAGAACCTGAAAAGAAACGTAAGGCCATAGGCGCTAAATTTATAAACGTCTTTGATGCACAGGCCAATGCAATAAAAGATGTCAAGTGGTTGGCCCAAGGAACAATATATCCGGATGTTATAGAAAGCAGCAGTGTAAAAGGTCCGTCACAGACAATAAAGTCTCATCACAATGTCGGAGGACTTCCTGATTATATGAAACTGAAAATAGTGGAGCCATTGCGTTCCCTTTTCAAAGATGAAGTAAGAAGAGTCGGCAAAGAATTGGGGCTAAAAAAAGAACTGCTGGGAAGACATCCTTTCCCTGGTCCTGGTTTAGCTATAAGAATACTTGGAGATGTTACCGAAGAAAAGGTGAAAATATTACAGGAAGTTGATAATATATTCATTGAAGGTCTCAAGAGCAGCAATCTTTATGACAAGGTTTGGCAAGCAGGAGCCATACTTCTGCCTATTCAAAGTGTTGGAGTCATGGGAGACGAGAGAACATATGAAAGAGTTGTTGCACTTAGAGCAGTGGAAAGCGTTGATGGTATGACGGCAGACTGGTCTCATTTGCCTTATGACTTTCTGGCAAAAGTTTCCAATGAGATAATCAACAGAGTCAAGGGTGTCAATAGAGTTTGTTACGATATCAGCAGCAAACCACCTGCAACCATAGAATGGGAATAAGAAGATTTAGGAAATAATAGTTATGAAAAGGATTGTTACTATATTGTTGTTGGTTGTCTGTATGGCGAATGCAGTCAATGTCGCTGGTCAAAGCAATAGGAACTTAAAAGTTGCTCTGCTAATGCCTCTGTTTTATGACAACATAGATGAACTTTCCTTTAATCAATACAACATATCTGAAAAGAGAAACATCAATTACAGGTGTTTTTCTTACATATCTTTTTATGAAGGCATAAGAATAGCTTTGGACAAGTTGGAAAAAGACGGCTTCAAGGTAAGTCTGTTCGTTTTTGATGTAGGAGAAAATGATGTAAAGAAAACTGCTGAGGCTTTAGGATACGAGAACATGAAAGATATGGATCTGATAGTTTCTTTGGTGTTCAAGAATTCCTTTGACATGATATCCAGATTTGCCCAAGAAAACAAGATACCGCTAATCAATCCGATGAGTTCCAATGAAAATATATTACAAAATGAATATGTCTTTAAAATACAACCTGACAATATTTCCATAGCTCAAACTACTTTGAAATATATACAAGAAAAACATCCTAAGGCTAATGTCGTTGTATTATATGAGGACAACAAAAACAATATTCCTCTCATAAACTGGTACAAACTTCATTTGTCGGAATATGGATTCTCTTATACTATGTTAAATTATAAGAAAAACGCTTCCAAATTAAAGACCTGTTTAAAACCGAATGCCAACAATGTGGTAATAAATATCATAAACAGACAGGACAACAATGAAGACAAAGTCTTTGCAAGTAATCTTATAAAGAAACTTTGTAGTTTCGCATCCTACAAAATAACCTTGTTTGCTCCTTTTGAGTGGTTGGATTACACCAATATAGACTATTCTCAGATGGTGAAACTTGACTACCATTTTACATTAACGTACCTGAACGACTATACCAATCCTAATTTTGTGTCCTTTGTAAAAGAATACCGCAAACATTTCAAGACAGAGCCTGACAAGATATACGCATCCTTGGGATATGATGTCATGATGTATTTTATGAAGGCCTTGCAAGAGAAAAACATAAACATATCTTCTGACCCGAATATCAGGGATATGCAGGAAATGATAAACCACTATCATTTTAAACATCTGGATAACTATGCAGGCTGGCAGAACGAAACAACTACCATATACAACATCAGGAACTATAAAATAAAATCGGAATGGAGTTATTAAATAAAAAACTATATATATTGCTTTTGTTTGTTTTGGGCATTTCAAGTTTGTTTGCTCAAGGCGTGGTGCATAATTTAGAAAACAATCCTTTATCCATAAACTATTTTGATTCAAGGAACTATTCTGAGAACACCTCTGCAATATATTTTGAGCAGGAGAACAATGGTATTGGTGGCAGGATAACGGTAAATCTATGTACAAGAGAGCAGGAGAATATACGTCTGTCGTGGCAGAACTCTGTGGTTTCAAAGTCAAAGACAGCGTATAGCTCTCGTCTGCAATACAGGTTGTCTCTGAATGATGAATGGCAAGATGTAAAGGACGAAAACGACAGGGCCGTTGTCTTTTATGCACATAACAAAAAGAGCCGACAGAACTATTCCAAGATAGCTTTACCGAGGGAGTGTGATAACAGGGCCTTTTTGCAGGTATCATGGCAAATCAGCCATAGCGGTAAGGGTGGCAATGTCTCTTCTGTGGTTTTCAGGAATATAAAGATAGAGTCTGAACATGACAAGTTTTTTGGAATGCAGGCTGAGGTAAGAGTATTCATCAATGAAATGGGGGAAGACCACAATGCTGAAAAAATAATATTCGGCAACATTGCCTTACCATACATATATCCTGCTGTTCAGAGGCTGAAAGTAGAGAGCAGAAACATAAGGGACAGCATTTGTTTTGCCATAGGTGGAGAAGACAAGAATGAGTTTTCGGTATCAAAGTCTTCTATGAGAGACAATATGTTTGAGGGCAGATATATCTTTGTGAACTACAGTCCCAAGACAGAAGGCAGGCATAAAGCATTTTTGGAAATAAGGACTGCCAAGTTAAGAGAGGGTGTCATACGTATTCCTTTGGAAGGCTCATGTTCCAAGCATAAGGATTACAACAAGAACTTTATCCCTGTATATGACAAGCCGGGGAAAAGTTTTGTTTACAGCATACCTGTCTTTTCCAACACAGACTACCAATACAGTTTCTCGGTAAACCAACAGAACAATTATCCAAGAATATACATCAGTTACACTTGGTATGGGGACGACAAGGAACTTTTTTCCATGAGCGATACATTGAAGTCGGCTTCCTATTGTGTGCCATTGAAAAGTCCCAAAGGTGCCGACGAAATAGAGATAGAGGTGTATTCCAATGAAGAGTTTTATCTGAGCAACACTTATTTTGGTTTGCCAAGAGTAAAGACCATGGTTTCTTCAGGGCTTTGGTCTGATGACAACAACTGGAAGGACGGGAACTCTCCTACCATGGAAGATTTTGTGGTCATAGCCAAGAATGTCAAGGCAGAAATAGATGAAGATGTTGCCTGTGCCATGCTTATCTTGGAAGACAGCGCCAATGTTACCATAAAGAACAACAAGGTTTTCTATGTTGCTTCAGATATCTTCTACAACCAAAAATCGTTCTTCACGGTCTATCAATATCTTTTGCCTGAGCGTTGGAACTATATCTCTTCTCCCGTCAATCAAGCCCATGCAGCAATGTTCTCCATGAAGAATGACAAAAATGATTCGTGGTTCATGCAGTACAATACAGGAATAAAAAGCAAGTTGGACGACTATTGGAGCGACTATATCACAGACCCCAAGTTCTCCCTTACTCCAGGCAAAGGCTATGCGGTATATACCCACGAGCCTCTGAATGTGAAATATGAAGGATTGTTATGTGCAAGCAGTGTCTCTGTCGGTTTAAAATCCACTCCTGACGACAGATGGAATATGATAGGTAATCCTTATACAGCACCATTGAGCAGCAAGAAACTCTTTGATGAACTGGAAGGCAAGATACAAGGCAATGTGATAATGTTGTTTGACAGGGAGAACAGGGTGTATAATCCTTTGATAGTGGATCCGAAAGAAGAAATAACCATTCCTTCTTTGGAGTCTTTCTTTGTGGAAGCCTTGGCCAATCCGTCAAACATTCTTTTCAAACGCTCACAGCAATACATACCATTGACAGGAGAGCAGGCTGTGTCAAACCATAACTATCTTAGTCTGTCTGTCTCCAAGAACAAGACTTACCAATATGCTCTTTTGGGAATGGACAGCAATGCGACGTTTGGATTTGACAATTATGACTGTCACAAACTGTTTGGCAACAACGAGAATATGCCTGAGATATATCTCAAGGACGATGAAAACGAGTATTCTGTGAATGTGTTCCCTTCCTATCCTGCTTCAATAGATGTAGGTATTTACATTGGGAATCCTTCCGATGTGGAGATAAACATAAACAACCTTTCTGTCTTGCCGAAGAATATCCTTGTTCTTATGGAAGACAGAGAAAAAGACAGTTTCTACAACCTTTGTGACAATGCCTCCATAGAAACATTCATAGGCAGTGGTACGACAGAAAGATATAGGATACATATCCTAAAGGCAATAGAGACAAAAGATTGCGAGGAGGTTTATCTATGGACAGATGGAGAACGCTGTCTGGTCTATACTCAAAATGAAAGTCTTGACAAGATAAACATAAAATCTTCAAACAATATAATAAAAGAGATGGATTATAAGACAAATAAGGTTGCCAAGACATCACTAAAAGCAGGAAAATATAAAGTGGATTTAAAAATCAACAACAATTGGATTAAAAACATAGACATGGAGATAAAATGAAAAAGAGAGTTTTATACACATTATTAATTATACTTTTTGGAACTACAAGTGCTTATTCCCAAGATTCTGATGTAGAAAGACTGCTAAGCAAAGGAGATTATTCCTCTGCCTTGTTGTTTATAAAGAATACTTACAACAATGACACTTCAAATCTCAATCGTTTCTATGATTTGTATCTTTATTACAAGGACATCAAAAACCCAAATAATGATTTTGTCTCTGCATTGTTTTATGCTCAGCTGTATAAAGAACAAGACAAAAAAGACAAGACTATAAACCTGTCTTCATTTGCAGAGGAAACCCTTGGAGTTATATATCAGAAGAAGGACGTTGATGCACTTAGCAGATATATTGCAATATCCGATGATTATCCTCAATTGCAACAAGAGGCTACAAGAATAAGGGACCGTCTTGCCTTTGAGCAGACAGAACAAACGGCAAGCATAGAAGCATACGAAAACTTTATACGAAACTATCCCAATGCCATACAAGTGGACCAAGCCCGTTCGTGGTTGAATGAACATCTGATACAAAGCATATTGAAAAGCAATGATATAAACAAACTTAGAGAATTTATCAACACAACCAATAATGATACCTATCGTAAGCAGGCTTTGGAACAATTGGATAAGACAGTCTTCAAACAAGTCCTGCAGGAAAATACCGTGGAAGCCTATGACAGATATATAAAAGAGTTTCCTGACGGAGAATATATCGTAATGGCAAAAAACAAGAGAGAATCTGCTCAATATGACAAATATGTCAACGAAGGAACTATAAGCGATATGCTTTTCTATCTTAGAAACACCTCAAAGACAGACAAGAACTATCAGCTTGTTTTTGACAAACTGAAACTGTATGCCTCATTGCACTACTCTATCCCTGCTATGCTTGTCGTTGACAGTATAGAGCATAACGAAGATGACCTGAAAAACTTTGCCAAGAACTATGTCTCAGATCTTTCCTTATCTTCTATCAATAGACTTACCGAGGCATTCCCAGACCTGAAGACCGCTGAATATATTGTAGAAGCAGAGAAAAAAGCCAGCAGTCTGCAAAGTCTTCTAAACAAACAAAAACTGACTGTAGAGGATTACAAGAAAAATAAATCATTATTGAACAACCTTAATGCCAGACAAAGTGCTTTGGTGTTTCAGAGATTTTATGAACTGAATGAAACCCTGCCAAAAAACAAGATGATTAACTTTAATCTTGGATATGATTTTCACTATCTGGCATTTCGTCAGGCAAAGAAAATGGAACTTGATCTTGTATTGACAGATGCAGTAGCAAACAACAAGAAGAAGGATATTGATATAAAAACATTGGGTCTGGATATTCAAGCCAATGATGTTTTTGTTTCAGAGGACAAATCCGTCATTCTCTTCTCAACATCTGGATACGATGGTTACGACGCCTATCCTTTATCGGAGAACAAAGATATTTATTACTCTGTCTTCAAGGAAGGAAAATGGCAGAAACCGCTTCCTCTTAACCGCCCTCTGAATTCTCGGTTCAATGATACTCACCCGATTCTTTCCAAAGACAAGAAGACTCTATGGTTCTCTTCTGACAGAGACTTGAACTTTGGAAAATTGGATATATATGTTTCCTATAGGGAAGACGACAAAGACTGGAATGCTTGGACGGAACCTATACTTCTGGGAGAAGATGTGAATACAGCAGACGATGATTATGTTGTACGTTTGGAGGACAATATTCTTGTGTTGTCTCAAGACGAGAATTTCGCAGAAGACAGTCATATCTTTCTGGAAGGTAACACCAAACTAAATATAGTTACGGGTAAAATTACATCTACTCATAAAGATTTCAGCAACTCCAAACTATATATATACAACAGTAAGGACTTTTCCTTGATAAACATTGCCATACCTAACGAGAAAGGCTATTTTGCTTTCATCAAACCTAAAACCAATTATACTGTGTATCTGCAAAAAAGCAACTATTACACTCCTATGAGCAATGAAAACAATATTACCTTATATTCCATAGACGAACTTGCTACAAACAATGACATCATTACGATACCTTCTCTGTTTAATCCGTCCAATCCATTGCAGTTAAGCAAGAGAGGAGAAATGGAACTTACTCTGTTGTCAAATGTATTCAAGAACAAACCATATATTCTGACCCTTGAAATACATTCCAACAAAGACTACAAGAAAGACTCCGCAAAAGAACTTAGCGAAAAACAAGCTGACCTTGTAAGGGATTTTCTTGTCAAGAAATGTGGAATAGATGATACAAAGCTTATAACAAGTGGGCTTGGAACAGAAAAAGTCGTTCAAGGCTGGGAAGGAATAGATTGCGTTGATATAAGTATTTTAATAAGATAAACATATTGCAATGAATTGGCTATATGACATATTTCTCACACAGAATATTGCACAAAGCATAATACTTGTTGCTATTACAATAGCAGCAGGTTTATATCTTGGCAAATTCAAAATCAAAGGCATATCCTTAGGCATAACATGGATACTCTTTGTCGGCATCATTATCTCTCACTTCGGACTATTGGGAGATGCAAAACTAATGTCCTTCATCAAAGATTTTGGACTTATATTGTTTGTCTATGCCATAGGTTTACAAGTTGGACCAAGTTTCTTTTCTTCTCTTAGGAAAGGAGGATTAAAACTAAATATGCTGGCCTTGCTTGTTGTTGTCTTAGGTTGCATGATTACTTGTATTATCGGCTATGCTACAAATACAGACTTAGCCACAATGACGGGTATAATGACAGGTGCTGTCACCAATACTCCTGCTCTTGGTGCTGCACAACAAACCTTGAATGATGCGGGAAAAGACAGCAACTTCCTTCCTTCCGCCTATGCTGTTGCCTATCCTTTAGCTGTCGTCAGCATTATCTTTGTCCCTATGCTTATAAAACTCATCTTCCGCATAGATACAAAGAAAGAAGAACAGATTTCCATACAAAACAACATGACCGACAACCCTTCTTCCATGTCTATAAAGATTACAAACAAAGGTATAGAAGGCAAAAATCTGCAATTGCTTCACTCTATCTACAAGACACCATTTGTAGTCTCACGTGTTAAAAGAGCAGACGGTTCATTGGAACGGGCAGACAAAGACACTGTTCTACATCTTGGAGATATTGTCCGCATGGTTACCCTGAAAGAACATGAAGAAGAGATTTCCTTATTATTGGGAGAAAGAATGAAAACCGAAGAAATCGCATGGGATATTGACAATGGAAAATTGGAATCCAAAAGGATAGTAGTTACAAAAAAAGAAATACAAGGCAAAACTCTTGGCGAACTGCATTTTGGCGCTCTGTATAATGTAACCTTAGTGAGGGTCAAACGTGGAGGAACAGAACTTGTAGCAAGTTCAGACCTGCAACTTCAGCTTGGAGACAGGGTTATTGTTGTAGGTAGTGAAGACAATATCCAGAAAGTTGCCAATGTCTTAGGTAATTCTCTTAAACGACTTGAAGTACCAAATCTTATACCTATATTCTTAGGCATCTTCTTGGGAGTTATCGTAGGACTTATCCCTATAAAGTTTCCTGGTATTCCTCAACCTGTAAAACTTGGTCTTGCTGGAGGTTCTCTCATTGTTGCAATACTTATTTCCCGTTTTGGTCCGCTATATAAAGTTGTTACCTACACTACAACAAGTGCAAATATGATGATAAGAGATATAGGTATTTCACTTTTTCTTGCTGCAGTGGGACTGACAGCAGGAGAAAACTTCGTAGATGTTATTGTCGGTGGTGGTTATTGGTGGGTTGTCTATGGTCTGCTGATTACTGCTTTACCTATTTTTATTGTTGCTTGCATAGCCAGAGCTGTTTTCAAATTTCCTTATTATACCATAGTGGGAATGATAGCAGGTTCTCATACAGATCCTCCAGCATTGGCTTTTGCAAATGAAAGCACCGAAACAGACCAACCTGCAGTAAGTTATGCTACCGTTTATCCTTTAAGTATGTTTCTTAGGATATTCTCAGCCCAGATACTTATTTTATCGTCACTATAAATAGTTTCACCCATGAATAACAAGGAAAGGTACTTGCTATTGGAAAAACAGAACAGACAACTGCCAATATTTATGCAATCTTGGTGGTTGGAAACAGTATGTAATGGTTCCTGGGATGTTTTTCTTGTGGAAGAGGATGACAACATTCTTGCAGCCTTCCCTTATTATATTCACAAAGACAAATTCTTTACTTCTATAATACCGCCGATATTCACTCCTATGTGCGGATGCTATATCAACTATTCTTCCTGCAATCGTATATCAGAAAGATATTCTTTGGAAAACAGAGCCACAGAAGAATTTGCTTTATTTGTAGACTCCCTAAGGCCTGCTTTATTCTCCTATACTTTAAGAGCTGAAGATTTTTTCTGCATGGGTTTTCATTGGAATAAATTTTCCAATACTGTCCGTTATACTTACAGAGTGGATGTGAGTGATATAGATAAATGCTTTGACAGTTTTATTCCTGTAATGAGAAAAAACATAAGAAGAGCAGAAAGATTACTTTATCTTGAAAGTGAGGATTTTAATTTAAACAAAATATACTATTTGCTTAAACAGACTTATACCAAACAAAATATAAAAATACCTTATTCTTTTGTTACTTTTGAGCACATTGTGAATAAATCCATACAACAAAACCAAGGAAAACTGCTGATAGCAAAAGATGAACAGGACAATATTAATGGAGTACTGTTTATTGTATGGGACAACAACATCTGCTATAACTTGATTTCCGGTATTGACTTTCGGTTTGAAAAGAACAAGGTTATGGCTTATCTTACTTGGAAGGCGATGCAATATGCTCATTCCTTGAATTTAAAGACTTTTGATATGGAAGGCTCTATGCTAAGGAACATTGAACATTATTTTCGTTTCTTCTCTGGAATCCGCACACCTTATCTTGTGATAACAAAAGAGTATTCCAAGTTATATCGTTTGTTAAAAAACATAAAACAATTATTACAATGAATATAAAACTCTTGGTTATTGGTAAGACTGTCAAAGGCTTTGTTTCTCTTGGTGTGGAAGAATATAGCAAACGGCTGAAGCACTATGTCAATTTCTCCATTGAAGTCATACAAGATATAAAGAATGCATCCTCTCTATCTGTACTGCAACTAAAAGAAAAAGAGAGCGAACTTATACTCAAACACCTGTCCTCAGAAGACACTGTTGTATTGCTTGACGAGAAAGGCAAAGAATTTTCAAGTAAAGAATTTGCTGCTTTCATTCAACAAAAAATGAATCAATCTACCAAGTCATTGGTTTTTGTTATAGGAGGTGCTTTTGGCTTTGATGAAAAGATAAAACAGACCTTCAACAACAAAGTGTCTATTTCCCATATGACTTTCTCTCATCAGATGATCAGACTTCTCTTTACCGAACAACTCTACCGAGCTTTTACTATCCTAAAGAACGAACCATATCACAACGAATAAAGAAAACAACATACATATGAAACATTTGGAAAACTTAGTGGTGGAAAACAATATTTCGCTCAACAGAGACTGTTTCCTGCTTGCCTTAAAAAGTCCTGTAAGTCTTGAAGACATCAAAGCAGGGCAATTTGTCAATGTGGAAGTCCGAGACCTTGCTGACCGCATCCTTAGACGACCTATAAGCATACACGATGTAGATGCTCAACAGCAAATACTATACCTTGTGGTGCAAAAGATAGGCAAAGCTACCACCAGACTTGCCTCCATAAAAAAAGGAGAGACTCTCTCTGTTGTTTTCCCATTAGGCAATGGGTTCACCGTTGAAGGACAACATCCTTTGCTAATAGGTGGAGGTGTAGGCACTGCTCCTTTGCTGCTCTTGGCTAAAGAGTTCAACAAGAGAAATGTCAAACCGCATATCCTTATAGGTGCAAGAACCAACCAACAACTGTTCTTAACCAACAGATACAACGCTCTTGGTTCTCTTGCTCTTTCCACCGAAGACGGCAGTATAGGAGAAAAGGGGCTGGTTACAGAAAACTCTATTCTAAAGCTTGACTTTGATGTAGCATATTGCTGTGGTCCTACTCCAATGATGAGAGCCGTAAGTCAATGGGCTAAATCTAGAAAGATAAAATGTTATGTCTCGTTGGAGAATAGAATGGCTTGCGGAATAGGTGCCTGTCTATGTTGTGTAAATGAAGACAAAGACGGACACAATGTATGCGTATGCACCGAAGGACCTGTTTTCAATGCTGAGGATATAAAACTTTAAAAAGTATATGATATTATGGAAGATAAACGATTAAACATACAACTTGGCAACCTTAAACTGAAAAATCCTGTGCTTACAGCTTCTGGTACTTTTGGTTACGGCACAGAATATGAAGATTTTCTTGACTTGAATCGTCTTGGAGGCTTCATTGTCAAAGGCACTACATACGAAAAACGAGAAGGCAATGCTTATCCGCGCTTAGCAGAAACTCCCTATGGTATGATAAACGCTGTAGGTTTACAGAACAAAGGGGTGGAATATTTCTGCAAATCCATATATCCTGTTATCAAAGACAAAAACGAAAACATTATTGTCAATGTCTCCGGCTCAAGCATAGAAGACTATTGCAAGACTGCTGGCATGATAAACGATTTGGAAAACATACCAGCCATAGAACTTAATATCTCTTGCCCTAATGTCAAACAAGGCGGTATGACCTTTGGAGTGGATAAAGCAATGGCTAAAGATGTTGTATCCCAAGTCCGCAAAGTGTATAAAAAACACCTTATGGTAAAACTTTCTCCCAATGTCACCGACATTGTCTCCATTGCACAGAGCGTAGAGCTGGCAGGTGCAGACTCACTGTCTTTAATCAACACTCTTATGGCTATGGCTGTGGATAGCGAAAAACAACGTCCTTTGCTTTCTACCATTACAGGCGGCCTGTCTGGTCCTGCTGTTAAACCTGTAGCCCTAAGATGTGTTTGGCAGGTAGCTCATCACGTGGATATACCTGTTGTAGGTATTGGAGGAATACAAAATGCCAGCGATGTTGTAGAGTTTCTTTTGGTAGGAGCTTCTGCTGTACAAGTAGGTACTGCCAACTTCCTTAATCCAAGGGTTACAATGGATATTATACAAGACCTATCCGCTTATATGGACAGACACAAGATAAACAATATAAAGGAAATCATAGGCAAGATATAAAAAAACTACTGTTTAGTTTATTCTCTACTTTGGCTTATACTAACTTCATTCCTTCTTGCTGAAGATTGTTCTATCCCCACATTATAGGAAGAAATAATTATAAAAGAATACATATAAGCACACTAACAATAATCACTATAGCACCAATGATGATAATGTGATAGATATTGTTATCATTGTTATTTATTAGTTCTATCACCATTGTTTATGTTGTTTGTATTATTGTTGGTATTATCTATCTATTAAAACAGAGGTTCTTCTTCTAATATAATTGTCTATTTTTCTACTGCTACGAATAGTACTGCACTAATAATTCTAAAGATTTTGTTTTGTCCGCTCATTTTGATTCTATTTTTTGTTAATAATTTATCTTTATAAACCAAATCATAACGTATTTATGTATGAGGAATAAGAAAAGATGTAAACTTTTCTATTCTCATTCGGGTAAAGCCTAAGGAAGAATACCCACACAACCTACAGAAAGTCTACATCAAGAAAGGATGTAACTATACAATATTGGCTGCGATTTTTCCTAAAACTTTACTAATCACATAACTAAAAATTTCTGAAAATACAATCAAAAGAAGTTCCTTAGGCTTTTTTTGAATGAGAAATAAATAGCTAACGTTACGAAATTGTCACTACTGACAAATGCAAAAATAGTAATTTTTTTTATAACTGATTAAAAGATAAGTAAAAAAAATCATTGGTCTTTACTTGCTATATTAACTATAAAATTGATTATCAGTAACATACTACAACGTATAGGCTTTTCTTTTCATTCATTGGATAAGAATATTTTAGCCAAGTCTATTATTGTATTGAAACTATAAAAATCCTTCTGAAACAAGACTTCGTTTTCGTGAAAAAAGACTTCGTTTTTATACCCTAAAAAGCAGGTTTTTATACCCTAAAAACTTCGTTTTTTTATTTAAAAACGAAGTCTTTTTTATAAAATTGCAAATTGCTGTATATAAACAATTTATATACACTACTAAAAAAAACTATGCATAAACAGGAAAAATCTTTTCGTGGCACTGAAACAAAAAAGACGGAAGGAAGACATGCTGCATCCCTTGTTGCTATTTCTACTTTCATAAAAAAAAGAAACGAATATGTGCAAATTTTTGACAGAACAATGTTTTCTATTTAAACTTTTTTTATAAATTTGCAACTGGTTAAGATAAAATATATTATTGCAGATTAAATTTGTGCGATTCTATTTCTTGTGAAGATAATAAAAAAAGATATAAATCATTATGAGTAAGTCTTATAAAGTGGTTTCTGCAAAGGAAGCTGTGGAGGTAATAAAGTCTGGTGACCATATACACATAAGTTGTGTGGCTGCCGCTCCTCAAAGTCTTATAGAGGCTATGTGTGAAAGAGGAAGAAACAAAGAGTTTGAAAACGTCGTGATACACCATCTTCACACAGAAGGTCCTGCACCTTATTGTGATCCGGAGTTTGAGGGTATTTTCCGCCACGATGCCATGTTTGTCGGCGGAAACGTAAGAAAAACTGTACAAGAAGGAAGAGCCGACTATATACCTGTCTTCTTGGGAGAAATTCCAACCTTGTATAGAAAAGGCTATGTGCCTTGTGATGTGGCTATGGTTATGGTTTCTGAACCAGACGAGCAAGGTTTTGTATCTCTTGGCACCTCTGTGGCAGACAGTATCGGGGCCATGGAGGCAGCCAAATATGTCATTGCAGAAATAAACCCACAGATGCCGCGTTGTTTTGGCGATGCCATGATTCCTATGGATAAGATAGATATGTTTGTTGAAGCAGACTATCCTCTGTATCCTGCAAAAATGGCACCATTGGATGAAGTCTCCTTGCAGATAGGAAAGAACTGTGCAGAGCTGATAGAAGACGGCGCTTGTCTGCAAATGGGTATAGGCACAATACCAAATGCCATACTTGCCCAACTTGGCAACCATAAAAATCTTGGTGTTCATACAGAAATGTTTTCCGACGGGGTGTTGCCTTTGGTTGAAAAAGGAGTGATAAACGGCAGCAACAAAGCCTTGGACAGAGGCAAGATGGTTTCCACCTTCCTTATGGGAAGCAACAAGTTGTATGATTTCGTTGACAACAACAAGGAAGTAGCCATGATGGAGTGTTCTTATACCAACGATCCTTTCATTGTAGCACGACAGCCTAAGATGACAGCAATAAACTCTTGTATTGAGGTGGATTTAACAGGTCAGGTGTGTGCTTCAAGCATAGGTTTCAAGATGTTTTCAGGCGTTGGAGGCCAGATAGACTTTATGTATGGTGCCTCACGTTCAGAAGGTGGCAAAGCTATTATGGCTATGCCTTCTGTAACCAATAAACACACAAGCAAAATTGTGCCTTATCTGAAACAAGGAGCTGGAGTGGAGACAACACGTTATCATATACATTATTTTGCAACAGAACATGGAGTAGTGGATTTGTATGGCAAGAGCATGCAACAAAGAGCCAAACTGCTTATATCTGTTGCCCATCCGGATTTCAGGGAAGAACTGGAGAAAGCTGCAGTAGAACGTTGGGGAACATCTTTCCTAAACGTCAGGGTATAAACAAAGTACAGAAATAAAACAAATAAAGGGTGTAAGAACAAATCTTACGCCCTATTTTATTTGTCATAGTGAAACAGTTCTGTAAAACTGTTTATTTCTTGTGGTCTATATTGAATTGTTTTACTCTCTCTGCAAAGACAGACAACAAATCGTGAGGTACAAGGGAAACGCAAGCTCTTAATCCTTGCTGGTCACTGCCTGTAATATCCAATGAAATAGCACTGATACCATAATATACAAGTTCGTTAAGAGTCTGCTCGCCGGTCATACCAGGATAATTGAATGTGAAATAGAATCCATCAGCTATCTCTTGGTCAAGGTCTTTGTCATAAACTATTTCAAAACCATTGTCAACCAAAGCTTTCTTCATAAAGTTGGCTTTCTTCTGGTAGTCTTTCAAGCCCTCAACAAAATCGTATTCGCCGTCGTTGCAGGCTTTCATCACTGCAGCCAAACCATATTGAACAGAATGTGAAGTACCTGAAGACAAAGCATAGATAGAACCAAATACTATCGCACGACCAAAGGTGTCTTGTGCAAAATATTTCTTCATATAGTCGGTATGCCAGCTATACAGGTCTGGAGAAACAACTATTACACCTATTCTTTCACCTGCATAGGAGAAAGCCTTTGAACCAGAAATCATAAGAATATATTTCTTTGCCCAATGTGCTGCAGTTGGCTGATAAGGAGCAACACCTGGTTTGGCATAATCTTTTCTGAAGTCCATACCAAAGTAAGCCAAGTCTTCCAAAACAATAACATCATACTTGTTGGCAACCTCTCCAATGATCCGCAGTTCCTCATTGGTGAAGCAGAACCAAGCCGGATTGTTTGGAGAAGAATAAACCATGCCTGCAATATCTCCTTTGGAAAGATAGGATTCAAGTTTTTCCCTCAGTTTCTCTCCTCTGAAATGATATACATCAAAAGTCTCGTAGTCTATTCCAAGAATCTTGCATTGCTGTTTTTGTACAGGGAAGCCAGGGTCAATGAAAAGAAGTTTGTTTTTTCTTTCTTCCATACGGGCAACAGTCATAAAGGCAGCAAATGTTCCTTGCATAGAACCTGTTACAGGAATACAAGCATCTTCTGGAACATCCACATCAAGGAAGTTTTTTACAAAACGTGTTGTCTCGTGTTTCAGTTCTGCGGTTCCATAGATATCAGGATAGATAGCAGAAACTCCGTCTTTCAAGGCTTGTATCTGAGCATCTACTCCTGCTTTTACTGTTGGAAGACCAGGAACACCCATTTCCATTCTTACAAAACGGATGTTCATTTCTTTTTCTATGTCATCAATAATCTTTTTTACTTCACGTATTGATGCTTTTCCGACACTTTTTATCTTGTTGTCGGCTACAAGTTTATCAACTTTTTCTCTGTTTAATGGTACTGCTGTCATGTCTTTTATATTTTGTAACCAAACTACTGAACTCTCATTCTGCTGACGTCTTTATTGTCAAACGAATTGGAATTATTGGTATTGGTAGTCTGGTTGATTTGTTCATATTTACTTGATTGTGTAGGGTTTATTTCTTTCATCAGGTTGATTATCTCCGTCTGTTCATTGGCAGGAGCAGACCTGTAGATATTAACTATTTCATCGGATTTGGCTTCTATAAACTGTCTGACACAGATTAGCCCACTGCGTTCCATATTTACCGAACGCAGATCCTTTATTGCCTGTAGAATATTGTTGCGTGCTGTTATCTGGTCGTCTCCGCTAAGCATATCCAAGCCCAAACGATGGTATTTATACCAAACAGAGTGTATCTTGCTATAAGCAGCATTGGTAAAATTCTCCACTATCCAATATTTGTTGCTGTTGCCGCTCTCTGCTCGTTTCCAACCTTTGTTTGCACTACGCTGAGCCGCCGAAACTATGTTCTGGCAAGTCTGAAAATATCTCTCACCTCCATTCATTGCGAAACTGTCTCCGTCCAAAGCCAGGAAATAATTCAGATAAAAAGCAATGGTAGATATAAGGTTGTTGGTATAATTGTTCTCATCAAAATCAAAACTCTGCCCTTCTATGAACTTAAAGGCAAAGTCCTTCTCCTGAGTGTTAAGCATTGTAGTTGTATAGGTAGAACCATAGACAGGACGTCTAAGCTGGATAAACATATCTCCTTGAAAATCTTCTTGCGTAGGACGAGCTTTTATGTTTATTGTTATACTGCCCTCTATCTTTTCAACATCTTCATAGTGGTAGTTTGTCCATTGTTTCTGGTTTACAAATTCGTTCAGTATGTTTTGTATTGTTGTGAAAATTTCTTTGTCGGTACCTTGCAGTTGTGTTGCAGCTACAGAGACGCTGACTTTAAACTCTTGTGAAAAAGTCAAAAGAGACAAGCAAATAAAACATAGCAATATATTTAATCTCTTTATCATTTTTTCAGTTGTTTAGTAAAAGGTTTAAAACTTTGTCTACAATGTCTATGGCTACTGCTTCCTTGGATTTCAAAGGCAAAGCCATAACACTGTTTTTATCTATAATGGAAACTTTATTGGTGGAATAATTAAAACCAGCCCCTCTATCATTGAGAGAATTCAAGACTATAAAATCCAAGTTCTTGGAAAACAGTTTCTTCTTTGCATTTTCTATTTCATTGTCTGTCTCCAAGGCAAAACCTACAAGAAGTTTTTCTCCCTTGTGTTCGCCAAGGGCTTTAAGAATATCTTTTGTTGGCTCAAGTTCTATGGTAAGCGACTGCTCTTTCTTTTTCATCTTGCCCGAAAAAGTTTGCTTTGGAGTGTAATCTGCCACTGCTGCCGAACATATTGCAACATCGCATGTGTCAAACTCACGCATAGTTGCTTGATACATTTCTTCTGCTGACTTTACATTGATGAGTTTAAGGTTTCTGTTCAAACTTATCCTTTCCTTCACAGGACCGCTGACCAAAGAAACCCTGCCACCTCTTTGAAGGATTTCTTCTGCTATGGCGTAACCCATCTTGCCGGATGAGTTGTTGGAGATATATCTTACACTGTCTATCTGTTCCACCGTAGGACCTGCGGTAACAAGAAAGGTTTTGTCTTGCAAATCATTCTGTTTTGAACAATATTGGTCCAGACATTCAAAGATTTGCTCCACTTCTGCCATTCTTCCTTCGCCGAAAGTTCCACAAGCAAGTTCTCCCTCTTGGGATTCTATAACAGAGATTTTTCTTTCCCGCAAAGTATTGAGGTTTTGCTGTACTGCTTTGTTGTTGTACATGGCTGTATTCATAGCAGGAGCAACAAATATTTTTTTTTCAAAGGCCAACAATGTTGTAGAAAGACAATCATCTGCAATACCGTTGGCAAACTTGCCTATTATATTTGCCGTAGCAGGAGCAACCACGAAAACATCTGCCCATTCCGACAGAGAGATATGCTCTGTTGTGTTCTCCTTGTATGGAAGAAACATATCCTTATACACTCTATTTTTGGAAAGAGTCTGCAAAGTAAGTTCGGAAACGAAGTTCAGCGCATTGTCTGAGGCGATAACCTTTACTTCATTTCCTGTTTTAACAAGCAAACGAATAAGCATAGGTATCTTGTAAGCAGCAATGCCACCACTTATACCTAATAATATTCTCTTGCATATCATGAGTTTTTTTATTGAATTATTCTGTCATTGGTTCTTTCTCTGGTTTTTCCATATTGCCATGCTGAAGAGTGTCATTTCTATACACCAATTCGTCTCCTAAGTATTCTTTTATGGCAATAAGGTAAGGCTTTGGCAAACGCTCATAGAAACGGGATACCTCTATCTGTTCCTTGTTCTCAAAAGTATCTTCCAAAGAATTGTCTTTTATAGAGAAATCTTCTATCTTTTTGTACAACTCCTGTTTTAATTCGCTTGCTATCTGGTCAGAACGTTTCGAAAGCATTGCAACAGTTTCATATACATTAGTTGTAAGCTTGTCAAAATTGTTGATATCTCTTGTTTTAATACTTGAGTCTGCAGTTGTTTTTTTGTAATCCATTATTAAATATATGTTTTAATTTAAGTTTTCCACTTGTTTTTTTGCAAATTCATATTTTTCTTTGAGGTCTTCCACTTTCTTCTTATCGGTAAAACCTTCAAACAAGGCAGCATATCTTTCATAATCCAGTATCATGGCATTCCATCTTTCCTTTTGCTTTTCCAAAATACTGTTCTTTGCATAGTGGTAACCAGCAAGAACAATATAATACATTGCATCTTGACGGTATTGTGTCTGATCTGAATATTTGGCAATAAAGTTTGTCAAGGCAACATGTGCAGCCTGATACTGTTCTACTTTATAATAGTTGTATGCTGTTGTATAATCTTTCTTGATAATTTTTAAACGAAGCTCATCCAAATACTTATTAGCCTCATTAACTCGTGGTGATTCGGGATATTTCTCAACATAATCCTGAAAAGCTTTCATAGATTCCTTGGTTATAGTCTGGTCCAAATAAAAATCTGGAGATTCCATATACTTACAGTAGGCTGAAAGAAACAAGGCCTCTTCTGCCTTAGGAGAATAAGGAAACCAACGCACAAAGTTTTCAAACTGATAGCCTGCAGAATAGTAATCCTTGTTACCCATAAGACTTTTGCCATAATAAAGATTTACATCCTCTGCCTTGTCTTTTCCCCTGAAATAAAACAAAAGATTCTCGAAAAGCTGATCTGCATGATAGTAATCACCTTGTTCATAAGCTTTGACTGCAGCTGCATATTTTGCTTCGTTATCATTGCTTTGTAGAAGTTTCTTATGCTTTGATGCACAAGAAGAGAGCAAAATACACAACACAACGATAAAGCCTACTTTTCTCAAAGCCATATATTGTATATCTATAAACAATCTATCCATTTATTATTATAGTATAAGGATTTGCAAAAATACAAACTTTTATGTTTCTAACGAAAAAAAACAAAATATATTTTAATAAATAGCAAAATAACCCGAATTTTCAAATTTTGGGAAACAAGTTTCTGTCCCAAAAATCAAAAATAGTGAAAACAGAGAAGAAGAAAACTCGTCTATTGTTTTACGTTCATTGCCTGTCTAAGAGCATTTCCAAGCATAAAGAACGAAAGAACCAGAAGCATTATAGCTATTCCGGGGATAATTGCCATATATGCAGCATCAAGAATGATGTATCCGTAGTTCTCTTTTATCATACTTCCCCAAGAAGGCATAGGTGGCTGCACTCCAAGACCAAGAAAACTAAGTCCTGCTTCCTGCAGAATGGCCGTTGCAAAGTTGGATGTGATGACTACTGTCAAAGCTCCAACAACATTAGGCAGAATATGTTTAAGAATTATTCTTGCATCTGAAAATCCCAAAACTTTGCCAGCCAAAACAAATTCTTTTTCCTTTAAACTCATCACTTGACCCCTGACCATACGGGCTATATCTACCCACATAGTTAAACCGACCGCAACAAATATCTGCCAAAATCCTTTACCCAAGGCAAAAGTTATGGCAATAACCAAAAGAATAGTAGGAATAGACCATACAACATTAATAATCCACATTATAACAGCATCTATCTTTCCTCCATAATAACCGGCCAAAGCTCCAAGAGTAATGCCTATTAAGACTGCAATAATTATGGCAATAAAGCCTACAGAAATAGAAACTCTTGTTCCTATCATAAGTTGAGAAAGCAAACAACGTCCATATCTGTCTGTTCCAAGAGGGAATCTTTTTGTTGTTATTTCATATTTTGTGTTCTTGTCAAGAGTTTTTATTTCCCCGTCATTGGGATTGTCTCCTGTAAAGACTTCATATTGTAGTCCTTTGTCTGTTTGTCTGTAAGAATATATAGGTATGTTGGTTGTGGAAGAGACTTTGCCAAACAACATTGTCTTAAAGATGTTTTGCTTTACGGTTTCCTTGTCATATATATGCAGCATCTTCACTTTAAATCCAGGTTTCTTCACCGCTATCTCCAAATGCTGTTCGTTTGCAAAAGGAGTCTTGTCTGGAGTTATCCAATATCCTAAGATAGCAATGGCTATAAACACAGAAATAACCACCATGGCAATCACTGCCAAAGGATTTTTCTTCAACCTCAACCAAATAATTCTATCCGGATTAACAGAAGTTTGATCGTATTTCTTTTTTCTGAACCTATAAAAGACCGAGTTCCAATTTTGCTTCATCGCTAAGCTTTCTTATATCCCATTCTGGTTCAAAAACCAACTTGACTTGTACGTTTTCCACACCATCAACTGCCTTTACTTTCTCTTCTACTTCTCTTGGCAGATTTTCTGCTTCAGGGCAATTAGGAGCAGTAAGTGTCATTTCCACCAAAACAAAAAAATTATTGTCTATATCTATTTTATAAATCAAACCCATATCCCATATATTTACAGGAATTTCAGGATCGTATATAGTTTTCAGCGTTTGTATTATCCTGTCTTCTAAGATTTCTTTCTCGTCCATGATATAAGGTATTATTTATTATTCTCCTGTATTGAAAATGCCATGGCATAGAGTTTTATCTGCTTTATCATCGCATTCAAACCATTGGAACGTGTAGGAGAAAGATGAGAAGTAAGTCCTATTGTGTCAATATAATTTATATCTGCATTCGCTACGTCCTCTGGTTTTTGCCTGTTGAACACCCTAAGCAAAAGAGTTATTATGCCTTTTGTTATTACAGCATCACTGTCTGCTTTTATATCCATTACCTCTCCATCCATTTTTGCAGAAACCCAGACTCTTGACTGACATCCCTTGATAAGATTGTTTTCATTTTTATCTTTCTCTTCTATTATCGGGCATTCTCTACCAAGCTCTATAAGATAATTGTATTTATCCATCCAATCTTCAAAAACAGAAAACTCTTCTATTATTTCTTGTTCTATCTCTTGTATTGTCATATTCTATTGTATTTTCATAAGTTCTTCAATAAAATCCCTGTTATTGCTTAAACGAGGTATTTTGTGTTGTCCTCCAAGTTTGTTTTTGCTTTTCAGCCAAGAATAAAACAATCCCTCTTTGGCAATATTCACTATAGGGCGTTTGAGAACAAAGTCCTTGTATCTTTTTGCTTCATAATCGGAATTGACATCCTGCAATGCTTTATCAAAAATGTCAATAAATTTATCCAAATCATTTGGCAAAACACTGAATTCTACAAACCATTCGTGTCTGTTTATGCCGTTTTCTTTGTCTTGTAACGGCGCTCCTGTGTAGTCTTTTATCTCTGCATCGGTAGCTTTGCAAGCAATACTAAGGGCTTTGTCTGCGTTATCCACGATAACTTCCTCTCCACAAAGATTGATATAGTGTTTTGTTCTTCCTGTTATCTTGAATCTGTAAGGATTTTTCTCTGTAAAACAAACAGTGTCTCCTATAAGGTATCTCCACAGGCCTCCATTGGTGCTGATAACCATAGCATAGTTTTTGCCAAGCTCTATATCTGCAAGAGGAACAATGTTTTTTTCTTCTTTCTCCAAGTCTTCAAAAGGAATAAACTCATAATATATTCCATAATCCAGCAAAAGAAGCATGGAGTCAGAATCTTTTCTGTCCTGCAAGCCAAAGAATCCTTCTGAAGCATTATACGTTTCCATATAATTCATTGTCTTTGGAAGAATACTGGTAAATTGTTCTACATAAGGACGGAAACTTACTCCTCCATGGAAATAAACTTCAAGATTAGGCCACACCTCCCCTATCTTCATTCCTGTATGTTCCATTACTCCTCTCAAAAGAACAAGCATCCAAGACGGCACCCCAGACAAAGAAACCACGTTTTCTTCAGCAACACTGACTACCATTCGCTGCAGCTTTTCTTCCCAATCTGGCATAAGGGCTATATCCTTCTTTGGCACTCTGAACCACTCTGCCCAAAAAGGAAGATTGTCTATGATTATTGCAGAGACATCACCACAGAATATATCATTGTTCAGACTGTTGTTCTGCCTTGAACCTCCAAGAGCCAAAGAAGAGCCGGAAAAGATATTACTTTCAGGATGGTTGTTACAATACAGAGCCAGCATATCTTTGCCTCCTTTGTAGTGACAGTCTTCCAAAGATTCCTTGCTTACAGGTATCAGCTTGCTTTTGCTTGAAGTTGTACCGCTTGATTTGGAAAACCACTTTATTTCCGAAGGCCACAGCACATTTTGTTCGCCTTTTATTATACGGGTAAAAAAGGGCAAGAGAGAATTGTAGTCATTCAACGGCACTTGTTTGTTGAAAGCATACTCATCTTTTATTTTCTTGTAATTATAGTACTTTCCCCAGACAGTATCTTTGGCAGACTCCACAAGGTTTGCAAACACTTTATGCTGTACATCAATAGGATTCTTCATAAAGTTCTCTATCTGGGGCAGTCGCATTAGCATTATCTTGCTCATAATAGTGTTGAAAGGCATACTCTCTCTGTTTTTAATGTTTCTCTGCGTTACAATAAATTTGAGTTGCAAAGGTACAACTTTTTTTTATAATACAACAATATAAATCCTTATGCTTTGAAACATGAAAACACATAAAATATAAAAAAAATAGGTAACTTTGCAGACTGAAAACAGATTATGGACAAAAACAGTCAAAAATAATAGTAATATACTTTGTAATATGTTGTCAGAAAAAGAAAAAGAAAGATATAACCGCCAGATTCTTATCCCTGATTTTGGGGAGATAGGTCAGGAAAAACTCAAAAATGCAAAAATTCTTGTTGTTGGTTTAGGCGGCTTGGGAAGTATTGCAAGCATGTATCTTGTCGCTGCCGGTGTAGGTACTGTCGGCATAATGGATAAAGACAATGTCGCCATACATAATCTTCAACGGCAGATTCTCTATAGAGAAGACCAGACAGGAGAAAGCAAGGCCCTTTTGGCAGAAACAAGTTTGAAACGTTTAAACTCTCTTGTAAATATCATTCCGTACAATTCTTTTCTTACACAAGACAACGCTGTTTCAATAATAAGCAACTATGACATAATCCTTGATTGCACCGACAACTATTCTGCCAGATATCTTATCAACGACACCTGCACTCTGCTGAACAAGCCTTTTATCTATGGTTCCATAGGTGATACAAAAGGACAAATGGCTGTGTTTAATCATGGGAAAAATCCTGTTACCTACCGAGATCTCTTCCCTCAACAAAACGCTTTGCAACAACAGGGCAATATCAATAAAGGTGTCTTAGGCGTTTTGCCTTCCATTGTTGCTTCCTTGCAGGTAAATGAAGCTGTAAAAATGCTTACAGGCTTAGGAGAGGTAATGAAAGATACTCTGTTTATGATAGACCTGCTTACGCTTGAAACTTTTAAGTTCAAAATCCCAAAACAGAATTCCGAAAAACAAAAACAATAATAAAAATATTTGAAAGCGTCCATTCATTCTACTTGCTTGAAGATTTATACAATAAAGAAACAAGATGTTTCGTTTTATTTAGATGTAAAAAAGACTAAGACTGTGGAGCAGAAAAGAGGAATAAAAGGTTTTGATTTTTGGGATTGGTATCTGGTGGGATGCTTGATCCTGCTGATGTTCGGCTTTTTTTATTTCGTATTTGTGGCAAGCGTGGCAAGGGGCTTGTTGATTATCGGCATAGTCTTGAAGTTGATAGCAAAAAAAGAAAACTTGAAAAATTTAAAGACAAAGCTCGGCTATATACTCTGCATAGGGGCAATATTTGTCTTGGATATTTTGGGTATATGCTTGGCAAACAACGTAAATGATGCCTTAAAAGTATTAAGTCATGAGGTTTCTTTCGTAACAGTACCTATGTTTATAGCTTTGTATTCTCCTGTAAAAAAACGGATACTTGGTGCTATAGCCGTATATTATGTATTGCTGTGTGTATTAGGCAGTGTAGTAGGACTGTTCAACTATGCTTTCAGTTCATATTCAGACGTCCGTCATTTGATACCTGGAACGAGAAACATAGCCTTTGCAATAAAGAATGCCTTTGCTGTAATACTGCTATGCATATATTCCTACAATGAGAAAAAATATAGGCTGTGGTGTCTGCTTACAGCCTTATTCTTGATACTGGCAATGATATTTATGCAGATGCTCAGCGGTTTGGTTACATCGGTTTTGTTTGCTGTCATGGCGATGATATATCTTGCATTCAAAAAGAAAAGCAAGACAAATGTAATTTTGGCTTCCTGTATAATGGTTCTGCTTTTGTTCTCCGGCTTTTGGACATATAGGGAATACAAGAACTATTTTACTGTAAAAGAAAACTTTATTGGCAAAAAAGAGATAAAAACTTCGCAAGGAAACCTATATACGGCAATAGATGACAAATTCATAGAGAACGGAAACCTTGTAAATAACTATCTTTGTCCAGAAGAAGTAGAACAGGAATGGAAGAGTTTGACAGGCATAAGCTTGAAAGAAAAATGCAATGACGGGGTTTATACCTATAAGGATTTAATTTACCGCTATCTTAACTCAAAAGGTCTGCACAAGGATGCCGATGGTGTAAGACAACTCAACGAAAAAGATTTGGAGAACCTGAAACACGGATTGGCAAACGTGGTCTATGCAGAAAAATTCTCACTAAAACCGCGCTTATACCAGACTTTCTTTGAATTTGAACGCTTCAAGAACACAGGCAATGTGGAAGATAAGTCCCTTATACAAAGATTTGCCATGACAAACAGTGCTTTCAATCTTATAGAGAGAAATATCTGGTTTGGCGTCGGCACTGCTGATTCAGAGAAAGAACTTTCCAGACAATTGAAAAAAGATTATCCGTCCTTACAGGTTGAAGATGCAGATCCACACAACCAGTTTATATACACAGTGGTTAGTTTTGGCTTATCAGGCCTGCTTATTTTCCTTTTGCTTTCTGCTTTTCCTGTCGTAAAGCTCAAATTATGGAAAAACAAATACTTTCTTGCCTTCATATTTGTCTGTATATGCTATATGTTTGTGGAGAGTGCATTGAGAATGATGGCAGGAAGGATTTTCTATGTACTGTTCTTTGCTTTGTTTGTCTTCAATAAGGAGAACATAGATCAAATATTTCCATTAAAAACACAACCAGTTAAATAAAATCATTATGCAAGAAAAGTCGCTTTACTTGATAGATGCAATGGCAATGGTGTTTCGCTCCTACTATGCCTTGAACAAAAACCCAAGAATCAATTCCAAGGGTTTGAACACCTCTGCTGCCTTAGGATTTTTCAACACTTTGTTTGATATTATTCAAAAACACAAACCGGACTTGCTGGCTGTGTGTTTTGATGTATCTTCCGACACTTTCAGAAAGGAAGAGTATTCTGACTATAAAGCAAACAGGGAAGCCTGTCCCGAAGAAATTCT
>CAZXEN010000022.1:0-35580 GCA_964639765.1 uncultured Bacteroidaceae bacterium
CTTTATTACTTGCTGTTGCGATGTGGACACTTTATGTTGCAATTGGCGGATTTCATGCCGGTGAAAATCATGAAGTGTTAATTGAAGCTCTCGGAGATACAGCAGAAATTCTGTTTTTCCTTTTAGGAGCTATGACAATAGTGGAAACTATTGATCAACACGGAGGTTTTTCCATTATTACGGATCGTATTACTACAAAGAGCAAAAGAAAGCTTCTTTGGGTGATTTCTATTCTTACGTTCTTTATGTCTGCAGTTTTGGATAATCTTACAACTTCCATCGTTATGTGTGCTTTACTTCGCAAACTTGTTTCTGATAAACAGGACAGATGGTTGTTTGGCGGAGTAGTCATATTAGCAGCAAATGCAGGTGGAGCTTGGAGTCCTATCGGTGATGTTACAACAATTATGCTATGGATCAAGGGAAACATTTCCGCACTTGGTGTTATAAAAGAAACATTGGTTGCTTCCATAGTTTGTCTGATAGTCCCTACATTGGGAATCTCCACTATGCTTAAAGGAGAATTGGAAAAAGTGCCAGAGGTTCAAACAGGAAGTTCTGTTTCTTTGGTTTCCAAACTTCAAAGTAAAATAGTTCTTGGCATAGGTGTTGGTTTCCTTGTATTTACTCCTGTATTCAAGACCATAACTCACCTTCCTCCTTATATGGGCATTTTGTTGGGCTTGAGCGTTCTTTGGATTGTAACAGAACTTATGCACAAACGTCGTCCTGAAGTCTATCAGCGAATGAACATAGGCACGGTTATTACACGTGTAGACACTCCTTCCGTTTTGTTCTTCCTTGGTATTTTGATGGCAGTTGCTTGTTTGTCAAATGCAGGTCATCTAAGGCTGTTGGCAAAAGGCTTGGACGGATTGGGCAACTTCTATCTTACAGACCTGATCATTGGAGTGTTGTCTTCAATCGTTGATAACGTTCCTTTGGTTGCGGCTGCCATGGGTATGTACGATATTGCTCCAGCAGGACACTTTGCCATGGACGGAGCTTTCTGGGAGTTTCTTGCTTATTGTGCAGGAACAGGAGGTTCTCTTTTGATTATAGGTTCTGCAGCAGGCGTTGCTGTCATGGGAATGGAGAAGATAGACTTCGTATGGTATTTGAAACATATCTCTATCTGGGCTTTACTTGGTTATCTTGCAGGAGCCGGAACATACATTTTGATGTCTATGTTTATTTTCCACGCATAAAAAAGAAATATTCAACAGTTATTATAAAATACTGCAATGCTGTTCAGGTTTTGCAGTATTTTTTTTATTTGCAGATAATGAGGTTGTTGCAAAAAGACAAAGACGGAAAGAAAAACCAACTCTTTTTTCAGCAGGATTTACTCTTTCTTTTTTTTCAACAAAAAAACGGGAAAAGAAACTCTCTTCCCGTTGTTTTTGTCTGCAAAATCTACAATTAATAATTTGTTGCTTCTCTTTCAAAATAAGCTTGAGGGTGATCACAGCAAGGACAAGTCTCAGGGGCTTTAACTCCTTTGAATCTGAATCCACAGTTTCTGCAAATCCAGCACTGTTCTTCGTCTGACCAGAAAACATCACCTTTTTCTACACGAGAAAGAAGTTTAAGGTATCTTTCTTCGTGTCTTCTTTCTACAGATGCTATAAGACGGAATTTTTTAGCTATTTCAACAAAACCTTCTTCCTCAGCTATTTTTGCTCCTTCTGGATAGCCGACAGTCCATTCTTCGTTCTCTCCTTCTGCAGCGGCTTTAAGGTTTTCTTTTGTTGTGCCTATAACTCCTGCAGGGAAAGATGCAGTTATTTCACAACTGCCACCTTCTAACATACGGAAAAGAAGTTTTGCGTGTTGTTCTTCCTGCAAAGCTGTTTCTGTGAATACCGCTGCTATTTGTTCATAACCTTCTTTTTTTGCTTGTTTTGCAAAGAAAGTATAACGGTTCTTGGCTTGTGATTCACCAGCAAAGAAAGTCATTATACATTTTTCTGTTTTTGTTCCTTTAATACTCATGTCAAGATTTTTTTATTTGATTACAACTAAAAAACGCAGAAAATAAAAAAAAATTGTTACACCGTTTGTAACTTTTTTGTTTTTTTGTTTGTTATATTAAAGGAAAAGCATAAATAATTTGTTCAAATGAAAAAAAAGTTGTTATTTTGCAAACTAATTTTGTAAAAGAAACAGAACAAAATAAATAATAGTTAACAAAAATAAACGTAAAAGATGAACTACAGAAAATTATGTACACTTGGCCTGTTCTTATTGTTGGGTTTGAGTGTATTTGCTCAGGGAGTCAAGAAAGACAGCAAGAAAGTTGACCTGAACAAAGAAATTACATTGGAGGGAACCGTTCGTTATGGAAAGCTTGACAACGGTATGACCTATTACATTAAGGCTAACAAAATGCCGGAAAACCGTGCTGAGTTCCAGATAGCAGTTAATGCTGGTTCAATCCTTGAAAGAGAAGACCAACTTGGCTTGGCTCACTTTACAGAACATATGGGATTTAATGGAACCAAGCAATTCCCAGGCAATGAACTTACAAGTGAGTTGCAGAAGAACGGTATAACTTTTGGTAGAGATGACAACGCTTACACAGGTTTTGACCAGACAGTCTATACTCTTACTCTTCCTACCGACAAACCTGAGCTGTTTAATCTTGGATTGAAAGTTTTGGACGGTTGGGCAAGTGGTATGCTTATGACTGAAAAACAAATTGATGACGAAAGAGGAGTTATCATAGAGGAATGGCGTTTGGGACAAGGAGCACAGGAGAGAATGCGTAGAGCAACTTGGCCTATTATATTCAAAGGTAGCAGATATGCTGACAGACTTCCTATAGGAACAGTGGAGAACTTGAGAACATTCCAGTATTCTTCTATCCGTGATTTCTACAAGAAATGGTACCGTCCAGATAACCAAGCTTTGATTATCGTAGGTGACTTTGATGCAGACGAAATGGAACAAAAGGTTAAGGATTACTTCTCTATGAATGAGAGACCTTCAACTCCATTGGAAAGACCTGAGTACTCTATTCCTGACAACAAAGAACCGTTGATTGCTATCGCAACCGACAAGGAAGCAACAGGCAATTCTGTTGAAATATTCTACAAACATCCTGCTAAAAAGATGAAAACAGTGGGAGATTTCCGCAATCAGGAACTTATGATCAACCTTTATGAACACATGCTCGGCAATCGTTTGTCTGAATTAGCTCAAAAGAAAGGCTGTCCTTTTATGGCTGCGCAAGCAGGATATGCTCCTTCTTTCTTGGCAAGGACGATTGGCGGTTATATTTCTTACGCTTCTGCCAAGGACGGCAAGATACTTGACGCATTAAAGGTGTTAGTAGAGGAAAACCAGAGAGTTATTCAACACGGATTCCTTCAAACAGAACTTGACCGTGCAAAAGAATCTCTTTTGGAACAGTATGAAAGAGCATCAAAAGAAGCAAACAAGACTTACAACTCTACTTGGGCAGGAAGACTTGTTGATAATTTCCTTAACGGAACACCTGTTCCAGGAGCAAGATGGGAATACAGAACAGCAAAAGCTCTTATAGACGGCATAACTTTGGAAGAAATCAACGCTTTGGCAAAAGAATGGATTACAGAAGAAAATGTTGTTTGTGAAATAACCATGCCAGAAAGAAAAGGATTGAAGGTTCCTACAGAGGCAGAGGTGAGAAAAATACTTGACAATGCAAAGAATTTGAAAACAAAACCTTATGTTGATACTTACAAAGAAGTTCCTTTCTTCGCATATGAAAAAGAAGTGAAGGCAGGAAAAGTAAAAAGTGAAACAAAGAACACAGAATTTGATTACACAGAATGGACAATGTCAAACGGAGCAAAGGTTGTTCTTAAACCTTCCACATTAAAAGACGATGAAATCATTCTTCAGTCATGGTCAAACGGAGGTGCTTCACTTTATCCAGACGGTGACATGTTCAATGTTCAAATGGCTGCAACTATAATAGACGGTTCTGGTATAGGAGAGATGGATCACAACCAATTGCAGAAGTTCATGATGAAACATTCTTTCGGAACTGAACCTTATATATCTAGTTTGCGTGAGGGAATCGATGGAAACTGCTCTCCAAAAGATTTTGAATTGTTGCTACAATACATATATATGTACTTCACACATCCAAGCAAAGACAAAGAAGTTTTGGATGTAAAAATAGAAAACCTACGTTCTCAGCTAAAGACTTTGCAGAACTCCCCAGACATAGCACTTTCTGTTCAACTTCAGAAGTCTATGTATCCAAATGACAAGAGAAGAATCTCAATACCTACAGAAAAACAAATCAGTTCTTTGAATATTGACAAGATGTACAAGATATTCAAGGAAAGATTCTCAAATGCATCAGACTTCACTTTCGAATTTGTCGGCAATTTCGACATCAACGAAGTAAAACCTTTGATAGAAAAATATATAGGCGGTCTTCCTTCAACAGGAAATACAGAAATGTGGAAAAATGTTTCACCTAAGTTTGCAAAAGGTCAGGTTGATGACAAGGTTTACAAAGGAACAGAAGACAAAGCTACCATGGTTTTGGCTATGAACAAGCCTTTCGTAAATGGAGACAAGGAAAGAAAAGTCATAGATGTAATGGGTGAAATTCTTCAGATAAGAGTTACTGAAAAAATCCGTGAGGAATTGGGTTCAGTTTATTCTCCTTACATCGGTGCAGACTATTCTATACTACCAGAACCAGACTTTACTTTGATAGCTTACTATGGTTGCGCTCCAGATAATGTAGAAAAAGTAGAAAACGCTACATGGGATATACTTGATGAAATGATTCAAAGCGGAGCAAGCGAAGAAAATCTTGCAAAGGCTAAAGAACAGCTTATCAAACGTAGAGAAGCATCTTACTCTTCTTCCAATTCATTCTGGGCAGGTGCTATCCAAGGTTCATATATCTATGGAAACAAAATACTTAATATGGAAGAATATACCAATGCGGTAAATTCTGTAACCATAGACGACCTTAAACAGGCTGCTGCTAAATATTTGAAACACGATGAGTTCGTAAAGGTAACATTATTGCCTGAGACTCTTAAAAAATAACAAGAATTCTTAAACCAAAAGAGCCGTTATCCTTTTGATAACGGCTCTTTTTTTTCTTTTAATCCAAATTGTTTTTACTTTGAAGTTTTCTTTCTTTCCTTGGAAGAAAAGAGTTGTGGTGTGATTGTCAGCAGAAAGTTCTCCTCTTGTTCGTCCCTTTCTTCAATATTGCAGGCCAGAATGCCGGAAGCTTGCAAGACTCCATTCTCGTCCAGACAAGCGAACTCCAGATACCCTTCTTCATTCTTCACAAGTGTGTATCCGTCTGTACTTTCAAACCAATGTGTTCTCTCATCGCCTTTTAGGAAATAGGTAAGATTCTTTCCGTTGGGCTGAACGACGTTATGGGGACGAGGATCTGCAGGAACTGCCCTTGCCAAGGCAAATACTGACATCACAACGGCAAAAATACACAGTCTTAAAGTGTTTTTCATTTTCCTTAGTTTTTGTTTGTTCTTCAATAAAACGTGTTTTCCGTACAAATTATTTTTCTGTTTATCGGACAATTCTTTAACATATAACGCTAACTGATTAATTCACATATATTTGGCGTATATTTTTAAATATATTTTTGATCCTCTCAAAAAAGAGTTAGTTTTTATATGCAAAAGTCTTCGTTTTCGTGCAAAAAGATCAAGTTTTCAGCTCTGAAAACGAAGACTTTTTTCATCAAAAACAAAACAACAAAATATAATGTAAAATCAGGCTTTTCTATCTTCAGTTCTTGGTGCATAAAATATAAGGTTGCCTTCCTCTTTTACAAATTCAGGCAACCTCAAATAAAATCAATCTTTTAATAGTCTTGAAAATAAGTTTAGTCTATAAATCTTTGTTCCCAATAAGGGAATACGTCTGCCAATTCTCCTGAATAATAGAAGTCAAAACCTATAGCTCCGAACGTATATACCTTGCCATCAACGGTGATATGTGAGCCTCCGCAGACAGGGTTTGCTTTTGGTTCGCTCTGGGAGAAACCTACATTGAACAAGGTGAATAATACATCGGGACGATTTGTGATATCATATCCGGCTTTCTTCCATTGGTTGCGTGTTTGATGGATAATGCAGCCGGTATATATATAAGAATAGGTGTGATCGTGGTAATTTACAAGACGCTTTATGCGTGTGGAGTCATTGGCGTAGCCATCGTAATCCAAAATATGCTCATATTTCTCTCCCATGTAGTAAGGTGAGTTCTTGTCTTTTAAGTTTTGTTCCACTTGTGCAGCAGTGAAGTCTTTTATGCCATTGACTCCAAACGAAAACTGGCTTTGTACGGACAGAACCTTGACAGGACCAAGATATTTCTTGTACATTTCTCTTTTGGAGTTGAACAATCGGATTTGTTCTCCAACCAGACAGCCAACAATCATGCGGGGTTCCACTCCAGTGATTTTAGCTGCTTTGTTGATAGCTGCAGAATCTTTTATGATAGACTCTTTAAGAGCCTGCCATTCGGGAGCATTCATCCAAGTAATTACATTTACATCGTTGCCTTTCACGAAACTGTTTCCAAAGATGTTTCTCCCCTTTTCAAGGTTGGACTTGTAGGTCTCATTGTCTTTAAGGTACAACTCACAGGCTTTAATCATCTGAGAAAACTGCACATCGTTTTTGGAATTTCTCAAGCCATTGATGATAAGCTCTGCGTTGTGAGGATAGAGCTTGCCGAGTGCAACCAATTTCAGGTAGTCATCTGCTCTGAAAACAAACTTCCCGTCATTCTTTGTTTCGTCTGATTCGCTCACCTGTGCCAGATAGCGTGTGTTTTTGTCAATCATGCCTCTGTTGTTGGTTAGTCCAAGTTCATATATCGCCCATGCTCCAAAAACACCGAAGCCAAAAAGTGCAAAACCATACAATAGTACTCTCCAAACGATTTTTACAGGTTTCTTTTGTATAAATTCTTTAAAATTCATTTTGTTTCTGATTTTTTATGATTTAGTTTTGTTGCGTAATATTTCTATTTGGAGGATATTTTTCTTCGAACTCAGACAAAGACATGGCCTCTTGCAGAGAGTATTCACCTATTTTTGTCCTGCAAAGTTTGCTTAAGTAGGCTCCACTCTTCAGTTCCAGACCAAAATCTCTTGCTATGGAGCGGATATACGTCCCTTTTGAACACGAAATGCGGAAATCTGCGGTAGGAATGTTTATATTGCTGAGTTCAAAATCAAATATTTCTATATCTTTTTCTTTTATTTCCGGAGTTATGCCTTGTTTTACGTAAGAATAAGCCCGTTTCCCATCTATTTTTATGGCAGAAAACAGAGGAGGAACCTGTTTTTGTTTTCCAATAAATGCCTTGGCGGTTGAATATAGCAGGTCTTCTGTTATATGCTCCAAAGGAAATGTTTCATTGACAGGCTGTTCTCTGTCGAAACTTGGAGTTGTGGCTCCAAGAGTAAAAGTGCCTGTATATTCTTTCTTCAATCCTTGAAATTCTTCAATTCTTTTGGTGTATTTTCCCACGCATATAATCAGCAATCCTGTGGCCAATGGGTCCAAAGTCCCGGCATGGCCTATTTTAAACTTCTTTTCTCCGGTGTGCTGTTTGAGAATATACTTCATTTTCTTCACCACCTGAAAAGAAGTCCAAGTATATGGCTTGTCAATCAAAAAGAATGCACCTTCTTTTAAGTCCATCGTTATGAAGAAAAAGGATTTATGCCGTAATGTCTGCGCTTACCACTCCGCAAATGAAGAGAATAATCATAACAATTCCCGCCAAGATACGGTAATAGCCAAAAGCTTTGAAACCATACTTGGTAAGGAAGTTTATGAAAAACTTTATTGCTATTATTGCAACAACAAATGCCACAATGTTTCCAACAATAAGAATAGCAAGATTGTTGCTAAGAAGTTCTCTGCCTGCTGGTTCAAGGAAAAGTTTCAACAACTTGTATCCACTTGCAGCAGCCATGGTAGGGACAGCAAGAAAGAATGAAAACTCTGCCGCAGTCTTGCGTGAAAGTTTTTGTCCCATACCGCCTACAATTGTAGCCATGGAGCGTGAAACACCAGGAATCATAGCAATACATTGACAAAGACCTATCATAAAGCTCTTTTTGTATGTTATGGTCTGGTCTTCCTGTGGGTGGTTGAACCATTTGTCAACAAATAGCATGAAAACACCGCCCAAAACCAAGACTATTGCTATCACCAAAGGTGTTTCCAAAAGACTATCTATGTAATCTGAAAGCAGAAAACCAAATATCGCAGCCGGAATAAAGGCTACAAGGAGTTTCCAATAGAAGTCCAGACTTTGCAAAAACCTTTTCCAGTAGATAACCAAGACGGAAAGTATCGCTCCAAACTGGATACATACCGTAAACATCTTGACAAATTCATCACTCTTCACACCTAAGATGGCTTGAGTCAAGATCATGTGTCCCGTAGAAGAGACTGGAAGAAATTCCGTCAAACCTTCCACGATGGAAATTATTACCGCTTGAATATAATCCATGAGAATTCCTTTTATTTTTCAGTTTGTTTGTCAGAAGACTTCTTCATGATAGCAAAAACTTCCACAACCAGACCTCCCACTATAAAGATTGGTGCAAAAACCAGACGTCTTGCATTGAACAAAGCCATATTGAATTCATCAGGATTCTTGCTTCCTCCTCCAACAAGAAGGATATAGCCGATAACAATCAGGGCTATGCCTATTATCATCCAGATATAATTCTCTTTTGTGAAAGCAAACTGAAACTCAGGAGAGCTTTCCTTGAATCCTTTTGGAGATATGTTACTTTTTTTTGCCATACTAATTATATAGTTTATAGTTCTTTAGATTCATATTTCTGATAACTGCAATGTAGGAGAAGACAAAACTCAACACAATTCCCAGAACTACCACTCCTATTGCAGACAAGATATATATACTGTAGAATGCAGAAACATCAGGATAGTTCAGAATGCTCAACATCCAAAACATTACACCTGCAACCAAAACATCTGCAATGACACCTCCTATAAGTCCAAGCCACAGTCCTTTTACAAGGAAAGGTTTTCTTATATAAGATGGCTTGGCTCCTACAAGCTGCATACTGCGGATGAGAAGTTTTTTGTTTCTTATGGTCAAAGCGATAGTGTGGTTTATGAGTGTTACAGAGATAAACAACAGACACAACAGAATGATTATCACAATGTAGCTTGCATTGTAGTATAATGCGTTTATTTTGTTGATCATATCGTCTCTATAATCCACCATTTCCACTTCACTCTTGGCTTCTATAGTACGGATAAACTGTTTTATTTGCTTAACTTTCATTGCTTTGGCCTTAAGATGAACTTCCAGTGAAGCACTATAAGGATTGTATCCCTCCAAAACATCCAAATGATTTGCGCCAAAGTCTTTGTTCATCATCTGGGTTACCTCTTCCAAGGAATGATACTCAACACTTTTTACGACAGGGTTCTTTTCAACTTGTTTTTTCAGGTTTAGGCCGTCCTGTTCCGTGGCATCTGTTGTCATATACACGGTAAAGGAGACGTTTTCCTTTATTTCGTTGCCAAGAATCCAGATATGAAAAGAAAACAAGCCGATAAAAGCCACCATAAACAACACTAAGGCAATACTTAGCGCTGTTGAGAAATTGGCAGTAAACATTCTTGTCTTAGGATTTTTGCTGTTTTTCTTTTCACTCATAGTGTTAAAGGTTTAAAATTCAAAATACAAGTTGCAAAATTAAGAAAAAATATTTACACACTTGCAAAGAAAAAGTGTTTTTATTGTTTTTTTTGAAAAAAAGACTTCGTTTTGGATTTTTAAAACTTCGTTTTTATATGTCAAAAAGTAGGTTTTCAGGGTATAAAGACTTCGTTTTTGAAAACAAAAACCAAGTCTTTTTTCATATTTTCTTCCAGATTGTCTGTCAAATGATTATGAGGATTGATAGACTATTCAAGAATGATTTTCTTTGTTATCTTTTGATTTGATTTTGTAAAGAATACGGCATAATAAAGGCCTTTGCTGTATGAAGACAGGTCCATATACTCCTGCACTTTATGATATTCCTGCACTGTTTCGCCCAAGGAGTTTAGAATTACCACCCTGTTTATGTCTTTGTTTAGTGTGCTGATATAGACCTTGTCTTTTGCAGGATTTGGATAGAGTATTATATCATCGTCTTTGGAGATATTGTCTTCCAAGGCATTCTCTCCTATCCTTACACTTAACTCCTGAGTAAAATCGGAGGTGTCCCCTATGTTGCAAATGGCTCTTGCTTTAATAAGGAAGACATGGTTAAGCTCCATATTTCTGAGAGTGAAGACAGGATTTATGGTTACCAAGGCAGTATCCCAGGCAAGTGCATAATAGTCTTTGTATACAACCTGCCAGATATTGACATGCTCTTCTGCATCCCAAGTTGCATAAAGAGTCTCTCCGTTGTCTGAGTGCCACCAGACAGCACTGAAGTTCTGAGGAACAGTGCAGCTTTCTTCGAATGCAGTAGTTGTTACACTTATTTCAAGACTGTCTGTGCTTAAACTTCCTTCGCATATGGAATGTATGACAACCGTGTATTCATTATTAGGGACAAGATTGCTGAAAGTATAGGTTGTGTCGCTGATGTTTGCAGACAGGATAACATTGCCTTGATTGTCTTTCAGGGATATTGCCCATTGGTTTACAGAGCCGGTGTCACTCCAATGGAGATCAAAAGAATTCTCTTCAAGGTTGCCGATTATGATGTCGGAAGGCAGAGGACAGCCATTTTCTATTCTTAAATTATTGATAGAGACTTCGTTGTTGTTGTCGTAAAAGCTGTTGCTGTTGATGACAAACCTGAATACAACGTCGTCATAGTAGATAAAGGAGGACAAAGAATAAATATTTGTGCTTGGAGATGTGCTTGGCGGAAGAGAAGCAAAGCTTGTGAAGTTTTCTCCCCCGTCAATGGAGATTTCCAAGGAGAAGTATATAGGAGAATTGTAGGCAAAAGACAACTCTCCCGAAGATAATTGCGTTAAATCAAAGGATTGTGAAGTAATATATTGGCTATTTATTTTCCAGCATTGAGGGATGGAGCAGTCCTCTTCTGTATTGCTGACTATTATTGCCGCAGAGATGGTATATGGATAGGAAGTGTTTTTTGCACAGTTTGTCCTTAAAGTGTAAATGTCTGACCAGAGACTTGCAATGCCCCCATTTGCAGAGCCAAGTTTGAAGACATATTCTGTGTTTTCGTCAAGATTTGTAAGCAGTACGTGGTTTTCTTCCACTGTTTGAACGTTCCAATTGGAAATGTCATCGTTGGTTTTCCAGTTTACTATGTAATGTGTTGCGTTTTCCACCTCTTGCCATGAAATATATGCAGAGGAATCTGTTGAGGTGTAGGCAATATTCTCAGGAACAGCCAAGTCTATTGCTGTTTTGAAAGTATATATTTCAGAAAACAGGCTTTCTTCATACAAACACAAAGCCTTGACCCTTACATCGTAAAAAGAATCCGGCGTCAGGTTGTAAAGCAGACAGTTGTTCTCTATATCTGCCAGCTCTGTCCATGTGTCTGAACCAGTGGGTCTGTATTGCAGAGTGAATCTCTCTTGCCTAAAAGCAAAATCCCATGAAATCATGGCGGAAGTTGAACTTATCTCGCTTGCTCTTACACTGTCCGGTACTGCACAGTAACGGGAGGCAATGTCAATGCTGTCTATCAGGACCGGAGGAGTCAGAGTTTCTCCGTCGTTGTTTTCCCATGCAAAGAGAATCCTTTGAACAGAACCGGAAATATTTGTTCCTAATTCCAGATGAATGCGTTGCCATGTTGTATCTCCTTGCCCGAATGCTCCAAGAAGATGAATTTCTCCAGGAAGATTATCTATGCTTATGGAAGAATTAGGGGAAAGAACAAAAATACTTACCTTGTTTGTGTCTGAAAAGACTTTCTGGCGGAAAGAAAAGTCAATGTAATTGCCCACACTTGTGTCTCCAACTTCTATGTCCATATAATAGTAGGCAAAAGTGTTGGTATCCTGTGAACAGATGTAGCTTATGCTGTCTGTTATGCTGTTTTGCGTAAAAGAAGTGGAGAAGGGCAGAGACTCAACAGTGTTTGTGTATCTAAGGAAAAGCCATCTCCAGTCGCTTTCTGTTCCATAGCAGAGGCTACGGACAAGAAACTGATTCATTTCATTGGGAATGAGGTTGTAGAAATTTTGTTCAAAGTTGGAAGTAGTGTATCTTGTGCCACAATCTTCAGGTATTTTTCCGGCAGAGTCTGTGATTGCCTCAAAACCAAGAGCATCTTCCAATCCATACCATTGAACAAGGACTCTGTCTGCTGCTACAGTGGCAACAGAAAGGTTCTCCACTGAATGGCAAACAACCTCTTCTTGTTCTTGTGCAAAGACTTGCCCGCAATGCACAAAAACCACGACAAAAAACGACAAGACAAATAATATTTTATTCATAATTCATTATCTTTATTTAATTCAAGATGCAAAGATAATAAAAATTTATGAAAAAGGTACAATAAAATTTAAAATAAAAAATTCTGTGTTTATATGTGATAAAACAAGATTTTTGGGATATATGCCGAGTTTTTTGACGAAGATTCTTCGTAATAAATATTATTTGATTATCAACAGGTAAAGATATTCAAGATAAAAAAAACTCAAAAAAAATATAAAAAAATTTGCTGTTATTAAAAAAAGCAGTAATTTTGCATTCCCAATTCAGCGACAAACTTTAAGGAGAGGTGGGTGAGTGGCTGAAACCAACAGTTTGCTAAACTGTCGTACCGATTTAGGTACCGGGGGTTCGAATCCCCCCTTCTCCGCAAAAGGGTGAAGAATATGGGAGAGTTCTTAAAAAATACGGGGTATAGCGTAGTCCGGTTATCGCGCCACATTTGGGATGTGGAGGTCGTAAGTTCGAATCTTACTACCCCGACTTTGAAAAAAAGGCTTCGAGTCTTGCAAAAAGGTCTAATAGCTCAGCTGGATAGAGCAACTGCCTTCTAAGCAGTAGGTCGAAGGTTCGAATCCTTCTTAGATCACAAAGAAAAAAGAAACGACTTATTATTTTTAATAGGTCGTTTTTTTATTGTATCTCATAAAAGATATTATTACTTTCCGATTTTATTAGTGTAAATCTGTCCTTACGGATACCTTTGTTCAAAAGATGCTTTTCCAGAACCTTGAGTATTTTTTCGTTGGAATAGATGTTTACTCTTGTGTGGGCATTGTTTGACAAGAAATTCATAAAAGGCATAATTATTGAAAGATATGTTTCTTGTACAAAATCAGTATTTGACTTGTTGAGCATGATGTCTTCCAAAAGCATCACCTGAGAGCTTTCCACTGGCTTGACATACACGATTACGGAGTCAGAGTCCTTTATCTTGCCCGCAAAAAACATATATCCTATCTTGTTAAAGGTCAGAAAATATTCATCATCTTCCTGCAGGACCATGGCAAACGAAGGATTTTCTGGCGAAACACCTATATGATGAAAATTGTTTTTGGTGTAGTTGAACAAATCCAAGGTAATATTTGTTTCAACCTCAAAATCTGTCCTTGCTTTTATCAATCTGCATTTCTTGCTCCTTGCCTCTTGCGGCAAAGAGAAAGTAACAATGGAAGAATATTTTTCTTTTTCAGTACGGGAAACAGTGTATGCTGTTTCACCGTCAAGCATTACTCCTATATTGCTTTCGTTGTTTTCTGTATTTATTGGATAGCCGATGTTTTTTGGATAATCTTCCGTGGAAAGTCTTTTATAGAAAATGTCTGTTCCTCCTATTGTTTTATGCCCGTTTGAAATAAAATACAATATTTCATCGTCAAAGGAAAGAAAAGGGAAACTTTCGTCAAAAGGAGTGTTTATTGTTGTACCTGCATTGCGAGGTTCTCCCCATGTGTCTTTGTCTATTCTTTCAGACAACCAGATATCCATTCCGCCTTTCCCGCCTTTGCGGTTGGAAACAAAGAAAAGAGAATTGCCGTCCCAAGTTACAAACGGCTGCATTTCGTCATATTCGTCAGTATTTATGTTCAGTGGTTTGGCTTCCGACCAATAATCACCAAATCTCTCACAATATACAATATCCCACGACTTTTTGTTCTTTACAGAGAAAAAAAGGAGATTGTTGTCTGCTGTTGTTGTAACCCTGCTTTCTCTTTTTGCTACATTGAATGGAGAAGATAAAGTCAGACCTCTGTCATAATAGAAATCTGTGTCCAAAGTTGCCTTGCCGGATTTTATTTCTTTTCTTAGGGATGTTGAAGAAAGAAAACTGTCTTTTACTGTGTCCAGCACAGTCTCTTCTCTTATGAAATAGATTTCAGAACTGTCTGCCGTGATAAAAGGTTCAAAATAATTGGTTTTCTCAGCCAAGTATTCAATTCTTTTGGGATTGAACGCAATGGGGTTGTTTGTGGTCTTATAGAGAAAATCGCTCCAGTTCAAATAATTGATGGCAGACGAACGCAGCGAATCATATTCCTCAATATCTTCGGACAAGGACATGAAGTTTTGAAAATCTGCCTGGGCTTTCAGGTAATTTTCGTCAGAGTAGTTGATTATGCCAAGATAATACCAAAGAAGAGGGTGGGAAAACTCGTTGCAGGCTTCTTCACACAAAGGAAAATACTTCCTTATCATAGTTGCGTTGTCATTATTCGCTCCTATCATTCCCATAATAAAATAAACAGATGCAAAAGCTTCGTCTTTTTTTATCATATCCGTAAGAATAAGAGAGGACTTCTGATATTTCTTGTCCTGAAACAAAGACAAGGCTTTAAGAAACTGTTTTTTCTGGCTTTTACTTACATCTTCTGAGCATGGATCGTAATCAAAAAAACTTACTTTCTGTGCATAAAGAAAGGAAACAATAAACATAAGCACAAAAAGTAAGCATATTTTTTTCATAAACCTCTGTATTATGAATTAAGTTCAGGCTATGCCGTCCACAGATTTTTTTATTCCGTCCATAAGAGTATTTAATCCGTTTTCTATCTGTTTCTTGAACATCATAAGAACCATGCTGTTGCCTTCAACATTGCATTTTCCTTGCAGAGTACAGGAATAGTCATTTACCTTGGTGAAGATAAAGTTCATAGCAAAAGAGAATCCTCCCATAATCTCTTTCTGGTTCATTATAGTGATGTATTCAAAAGGCTTTCTGTCTGTGATTTTCAACTCCACTTCTATATTTGCCATTCCATTGGCATCAGCTTCAAAAGACAAAGTATCGTATGAGCATTGGAAGTTTTTTATTTTTTCGTTGGCTTCAGGCAATGCTCTCAGATTGGAAAAATCACTTAGCGCATAGAAAACAGTTTCTACAGGTTTGTTTAGTTCTATTGTTTTGGTATCAATCTTTTTCATAAGAACAAATTATTGCAGATTTCCGTTACTTACATTCTTTCGTCGCTCCACTTCTCCGGATTTTCCCTCCATTGGTTAAGTGACTCAAGGTTTTTTTCTGAGATGTATTTCTCTTGGATTGCTGTCTCTATCAATGTGGAATAATTTGTGATAGTTTGCAAAGGGACGTTCTTTTCTGAGAAGTTTTTCTTTGCAACTTCCAGTTCGTATGTGAATATAGCAGCCATACCTTTTACATCACAGCCTGCTTCTCTAAGGGCATCAACAGCCAGCAGACTACTTTTTCCTGTTGAAATCAAATCTTCTATGACAAAAACAGTCTGTCCGCTTTTTACATCACCTTCTATCTGATTCTTCATTCCATGGCTTTTTGCTTCAGGTCTTACATAAATAAAAGGTTTGCCAAGGTCCTGTGCTACCAAAACACCTTGAGCTATTCCTCCTGTGGCAACTCCTGCTATTACATCAACATTTGCAAACATTTCATTGACTATAGATACGAATTGCTGCCTTAGATACGTTCTTATAGGAGGATAAGAAAGTGTAAGACGGTTATCGCAATAGATAGGAGATTTTCTTCCTGATGCCCAAGTAAAAGGTTCTTCCGGAGAAAGTTTTATTGCTTTAATGTCCAAAAGACAATGTGCAGCTTCAATAGCATTTTCCTTATTCATAGTAAAAATAATATATAAAATGTTAATATTATGCAAAAGTACACAATTTTTAATAAATATAGCAAAATATTGCTGATAAAAACATCAAAAGAAGAAGATTTAAAAGATTATCAAAGAATTATAAATTGTGATAATGAAACCTTTGACAAAGAAGACTTGGATATTGTTTTTTCAGAAAACGGAACCACAAACACGGTTTTTGTCTGCAATTCTCTTTCCTTGGAAGAAGTGTTTGCAAGGCTGACAAAAAATCTTTATCACGTCTTTGCAGCAGGAGGAATAGTGGAAAACGAAAATAAAGACTTGCTTTTTATGTATAGAAGCGGTTATTGGGACTTGCCGAAAGGTCATTGGGAATCGGGAGAAAGCCTTCCTTTTACTGCCAAGAGAGAAGTTATGGAAGAAACAGGAATAAATCATCTTGAAATAACAGATTTTATCGGCATAAGCTACCACACATATTATATGTATGGCAGACATGAATTGAAGCATATCTATTGGTACAAGATGAAAACATCCTCAACTGAGACGCTTTTGCCGCAAACAGAGGAGGGAATAAAGGAATTGAAATGGATAAGGCGAGAAAACTTGGGCGAAATCCTAAAGCAGAGCTATCCAAACATAAGAAATATTTTCGCAATGCAGGAGCTGTAAAAAAAGTCTTCGTTTTTGAAAAAAAAGATCAAGACTTTTGGGTAAAAAAAGTTGGTTTTTGAGAAAAAAGATCAACTCTTTTTTTCAAAGGATTAAGACAAGTTTCCATTATCTTAAATTATGACAGAAAATAATTGAGAGCCAGTTCGTATGATTTTAGTCCGAAACCTATAATACTTCCTTTGCAGACAGGAGCAACAAGAGAGGTGTGGCGGAATTCTTCTCTTGCGAAGATATTTGAAATATGTACTTCCACAACAGGAGTCTTTATGCTTGCGATAGCATCTCTTATGACGACGGAAGTATGAGTGTAGCCTCCTGCATTGAGAATTATGGCATCAGCCTTGCTTTTTTGAAGTTCATCCACCAGTTCTCCTTCTATGTTTGATTGAAAATAATCTATCTGTACCTGAGGATATTTTTCTTTTAGTTCCATAAGGTAGGAAGAAAAGTCCTTTTCTCCATAAAAATCTTTCTCTCTTTGTCCCAAGAGGTTGAGATTGGCTCCGTTTATTATCTCTATTCTATTCATATTCCAAATCTTCTCTGTACATATTTATATATAGTATGCGTTTTTGTTTGTCTGCAACAAACAGTTCGGGAACTTTCCACAGCAGCTGTTTTATTAGTTGTAGTCTTTCTTCGCTATAGGCATTTATCCATTGTTCAGGCATCTTTTTTACGGTCTTCTGCCAGACAGAATAGTCAATATCCGGTGCTATGGTAAGGAAAACAAGCGTTTTTTCTTTGATTGCCTTGTTTATGTTTTTGTCTTTTTTCAGATGCTTTATTTCCTTTTTGCAATGATCACAGAAAGGATCATAAAAAAAGATATATATGCTGTCTGTCTGCAAGGAATATAAGTTCTGCTGTCGGCTTGTGTCCTCTGAACTTACGAAAGAGAAGTCTCTTATGTAGGTTCCGTAGTGTTGATTGCTGTACTTGTCAAAAAAAGACAGCGAATCCTCTTGAGAAAACGACAAGAACACCCACAAACTGCTTAATATGAAAAAAATAAAACGCATCAGATTTCTATTTTGTCTCTTTTCTCAGGAATAAGTACGTTATTGAATCCATGGGAAGCAAGGGTTTTTGCAAAATGTTTTTGAGTTTTTTCTTCGCCATGGACAACTATGACCTGTTTTACTTGATTGCGGTCCTGATGATCAATAAAGCGTATCAACTCTCTACAGTCCGCATGGGCAGAATAGGATTCAAGTTTTCTGATGTCTGCTCTGACTTTATGGGATACTCCAAATATGGAAACGACTTTATCTCCCTTGAGAATACGATAGCCTAATGTGCTGGGAGAACAATAACCTACTCCAAGTATTGTTGTAGATTTCTTCTCAATGTTGTTTGCTATGTGATGCTTTACTCTTCCTGCTTCCATCATACCGCTTGCAGAGATAATAATACAAGGTTCCATGGAGAAATTCAGCTCTTTGCTTTCCTTGGAAGATTGAATGTAGCGCAACCTGTCAAAACCAAAAGGGTCAGGATCTTGTCTCATAAATTCAATCATTGAATCGTTGAAACTTTCTGTGTGAAGTTTGAATATATTTGTTGCATTTACGCTTAGAGGAGAATCAACATAGACATCTATGTTAGGCAGTTTGCCTTCTTCCCAAAGGGTATTTAGGACAAAGATTATCTCCTGTGCTCTTCCGACAGCAAAAGAAGGAATGATAAGTTTGCCTTGTTTTTGAATACATGTGTATTTTACAACCTCCAGCAAATCATCATCGCTTTGGGTTACAGGTTTGTGTTCCCTGTCTCCGTATGTTGATTCCATTATTATGTAATCTGCTTGTGGAAAAGGCTGAGGTTTTTTCAGGATTCTTCCTTCGTATCTTCCAATGTCTCCAGTGAAAGCTATACGTGTAGGTTCAGGTCTATTGTTACTAAAGATTTTCAGGTTGCATGTAGCAGAACCAAGAATATGACCATTATCCGTGAACATAAGTGAAAAATCCCCGAACTTCATTTCTCTGTCGTACGGAATGCTGACAAAATACTGCAGGGCTAAACGGGCATCTTCTTCCGTATAGATTGGTTCTATGGTGCTTTTGCCTTGTTTTTCCCGTTTTTTGTTGAATGTTATGGTATCCAGTTCTTGTATCCTTCCACTGTCAGGAAGCATTATTGCACATAAATCTCTTGTTGCAGGGGTGCAAAAAACAGTACCTCTGAAACCTTTTTTTATAATGTAGGGAATAAGTCCTGAATGATCTATGTGAGCATGAGATAATACAAGATAATCAACTTCGTTTGGCTCAAAGCCCAAGTCTATGTTATCATTGTAAGTTTCCATGCCTTTGCCTTGATACAACCCACAGTCCAAAAGAATCTTTGTTCCGTTATCCGTTGTTATCAGATGTTTGCTTCCTGTTACTTCTCTGGTAGCTCCTAAAAACTGTATTGTCATAATAAATATATATATAACTTAAATATCGTGCAAATTTACAAAAAATAGATAATAATGATGTTTTTTACGGAATATTTCTTGTTTAAATTCTGATAAATTAATCTGATTTATTCCTATAGGGAAATCAGTTCTTGTAAAATATTTTATGAATAAAAGTTTGTAGAAACAGAAAAAGTTGTAATTTTGTGCAAATTGGGAAAATTTAATACAAAGAACTATGAAAAACATACAAGTAATACTATTGTCCATAGTCGCAACCTTTGTTTTCTTTGCGTGTGATGACTATAAGGAAGAAGAATTCTTGAAACCCGTGGGTTCAGAAATTGCAGAGGATATACCTGTTACAAAAACACAGAATTATCAGTCTGTATTGTTGGAAGAACATACAGGATGGGGTTGTAACAACTGTCCTCGTGCTGCAGAGAAACTGGAAGATTTGAAAGAAACATTTGGTGATAAACTGATAGGTGTCGCTATACATGGAGGAACACTTGCCAAACCAGGGAAATCAAATAACTATCTTGATTTAACAACAGAATATGGTGATGATTTGGTAAATAAATTTGGAATAAATGCAAGACCTAATGGAATAATAAACAGAAATAACACGGCAATACAATATTCTGACTGGGAGAGTACAATAAATTCAGAGCTGTCTTCAATGCCTCGTTGTTTAAATATAGGATTAGGAGTAAAGGAAGCGGGAGATCGTTTGCTTGTTGGAGTGGAATTTTCTTTCCTGACAAATATAAGTGATGAACTGCTTCTTACTTTGGTCGTTGTGGAAGATGATATTATAGGCGTTCAAAGAGATGGTAATGACAAAATAGAAAATTATGTGTTCAAAAATGTTTTAAGAAAAAATCCTCTTATTGATGTTCCTGTAAATACTGCTGATGTTGCCGCCAATGAAACAATGAAGAAAAATTACAGTATTAAAGTGGATTCAACATGGAATCTTGATAATTGCAGGGTTGTCGCTATTGTAACAAATAAAAATACAGGCAAAGTTTTGCAGACAAATGAAATTTTTATAAAAAATTCCTAAATTTGTTTGTTTTTTATAAAAACTTGTAGTACTTTTGCAGCCGAATTATAAAGGTGTTAATTAATAAAAAGATACAGAGATGAAAAGAATATATTTGATATTAGTTTTATTGTTTGGTGTGTTTGTGGTAAATGCTCAAGTTTTCAAACTTTCATACATAGAAAGGGAAAGTGGAGACTCTCTTGTCTTTACCGATGCTTGCCATATACTGTTGGACCCGGAAGAAGACTTTAATGCGACTTTTGTTTATTTCGAAAATATTTCAGGACAGGATGTAAATTATCGTATTCAACTTTCAGACATTACTCTTTCTCAAGATGCAACGGTTCAAATGTGTTTCAATGGTCTTTGTCTGGAGACTCTTGTTTCTGATGTACAGACTTTGCCTGCAGGTGAAGTTATGAAGCATTTTGACCTTGCTTACACTTATCCGACAATGGATATTTCACGTTTAAAGGTTAATTTCCTTGCTGCAGAAAGTGAAGAAGTTTTGCAGTCTTTTGATGTGACCTATAGTGAAACTATGGAACAAGTAGCAATTCCAAAAGTAGAAAAGAATGTTAATTTGTCTTTGTCTGCTTCTCCTATACCTGCATCAAGCTATACTAACATTCGTTATTCAATACCTGTACAATACAGAAATGCAAACATTGTCATAAGAAATCCTCTTGGAACAGTGGTTGCAAAATATAATGTTCCAACAGGAAAGAATGGAAAAGTAAATGTAAATGTTGCAGGATTTAATTCAGGAATGTATTTCTATTCCATAGTAGCAGACGGTAAAACTCTTTCAACAAAGAAACTTATAGTTAAACATTAATAAATAGTATTTTTTATAGCTACAGAAAACAAGTGTGATTTGCGTTTAATTACACTTGTTTTTTGTTGAAAGGTAAAACATAGGCGATGTCAAGTTGTTTATAATATGTTGTTCAATAGAATTAAAAGAAATATACTTTATACTATAGTTACCCTGTTTGCACTTACTTTTATATGGGGGGCTTTTACAATTTCATTTCCTCATATTCAACTTGAGAAATTTGAATCCCGTATAAACAGGGTATATAATCAAATTGAACAAAAAGGAGAAAGATTTCAATTTAAGGGAGACAGTCTGATATATTGGTCAACAAATACCATTCCTGTCAAAAATATGATTATGGACAATAATCAAATAGCATTCATAGGTAATGGCATTTATCTGAAAAAGACAATTCAAAGACACGACACTACAACTCTTTATCTCTATCTTGTAAAAAACAATTACAGAATACTGAATGTTTATAATCAAAATCACTTCAACAAGCCTTTTGGTTTAAGTGACAGTATAAATATTTCTTTACAAAAGACATCTTTCCCAATTAGGATAAACAACAAAACTGCATTTTTTTTAGACACTTCACATTACGACAATATTCCTAATCCTTTCCATCTGTTTATATTGGATTTGCTTGTTCTTGTTTCTGTCTTTTTTACCCTCATGATGCTTATTTCTCTTATAAAGCAAAAAACTGTTTCCAAACTCCATTCTATTCCGTTCTTATTGCTGATATATTTTCTTAATGCTTATCTGGTATATTATCTTTGTTCCAAAAACCCGGATATTTCTTTTTATCTCTACACTTCCAATATTAATTATACCAACATATTGTTCTTCCTTATATTGACTTTTTCTGGTTTTATTGTTTATACTCTTACAAACAAGTTTCTTCTTTCCTCTTCCAGCAAAAGATTTCTGTTGTCCAAAAAACTGCTGATATTATTGCTTATCTCCGTTATCTATGGTTCTGTTATGGCTATTTTCCATCATATCAATTTGGAGACAATGGCGGAACAGAAAGCCTTGTCTCTTTCCAACCGGCGTAATTTTGAAACGGAGACTCATTTTGTCCATCACATTCTATCTTTGGAAAGTGATACATCCTTTGCCGATTTCCTTAATACAAAGAAATATGCTATGGCGGAAGATTATGTTGAAAATGTTTATTTCAGCGATATTTCCGATAATTATCATATAGGAACTTTGATTTTTCAAGATAATGATTCCATGCTTATCCAACCTACAAACTACAAAGTAAGTATCCTTGCTTATGTGGAAAACAGAATTTCACAGGCAAGAAGAATTGACACTGTACTTTGTTGGGTAGAGGACAACGAATACGATGATAATAATACCTATATTTATTTCTGCAAAAGCGAGGACGTAAATATTTTTGTGGAGTGTTTAAAAAAGAAGAACTCAAAGAATATGAACTATTCAAGATTGCTTTTTGTTGATGAAGAACTGAAGGACAATATTTTTAGTTATGCACGTTATCACAACCAGCATCTGGTATATTCATCAGGAGAAAGGAATTTTGCAAACATTGTTACCGTGTCTTCCTCTAAATGGATAAACGAAAAAAACTATAGAACGTATTATTTGCACGATGGTTCTGATACCTATTTGGTTAGTTATCCCTATAGATTGCCATATAATCTTCTTGGAGCCATTTCATTGTTTTTCCTTTTGCTTATACTCCTTACTGGAATGGATTCCCTTATATTGGCCTCTACCAGGATAAAGAACTTTTCTCTTGGCATACGTTCTTACATACTATTCTCTCTTGTCGGTTCTTTTATTGTAGGTGTAACTATTTCGGGATTTTTTAGTATAAGGAGCATACGGGAGTTTAATCAAACATTCAATGCAAACAATTTGAAAGAAAAAACCTTAAGCATAAAATATGAAATAGAGCATTTTCTCAACACAAATTCACAAGCCGAGCTTCAAAACAAGGTTCTCAGCCTGTCCAATACTTTTCTTACAGACATAAATTTATTTGACACCAACAATACACTTGTTTGTACATCGCAGCCCACTGTTTATGAGCAAGGCTTTTTGTTGGACAAAATAAATCCCGAGGCAAGACAGGAGACAAACAATGTTACGAACATTTATACAAATGAACAGATAGGAAAGCTGAAATTCTCCGCTTCGTATGTTCCTATTGTGGATTATGCAGGCAAGACTCTTTACTATCTGAATATACCTTTCATTAATCAGCAAAAGATAATGGAGCAAAACATTAACAAGCTTATAAACAACTTTATAAATATGTTTTTGTTTTGGGCTAATATCTCGATAATTATATTTCTGATGATAAGTGATGTGATAACAAAGCCAATGCAACTTTTGAAAGACAAACTGAAGAAAGTAGAAATTGACGGCACAAATGAAAAAATTGTTTGGCAGAAAGAAGATGAAATAGGAGACCTGATAAAAAGCTATAATTTGATGATAGAAAAAATAGAGGCAAGTTCCTATCTTTTAAAACAGCAGGAAAGATATAATTCATGGAGAGAGCTGGCCAAGCAAGTTGCTCACGATATTAACAACCCTCTTACACCTATGAAACTCTCCATTCAGTATCTTCAGAAGATATACAATGAAAAGCCGGAGCTGTTTCCTCAAAAGTTTGCTTCCCTTTCTTCTTCGCTTATTTCTCAGATAGACTCTATTTCCTCCATAGCTTCAGAATTGAACAACTATGGCAAGCCTTCACCTGCAAAGAAAGAAAAAACAGATATTGTAGAATGCATCACTGTTGCCAAGAACTTGTTTGAAAACTCCAATGATGTAAAGATAAGCATTTATTCACAAAAAGACCATATATATGTCTTGGGAGATTTTCAGCCTTTTGCGAGAATATTCAACAATCTGTTGAAGAATTCATATCAAGCTATAAAGGACAGGGAAGATGGTGAAATAAACATAACGGTAAAAGAAGACCTTTCTTTCTGTGTGATTTCTATTTCAGACAATGGCTGCGGGATAAAAGAAGGAGACTTCAGCAAAATATTCTCACCTCACTTTACTACAAAACAAGATGGCAACGGTATAGGCCTTACTATAGTAAAAAACATAGTGGAAAGCTATGACGGGACAATAACTTTTCAGAGTAAAGAGAATGAAGGAACAACGTTTTATATAAGTCTTCAACTTTTTGCAAACGGTGATGATAAGAATCAAAAATAACAATACTATTACTATGAAAAGAATCTTTTTCTTGCTCCTGACCTTATGTTTACTGTTTCATACACAGGCACAAAATACACCGGAAAGAAAGAAAGTTGCTGTTGTTTTGTCTGGAGGAGGAGCAAAAGGCACAGCACATATAGGGGCTTTAAAAGTTCTTCAGGATGCAAATATCCCGATAGATATGATAGTAGGTACATCTATGGGCGCATTAATGGGAGGACTGTATTCCATAGGTTATACTGCAGAGATGCTGGATTCTCTTGTCAGAATACAAGACTGGTCTTTTTTGTTGTCAGACAAGATAGATATACGAGAAATGGATATATTGCAGCGGGAAATGAAGAATACTTATATTCTTTCCGTTTCTTTCAACAACGTAGGAAAGCTATCCATAGGCAAACCGGGGTTTATTAAAGGCAAGAATCTTGCAAATCTTTTTTCCAAGCTTACTCTTGGTTATCACGATAGTCTGGATTTTAATTCCCTGCCTATTCCTTTTGCCTGTGTTGCAACAGATATGGTGGATTTCAAGGAAGTTGATTTTCATTCAGGTAATCTTGCAACCGCAATGCGTGCTTCCATGAGTATCCCTGCTGTTTTTACGCCAGTAAAGCTTGATTCCATGGTTTTGGTTGATGGAGGTTTGAAGAACAATTTCCCTGCTGATGTTGCAAAACAAATGGGTGCAGATATAATAATAGGTGTCTCTGTGCAGAATGAAATGAATAAATCTCCTGAATATTTTGATAACACTCTTGCAGTCCTCAACCAGCTTATGGATGTTAATACCCAAGCAAAGGCAGAAGAAAATATTTCCATGTGTGATGTCTTTATCAGGGTAAATGTGGAAGGATACAGTGCGGCAAGTTTCAACAACGAGGCAATAGACGACCTTATTGGTAGAGGAGAACATGCAGCAAGAGAACATTGGCAGGATATTATTGACCTGAAAAACAAGATAGGAATAACAGACGAAACGGATATAAAAAGACCTAAGCCTTATAGGATACTGAACCAAAAGATAAGAATGAAATTAAGCGAGGTTAATTTCAACAAAATGGAAAAGCAGGACAAAGAGTTTTTGCAGGACAAGTTTAACTTCAAAAGTGGAGGCACAACCACTATTGACAGCATAGAAAAAGCAATGACCATGCTCCGTAGCCAGTTTTTCTATAATGACGTCTCTTATCAGATAAGATATCTTAAAGATGGTTATGGGCTGAACATTGAGACCGAAGGCAAGAAGGCTGGAGAGTTTAGACTTGGAGTAAGGTTTGACAATGAAGAAAAAGTATCCATGCAGTTGTATGGTACTAATTTCATTAATTTTGTTTTCCCTGTGAGACTGCAAGGCACTTTGCGTTTAGGAAAACGGACAATGGTTTCATTGGAATCAGTCTTCAATACAACCAAACCTTATACTTTCAGCCTTTCATACGTTTTCAGGCATCAGGATATAAATGTTTATTATCATGCGAGCAGGGATCTCAATCCTGTTTACAACCAACACCAGTTTAATCTGAAACTTGCCAACATAACGGCAAAGAACTTCTTTCTTGATGTTTTTGTCCGTTGGGATTATTTTAGAAACGGAGACCTTTTATATGGTAAAAAATCACAGATCGTTTATCTTCCTGCCACTCATCTCTGGTCTTATCATGGCAAACTGAGGTATGATAACACAGATGCCAAGTATTTTGCCACAAAAGGAAGAAAACGGGAGATAGAATATGCACTCTATACAGACAATTTCTATAAATACTTTTCTCATGCACCTTTGCACATGTTTTCTTTGGCGTTTTCCAGAAACATAGACCTGAAACACGATTATGTTTTGGAGCCTATGCTTTATGGAAGAAGCGTTTATGGGAAAGATATGCCAACTGTTTTGCGTAATTTTTTGGGAGGAGAATATTTTTCTCATTATGTGGAGCAGCAAATGCCATTTGCGGGAATAGACAATGTGGAAATAGTGGAAGACAACTTTGTAGCCTTGCAGTTAAGTCTGAGAAAACAAATATTGAAACACAATTATATATCATTGTCTGCCTCCATGGGATACAAGCATGACAAGATGAAAGAAATACTTTCCGAAAGTCCTCTTTGGGGAACGAGGTTATCTTATGCTTACAATTCCATTATCGGGCCTATAGGAGCTTCTGTCGGTTACTCAAACAGGACAAAACAGCCTTATCTGTTCGTAAATATTGGTTACGAGTTCTGATGCATATCCGAAAAAGACTGTGTCAATAAAGTATTCTTGCTTTAAAAGACAGATATACAAGTAAAAACATCTGTTCATTGGGATAATTCCAATCAGATGTTTTTCTTTTTTTAGTGAAATCCTGCTTTTTATTCTGCGTCTGTCAAAGTTTCTGATATAATATAGCGAGGTCTTTGTTTTGTCTCTTTATATATCTTTCCGATGTATTCGCCTATTACTCCTATGGCCAAAAGCTGCAGACCTCCCAAGAACCATATTGACAGTATAAGCGAAGACCAGCCCGTAACGGTCTTACCTGCCAGATATATAATCAATGTATATAGAAGCATAAGCAAGGAAACAGAAGAAATAATAAAACCTAAGCGGGTGATAAGCGTAATTGGTTTTATGCTAAGTGAAGTAATGCCGTCATTTGCAAAAGCAATCATTTTCTTTAAAGGGTACTTGCTTTCACCGGCAAAGCGTTCTGCCCGTTCATATTCAACAGTTGCAGACGGATATCCTATCATAGGGACAAGACCTCTAAGAAACAGATTGACTTCCTTAAACTCCGCCAAACCTTCAAGGGCTCTTTTACTCATAAGTCTGAAATCTGCGTGATTGTAGACAGTCTCTGCACCCAAAAACATCATCATACGGTAAAACATAATGGCAGTATTCCGTTTGAAGAAAGAGTCTTTTTTTCTGGAAGAGCGCACACCATATACAATATCAAAGCCCTGCTCATATTTTTCAAGCATTGAGTCTATAGCGTTGATGTCATCTTGCAAATCAGCGTCCATTGAAATAACTATGTCTGCATATTCCTTGGCAGTCATTAAACCTGCCAGCAAAGCGTTCTGATGACCTCGGTTGCGGGACAGGGATATTCCGCTGAACACATTGTTTTTGGAATGTAAGTCTTTGATTATTTCCCATGTATTGTCCTTGCTGCCGTCGTTTATGAACAATATCCTGCTTTTTACGCTGATTTTTTCTGTCTTTGTCAAGTCTTGTAGCTTTTCTTCCAAACGCTTTGCAGTCTCGTTCAAGACTTCTTTCTCGTTATAGCAAGGAACTGCTATATATAATATGGTGTCTTTCATAGCCAATCTTAATCTAACTTCAACACTGCAAGAAACGCACTTTGCGGAACTTCTACGTTGCCGACTTGTCGCATTCTTTTCTTGCCTTCTTTTTGTTTTTCCAATAGTTTTCTTTTTCTGGTTATATCGCCGCCATAACATTTTGCAGTAACGTCTTTTCTTACTGCCTTCACTGTTTCCCTGGCGATGATTTTACTTCCTATTGCTCCCTGAATAGCAATATCAAACTGCTGTCTTGGAATAAGTTCTTTAAGCTTTTCGCACATACGTCTTGCGAAAGGATAGGCATTGTCTGCATATATAAGGGTGGACAGAGCATCTACAGGGTCTCCGTTGAGAAGTATTTCAAGTTTGACAAGTTTGGAAGGTTTGTAGTCAAAAGGATGATAGTCAAAAGAAGCATAACCTTTGCTTATGGATTTCAACTTGTCATAAAAATCAAAAACAACTTCGCCCAGAGGCAGCTCAAAGACGATTTCTGCTCTGTCTGTAGAGATATATGTCTGGTTTTTCAGAATCCCGCGTTTATCAATGCAAAGTTTCATTATTCCACCTATGAATTCTGTCTTTGTAATAATGGAAGCAAGGATATAAGGTTCTTCAATATGTTCTATGGAAGAAGGATCCGGAAGACCGCTTGGATTATATACGTCAAGACATTCTCCTTTTGTTGTATAGACTTTGTAATTCACGTTAGGAACAGTGGTGATTACATCTATGTTAAACTCTCTTTCCAGTCTTTCTTGTATGATTTCCATGTGAAGAAGTCCCAAGAAACCACATCTGAAACCAAAGCCCAAAGCCAAAGAACTTTCCGGCACGAAAGTAAGAGAAGCATCGTTCAACTGAAGTTTTTCTATTGATGCCCGTAGTTCTTCATAATCGGCAGCATCCTGAGGATACACGCCGGCAAATACCATAGGTTTTACTTCCTGAAACCCTTTTATGGCTTCCGAGCAAGGATTGTCTATCTTGGTGATAGTATCTCCCACTTTTACTTCTGTGCTTGTTTTTATGGAAGAAATAATATAACCCACATCTCCAATAGAAAGAGTTTTTGCAGGGGACAAATCATATTTCAAAATACCTATTTCGTCAGCATTGTATTCCTTTCCAGTATTCATAAACATTACTTTGTCCCCTTGAGACAGTGATCCGTTGAATATTCTGAAATATGAAATCACTCCACGGTAGGCATTGAAAACAGAATCGAAGATAAGTGCTTGCAAAGGCGAGGATGCATCGCCTTTGGGTTGAGGAATTATTTCTATGATTCTTTGAAGTATTTGTTCAACACCAGCACCTGTCTTGGCAGAAGCAAGAATAATGTCTTCCTTTTTGCAGCCTAAAAGATCTATTACTTGGTCTGAAACTTCTTCAACCATTGAATTCTGTAAATCTATCTTGTTCAGTACGGGAATTATTTCCAAATCGTTGTCCAATGCCTGATAAAGATTGGAAATAGTCTGAGCTTGTATTCCTTGAGTGCTGTCTACAACAAGCAAAGCTCCTTCACAGGCAGCCAAAGAACGGGAAACTTCGTAGGAAAAATCAACATGTCCTGGAGTATCTATAAGATTCAGGTAATATTTTTCTCCTTTGTATTCATATTCCATTTGAATGGCATGGGATTTTATTGTAATACCTCTTTCCCTTTCCAGATCCATGTTGTCAAGGACCTGGTTTTCCATTTCTCTTTGCGGAATACTCTTAGTGAATTCAAGCATACGGTCTGCCAGAGTGCTTTTGCCGTGGTCAATGTGTGCAATAATACAGAAGTTTCTTATGTTTTTCATCTAATAGTCTTGAAATTTTTTTGCAAAGATATGAAAAACTTTGAAAATATGTTTAGACTGGGTTGTAAGATTGGTATTTTTTTTGTCCATATATTTTTTTATTGAAAAAAATCTTGTCAGAACATTTAAAAATTATATATTTGCAAAAAAATTAAAGGGAATATAAAAAATACAAATTTGAGATGAAGAAAATAACTTTTATTTTAGTGGCAATGTTTATGTTGTTTGGTCTTAACGGCTTTTCACAGACAAGCGTAAAGTGGAACAGTATAGAAGAGGCTATGGAGAAAGCAGCCAAGCAGGAGAAACTTTTGTTTATAGACTGCTATACTTCTTGGTGCGGCTGGTGCAAGGTTTTGGACAAAGAGACTTTTTCCAACGATACTATAGCACGTATTCTCAATTATTATTTCTATCCTGTGAAGTTTGACGCAGAAGGTTCTGAAGACATAACAATAAATGGAACTGTTTATCACGCTACCACAAATGCAAAAGGAAAGAATGTCGCTCATGAACTTATGAAAGTTCTTTGGGAAGGACAAAAGGGAGCTGGTTATCCTTCAATGGTTATAAGAAAAGCAGATTTTTCTCCTGTAACTGTTGAAATGGGATACAGGACACCGTCTGATTTGGAGCCTATACTTGTATATTTTGCGGAAGGATACAACAAGAAGATGTCTTTCTCAAAATTTGAAGGCAAATACTTTGAAGAGTATAGAAAAAAAGTGCTTAAAAAGATATTTTAAACAAAAATAACAATAAAAACATAATAAAACTATGACATCATTAATGGTATTATTGGATGCAGTTGCAAATTACTTGCCAATAGGACAAGGACTTGCAGCCATAGGAGCAGGACTTGCAGCCATAGCAGCAGGTATAGGTATTGGAAACATCGGTAAAAACGCTATGGACGCTATAGCACGTCAGCCAGAAGCAACAGGAGATATTCGTACAAATATGATTATCATTGCAGCATTGGTTGAAGCTGTTGCATTGTTCGCTGTTGTTACTTGCTTTATTCTGGTAGTAAAATAAAATTTGTTGAGGTTGGTTAAGGTCTTCTGAAGACTTTAATCAACCTTGCTTAATCCAAAAAGAACTATGGTACTATTAAATTCGGGCCTACTGAATCCGGGCATAGGACTAATATTTTGGATGTCTGTTATTTTCTTGATAGTCTTACTCATATTAGGAAAATGGGGTTGGCCTGTACTTATTCAGGGCATAAAGAAAAGAGAAGAAGATATAAGAAACTCTCTTCAGGCTGCAAAGAAAGCACAAGAAGAGATGAAACAGTTGAAATCAGACAATGAACAACTTCTTCTGGAAGCCAAGAAAGAACGGGACCAACTGCTTAAAGAGGCTAAGCAGGTCAAGGATCAGATAATAGAAGATGCAAGAAAGCAGGCTGTCTTGGAATCAGACAAGATTATAAGTGAAGCCAGAGAAAACATTCAGGCGGAAAAGCGTCAGGCTGTTGAAGAACTGAAAGAGCAGGTGTCTTTGTTTTCAATAGAGATTGCAGAGAAAATCCTTAGACAGGAAGTCGCAGACAAGCAACGTAGCGAGCAGATTATTTCCGAGGAAATGCAAAACATCAACTTTAACTAACCCCTTGCACAATGAAGGAAGCAAAATTACAAGGTAGATATGCCAACAGTCTTTATATCCTTGCCAAGGAAAACAATATTTTAGACAAGGTTTTGAGGGATATCATATCTATAAAAGATTTGTGTATCAAGGACCACGAATTTCAAGTTGTTTTGCGTAATCCTGTGATAAAGCCTAATCTAAAAAAACAGATAGTCCTTTCTCTTTTCAAGGACTCTTGCGAAGAACTTACGATAAAGTTTCTTTCTCTTGTCATAGAAAAGAGGCGAGACATTCATCTGCTTGGAATCTGCGAGGAGTTTTTGGAGACATACAACAGGGAAAACAATATCAAGAAAGCTCTTTTGGTTGTTGCAGAAGAACTTTCTCCGTCCTTGCAGGAGGAAATCAAAAACAGACTCCAATCCATCTTTCAGTCAGACATAGATTTGGAGACAAAGACAGATGAAAATATTTTAGGAGGCTTTTCGCTTACTGTTGATGGCAAGCAATACGATGCGTCTTTCAGAAAGAAACTGTCTGATTTACGAAAAGAACTTTTACAAAATACATAGAAAATAAAACATAATACAATGGCAGATATAAAACCATCTGAAGTTACAGCAATATTACGCCAACAATTATCCAATGCGAACATAGAAACAGAATTGGAAGAAATAGGTATTGTGCTGAGTGTAGGAGACGGTATAGCCAGAGCATACGGTCTTATGAATGCACAAGCAGGCGAATTGGTGGAGTTTGCAAATGGAACTGAGGGTATAATTCAAAACTTGGAAGAAGACAATGTTGGTATTGTGCTTTTAGGTGAAGCCGGAGATATTAATGAAGGTGATACCGTAAAACGAACCAAACGAATTGCTTCTGTTGGTGTTGGTGAAGGACTTGTAGGAAGGGTTATCAACACTATAGGACAACCAATAGACGGAAAAGGAGCAATAGTTGGAGAAGTTTTTGATATGCCTATAGAAAGAAAAGCTCCCGGTGTCATCTTTCGTCAGCCTGTTGATGAACCTTTACAGACAGGTATCAAAGCCATAGATTCCATGATTCCTATCGGAAGAGGCCAGCGAGAACTTATCATTGGTGACAGACAGACAGGCAAAACAGCTATAGCAATAGATACAATCATCAATCAAAAAGAATTCTATGATGCAGGCAATCCTGTTTATTGTATTTATGTTGCCTGCGGGCAGAAAGCATCTACTGTTGCACAGACGGTAAAGACTCTTGAAGAACACGGAGCAATGAAATATACTATCGTCCTTGCAGCTACAGCAGCTGATGCAGCAGCAATGCAGTTCTATGCACCTTTTGCTGGAGCAGCAATAGGAGAATATTTCAGGGATACAGGCCGTGCTGCCTTGATTGTTTATGATGATTTGTCAAAACAAGCTGTTGCCTACAGGGAAGTGTCTCTGTTGCTTAGAAGACCACCTGGTCGTGAGGCTTATCCTGGCGATGTTTTCTATCTTCATTCAAGATTATTGGAAAGAGCCTGCAAGATTATCAACAATGATGAGGTTGCAAAGAAGATGAACGACCTGCCTTCGGCATTAAAAGACAAGGTAAAAGGCGGCGGTTCGCTTACTGCTCTTCCTATTATAGAAACACAGGCAGGAGATATTTCAGCATATATTCCTACAAATGTAATATCTATTACAGACGGACAGATATTCCTTGAATCCAATCTGTTTAACTCTGGTATCAAGCCAGCAATTAATGTAGGAGTTTCTGTTTCTCGTGTTGGAGGCAAGGCGCAGATAAAATCCATGAAGAAGATAGCAGGAACACTTAAACTTGATCAGGCACAATATACCGAGCTGGAAGCATTCTCAAAGTTTGGTTCTGATTTGGATGCTGCGACAAAAATGGTGCTTGAGAAAGGAAAACGCAACGTGGAGATACTTAAACAGGCACAATATTCTCCTCTTAGGGTGGAAGAACAGGTTGCTATCATCGCTTGCGGAACAAATGACTGGCTAAGTAATGTTCCTGTAAACAAGGTGCTTGACGTGGAGAAAGACTTTCTGGAACTTCTCAACCTTAAACATCAGGACACTTTGCAGGAGATAAAGAAAGGGAATATCAGCGAAGATATCTTAAATATACTGCGTAATGTTCTTGATGATGTTTCCCATAAATATATCAAGGAATAAAGATATTACATAGAAAATCAATAAACCGAAGGCGGACAGACAGTTGTCTGCCTTTTCTTTTTTCTGGCAGCAATAGTGGAATCCACTCTTGATTACACAGCTGCAAGTTGTTTCTTCTGTTTATAGAAAAGATAAGGCATATTCCCTTATAAGCCTTTCTATCATTCCAACATTTTTTCTAAAAAGATTTAAAACACTGCCTGCAATAAGTGCTATATACATTGTTTCCCCAAATATTCAGGAAAAGGATTTGCATATTTGAAAAAAATGTTGTATCTTTGCAATCAGATAATCGGTAATTTCGGGTGTTGTTTTTGCACAGACTTTATATATTTACCTGAAATTATCACGCAAACAGATGCACCCGATACATATTTTTTTCATTTATTGATTTAATGATTTGTAATTATCTGATTATCTGTTAAATATAAGGCAATAAATCTTCGTTTCCAGCCAAGAAAACCAAGTCTTTTTACACAAAGACTAAGTTTTTGCAGACAAAAACGAAGACTTTTTCAGAAAAGACCTTATATCCTTCCCTCAAAACCAACATCTGCGGGAACGGATTTTTGTTTGCAGGAAAAGAAAGCAGACAATCCACTATCTTAACATAAACTTATTACAAGGTATTCTAAAAAGTCTTGATATTTTAACTTTCAATTTGGGATTTATTGTTGAAAGTGAGCATTCAAATCACTTTGACCATTTTTTTGAACTATAGACTAATATTTTACCAAAAAGTTTGCTGGGTTAAATATTTTTCATAAATTTGCAACTGGAAAACAATATTAGTTATTAATAAATAATAAAGTGCAGATAAAACAATAAGAATATAATAATATACATATCATAGAATAGGAAAAAGCGAAATAGCTTATCTGGTACTTATGAAACTTCGACAAAATTCATTATTATTTCCAGAATATAGCAACAGCGTTTCTCGTTAGCGGGAACTTTGCGTTGTAGTTGGAAGTAATAGGGTAAGTCGAAGACCTCATAAGTACCAACAAAAACTTAAAAGTGCCACGCTTTTTTGTATGTATATTTCAAATACTTCGGCACTGTAAATAAATAATTAAGAAACTAAAAACAGTAAAACAATGAAAAAGATATTATTATTTTTGGCAGTATTGTCTTTGACTACAACAATATACAAAACAACAAGCAAAAAGTTATTTAGATACAGGTAATGCTTATTATATCCAAGGTAAATATGATACAGCATTAATAGAATTAAATAAAGCATTAAAGATATATAGAAACTTTTTTGATGAATCACATCCATATATCCAACAAACTAAGGAAGTAATTGAACGTTGCGAAGAGGAATTAAACGAGTAATGAAAAATGAAGAAGAAGAAAACAGATAACAATTTTCACGAGCAAGGAGATAAACACTTGTTTTGTTCAAAACATTCTTCGTAAAAAAGAACTGAATAACGGGTTTATCAAGTTTTGATATATGTTTTTTTGCTTGATTAATAATGTATATTGCTTGATTTGTTTTAAACAATAGGTTATCTATATATTTAAAAAACAATAAAATAAACTTTAAAATAGATATTTTTTTGGAATTTTCTTTTAATTTTTTTTGTGCATTTGTGGAAAGTTAGTAATTTTGCACCTCAATTCAAAAATAAAATTTAATAAAATGTACGCAATAGTAGAAATAGCTGGACAGCAATTCAAGGTTCAAAAAGATCAGAAGTTGTTTGTTAATCGTCTTAAACAAGAAGAGGGAGCAAATGTTACTTTTGACACCGTAATGCTCAAAGATGTTGACGGCAATGTTACCGTTGGCACACCAAAAATAGAAGGAGCAAGCGTTGAAGCAACGATTATCAAACACATCAAGGGAGAAAAGGTATTGGTTTTCCATAAAAAGAGAAGAAAAGGTTATCAAAAACTTAACGGTTCTCGCCCATATCTTACCCAGATACAGATAAAAGATATTAAATAAGTAGTAATTAACTTTTAAAACATATATTATTATGGCACACAAAAAAGGTGTTGGTAGTTCAAGTAACGGTCGTGAGTCCCAAAGCAAACGTTTGGGCGTAAAAATATATGGTGGTCAAAAATGTATTGCTGGTAACATTATTGTTCGCCAAAGAGGTACTGTTCACAATCCTGGTGAAAACGTAGGAATGGGAAAAGACCATACTTTGTTTGCACTAAAAGACGGTGTAGTTGAATTTAAAAAAGGTATGAAAGACCGTTCATTCGTGTCAGTTAGAGTAGAAGCATAACTTTTTTTATAAAATTTTTGCTGAAAAATTTGGTCAGTAAAAAATAATGAAGTAATTTTGCAAACTCAAATTTGAAACGAGTTTTTTGAAATAAAGGAGAGAAATTAAGAGATTAATACTCTCCGCACATGTATCAAAATCAGATTGGGGTGGGAATCTTTATTTGAAATTAGATACAGCTTTTTACGGTAGTAGGGGGCGGTTCATTGACAAATGGGGGACATACAAAGAC
>CAZXEN010000023.1:0-32829 GCA_964639765.1 uncultured Bacteroidaceae bacterium
CTCGAAAATCTCAAGTCTTGCTTTTTTAATGTATTTTAAAATCTCTTTAAATTATTTCTTAATATTTGGTTCTTCCAATCCAAGATGTTTTTTCTTGTCCATAATCTTTAGATAGATGGAAATCAAAAGAGCCAAAATTCCGAAGCTTGCGAATATTACTAAAGGAATAGTGTAATCATAAGGAATAAAGTCTGCACCTGATGCTTTTGCAGCTAAGACTGCAGGGTTGTTTGCATTAGAAGATTGCAATACTCCTCCTATTAGCATAGGAACAAAGCATAAACCGACGTTTTGTACCCAGAAGATTAGAGAATATGCACTTCCTAAATATCTTGGGTCCATAATTTTTGGAACACTTGGCCATAATGCTGCAGGAACCAAGGCAAATGAAACTCCAAGGATAACTATTGTTGCGTAAGCAAGTACATGACTACGAGTTGCCGGAAGTAAGAATGCAAATACCAAGTGGCATACAATTAGCAATAAAGCACCGAACATCAACATCGTTGCACCTTTTCCTTTTCTATCAAGGAAGTTGCCCAAGAATGGAGTGATTACAGCTGCTCCGATAGGGAACCAACGGAAAATGTTTGAAGCTTGCTGTGGGCTTATTCCATCCAAGTTGCATTGAAGCATATTTGCACCATATCTTTGGAAAGGGAATATTGCAGAATAATAGAGTACGCATAGCAATGCTACAACCCAGAAAGTTTGACTGCCAAGTATTTTACCAATATCACTGACTTTGAATTCTTCATCGTTGCTTGTTCCTTCTGCAAGAGCTTTTTCTCCTAATTGTTTATCAAATTTTTTGTCCATAACACAGAAAACAAGGAAGAAAATCAAGCCTATCAATAACAGAACTGTGCAGAATGCAACAGAAGCTACAACGGTTTCTTTTCCAAACATGCTTTTACCTAAATGTTCTGCTATCCAAGGAGAAATAGAGAAAATAGCGAATACTCCAACACGGGCAATAGCCATCTCCAATCCCATCGCCAATGCCATTTCTTTTCCTTCAAACCATTTGGCAATAGCACGTGAAACAGTGATTCCAGCCATTTCACATCCACAACCGAATATCATAAATCCTAAAGCAGCCATTTTTGCACTACCTGGCATACTTACCCACCAAGAATTTAACCATTCGTTCATTCCTGTTGTTTGGAACCAATCGCTTATACCGATGAATTTAATTACAGCTCCTGCAAACATAAGAGAAGCAGACAATGTACCTGTAAAACGAATTCCACATTTGTCAAGTATAATACCTGCTATGATAAGGAAACCGCATACGTTAAGGATATATTCTCCTGCTGCGTATGTTCCAAAAGCAGAAGGCGTCCAACCTCTTTCTGCCTCTACTAAACTTTGCAAAGGAGACATTAAATCCACAAACATGTAGCCAAAGAACATCATCAAAGCGATGAGTATCAAGGCTGTCCAACGAGCCGCTGGACTGTCGTTAATTAATTTTTGAATTTTCTCTGTCATATTATTAAATGTATTAAAATTATTTATCTTTTCGGTCTGCAAAGATATTACTTCTTTGTTAGAATTAGGTTATTTTATGAAAAATTTTTTGAAAAATATTTTTTGCAGTCAACAATAAGCGACATATAGGTTTATTAAATCTGGTTATGAAAAAGTAGTGTCTATTATTGTTCATATTAAAAAACTTATTTTCAAAAAATTAAACTTAATATTTTTTACATAGCCTTATTGAAAATAAAAAAAAATAAAAAAAAGTTCAAAAGAAATTATGCAGTTTTGAAATATTACTATAAATTTGCAACTTTAAAAAACTATGCAAACTTTATAAATAATAAACTTGAGTAATATGCAAAATAAAGGAGCTATTAAAGTAATTGCGGTAGTGTTTGCGTTGATATGTATTTATCAACTCTCTTTTACTTTAGTGACTAAAAGAGTGGAAAGTAGGGCTGAGGAATACGGCAAGCAAATGGCTGCTAAAGAAATGCAGAATCTTAAATTGGATTTATCTGATGCAGATAAATTGGCTTACAAGGATTCTATTGAAGATTTGAGAGAAAATGCATACTTGGACTCTATTTCTGAAGAGACTGTATACAATTTCTTGTTTATGCGTAAATTCTCTTATAAGGAATGTAAGGCAAGAGAAATAAATCTTGGTCTTGACCTTAAAGGAGGTATGAACGTGATGATGGAAGTTTCCACTATTGATGTTATCAAGAGTCTTGCTGTAAATCCAGAAGATCCTATCTTGTCTTCTTTGTTGACAAAGGCAACTGTTCTGCATCGTCAGAATGGAGGAAAGTATATAGATAGATTTGCAGATGCTGTTAAACAAGCAAAGAATGTTGAACTTGCTGCATTTTTTAGTACAAAGCTAAAGGAAAAAGGTGTCACAAAAAATTCTTCTAACGACCAAGTAATTTCTGCAATAAGTGATCAATGCAGTGATGCTTTCCAAACAACTTATCAAGTACTTTCTAAGCGTATAGATAAATTTGGAGTTGCTCAGCCAACCATTCAAAAACTTGATGCAACAGAGAGAATACTTATAGAGCTTCCAGGTGTAAAAGACCCTCAACGTGTTACAAACCTTTTGGAAGGTAGCGCCCGTTTGCAGTTCTGGTTAGTAGAAAAAGACTTGAACAAAGCTGTCAAGGCTTTACAAGATATTGATGCTTGGCTTTCTGTGGGAGATAGATCTACAGAAATGTCAGAGGAAATATCAGAAGAAACATCTACAGTTTTAACTGCTACAGAACAAGTGGCAGAAGAAAATCAGGGAGAGGTTAAAAATGGAGCAAATGCAAGACCTCTACTTTCTTTATTCACTCCAAGTAAAATGCAAATGACTTTGGCCGTTGCAACTGCTCAAGGTCAAAACCGTGCTGAAATCAATCGTCTTTTGAAAAAGGCTCAAGCAAAAATGCCAAAAGATTTATTATTCCTTTGGTCTGCAAAGCCTATAAACAAGACAAATGAATATGAACTTTATGCTGTGCATGTAGAAAAGAATGGTCCATTGTTAGATGGCGATGTTATTTCTGATGCAAAAGACGACTTCAATCAAACAGGTAGTCCTGTTGTTTCTATGGTTATGAAAGATGAAGCAGCAAGAAAATGGGCTAAGATAACAGGAAACCATGTCGGAGAATGTATTGCTATTGTTTTGGATAGCGTTGTTTATTCTGCTCCGAGAGTAAATGGAGAAATAGATGGAGGTCGTTCAGAAATTTCTGGTTCATTCACAGTAGAAGAAACAAAAGACTTGGCTAATATTCTTAAATCAGGTAAACTTACAGCTCCTGCAAAGATAGTTCAAGAATCTGTTGTTGGTCCTTCTTTGGGAGAAGAATCTATTAAGGCAGGTATGATGTCTTTCTTGTTTGCAATTATCCTTGTACTTATATATATGATATTCTTCTATAGCACTGCAGGTGTTGCAGCTTGTGTTGCTTTGGTTGTAAACTTGTTCTTCTTGTTTGGCGTTTTGGCATCCTTGGGAGCAGTTCTTACTTTGCCTGGTATTGCAGGTATAGTTCTTACTATGGGTATGGCTGTTGATGCTAACGTTATTATCAATGAACGTATCAAGGAAGAATTACTGAAAGGAAAACATGTTGGTACAGCAATAGCAGATGGATATAAAGTCGCTTACTCTGCGATCATAGACGGAAACGTTACTACATTGTTAACAGGTATTGTTTTGGCATATTTTGGTAGCGGTCCTGTTCAAGGTTTTGCTATAGTATTATGTATAGGTATCCTTACAACTTTATTCTCTGGCATATTTGTTTCTCGTCTTGTATTTGAATCTCTGCTAAACAGAAGAGGTGGTGAAAAGAGAAACATAGCATTCTATACTAAACTTACCCAACATTTCCTTGAAAAACCAAATGTTAATTTTGTAGGTAACCACAAAAAACAATGGATAGTTGTTGCTATATTGGCTATTATAGCAATAGGTTCATTAACTTTCAAAGGTTTAGATTTAGGTGTTGATTTTGCAGGAGGTAGGACATACGTGGTTCGTTTTGATCAAGATGTTCAGCCAGAAGCAATCCGCTCTGCTCTTACCAAAGAATATGGTTCAGCTCCTGAAGTAAAAACTTTTGGACCTTCTTATCAAGTAAAAGTAACAACAGACTACAGAATAAAGGAAGATGATGAGCAAGTAAATAATGAAGCAATATCAAAATTATTTGCAGGTGTTCAGTCTTTCTATAAAGATAAAACTATAACATTAGACAAATTCCGTTCTACTCAGACAAGTCCATTAGGAATTATATCGTCTGAGAAGGTCGGTCCTACAATGGCTGAAGATATTCAACGTTCTGCAATTATAGCAGTTTTGGTTTCTCTTGTTCTTATATTTATATATATAGCAATAAGATTCAAGAAATGGCAATATGGTTTGGCTTCTCTTACATCTTTGGCATTCGATGCTTTGGTAACAATTGGAGCGTTTGCTTTGTTCAATAGAATAATGCCATTTAGTTTGGAAGTTGATCAGCAGTTCGTTGCGGTTGTCTTGACGGTTATAGGATATTCTGTTAATGATACAGTTATCGTGTTTGACCGTGTAAGGGAGAACGTTAATTTGTTCCCTAAGGAAGATTATGGTAAACTGATGAACGATGCAATGAACCAGACATTATCTCGAACTTTCAATACTTTGGGTACAACATTATTGACATTGTTGGTTATCTTTGTATTTGGAGGAGAAGGATTGAGAGGATTCTCATTCTCAATGTTCATTGGTATTGCAGCAGGTTGTTTCGCTTCTCTTTGTGTAGCGTGTCCAACAGCATATGTTTTGATTACAAGAAAAACAAATAGTAAAAAATAATAAATGGCAACGTTATTTGGGATAATAATTGCGGTGTTAATCACCATTGCTTCTTTTTCCTCAAAGAAAAAAGAAAGAGTTCTTCCAAAGGTTAGACCTGTTGGATTGGATGGTGGTGAAGAAAGAGTTCGCCACAATAGAAAGCGTTCTCAAACCCAAGATTCTTATCCCACGTATAGAGAGCCAGAGGCGGAGGTTTCTGATTCTTTTGAAAAAAAGAAGACAGATAAAAAAGAAACAGAGAAAGTTATAGACTTAAAGAAGGCTATTATTTATTCTGCTATATTGGAGAGACCTTATAATTATTAATGAAATAAAACAATACACTATATGAGTATGCTTAAACGAATATTATTTACGCTGTGCCTGTTGATTGCAGGCAATGTAATGTATGCGCAAGGTGTTCTTACGGGTACAATTACAGACGAAAAAACAAAAGAGCCATTGCCTTTTGTAAACGTCATTGTTCTACAAAATGGCGAACAAAAAGGTGGTGCTCAAACAGGAATGGATGGTACATATCAAATTAAGCCATTGTCTCCTGGTACTTATGACATTCAAGCATCATTTGTAGGTTATGGTACGGTCATGAAAAAGGGTGTGCGGGTTGTTGCAACCGGTTTCTCAACAGGTGGTGACATTGCTCTTAAACCAGAATCTACAACATTGGGCGAGATAACTGTCATGGAATATTCAGTTCCTCTAATTCAAAAGGGTGAGGCAACTTCTGGTAGCCGTATTACTTCTGATGATATAGAGAAAATTACTGCTAACTCTGTAGATGCTATTTTGGCTACTATGGGAGGTGTGCAGGATAATGATGGTAGTGCTGGTTCAGCTCGAGGTGAAGAGTCTATGCAACAATATGTAAATGGTGCAAAGAGATCTTCTGTAAATGTTCCAAAATCTGCTATCCAAGATATGCAAGTCATATTGGGAGGTACTCCTGCTCAATACGGTGAGGCTATCGGAGGAACAATGAATATCACACTTAAGCCACCACAGAACAAGTTTGAAGGAATGCTTTCCTACAGAACTTCAGAACCTTTCAACACGAGAGGTTATCATCGTGGTGAATTGTATTTAACAGGACCTGTTTGGACAAAAACAAACAAAGCCACCAATACAACCAATACATTGGTAGGTTTCCGTTTGTCAGGATTCTTTTCCCATTCATCCTCAGGTTTGTTTGCTGATGGCAGAGAACCTTATATGATTAAAGATTCTGCATTGGCAAGAGTTTCAAAATCTCCTCTTTCTTATGATCCTGTCACGGGAGTTAATTATTCAACTTACTATTTGCATAAAAATGCTTTTGAACAAGTTGGGCGTATTCCTAATATAGGTAGTAACGCTTTGTATTTGGAGGGCGGATTGGATTTTCGTTTATCAAAAAGAACAAGTTTGAAAATTAATGGAGAGTTCACTTATTCATTTGGAAAGAATACCGGAGACTTGGTATTGAATAACGATAACAATAGTTCTTATAAATCACATTCTTATCAGATTATGGCCGATTTTACACATAAATTGTCTACTGATGAGAGTTCTACAGCATTTATAAAGAATGTTATGTTCAATGCTCTTGCTTCATACGAGAAATCTTTCAGTGTAAGTTCATACAATCCAGATTTTGATGATGATTATTTCAAATATGGATATATTGGTAAGTTCACTTCTTATTGGTCTCCTACTTACAATCTTGCTTTATATGATGTAGATGGTGATGGTTCAGAAGAATGGGTTAGACAACTTACTTCTTGGAGTCAAGATTCTATGACATTTCAAGCTGCAAAATATAATCCAGGTTTAGCTGCTTATACAAATCAAATCTATTTTGGAGATGAATTTGAAACAGTTAGAAATTATGGCTATGCTACAAGAGATGCTAACTACTTGGAAGCTTACAAAGGACTTATGAACGGTAGTTATCCTTCATCAGTTTATGGTATGTATACAAATGTTGGAATATCTCCATCATCATATTCAAAGAGTGAATACGAGTATATCTATGCTGCTGCAAAAATTTCTGCCGATATAGGTAAACACCAGGTGGAGATAGGTTTCCAATATGACCAAAAGACTTTCAGTTCTTATTCTCTTGCAGCAGGTGGTTTGTGGACACTTATGCGTCAGAGACAAAACCTACACAATCTTTACCCAGATTACAACAATCCAATCATAGATAATTCTGGTTATTATCCAATTGTTTCATACGATAGAAATTATGATGCAGCTTCTCAAACCCACTTTGATAAATACCTGCGTGAGCGTTTGCGTTCATTGGGTTACAATAATATAACTGATGTTTCAATGTTGGATATAGACAGTTATGACCCAGATGTATTCTCTTTGGATTTGTTCTCAACAGACGAGTTATACAATAATGGTTCTACTTACGTTTCTATGCGTGGTTTCGACCATACAGGAAAGAAAATCTCAGGTAAAACTTCTTTACAGGATTTCTTCCATGGCAAGGACGGTAACAGAGTTTTAGGTGCTTGGCAGCCTATATACATGGCTGGTTATATCCAAGACCAATTCTTGTTCAGTGACTTGGTATTCAATATTGGTGTTCGTGTGGATAGATTTGACGGAAACCAGATGGTATTGAAGGACCCTTATTTGATTTATGATGCATATACAGTTAAGGATATGAGAAAAGCTGGTAATGCTGCTGCTATCCCTTCTACTGTTCCAGATGACGCTGTTGTTTATGTTAATGGACTTTCAGAAGGCGAATCATTGCCAACCAACGATGTAACAATAACAGGATTTAGAAGAGGTTATGGTTCAAATGTAACTTGGTATACAGCTAACGGTGAAATTACATCAGACCCTACACGTGTTGCAAGTTCTTCAGGTCAGCCGTTGCCTTTCAGAAAAGGAACTTTGTTGTCTACAGGTTTCCCTTCAGAAATTTCTGTTAATGCTTTCAAGGATTATGATCCACAAGTTGTGGCAATGCCTCGTATAGCATTCTCTTTCCCTGTTTCAGACCAGTCTGAGTTCAAAGCATCTTATGACATTATTGCACGTAGACCGAGTGAAAGTTATTGGCAAGCTCCATACGCAAGTTATTTGTTTATGACAAACTTGAATGAGCCTGTTTTGAGTAACCCTAATTTGAAACCAGAGAAGATTACAAACTATGAGTTAGGTTTCCAACAAGTTCTTTCAAAGAATTCTGCTTTGACAATTTCTGCTTACTACAAACAGACAAGAGACCTTATCAACCTTGTACAATATGTAGGTGCAGACCCTAACTACATTTATTATTCATACGACAACCAAGATTATCGTACAACAAAAGGTATGACAATCCAATATGACCTTAGACGTATAAAGAATATCAGAGCTTCTGCAAGTTATACTCTTCAATATGCTGAAGGTACTACAGGTTTAGGATCTTCTACGATAGTTTCTTTGATTCGTTTGGGTTATCCAAATGTTAAGATGATGTTCCCTATCAGCGATGATAGAAGACACGCTTTCAAATTTAATTTGGACTTCCGTTATGAAGGTGGAGACAAATACAATGGACCTACAACAAAACGTAAAGTTACAGATAAAGAAGGAAACCAAAGAGTTAAGACCATTAAATGGTTACAAAACTTTGGTGTGAACTTTACAGGTATTGTTCAGTCAGGTACTCCATATACTAAACTTTATAGCCACAATCAACAAACCATCGTAGGTTCTTTCCGTGGAGCTCGTTTGCCTTGGTACTATCGTGTTGATATGACTGTGGATAAAGCATTCATAATAAAGGTTGGTAAGAGAAATACTATATTAGACGTATTCTGCTCTGTTACAAACCTATTTGACTTCAAGAATATTACAAGCGTATGGCCAGTAACTGGTGACCCTGATGATAATGGATACTTGACAGACCCAGAAACACAGGCTGACATCAGAGGTAATATAGATGAGATAGCATATAGAAATTACTATCAGATATATTTGAATTCTGTTTATCGTTATTCTACTCCGCGAAGTGTAGAAATAGGAGTTTCTTATCAGTTCTAATTAGTTTATGTTGTAACAAAGAAAATAATATAGAAATTATGAAAAATATTTTAGGTAAATTATCATTGTTAATCTTTTGCTTATGCCTTTTGAGTTTTTCAGCAAATGCTCTTCCATACCAAGGAGGAACAAAGAAGGCATCAAAGCCAAGATATAAAGATGGAGTTGAGTCTTGTAGAAAGGCACAGGGTTCTGCTGAGTTGAGCATAAACAATGTGAGAGCTCGTATCAACCAAGGTGGTAACATGTGGACAGACGGTTCAACTGCACAATACTTCGTACCAAAAGGTGGTAACTCTACTGCTCTTTTCTGTTCTGCACTTTGGATTGGTGGTATGGACGAGAATGACCAGTTGCGTGTAGCTGCTATGCGTTTCGGTTCAGAAGGACAAGATTTCTGGCCAGGTCCTTTGACTGTAGATAATAATGCTTCTGTTAACAGAGCAGTCTGCGACCAATGGGATAAACTTTACAGAATGACAAAAGCTGAGGTACAAGAATTTGTTGCTCACTTCAAAAAAGACGATTTGGGACATTTCCAAGGAATAGACCCTGAATATTTAACAGATGCTATTAAAGAGTGGCCAGGAAATGGTAATGAGAGTTTAGGACAATCTCGTTTTCTTGCACCTTTCTTTGATAGAGATGGAGATGGAAAGTACAATCCAGAGAATGGAGACTATCCTTACTATGATTTTGACGGACTGCTTTGTCCTGCAAGAATAAAGGATTCTCTACCTGTAGGTGTTCCTTACACACCAACACCAACATACGAATCTACAAATTCAGACATCTACCAGACAGGTGGTTCTGCCAAGGTTCATAATGGTTTGCTTGTAGACCAAGTGCTTAAAGGCGACGAAACACTTTGGTGGATATTCAACGATAAGGGTGCTGCTCATACAGAATCCAATTCTCAGTATGCAATTGGTTTGGAGATCAGAGCTCAGGCATTTGCATTCACAATGAACAACGAAATCAACGATATGACTTTCTATTCATACGAAATCATCAATCGTTCTGCTTTCACATTGAAGAATACTTATTTCTCTCAATGGGTTGACCCAGATTTAGGCTACGCTTTCGATGACTATGTTGGTTGTGATGTTGAGCGTGGTTTGGGATATTGTTATAATGGTGATGCTGACGACGGCCCAGGACAGGGAGCATATAGTGGGAATCCTCCCGCTGTTGGTATAGACTTCTTCCAAGGTCCATATATGGATGCAAAATACAGCAAGGATATTCCAAAAGTTGATACAGCTGCTTTCAAATCTATCTATGGTGAGGCAGAACTTGCCAAATACCAAGCTCAGATAGATGCACAGATAGCTGCTGGAAACCTGAAGGCAGACCTTAATGTTCTTTTGGCTGACAATGCTGATAAATATAAATTGGCATGGTTCCCAGAAAATGGAAATGAAGATTTTGCTTGTGCTATCAATGGTGTTAACTTTGGTAACGGTATAGCAAAAGATGAGCGTTTTGGTATGAGACGTTTCATTTACTACAACAACTCTTCACAAGATAATGGTGAGCCTACAAAAGCTGCTCACTACTACAACTATTTGCGTGGTATTTGGAAGAATAACCAATATATGTACTATGGTGGTAATGGATTCAATACTTACGATGGAGCCTCTGACAATTCCGGTGTAAGAGCTGATTTCATGTTCCCTGGTGACAGTGATATTTGGGGTTGGGGTACTCCAGAAGACAGAAACTATGGTAAAACACATTCTTGGAGTGAATCTACAGCAAATAGTGGTAATGCAAACCCTGTAGGTGACAGACGTTTCATGCAATCTGCCGGTCCTTTCACTCTTGAACCAGGTGCTATCAACTATATTACTGTAGGTATTCCTTTTGCTCAAGCTGCAACAGGAGGTCCAAATGCTTCAGTAGAATTACTTAGAAAGATAGACGACAAATGTCAAGCTTTGTTTGACAACTGTTTCAACGTATTGGAGGGTCCAGATGCTCCAGACATCGTTGTTCAGGAATTGGATAGAGAGCTTATACTTTATTTGACAAACGAATCTGGAAACAATATGAACGAAAGCTTCAGAATTTTGGATGCTTCTATTCCAAACGATTCTGTAGATGGAAAACTTCCTAACAGATACTATGTATTTGAAGGTTATCAAATCTTCCAATTGAAAGATGCTACTGTTTCTGTTTCTGAGGTCTATGATGAAAGTAAAGCAAAGCTGGTTGCACAATGTGATATAAAGAACGATATATCTACTTTGACTAACTATGACTTCACTTCCAACAATCCTGTACAGGTTATGGTCAATGGTACTAACCAAGGTATCAAGCATACTTTCCGTGTAACAGAAGACTTGTTCTCTACAAGTACAGACAAGAGAATAGTAAACAACAAGAAATATTACTATGTTGCTATAGCATACGCTCAGAATATATACAAACAGTATTCTCCAACAGATGCAAGTAAGCTTGACGGACAAAAACAACCTTATTTAGCATCTCGTAAGAAAGGAGACGGTTCTTCTATAGAATCAGTTGTAGCAATACCTCACAAACTTTCTGGACAGCAAAATGGTATTTCTGTCAGAACATCTTATGGTGTATCTCCAGAGATAACACGTGTAGAAGGTTTTGGTAATGGCGGATTGGTATTGAATCTGCAAAAGGCTTCTATTGAATCTCTTATGGGTAAGGCAAACACAGAGCCTCCAACAGATGCTGCAGGAAATCCTGTAAATATCATAACAGAGCCTGAGTATATAGCAAATGCTGGTCCATTGGATGTCAAGATAGTTGACCCTCTAAGAGTAAAAGCAGGTTCTTATTACTTGAAGTTCATACCTGCTTCAACAACAGACTCTACAGTTACTCCTCCTGTTACAACTTATGATACAACAGATATGACTAATGCAACTTGGATGCTTACAACTGTTGATGGATCTCCATTATATGATGATGTAGATACTATCTGGTCTGACCGTCCTTTGAGCGATGTTAATGAACAAATCATATTTGGATTGGGTATATCTATTTCTTTGAGCAATGCTCCACAAATAGCATCACCAATAACAAGAGCATCAGTTCTTACTCCTTCAAAAGAGTTTATGACTGTTGTCAGGGCAAATGTTTTGAACCAAGGTTCTCTACTATACTCCACAATAGTTCATGCAGACCAGACAAAAGCTTGGCTTACAGGTTTTGCTGATAATGATGCTGCAGATGAGACCAACTGGATTCGTTCAGGTTCAGTATTTGATGAAAACAATGATCCAGAAAGTCCTTACTATGATTATTATACTACAGTCTTGGATACTGTTTGGGACGACCCTCATGAACACATCATAGCAATTAACACAAAATTTGTAGCATTGGATGCTGCAAATGAATATGAAAAATGTGTTAATGGAATGTGGGCTCCTTACAGATTAGCTTCTACAACAAGTTCACACCCTGCTTTCTCACGTTATTATTATTACAACGATGCGGTTGATATCACAACAGTAAGAGATCAGTCATTGACAGCTATCCACGTAAATTCGTTGTTGTTCAATGATATGAATAATCTTTCTTCTGTTGATATTGTATTCACTTCAGACAAATCAAAATGGACTAAGTGTCCTGTAATAGAAATGGGTACAAGCTCAGACTTGACAGAAGGAAATGCAAAGAAATTCCAGTTGCGTAAGCACCTTTCATTGGATAAAGACGGCAATGAAATTGCAGGTGACTATGGTATGAGTTATTTCCCTGGCTATGCTATTAATCTGGAAACAGGTGAAAGACTTAATATGATGTTTGGAGAAAATTCTTCATTGGGCCAGTACAATGGTAGGGATATGATGTGGAATCCTCCTGCAGCTGGTTCATTTGGTGGAAATCATTTTGTATATGTTATAGGAACAGGAAGACACCTATACAAAACTTCTACAACAAATACTTATATCACATTCCCAGCATACGATGAAGGACAAACTGCAAAGCACTATTTAGAGTATTTAGACAATTGTAATGATATATCTTCTACAACAAGTGTCAATAACTTCGTTGAGGTTGAGAAGTTGTTCTCTTCTATTATGTGGGTAGGAGCTCCTGCTGCAAGTGGAATATTTGCATACGGAAATGCAAGTGAGACTGTTGTTCCATTGGCTCAAAGATCACCATCTTTGATACCTACAGATGCAACTGTTCAAATCAGAGTAAGAAAACCATACGCTATAAATTGGAGTAATTCAGGTGTTAAAGCTGATTCACCTTTGAACAACAACTTCCCAATGTATCGTTTTGGAATAGCATCTGATTTGATACCTCTTGTTGAGACAGGAAAGAGCAATTCAGACGCATTGTTGGATGCAATAGCAGTTGTACCAAATCCTTACTATGCAAGTTCTTTGTATGAGGGAGACCAGGTTTCCAATATAGTTAAGATAACCAACCTTCCACCAGAGTGTTACATTACTATCTATTCTGTTGATGGAACAGTTGTAAGAAAACTTAGAGGACCTTCTCGTTCAATTACTGCTGGTAGTGGTTCTGCTCAGACATACGTTGAATGGGATTTGAAGAATGAACGTGGTTTGCAGATTTCAGGAGGTATATATCTAATCCATATTAAAGCAGAAGGAGTTGGAGAAACTCTTGTTAAATGGTTCGGAGCTTTACGTCCTGTGGATCTAAACTCATTCCAATAAAAATTTAATCAACAACAGTATTTAACTTATAAAATAGAAAGAGTTATGAATAGAATACATAAAATAATCATTATGGTCATCTTATTAGTAGTACTAATGCCTGCTGTAGTTATGGCGGGAAATGATGACAGACGAGGAACTGCAGGAGCAGGAGAGTTGTTGATAAATCCTTGGGCTCGTAGTGCTGGTTGGGGCAATGTCAATACTGCTAATGGTTCAGGCTTGGACGCTATTTTTACTAACGTTGCAGGTTTAGGCCATACAACAGGTACAGAGGCAGCTTTCAATTACACTCATTGGCTGAACAATTCAGACATAGGTCTTATATCTTTTGGTCTTGCACAGAGTTTGGGTTCATACGGAGTTTTGGGTCTTACTGTTAATTCCATGTCTTTTGGAACGATAGAAAAGACTACAGTATATTCTCCAGAGGTTGGAAGCAACGGAACCTATAAACCATCTCTTATGAATATAGGTGTATCTTATGCAAGAGCATTTTCAACATCTATCTATGCAGGTGCTACACTAAAAGTGGTTTCTGAGGGAATAGACAACGTAAATGCGACAGGTATTGCAATTGATGCAGGTATTCAGTATGTAACAGGTAGAGACTATGAGATAAAGTTTGGTATTTCCCTAAAGAACTGGGGACCTTCCATGTCTTTCTCTGGTGACGGACTTGTTGTAAATGCAACATACGTTAATTCAGACCATATGCAGAGTGTTCAACAGCGTTCTCTTTCATGGGATTTACCTTCAAGTTTGAACATAGGTGGATCATACGATTTCTTGTTTGCAGAGAAGAAGTATCGTTTTACTCTTGCTGCTAACTACGAGTCTATGGCTTTCACAGATGACTTATACACACTTGGTGGTGAGTTCTCATTTGACAACCTTCTTATGGTTAGAGGTGCTTACACTTATCAAAAGGGTAGAGAAGATGATATTTATTCTTCAACAGGGGACAGAAACAATTTCTCTTCTGGTCTTACTCTTGGTGCTTCTGTTAATGCACCTTTGTCAAAACCAAAGGGAGACAAGAGAGGAACTTTTGTTTCTATTGACTATGCATACAGAATGACTGCTATTTTAGGTGGTATTCACACAGTGGGATTGAGTTTATCATTGTAAAATTAGACGATTAATAAATATTCTTATACAGAATAGAAGGCTGCAAAAACAGCTTTCTATTCTTTTGTTTAGTTTTAAAATATTTTAGAAAAAAGTATGGCAGATATTAAATATTATTCAGCAGAAGGTTTGCAAAAACTGAAAGATGAGTTGCATCAGATGATAGCTGTAGAAAGACCGGCAGTTTCCAATGCCATTGCAGAGGCAAGAGATAAGGGAGACTTGTCTGAAAATGCAGAATATGATGCAGCAAAAGAAGCTCAAAGTCATTTGGAAGCCAAGATACTTAAATTGCAGGAAACAATAGCAAATGCCCGTCTTTTGGACGAAAGCAGAATAGATACTTCCAAGGTTCTTTTGCTTTCAAAGGTGGAGTTTGAGAACCTTGCAATGAAAAAGAAAATGACATACGAGATAGTTCCAGAGAACGAGGCGAACCTTAAAGAGGGAAAGATATCTATCACGTCCCCTATAGCAAAAGGTCTTCTGGGAAAGAGTGTAGGTGATGTTGCGGAAATTACCGTTCCTGCTGGCAAGATGAAATTAAAGATTACAAACATAACACGTTAGTTTATTATGGAATCTATATTTACAAAGATAATAAATGGTGAAATACCATCTTATAAAGTAGCAGAAAATGATAAATTCTATGCTTTTTTGGATATATCTCCTTTGCAGAAAGGTCATACGCTTGTAGTCCCAAAACAGGAGATAGACTATTTCTTTGATATAGAAGATGATTTGATGAAGGAATATATCTGTTTTGCAAAGAAAGTGGCTGTGGCTATCAAAAAAGCTTATCCTTGTGAAAAAGTGGGTATGACTGTTATCGGTTTGGAGGTGAGACATTCCCATATTCACCTTGTACCTATGCACAAAGAAGGCGATTTGAACTTTGCTAACGAAAAAATGTCTTTTACCGAACAAGAATTTAAGGAAATAGCATCAAACATTGCAAAGAATCTTTAACGTAAGAAGTTATTATTACATATAACGGCACTATTTGAGTGTAAAGAATGAATAAAGATTGCAACTTTATGACGCAGTTTTTGTTCATTCTTTTTTCTGTCTGTGGATAAAAATGCAGCCTGACTACACTTTTATCAAGATAGAAATGTTGTAATTTTTTATTAGTTTTGTAAATCACAATTTTGTTTTCTTTTTTCTTTCAAAATGTAAAAATTTTTTTATAGCTTTGCAAGAAATAATAATAAATATGAAAGATATGCAAAAAATACAAAATTTAGCAAAGATATTATTTTTATTCTTTGCAGTAATAAGTTTAGGTTTAGTAACCGTTAGTTGTGCTGTTCAAAATAAGACCTTTACTGTTGAAGGAATAGAGTTTAAAATGGTATTTGTAGAAGGCGGAACATTTACTATGGGAGCAACATCAGAGCAAGGTAGCGATGCCTATAGTTCTGAAAAGCCGACTCATAGTGTTACTCTTTCAGATTATTATATAGGAGAGACAGAAGTAACACAAGGACTTTGGAAAGCCGTTATGGGTAGTAATCCTTCTTATTTCAAGGGAGATAATCTTCCTGTAGAGCAAGTAAGTTACGAAGATGTTAAAACATTTATTACAAAGTTAAATCAAAAGACAGGTAAAACATTTCGACTTCCGACCGAAGCTGAATGGGAATATGCTGCACGAGGAGGAAAGAAAAGCAAAGGCTATAAATACTCTGGGAGTAATAATATAGGTGATGTTGCATGGTATGATAAAAACAGCAACGATAAAACACATCCAGTAAAGACAAAACAGCCTAATGAATTAGGTATCTATGATATGAGTGGTAATGTATGGGAATGGTGTTCTGATTGGTACGAGTCTTATAGCAGTTATTCGCAGACAAATCCGCAGGGTCCTTCTTCCGGGGCTTATCGGGTGATTCGCGGTGGCTCTTGGAACTACAGTGCGAAGTACTGTCGCGTTGCTTATCGCTACATCAACAATCCTTCCTACAGGTACAACTCCCTCGGCTTCCGCCTCGCTCTGTCCCGATAGTTTAACTTGCTGTTTTCCTTTCAGACATTGCTAATAATCCTTATACTCACGTATGGGGGTTAATAGGATGTCGTCCCTTCTGGTCTTTATATAAAATACCAGCAGAAACATACATATAATAGATTAATAGAACATTTCTGCAGTCTGATACAAAAGCAGTTGGAGATTTTTCAGCCACTTCAGAATTAAAATTTGCCACTCTTGGTTTTCTTGCCGGAAAAAATAGTTTTTTTGCATGAAAAAAATAGTTTTTTTTAGTCAAAAAAATAGTTTTTTTCACCACGAAAACTTGAAGTGGCAAAAATGCAACGAAGATTGGCAACTTATTTTTTTGAACAGGCGTAAAAAGTCTTGCTCTTTTTACTCTAAAGATTTGGTTTTTGAAGATGAAAACCAAATCTTTTTTTCTGAAATCCTGCTATTTTTTGCCGAAGAAGAATTTGCGGTTAATAAGTTTGTGTTTTGCGTTGAAGATAAAGAAATCCAGCAGTAAGACTATCAAACCTGCAAGAGCAAACAGATAGAATATAGTGTTATAGTCTCTGTAGGCTAAGGAGGAATATTCTTTTTTGTCCATTTTGTTTATGGATTTCATTATGGAGTTAAGTCCCAAGGACATATTGCTTGCCTTTACGTATGTGCCCTTGCCCTCTGCAGCGATATTTTTAAGGGTCTGCTCGTTCAGACGGGTGAAAACGGTGTTGCCTTCCTTGTCTTTTTTGTACTCAACGTTGCCGTTCCTGTCTTTTATCGGTATCCTTACACCCTGGTTGTTTCCTATTCCTATGCAGTTTATTACTGTTCCGTTCTTGGCTATTGACTTGGAGACTTGTTCTGCTTCAGGTTGGTTGTCTTCTCCGTCAGAAATAAGTATGATAGCTTTGGAACGGTCGTTATCTTTCTGCTCTCCAAAACTCTGTGCAGCGATACTCAAAGCCTGATTGATGTCCGTACCTTGATAGTCTATGAGTTTTGTGTCAATGATGTCGCAGAACATTCTCGCCGTTGCATAGTCTGCAGTCAAAGGCAGGAAAGTATAGGCAGAACCTGCAAAAAGAACTATGCCTATTCTGTCATCCTGCATCTGGGAGATAAGTTGTGTAAGGGCTAACTTTGCCCTTTCCAAGCGGTTTGGGGACAAATCTTCTGCAAGCATGGAATTGGATACGTCCAAACAAACCATAATGTCACAGCCTTTGCGTTCTTTCTTGTCAACCGTGGATGCTATCTGAGGATTGCTTGCTGCCAAGACAATGAAAGCATATCCTAAACATACAAGTATAAACTTCAGTCTTTGTTTTCCAAAAGACAACAGGGGAAGAACCTCATCTTGAAGTTTTAGGTCTATGACAGAGTTGAGATGTTTCTTTTCTTTGTATTGCAGAATAAGGAAAAATGCCAAGCCAACAGGGATAGCCAGAAGAAAAAACAAAATATTCGGGTATTCAAATCTAAACATCTTTCTTAGTATTTGGTTCTTAATACAGTATATCTTAGGACAGATTCCAGAAGCAGCAGCAATAATGCTAAATAAGCCAATGTGTCGCCAATATCATTGTTTTGTTCGTACGAAGAAACGTTGATAACGGTTTTCTCCATTTTATCTATCTCCTCAAAGATTTCTTTCAGCGAGGAGTTTTTCTTGCTTCTGAAGTATCTGCCTCCTGTTTCTGCGGCAATCTTCTTGAGAAGGGTCTCATCAATCTGGGCATCTATGGTCTGGCGTTGCACACCTTGAGGGGTAGGAATGGAAATGGAAGCCCTCCCGTCAGATCCTATGCCGATGGTATAGACTCTTATTCCATATTTTTTTGCAAACAAGGCAGCAGATTCAGGATCTATCTGTCCGGTGTTGTTTACTCCGTCGGTTATAAGAATAATGGTTTTGCTTTTTGCTTTTGATTCTTTTATTCTGTTGACAGATACGCTCAAACCATCTCCTATTGCGGTGCCGTCTGCTAATTCTCCAACCTTGGTGGAAGCAAGCAGTTCTATTAAAACATTATGGTCTATGGTAGGAGGACATTGTGTGAAGGCTTCACCAGAGAACACGACTAAACCTATTTCATCTGTTTTGCGGTTTTGAATAAAGTCCTTGGCAACTTCTTTTGCACATTCCAGACGGTTAGGCTTGAAATCCTCGGCAAGCATAGATGGAGAAACATCCAAAGCTAACACGATATCTATTCCCATAATGTCTTTGTTGTGTTTTGAAAAAGAAGAATGAGGACGGGTAATAGCAATGATAAGCAAGGCAAAAACAGCTATCCTTAGCCAATCCGGTAACAATCTGAAACGTATCCTCCATGTTTTTCTTGCTGTTTGTAGCTGTGAGAAGTCAGAATATTTTATGGCAGCATATCTTTTCCTGTCTTTCCTTAGAAGAAAATAGACAAGGAAAGGAATTATTATCAAGAGCAAAAGCAAATATGGATAAGAAAAAGATATTATCATAAAATTTCCTCCTCTTTTTCTTTTGAGTTCTCCTGTTTCTCGGCTATAATGCGTTTGGTATCCAATACAAAATCTTTTGATTTTTGCATAGTCTCGATATTTTCGTTTATTGAGGGTTGATGTTTTGCAAACTTCACCAAGTCTGCAACAAAGAACAGATAACGCATTCTTTCAATATTCTCCATGCCGACCTGTTCTTCCTGCAGAGCCTCGACAATTTGTTGGGAAGTCATTTCAAAAGCGTTGATACCAAAGCGTCTGAAGATATATTTCCAGACAATATCTGTCAGAAGTATGTAGTGTTGTTTTGTCTGGTTGTTTTCTATGTAGTGAGCTTGGCGTAATATGTCCAGGGATTTCAAGGCTTCTATGTCTTCCGGTATTGTTTCTGTTTGTTTTACAGAAGAAGTTATTCTGTTTTCCCTTCTTTTTCTTAGATATCTTATGAGATATACTGCAGCAAGAACAACGGCAACGCACAATACTGCCAAAAGACATACAGGCAATATCTCCCCAAAAGTAACAGGCACTTTTTCTATTGCTTTCAATTCCTTTACTTCTATGTTCAGAGTGTCTATTTCAGGAACCTTTATCTTTATTGTTGGAGCAGAGAAAGAATATAGAGCCTGCGTGGTGCTTTGTTTGTATATGGAATATTCGGGAAGGGCAATTTCTCCCTCAACAAAAGAAGCGAAAACAAAGCTGTAGGTTATTTCTTTGCTGGTAGTGTCTGTGTGCTGGGAAATAAGGCTAAGGGTGTCAGAAAAAGCATAATCTGTAGAGAGCACTGTTTCAAAATTTGGTTTAGGAACAGAAAAAGAATATTCTATCCTGTCTCCTATCATAAATTCTCTTTTGTTGCCTTCTATCTTGCCGGATAATCTTTTTTGGGCAGAAGCAAAGGATACACAGCAAAGAACTATACACAATATGCCAACTATTTTTTTCATCTTACATTCTTTCTCTTTTTGCAAACAGTTTTATCAGAGCTTTGGTATAATCATCAGTGCTCAGCAAAGAAATATAATCCACTCCAAGTTTTTTGAGTGTTGTTTCAAATTCTTTTTCTTTCTTTTTGCGGTATTGATAGAAAAAGTCTCTTGTCGCTTTATCAGAAGTATCCACCCAATGTGTTTTGTTGCTTTCTGCATCTTTCATCAGAACCAGACCAACATCAGGCAAAACAGTTTCTATTGCGTCATTGACAATGATAGAACATACATCATGTTTCCGAGAAAAAATGGTGAAAGCTTTGTTTAGTTCGCCAAATCCGTCAGTAATGAAGAAACAGGTACAACGCTTTTTTATAACATTGTTGATGTATTCAAAAGGTTCTTTGAAAGAAGTGGCGGTTTCTTGCCTTTTAAAAGACAGTATTTCCCGTATTATTCTGAGACAATGGGAAGTTCCTTTTTTGGGAGGAATAAATTTTTCTACCTTGTCGGAAAAAAGAATAGCACCTACTTTATCGTTGTTGGAAGTTGCAGAAAAGGCAATAGTGGCAGCAATCTCTGTGATTCTTTCAGATTTAAGGTCTCCTATGGAACCAAAAGAAGTGGAACCGCTGACATCTATCACAAGCATGATAGTCATCTCTCTTTCTTCTTCAAAGATTTTTACGAAAGGGCGGTTTAGTTTTGCGGATACATTCCAGTCTATGCTTCGTACTTCATCGCCATAAGTGTATTCCCTTACTTCAGAAAAAGTCATACCTCTTCCTTTAAAAGCACTACGATATTGTCCAGAGAAAACATCTTTTGACAATCCTTTTGCACGTATCTCTATTTTTCTGACCTTTTTTAATATATCTAAATCCATTGTCAATACTCTTTTGGGAGTTAAGCAGAAAAATCAGTTTGAAAACAGATATTTTTTAAGAATAGAATCAAGGAACATCTACACGGTTGATAATTTCGTTGATAATCTCTTCACTCGTTATGTTTTCTGCCTCTGCTTCATAGGTTAGACCTATTCTATGACGCATGACATCAGGACAAACAGCGATAACATCTTCTGGTATTACATAGCCTCTGCGGTTTATGAAAGCGTATGCTCTTGCAGCTAAGGCCAGACATATTGTTGCACGAGGAGAACCTCCAAAAGATATGAAATGTTTGATTTGTTCCAGTTTATACTGTTCAGGGAAACGCGAAGCAAAGACAATATCTGTTATGTAATTCATTATCTTTTGGTCAATATAGACTTGTTTCACAATTTCTCTTGCCCGTATAATATCTTCCTTGCCGACAACCGGAGTAACAGTATTCTGTGTCATGGCAAGTTTTTGTCTGAGAATTTCTCTTTCTTCCTCTATTGTAGGATAGCTTACCACAACTTTAAGCATGAACCTGTCCAACTGTGCTTCAGGCAAAGGATATGTTCCTTCCTGTTCTATTGGATTTTGTGTAGCAAGCACAAGGAACGGCTTTTCCAAGCCATAAGTATTGTCTCCAATGGTTATTTGTCTTTCTTGCATGGCTTCCAAAAGGGCAGACTGTACTTTTGCTGGAGCACGGTTTATTTCATCTGCAAGAATAAAGTTGGAGAATATAGGTCCTTTCTTTACATCAAAACTACTCTTCTGAGGATTGTATATCATTGTACCAATAACGTCAGCAGGTAACAGGTCAGGAGTAAATTGAATACGTGAAAAACCTGCACTGATGCTTTTGGCAAGAGAAGATATTGCCAAGGTTTTAGCTAATCCAGGCACACCTTCCAAAAGAATATGCCCGTCTGATAACAATCCTATCAAAAGACGCTCCACCATGTTTTTTTGTCCCACGATGGTTTTGCTTATCTCGTCTGTTATTGTTTTAACAAAAGCGCTTTCTCTTTCTATTTCTCTGTTAAGTTCAGTTATATCCATGATTTAGAAATTCTTGTTAGACAATAAAAAAAACGTTTTTTTTATTTCTTTATTATTTTTGGGAAGAAAATATTTCAAGGTCCTGCTGCGCTTTCTGATAGTCTTCGGGGACGCCTATGTCTATAAAATATCCGTCATAGACAAAACCATAGATGTCTTTTCGTTTTCCCAGTATTTCTTTTTCGAACGAAAACTTATCCGCAAGAGAATCAAGGCTGAGTTTTTCTTTGTTGATGATATACACGCCGCAATTGATGAAGCCTTGCTTGCAAAATGTTTTTTCGGCGAAGTTGGTGATTAAATTGTTTGAGTCTATGCTTACGTTTCCATATCTTTCAAAGTTTTTCATTTCCTTTAGGGCAAGGACAACAGAGCAGTCTAAGTTGGAGTATTGGCTTTGCAAGTCATTTATATCGGCAAGAAAAAGAGAATCGCCGTTTATTACCAAAACATCATTGTCTATGGTTTTACTTAGAGCGAATCTGATTCCACCTCCTGTGCCCAATTGTTCTGTTTCTACGACGTAATCAAGGACAAACGGATAATTCTTTTCTATGGTCTTTATCCATGATATCACCATTGAAGCTTTGTATCCAAGAGAAAGAACAACTTTTTCTATATTGAAATTTATCAAGTACTCCAACCAATAATAAAGAAAAGGTTTGCCATTAACTTCTGCCATGCATTTTGGTTTGTCACTTACGACAGAACGTAATCTTGTTCCCAATCCTCCTGCGAGAATAACAACTTCTTTCATCTATGAAAAAATTATTTTATATGCCAACCATGAGTTCCGTCATCAGTAAATTGAAACGGTATTGTTCTTCCTTCCAATTTATCCAATGCACTCATAAGATTGTATTTGTTTTCTGGTTTTGTTATAAGGGTAATAAAACCTCCGCCACCTGCTCCAGAAACTTTGGCTGCCAAAGCTCCGTTTTTATAAGCTAATTCCACAACTTCATCTATCATTGTGTTGGAGATGCTTTTTGCCAGCTTCTTTTTATCTTCCCAGCCTTGACGCATTATGTTTGCAAATCCGATTATGTCACCAAACAACAAACATTGTTTCATATCTTTTGCACTCTGCTTTATCTTGTGAAGGGAGTCCAGAGTCTTGTTGTTGCCTTTTTCTGTATTGGCTTTTTGTTCGTCTATTATTTTTGCAGAAGAGCGGGATGCACCTGTATAGTATAAAAGCATAGAGGCTTCCAGTTCATCTTTTATCCAGCGTTTTATTTTAAGAGGATTGACAATGACCATGTCGTTTTGCAGAAACTCCATATAGTTAAATCCTCCGAAAGCAGCAGCGTATTGATCCTGTTTTCCTCCGGCAAGACATAAGTCAAGACGTTCTATTTCATAAGCCAGGCGTGCTATTTCATAATCTCCCATAGGAAGTTTTAGCCATTCAACAAAAGCTTTCAATATACAGACAACCATAGTTGAAGAAGAACCTAAACCAGAACCGGCAGGAGCATCTGAATATGTTGTCATCTTAAAAGAAAGAGCAGGAAGATTATAGTCTTTTACTATTCTGTTGTATACACCTTTTCCTAAAGACAATACTCCATTTATAGGGAGAGTCTTTTGAGAAGGAAATACTTCTCTTTCATTTATATCAGATGCATATATTTCTATAGAACCATCTGTTGTTTTTTCTATAGTACAGTAAGCATAAAGGTTTATTGTTGCGTTTAGAACCAAACCGCCGAACTTGTCACTGTAAGGAGAAACATCTGTTCCTCCACCAGCAAGACCTAAGCGTAGAGGAGCCTTACTTCTTATTATGTGTGTTTCATTCATACCAATAACATTTTATATTTGCAAAGGTAGGAAAATATTTTTAAATAAGTATAGAATAGTTTATTCAAAATAATTTTCTATCTTTGCAATTCAAAACAGATTTTGGTATGAATGACATTACAATAAAAGAAGTTTATCTTGACAGGGCAACAAACCAGTTTAGCAGCAGAACTTTGTTCAAAGCCTTTTTAAAATTTCCTTATAAGTTGTTGAAAGATGACAAGATGTTTATCCCTCCTTTGTATATGGATGAAAAAAATACCTTTAATCCGAAGAAAAATCCTGCTTTGGAGTGGTGTGAATTCATGATATTTCTTGCATATAAAGAAGACAAACTTTGCGGCAGGGTATGTGCTATAATAAATAGCAAGGCAAACGAAATCTGGAATAGAAAATATTTGCGTTTTGGTTGGCTGGATTTCACAGATGATGCAGATGTTTCCAATGCTCTTTTTGCAAAGCTGGAGGAATTCGCAAAACAGAAAGGCTTGGAAAAAATAGTCGGACCAATGGGATTTACAGATATGGATAAGGAAGGAATGATGGTTGAGGGATTTGATACTCTTTGTCCTATGGCTGCTCTGTATAATCCTCCTTATTATCCAAAACATCTTGAACGCATTGGTTTTACAAAAGAAGTTGACTGGGTTCAATATGAAATACCTGCCTCTCAACCTATACCGGAAAAGATTTTAAAAATAAATAATCTTATTTCAGAGAAATACAATCTTAGGATTGTCCCTGAAATAAAAAAAAGCGAGCTTGTAGAACGCTATGGATATAAGATTTTCTCTACTCTTAACAAGGCTTTCTCAGGATTATACGGCTATGTTCCTTTGACAGACAAGATGATACAATACTATATAAAACAATATTTTCCTTTTTTGGACAAAAAACTTATTTGTCTTGTTGTGGACGAGAAAGACGATGTGGTTGCTTTTGGAATAAGTATGCCTACTCTTTCCCGTGCATTGCAAAAGTCAAAAGGCAGACTGTTCCCGTTTGGTTGGTATCATATTTTAAAGGCGTTGAAAAACTATGATTATATAGATTTATATCTTAATGGAGTAGATCCTGAATGGCAAAACAAAGGAGTACATTCCATTTATTATGCCAAGATGAATGAAAACTACATAAAGCTTGGTTCAAAGATGGCTATTGCCAATCCACAGTTGGAAACCAACCAAGCCTCTCAGGTTTGGACAAAATACGACAGCAAGGTTGCAATAAGAAGAAGAGCTTACATAAAAAACGTATAAAATACAGCAAAGATGAAAAAAGTTTTAGTTACAGGGGCAAGCGGATTCATAGGAAGTACTCTATGTGATATGCTTTTGCAGAAAGAAGATGTGGAAGTATGGGCAGGAATCAGAAAATCTTCAAGCAGAAAATATCTTCAGGATACGAGATTGAGTTTTATTGATTTGGATTACAACAATCCTAATCATCTGAAAGAACAGCTCCAGACAGAAAATTTTGATACTATCTTTCATCTTGCAGGACTTACCAAGGCAAAATCCCAGAAGGAATTTGACAAAGTAAATTTCCATTATACCAAAAACCTGGTTGATTCCATAAAAGATTTGGATTGTAAACTTATATATATGTCTTCTTTTGCCGCTCACGGACCTGCAGGGGAAAATCCTTTTGTATGTGCAAAGGTAAGTGATACGAATCAACCAAACACAATGTATGGAATAAGCAAACTTAAGGCAGAAGAATACATAAACCAAAACTGTACCAACAGATTTATTATCTTGCGTCCAACCGGTGTCTATGGCGAAAGAGAAAAAGACTATTTTGTTTATTTCAAGACAATAAAATCCCATATTGATGCGACTCTTGGCAGACCAAAACAAAGACTTACATTCATATATTCCAAAGACCTTTGCAAAGCATGTATCCTTGCAGCCCAAGACAGAGAACTGACAGGCAAGACTTATTTTGTCTCTGACGGCAATGTATATCTGGACAGCGAGTTTTCAGATATAACAAAAAAAGTTTTTGGCACTTGGACTGTTTCCATTCGTTTTCCTTTGTGGATAGTTAAATGTTTTTCTTCTTGTCTGGATAGTTTCGGCAGATTAATAGGTAAACAGTTTACCCTAAACAAAGACAAATACAACCTTCTTGCAGCAAGAAATTGGGAATGTGATATAGAAGACCTGAAAAATGATTTGGGTTTCAACGCCGATTATGATTTAACAAAAGGAGTAGAGGAATGTATTGCTTGGTACAAGAAAGAGAAATGGTTATAAACGCCTAAAAACAAAAAAAGAAATTTCTACTCTTGTAGATATGAAAGAAAACTCTCACAGCAAAATATTATTGAAGAACACGGCATTCATGTATTTCAGAATGTTTGTTCTCCTTATCATATATTTCTACACCTCAAGAGTCTTGTTGAAGGAATTGGGCGTAGATGATTTCGGAGTGTTTTCCTTGGTCGGAAGTGTTGTTGCAATGTTTGAATCCTTGAAGATGCTTTTCACTTCTTCTACCCAACGGTTTTTGAACTATTCCTTGGGGGAGAACAACAAAGAGAGACTTTCCTCCGTATTCAATACGAGTATATATATAAACTTGTTTATAGCCTTGGTCTTTCTGGTTTGTGTGGAAATTGTGGGGCTGTGGTTCTTGAACTTCAAGGCAAATATCCCTGCTGACAGGATGTTTGCTGCTCATGTTGTCTTCCAGTTTTCTCTTTTTTCAACCATTCTTGGAATAATAACGACGCCCTATGATGCGGTTATCATAGCAAATGAGCGTATGGACGTTTATGCTGTACTCTCCCTGATAGACGGTGTCTTGAAGTTGCTTATTGTTCTTTTGCTGCCTCTGTTTTTGTTTGATAAACTCATCGTCTATGGCATATTGCTTTTTGTTGTCGTCTTGTTCATAAGGCTTGCCACATTTGTCTATTGCAAAAAACACTTTGAAGAATGCAAACTGCACAAAGTCTATGACAAACAGATTTTCAGACATATGGTTATTTTTGCAGGTTGGCAGTTCTTTGGCAATTCTGCTTTTACTGTTGCTCAAAACGGACTTAATCTTATTCTTAACGTTTTTGGAGGAACAGTGCTTAATGCTGCACGTGGTGTTGCCTATCAGGTAAGAAGTGCAGTCAATATGTTTCTCAACAATATCACCGTTGTAGTCAATCCTTACATAACCAAGCTCAGGGCTTCCAATGAGAAGGATAAAATGTTTGCCACGATGTTTCTGTCCTCAAAAATTATGTTTGCCTTGGATATTGTCATAGTCATTCCTCTTTTGTTTTTGACTCAACCCATTGTGAAGTTGTGGCTGGATAAGGTTCCTGAATATTCTGTTGTCTTTATTCAGATACTGATGATAAACACCTTGGTCGGAGTCTTAAAACAGCAGATGGACCTTCTCTTCAAGGCTGAAGGCAAACTGAAATATTACCAGATATCAGACAGTTTCTTCTTGCTTGTGCCTTTGATAGTTTCATATTTCTTTTTGAGGTTCAGCAACCAGTATCATTATGTCTTTATATTCGTATTGCTATTTGATGTTCTGGGCTTTATCGTCAGCAGTATCATAGCAAAAAAAATAGTAGGTCTTAATCTCCTGCAATATTATAAGGAAGTTGTCCTGCCGTGTTTTGTATGTTCCGTCTTTATCTTGCTAATGCACAAAGTGTGTCAATTGTCTACAGGAGGAAACATTATTCTTTCCTGTCTGTTTGCTTTGTCTGTTTTGATAGTAAGCCTTGCTTTTGTCTATTTTGCAGGACTAAGGAAAACAGAAAGACAGCAGATAAGACAGACAATTCTGTCATTCATCAAAAAGAAAGCGTAATACTCACTTCCAACGGAGTAAAAAAACGATTTGTTTAGAATTGTCCTTTTGCCAAATAGATAGATTTTAAAAAACTCTTGGTTTTGGTGAAAAAAGTCTTGATCTTTTTTGCTGAAATCCTAATCTTTTTACACAAAAGAGTTGATTTTTTTTGACAAAAACCAACTCTTTTTTTACTTGCTTATATTTACTTGGTGCTAATTCTTCGGTATTTAGCCATTAGTTTGAGATACAAAAGAGGATATTTCCATATCGCTTTTTTGTTATACTTTTCATGGTATTCCTTGTCCGCCAGTCTGCTCTGTTTTATTTCGTCATTATATACCAAAGGCAGCAAAGGCTTGCTCTTATGTACCATTTGTTTTGAAGAATCAAAACTGTGGGTCTGGTCTTCTGTTGTCTCCACTCCTATATTGGTAACCAGAGGAACCGATGGCTGAATACACAATCCTCCTGTCCGCCATACCCAGAACATAGCCTGATAATCCCACGCATCAACGCTGTGTCTTCTCATCTGATTCGCCCTGTATTGCCAATAGAGTTTGCTTTCGAACCCCACATTATAGGGATTGTACATCTCTTTCAGCTCTTTGGAGGAGAATCTGTTCAAGTCAAATTCATAATCCTTCCATGCTCTCCGCCAAGTCGCCCATCCCCATACATGCAATATGGATGAAAACCAATAGGATTTGTCGTTGCCTACAGGATTTATGCTGAAATTGTTACCGGATATTGCTTTTATTTTCTCATTGTCTTTATATCTCTCCAGCAAATCATCACAGAAGGCAAAGAAATCATTATTCGGCAGAACATCATCTTCCAATATTATTCCACGTTCTTCATTCTCAAACAGCCAACTTATTGCTACGCTGACACCTCTTCCACATCCTATGTTTTCTTCTCTGAACAAGGTGTGTAATTCACAATCCCAATCAACCTTTACTATATCTCTTGCCTGTTTACATTTCTCTATGTCATCGGGTCTGTTCTTTCTTGGACCGTCTGCTGCAACATAGAGTTTCTTAGGTTTGATTTCCCTTATCTTCTCAAAAACCTTTTCGGCCGTTTGTTTTCTGTTGAATATGACAAACAATATAGGTGTATTGAATTCACTCATGGCTATCTATTTATTAAAGTGTCTTCATTTCCTTAAGAAGACTGTCAAAGTATTCTATGGTCTTTTTCAATTCTTCTTCCAACTGAATTGTCGGCTGCCAGTTGTTTAGTTTCTCCTTTGCCAAAGTTATATCCGGCTTTCTTTGAGTTGGGTCGTCATTAGGCAGAGGAACATAGATTATCTTTGACTTTGAATGGGTAAGTTCTATGACTTTCTGTGCAAGTTCCATAATGGAAAACTCATGAGGGTTGCCTATATTGACAGGACCTATGAAATCTTCCGGCGTATTCATCATACGAACCATTCCTTCTATCAGATCGTCTATATATTGGAAACTTCTTGTCTGGGAACCATCGCCTGTTACTGTGATGTCCTTGTTCTGCAAAGCCTGAACGATGAAATTGCTTACAACTCTGCCGTCCTGAGGATGCATATTAGGACCATAGGTGTTGAATATTCTTATGATTTTAATCTTGACATTGTTCTGGTGATGATAAGACATAAACAATGTCTCCGCACACCGCTTTCCTTCATCATAACAAGACCGATCTCCGATAGGATTAACATTACCCCAGTATGTTTCTACTTGAGGATGGATTTTAGGATCTCCATATACTTCGCTTGTTGAAGCCTGCAGGATACGGGCATTTACTCTCTTTGCCAGTCCAAGCATATTGTAGGCTCCGACTACGGAAGTCTTCACTGTCTTGATTGCATTATATTGATAATGTATAGGAGATGCAGGACAAGCAAGATTGTATATTTCATCCACTTCTGCATAGTAAGGAGTGCAAACATCGTGTCTTACAAGTTCAAAGTAGGGATTGCCTATCAAATCTACAACATTTCTTTTGCTACCAGTAAAGAAATTGTCCATACAGATAACTTCGTTTCCTTCATTGAGAAGCCTTTTGCACAGATGACTGCCGATAAAACCTGCCCCACCTGTTACTAATATTCTTTTTTTTACCATTGTTTGAAGTTGTGTTATATACTCGTGGCAAAATTACAATATTATTTTGTTATTCCAATGTAAAGCAATCCACTTTGTTTCTTTTGTATGAAAAAATCCTACACTGTTTTACTGCAAAAAAGAGAAAATTTAACCGTTTATGCGTATTTCAAAATAATTTTATATATTTGCAGATGTAAAAACTATGTGTTGCTATGAATTTTCTTATCATTCATAACGAGTATTCAAGTAAGGGCGGAGAAGAGTCTGTTGTTGCATTTCAGGAACAGCTTTTGAGAGAAAAAGGACATAGAGTTGTTCTCTATACACGTAACTACAATGAAATGGGAAATACTTTCCTCGGAAGGATAAAAAGTATTTTTACCTCCATATACAATCCCCGTAGTGTAAGAGATATCAAGGCTCTTGTAAAAAGAGAGAAACCAGATATAGCAATAATACATAATGTATTCTCTATAATTTCTCCTGCAATTATTCCTGTCTTGCACAAGATGAGTGTTCAGGTTTGGCAGATTGTTCATAATTACAGAATGTTTTGTCCTATAGGAATATTCTTCCATAAAGGGGAAATTTGCGAAAAATGCCTGCAACGTGGCAGAGAATGGAACTGTGCTTTCAACAATTGTATGGAAAACAGATTTCAAAGCTGGGCTTTTGCATTCAAATTCTATATAATCAGAAAACTGAATTACTATAAATATGTGGATAGGTTTTATACCTTGTCCGAATTTCAAAAGAATAAATTTACAGTCAATGGATTCTCAAAAGACAAGATATTTTATTTGCCAAATACATTTGTAGTTCAGAATACAAATGTAGAAACAGATGTGAACAATAAAAAATACATAGGCTTTGTCGGCAGATTAACTAAAGAAAAAGGCTTTTTTGATTTTGTAGATATAGCAAAGGCTATGCCTCATTATGAATTTCTTGTTGCAGGAAGAGTAACCGAAGACGTAAAAAAAATGGAAATTCCTCAAAATTTGAAATTCGAAGGTTTTTTAGACAAGAAAGGAATGGAAAATTTTTATAATAAGTGCAGGGTAATAATGTTTTTAAGTACTTGGTATGAAGGTTTTCCTATGGTTTTGGTTGAAAGTCTATATTATCAAGTACCTCTAATTGTTAATAATCTTTCTGTTATGGCAGAAGTTGTGGAAGACAACAAAACAGGTTTTATTATAAAAGATTATAATTATAATAGTGTAGAGCAGATGATAGAAAAACTGTTCACCGACGAAAGCCTGTACAAAAATATGAGAGAGAACTGCCAAAACGAATTCTTTTCAAAATACTGTGTGGATAGATACTATGCCAATTTGTTGGTTTAAGATTGTGAAAAACAAATTTATATTTATATTATATTTTGTTTTTTTTGTTATAACATATATTCGCAACCAGAGAATGTTTGTCCAAACAAGATAAATATTGGAGATACAACTATTCATTCTGATGTTGATATGAATATTTCTCTGTGTGCGGAAAATATTGCTGATTATTATTTATGGTCAAATGAAGATACAACACAGTGTTCTAATTTTACTTTTCTCTTAAATCAGAACAATCAAATAACGATGCAATCTTTTTCAATAGCAAATAGTTCTAATCTCGTTTATAATGGAGATTTTGAATTAGGTAATGTTGGTTTTGAAACTGATTATACATACAATTCGCATTCTTTTGGTACAGTTAACGGATTTACACAGGGAAATTTTTGTATTGTTACAAATTCACGTAACATAAATCACTATTTTGCGAATTGTCCTAATACAAATAATATGCTTGTTTTTGATGCAGGTACTGCTTGTCCTTATATGTATGCCTACAAAACAACTGCGTATAGTATCTCTCCTGATTCATATTATTTGGTCTCTTATCAACTCAGGGCATTGAACGCTAATCAGGTTGAGTATGAAAAACCTATTATAGAAACTATTATTAATGATTCTTCGTATGGTACAGTAGCGGCTGAAGATAATAATTGTACTTGGCAAACTATAAGTTATACATGGTATAGCGATAGTAATACTTACCGCAATTTGAAATTGTTAAATCAAAATACGGAAGCGGGAGGTAATGACTTTGGCTTGGATAATATTTCAATAAGAAAACGTTGTGTTGCAGAAGATACCGTAAATATAACAGTTGTATCTGTTTATATGAATATAGATACTGTTGAGGTAAGTATTTGTGAAGATGAATTACCGTTTGAATATAGAGGAGTACAATGTAATAATGGAGGCACATATACTTTTGAGGCTGCCGACACTTTGTTTTATATTATAATAAATACTTATCCTGTATATAACGATACTGTCTTTGCGGATATCTGTGAAGGAGAAATATATATGAATTATGGTTTTCATGAAAATTCTTCCGGCTTATATACCAAGAATCTAAGTACTATAGACGGTTGTGACTCTGTTAGTGTTTTTTCTCTGCAAGTGCATCCTATGGCAGTTCTTGATATTAATGACACTATTTATGAAGGAGAGGTTTTTAATAGATATGGACTATTACTGAATGAAGAAGGGGATTACAGTCTTATGTATTTAGTCAATCCGTCAGATTTATGTCCAACAAGACTCAATATTTCTTTGACGGTTTTGGAAAGGCCAAAGGTAGATGTTTATTTCCCTAATGCTTTCACTCCTCAGGAGAATACAAACAATCTTTTCCGATACTACACAGTGGAAGAAGATATATATTTTATCAGCTTTGAAATATTTGACAGGTGGGGAACAAAAGTATTTTCTACTAAAAAGATTGGAGAATATTGGGATGGTAAATACAAAGGCAAGGATTATGACATAGGAGCATTTGCCTACAAGTTCCAATATAGTCCCCGTTATGACAAACACTTGGTAAAAGAACTTTCAGGCGAATTTCTATTATTACGATAATTCAAAAAGAAAAATCACGAACTTTTTTTGATTTTCTATCTTGGACTTGCTTGTAGAAGGTTATTAATTTATGGGAGAAGAGAGGTGTTTTAATATCAAAGAACAGAGTTTTTAGTTAAAAGAAGTACCTTAAACAGCAAAAAATCTTCAAAAAAGTTAAAAAAATATTTTCTTGATTTTAAAAGG
>CAZXEN010000024.1:0-32131 GCA_964639765.1 uncultured Bacteroidaceae bacterium
CATATTGTTTGCCAAGACTTCTCCGAAAGCATCATCGTAAAGAGTCAAAACAAGTTTGCTTTCCATAAAGAAAGGACTGTTTTTGAATTCTGTTCTCTTTATATAGAAAGGTACAAGCATGGAAAACCAGCCTGAGCAATGAATAATATCGGGTTTCCAAGCAAGCTTTTTGATGGTTTCCAAAACACCTCTGGAGAAAAACATCATTCTTTCATCGTTGTCAGCTATCATATTCCCACTCTTATCCCTTATATCCACCTTGTCGGTGAAGTAATCTTCGTTGTCAATGAAGTATATCTGCATTCTTACTGCAGGAATGGAAGCAACCTTTATGATTAGGGGATGATCTTGATTGTCTATTATGATGTTTAGTCCAGAAAGACGTATGACTTCGTGTAATTGATTTCTTCTCTCATTAACATTGCCAAAGCGAGGCATAAATATTCTTATTTCCTTGCCGTGTTCTTGTGTATATTGCGGAAGCTCTTTCCCCAACAAGGCTAATGGAGAATTATTCAGATAGGGTTCTATCTCCTGAGAGATAAACAATACTTTTGATTTATTCATATTCTGTTATAAGATAATAATTCCTCTGCAAAATTACAAAATTTTCTTTTCATAAAAGATTTTTTGAAGATAAAATATTGTTTTATGGGTGGTTTTGTATTTTTATTTCCTAATATTTTTTGTATTAATATTTTTTTGTGTAAATTTGCACACAATTTTATAACAATCAAAACTATGAAGAAAATTTTCCTATTGATTATAAGCATTGTTGTTTTTGGAGTCGTGTGTAATGCTCAACCTACACTAACAATCAGTGCTGTTGATAGTATTTCAACTTTTAAGGCAAGATTGAATGCCAACATAAGTGATTTCGGAGGCTGGACTGTTAATGGTAAAGGCTTCTTTGTGTCCAAGACTGCTAATTTTGCCGATGCTGTCAAGATTACTTCTGTTGCAGGCACAGCAAACACAAACACTAAATTAGGAGATTTTTATTATTATCCTGGAACAACTCCTACAGCATCAAGTAAGCCTTATTTTGAACCAGGAACCACATATTACGTTAAAGCTTTTGCAAAGAAAGGTTCAGGAAGTACTGCCGATACAGTATTTACTTCTGTTGTTTCTTTTACAACTTTACCAGCTCAAGGCGGGATATGTGCGGTAGATAGTGTTGCTCACATTACCTATACTACTGCAGTCGTATATGGAAGAGCAGTGAATGTTAATGATGCTTGGAAGATTGCAAAAGCAGGTATTGTCATAGGAACACAACCAAATCCTACGGTAGCCAATGGAATTGTTTTTACATCTACAACAAGCACAAGTTCTTTGCCAAAGTCTTATAGTGTGGGTTTAACAGATTTGTTTCAAGGCGTAACATATTATGCAAGAGCATGGGTGGCAAATCAGTATACAAACACTTATTATGATACAACTTATTCAGACCAGATAAGTTTTACTACTTTATGTGCAGTAGACAGCGTTCCTTCAAATGTAACATTTGACTCAATAGGTATAACATCTCTTAGAGTAAATTGGACTCCAAGAGAAGGACAATACTATTTTGATATTGATTATGGTTTTGTAGGACATCAAGCAGGAGAGGGAACAATTGTAGCTTGCGAAGGAAACAATCTAACATTGAATAATTTGGAAGGAGGTCGTTCTTATTCTGTTTATGTTAGGGCAAGATGTGTTACAGGAGCTGTGGGAGAATGGTCTCCAGTGCGTACGGTTACAACATTACCTTCACTTTGTGCAAATGTAAGTTCCATACATACAGAAGAACTTACTCATTCTTTTGCCAAGATAGAATGGACTCCAGGTTCTATGAGCCAGAGTGTTTGGGAAGTTATGTTTGCAAAATCAAATGAAGCTTACCCTGCAACACCTTATACTATTTATAGTAATCCAGTCTTTTCTCCTATAGGATTGAATCCTTCAACTCAGTACAAAGTAAAGATACGTGCAAATTGCGATCCTTATTACAGTGATTGGTCAAGTGAGTTTAAGTTCACTACTTTGGTGATGGGATTGGAAGATGTGGAAGAAAATGTAAGCAAGATAAATATTTATCCTAATCCTTCAAAAGGAAATCTTAAATTTGATGTACAAAATCTACAGGTAAATCAGATAGATGTATATAATTCTTATGGTGTGAATGTCTTTTCTTCAAAAGAGATTCCACAAGAGTTGGAAATAAAAGACAAAGGAATATATTTTATTATCATAAATACAGATAAAGGTATTCAGACAGAAAAAGTTGTAATAAATTAAAACTATATAACTATGAAAAAGATACTTGTCAGTTTTCTGATGATTTGTTTGGGCTTTGTTACAATGGCTCAAAATGGTAAAGGAGGTCTTACTTCTGAAGATTTAAGCAAAATAAAAGCAGGTTATGAAAAATCTGGTGCAGTAAATAAAGCTCTTAGCAAAATTGTGGCAAACAACGATATTAAAAAACTTGCTGTCAATCCAAATATAAAAGCAAACAGAGATGTGAATTTCTCAAATGTGGTTAAGAACAAAGGCATTACAGACCAAAAACAATCTGGCAGATGTTGGATGTTTTCAGGTTTTAATGTGCTTAGGAATAAAATGATTCAGGAGTATAATCTTGGAGCTTTTGAATTATCTGAAAACTATTTGTTCTTCTACGACCAGTTGGAAAAAAGTAATATGTTCTTGTCTCTTGTTGTGAAGTACAAAGATGAGCCATTGGACAGTAAATACAATGATTGGTTGATGAAAAATGTGTTAAGTGACGGAGGAACTTTCTGCGGAGTAATTGATTTGGTAACAAAATATGGAGTAGTTCCTTCTACTGTTCAACCGGAGACATATAATTCCAACAATACTTCAAGAATAGGCGGACTTATCACTCTTAAACTAAAAGAAGATGCTCTTGTGCTTCGTGGTATGAAAGGAAAAACTAAAGATATTGAAGCAAAGAAAATAGAAATGCTTTCAGAAATATATCGTATGTTGGTTATGGCATACGGAGAGCCTGTGAAAGAATTTACTTATACAATGAGAGATGCTTCAGGAAAAGTACTTTCAACAGAGATATATACTCCGAAATCTTTTTATGACAAATATATAGGTATAGATTTGAAGAACAGTTATGTTATGCTTATGAATGACCCTTCTCGTCCTTTCTATAAATTATATGAAGTAGAAAACGACCGTCATACTATGGATGGAGGTAATTGGAAATACATCAATCTTCCTGCTGAAGACATAAAGAATATGGCTATAGCTTCTATAAAAGATTCTACACTTATGTATTTTTCCTGTGATGTAGGCAAATGTTATGATGGAGAAACAGGTACTTTGGATTTAAATAATTTTGATTATAGTTCTATCTTTGGAGTAACATTCAATATGGATAAAAAACAGAGAATACAAACTCTTGCTTCAGGTTCTACTCATGCAATGACTCTTAAAGGAGTGGATTTAGACGAAAACGGTAAGTCTATAAAATGGTTGATAGAAAATTCTTGGGGGCCAAATGCAGGATATGAAGGAAATCTTATTATGACAGATGAATGGTTTGATGAATATATGTTCCGCTTGGTTGTGGATAAGAAATATGTCCCTGAAAACATTCTTAAAATTCTTGACAGCAAGGCAGAACTGTTACCACCTTGGGATCCTTTATTCTTGGACGTTGATTAAGAACCTTTATTTTTTCAGTAACGATATATGCGTTTTTTTAAGAATATAATGACACTTGTTTTCATCTGTTTGGGTATGAATGTAATACTTTTTGCCCAGACAGATGATATGGATTTTGAAAGCATTAACGAAGAAACGGAAGGAGAATGGGAAGACGATGATGAGATACTTATTGTTGATGTGGAGAGTGTAGAAAGCCAGAATTCTGTTGACAATATATATGAAATAGTAGATTTGGTACAATCCAGACAACAATTAGAGGATGATGATGAAAGCTTTGCTTACTCATTAGCATTGTATTCTGATGTTGATGGTTATGTTTCCTATACTCCAGATAAGAATAGAGATGCTTTTTTGCTGAAAAGATATGATGTCATAAAGGGTTATGATGATCAAGAGCATTATACATATATAAAGGAATATGTTTTCAACAAAAATCAGGCATGGGATTATATCTATGAAAGAATTTATGATGGAGATAATGGTAATTTAATCTATTTCGTCCGCAGATACAATACATATAATTCAGGTTGTGCAGAAGTGGCTTTTGAAGAATCTGAGTATTTTTATAATTCCAAAGGCGATTTAATAAAGAAAACTTATCAAATATATGATTCTCAAAACAATCCTTTGAGTATAGATGATTGTTATATGGACAGAGAGTCGTATGAAAAATATATGTCTGTTAAAGATTTCTTAAATGCTAATCATTTGTCACTATAAGAATTTATGATACTTGCCATAGACAGAGGAAATAGTAGAGACAAGTTTGCTGTTTTTGATAAAGACAAATTAATTTATTCTAATTCTGTAATTGTTTTTGACGAAATATCTGTCAAAGACATCTCTTGTAACTATACTGTCTCAAGTGTCATTTTTTCTTCTGTAAAGGACAATAAAAGTAATGATGCATTCCTCTCTTTTTTGAAGAAGGCATTCTCAACATCAAAGGTCTTGGAATTTGCAAGGTCTTTTTCTTTGCCTTTTATCAATGCTTATGAAGACAAACAGACTATCGGTTTAGACCGTTTGGCTGCAATAAGTGGAGCAAGTTATCTGTTTGGAGCAAATACCTTGGTTGTAGATGCCGGAACTTGTATAACATTTGATTACTTAGATAAGAATAATATTTACCAAGGAGGAAGCATAAGTTTAGGTTTTCAAACAAAATACAAAGCACTACATAATTTTACGGCAAATTTGCCGTTAATAGAAAGAGTTGAATCCTCTGTTCTGTGTGCTAAGACAACTAAAGACTGTATTGTTTCTGGAGTTGTGAATGGTACAATATTTGAAGTGGAATACACAATAAACAAATATAGAGAAGAAGCAAAGGATTTGCAGGTTGTTTTAACAGGAGGTGACGCAAAGTTCCTAAAGAACAATCTGAACACAAAAACTCTATTGGAAGATAATATTGTTTTATATGGATTAAAAAAAATATTAGAGCTAAATGTATAGAAAATACAAAATATTACTTGTTATATTCTTTTGTAGCTTAGTTGTTTTCACAGCAAAAGCACAATATGATATAAGTTCTCCTTATTCTCAATATGGAATAGGTTCAACGGCTTTATCAGGTAATCAATATAATGAATCTATGGGAGGAATTTCTCAGGCAGTAAGAAAGAATAATGTGGTAAATCTTTTAAATCCCGCTTCTTATTCTGCAATAGATACACAATCTTTTGTTTTTGATATAGGTCTTTCCATGATGTGGAAGAATGTTTCTACATCAGATTTTTCTTCCAATAGCTTTCTTGCATCTATAACAAACATATCAATGGCTTTTCCTATAAGCAAAAGTTTGAAACTCGCCTTGGCTCTTACTCCTCTTTCAGATATAAGCTATAGCGCTACAGATACTATTCTATCCAATGGCAGTGTAGGTGATGATGATTATATTCCAGTAAGGTCGCAGAGCTTTGATGGTAATGGCGGATTAGACAAGATTACTTTGGGTTTTGCTTATCAACCAACATTCAATAAGTTCCTTTCAAGATTTTCTTTGGGATTTAATGCTTCATATATCTTTGGCAACATCTACAGAAGTAATATTTTAAGCTTTGGAGGAGCAGCAGGATATATTAATTCCCGAGTAGAAAAGAATTATAATGTTTCAGCCTTTAGCTTTGATATAGGTATGCAATATCTTCAGCCATTGAAAAATGACGACCTGTTAGGTATAGGTTTCACTCTTGGAATACCTATGAAATATTCTGCAGATGAAGAGTATTTCCGTTATTCCTATATAAACGAAGGTACAGCTGCTACATTACAAGATACAATAGAATACTTGTCAAGTGACAGAAAAATCACTATGCCTTACTCTCTTTCTTTCGGTTTGTCCTATTCAAGGCCAAACAAATTCCTTGTTGGAATGGATGCTGTCTATACAAAGTGGAGTAAGTTTGATTTTGAAAACAATAATTTTGCAGAGCTAAAGGACAATATCAAGCTAAGTCTTGGGGGAGAATATATACCTAATCTCTACGGAACATATTTCCAGCAGTTTGCTTACAGAGCAGGTATAAATTATGATAACGGTTATATCTATCTTAGAGACAAAAGAATAAGCAAAATAGGTATAGCTTGCGGTCTTTCTCTTCCGATAAAGAAGATAGGAACAACCATAAATCTATCTTTTGAATATGGTAGAATGGGAACAACAGACAATGGTTTGATAAAAGAAAGTTATTACACTTTAGGGCTTTCCATCACTGCAAAAGACCGTTGGTTTGTACAACGTAAATACAGATAGAATATTCATTAATAATAAACAAATACATTATAGTACAGATATGAAGAAGATAACTTTATTTATTGCCGGACTTACATTTATTTTTTTAGGCAATGCAGGCTTTGCCCAAAAGTATGGGGCAACTCCAGATGACAGTGTTGAGTGTATTACAAACAATTCCCTTTATGTAGAATTCTACAAGACAAAACAATGGTCTGATGCATACGAACCATGGAAAAAAGTCGTGGAATTGTGTCCTGCTGCTTACAAAAATACATACGTAAGAGGGAATAACATACTTGCAAACCTTTATGCAACTGCAGCAACTGCTGAAGAAAGAGAGCAATATTTCAATGATATGCTTTGGCTTTGTGATAAAAGAACAGAAGCTTTTGGAGACAAGACCAACAACATAGCAAGAAAAGCTCAAATCTATGCTCAATACAAACCAAAAGAAACAACAATGGTTTACAATCTCTACAAGCAGGCTGCTGAAGAAGGTGGAGCAGAGCTTGACCAACAGTATTGTGTGCTTTATCTTCAGGCTACAATAGATTACCTTAAAGCAATAAAAGCAGACAACGAACAAATGTCTATCTTGTTCGATGTCTATGATTATGCATCAGAAACAATGGAAGCTTCTCTTACACAAACTTCCAATGATTTGGATTCTGTTACTCAAATCAATGACACCAAGAGCATGGAGAAACTGCAAAAAGAGTTGGACAATACCCGTAGTAATATTGCTGCATTGGAAACATTGATAGAGCCTTTTGCTTCCTGTGAAAAGATAGTCCCTATTTATGAAAATCGTTTTGCAAACAATCCTAATGATGTGGATTTGTTGAAAAAGATAACTACAAACTTGGAACGTAAGGGTTGCATGAAAGAAGAGTTATTCTTGAAAGCAACAGAAAATCTTCACAAACTGCAGCCAACACCAAGAAGTGCTTCTCTTATGGGACAGATGTTGCTTGCCAAAGAACAGTATTCAGAGGCAGCAAAATACTTGGAAGAAGCAGAAAAGACTGCTCCAGAAATAAGTACAAAAGCAAAAGCAGCTTTAGGCTTGGCACAGGCATTGCTGAAAGCCAAGAGTTTTGCAGCTGCAAGAGAAGCAGCAAGAAGAGCGATGAACTATGACAAGTCTTTATCAGGAAAAGCAACATTGCTTATAGCTAATATGTATCTTGCTACACCTGGACAAAATGCTGCATTTGCAGCATACGATGAGGCAGCAAGAGCAAAAGCACTTGACCCATCTGTTGCAGCAGATGCAAATAGAGTAATGAACGCTGCTCACGGACGTTTTCCAACAAAAGAAGATTTATTCTTTAATGGCGGAAGTGCTGGTGGAAGTGTTGCTGTTGGTGGCTGGATTGGTGGTTCTGCTACAGTAAGAACAAGATAATGAATGGTAGAAAACATATAAACATATCAATACGAACATCATACTCCTGTATCTTGTTCGTATTGATTTTTATTTTCAGCTCTTGCAACGAAGACTGGTTTGGAAAGGAAAACAAAAACTTCTACAACAAACCAACACAGGTTATGCACGATATTTCTTTGTATAAGAGTGAGAATGGTAAAGTGCAGGCCTATCTTACTTCTCCTTTGGTTGAATCTTACGGCGGGGACAGTTCCAGGACAGTCTTTCCAAAGGGGATAAGAGTGTTGTTTTTCAATGATAACCTTTCTGATAAAGCTTTGCTTACTGCCAACTATGCAATAGATCATCAAGGTTCCGACCTTGTACATCTGCAGGATTCTGTACGTATCATCAACTACAACAACAAAGACACCATGTATTGCAAAGATCTTTATTGGGACAAGTCAGCAAAGATTGTATATTCCAACAAACCGATAAGGAGATATACAGAAAACGGACAAGACTTTGGAGATGGCATGACAGCCAATGAGCTTTTTGACAGTGTAACCATAATAAATCCTCGTGGGACACAATTGGTTGAAGAGGAATAGAAATCAAAAACATATAATATTTTATGATAGAACTACAGAATGCAGATTCATTTATAGAGGATTTTGAAAAAGTATACAAGAAACGTATAACCCGCATACCTTATACAACAAAAGAGGGAGAGAGAAAAACATTGCTTATGTGCAAATGTTTCAAACGATGGATTGCTCTTCCCTATTACTCTGTGGCTATCTTGGAAAACAAGGTAACAGACAGAAAGACTGCACCTTTCAAGTTGTTTGAGAGTGAGGATAACAATATCATCTCTACAGGAAAAGAGCCTTGGGAAATAAGGGACACTATAGGACATAGCCAATATATCTATTCGGATAAAGTACTACCTGTTTTGGATATCAGCAACAAAGAAAACGTATGGGATTTATTCCCTTCCAATGTAAAAAGAAAGATACGGAAAGCACATAAAAACAGTATACAGGTAGAACACGGCACAAGCAAGAAAATCCTTAACAAGTTTTATCAGGCATACGCTGTCAGAATGAGAGAAATAGGCGTTATGCCGATGAGTAAATCACTTATTGCCCGCGAATTGCAAACAAAGAACACTGTTGCTTTTGTTGCCACTCTTGACAACAAGGTTATAGGAGGAGCAACATTGCACAACATGGACAACAGCTTGTTTTCTAATTCTTTTTTTGCGACAGTAGGGGAGTATAACCACTATTACACTTCATATATCCTTCATTATTCCATGATTTGTTATGCCAAAGAAAAAAATGGTCGCCGTTATTCTTTTGGAAGAAGCACGAGAGATACTTCGGTTCATAACTATAAGAAACATTGGAAAGCAAAGGAATATAATCTTTATTGGTCCTACTCAAAGAAACACAAGAATATAAGGACCAGAAAGATATTCTATACCATCTGGAAGAAACTTCCTTATTCCCTATCCTCGTTCTTTGGTCCCCTATTATCAAGATATGTGTACTAATTCAGCAATAGTTTTACATATATAAACACAACAAAACCAATTGTTTAGGATATTGTCAAAAAAGAGTTGGTTTTTATGGACGAAAATCAACTCTTTTGGGTATGAACATCAAGACTTTTTTCACGAAAACCAACTCTTTTTTTTGAGAAGTCTTCTTTTTATAAAGCAGGCTGAAAATTAATGCAAAAAAATATGATGATTATAAAATAATTATCCCTAAACAACGTTTCATATTAAATCAAAAAAACCTTTAAACAAAAATTATAAGAATGTTTTTATCAACTATTTTATTGCAAACGGCCACAGCCACAGCAGAAGCGGTTAATTCTTCTGCACAAGAAGTTACAACAGAAAGTATAAATATTTGGGAACTTGCAACCAAGGGTGGTTGGATCATGGTAATCCTTGCGTTGCTTTCTGTGTTTGTTATATATCTTTTCGTGGAAAGATACATAGCTCTTAACAAAGCCCTTAAACAAGATACTACTGTTTTCATGGACAGGGTAAAGGATTGCATTCACAACAACGACCTTCAAGGTGCCAAGAATATATGTGAAGCAAACGACTCTCCTATCGGCAGAATGATTGGCAAAGGGTTGTCTCGTTTGGGAAGACCTTTGAACGATATCAATCAGGCTGTGGAGAATGTGGGTAAAATGGAAATAGCAAAAATGGAAAGTGGTGTTTCCATGATGGCTACTATATCCAATCTTGCTCCTTCCATAGGTTTCCTTGGAACAGTTACAGGTATGGTCAAAGCTTTCTTTGATATGGCTCATGCAGGAAACAATATTGACATACAGATGCTTTCCGGTGGTATATACGAAGCAATGGTAACAACCGTAGGAGGTCTTATTGTCGGTCTTATTGCTTCATTCCTTTACAGTCTTATTGTCGGCAGGATAAACAAAATGGTTTTCATTTTGGAATCCCGTACTATGGAATTTATGGACCTATTACATGAACCTGCATAAAAAAGAGCGGCTATGTTAGAGAGTAGAAACAAGATAAGTCCTTCTTTCAATTCATCTTCCATGTCGGATTTGGTGTTTTTGTTGCTAATCTTTTTTATGCTGACATCAACACTTATCAGTCCTAATGCAATAAAACTGCTTCTGCCAAAGAGTTCTTCAGGACAGACTATGGCAAAACAAAATGTCACGGTCTCCATAGATGCAGAGGAACATTTCTTTGTGGAAAATCAGCCTAAGACCTTGGAAGAGCTGGAGCCTTTTTTGGCACAGTTGTTAAGCAATACAAACGAAGGAACGGTGAAACTGCATTCCGACAAGACAGTACAGGTCCAAAGTGTTGTACATGTCATTGATGCGGTAAATCATATCAACCAGTATAAAGGAACAAAACATAAGGTAATCCTTGCAACCCAAGCACCAAACCAAAAGTAATATGCATATAGACAAAGAAAATAAAAGGAAACTCATTAGCGGAGGAATAACAATCCTATTCCACTTGTTAGTGGTGTTGTTACTTTTGGCTTTTGGCTTGCCTTATCAGGATCCTCCTCCACCAGAACAGGGAGTGGAGATAAGTTCCGGAGATTTGACTGATGTAGGCAATGCAATGATAGGTGATGCTGGTGGTGATGAAGCAGATGAGCAGCCTTCACAACCAACAGACAACGATGAGGAAAGCGTGGTTACTCAGAACGAGAGTAGCCCTATATCTGCCAAACCCAACAAACCTAAGAAGGAAAATGTGAAAAAGGAGAACAAACCGACTGTTGAAAGCGATGCTTTGTTCCCTGGCAAGAACAAAAACTCAAAAGGCAACGGCAATGGTTCTGGTAGTGGTTATGGCAAAGGGGAAAACGGCACAGGCGGTGGTGGAACAGGTACAAACACCACAGGAGGTGGTTATTCTTTGAATGGAAGAAATGCCAAATCCCTTCCAAAACCACAGACAAATAAAAATGAGACAGGTAATGTTGTTGTAGAAATAAAGGTTGATCAAGACGGTGTTGTAAGGGAGGCTCATGCAGGTGCAAAAGGTACAACAATAATGGATGTTAATATTTGGAGAAAATGCGAGCAGGCTGCACGTAAGGCAAAATTCTCTGCCAAGACAGATGCACCGGAACTGCAACGAGGCACCATAACCTATCACTTTACAAATTAAAGCAACTGTTTCACTACAACAAAAGAAAACCTAAAAAGCATAATATTGGAATTATTGCATAAAGAATTTCTTTTTATAGACACGAAGATTCTATTCTTCTTTTTGTAATAGGGAATAACCTTTGAAGAGTTTAGTCTTCTTGTAAGAAAAGCGGATACATTCAAACAATGTACCCGCTTGTTTTATGATTAAATCTATTCTTCTTATCTCTCCAGCAGAGAAAGAGGAGAAGTAGCATCTTTAATTTTTTCCTCTATGTCCTTTTTCTTCTTGTTCTTGAAGACTACGTTGAATCCAAAGTAGGTTGTGATACCACTTGTCTCTGCTATATCCAAGGAAGAAGCAAATGTGGCTCCGCAGTAGAATATATCTCCTAATGAAACCATGACAGAAGGATTGAAGAATTTTGAAGCGATGGTGTTACCTACAGATGCTTGTAAAATACCAAGGCTATAGGTGTAAGCCAAAGTAAGAGAGTTTTCCAACTTACCAGCAATCAATCTTCCTTTGTATAATGCCTGTGCATGCATATTAGGGAAGAAGTTCCAAGAAAATCCTGCATAGAACTTTGTAGGTACTGCTGTGGTGTAACCGCCATTCTTTGTTGTTTTAAGGTCAAAAGCATTTTTCAAACTGTCTGCCAAATCATTGAAATAATCATCCAAATCATTTCCCATATTGTCATATTGTGTTTCTGCTCCAGCAAACTCTACTCTTGTGTTTGGATTTGCTGAATGGACATTTATGGAATTGCTTTTCCAGTTGATAAAGCCCAAATCAACAACAGAAGCACTTACTTCCATTGCATCATTGATTTTATATGTTGCTCCCAAGTCCAAGCCTAAACCTTTGTTTTTGAAAATATTTGAAGGAACGTTTTCAACATCACCAAAATGAGCTCCGCTGTCATCTCCTTCGAAGGTAGATTTCATATACCAATCTGCGAAAGCATTGGCTGTATTAACCTCAATATTACTTATTGTAGCCATGGTCTCACCGTCAAATTCTACAGTGACGTCGGTCTTTTTTGAAGTAATATTCATAAGTCCGAAGTACATTTTAAGGTTTCCTCCGACAGTCAGCTTGTCGTCAATATCTCTTGCATATCCAAAAGAAGCTGAAAGGTAGCTTGTAGCATCCAACAGTTTATCTTTAAACACGTTTAATTCTCTGTCTTGGGAATCTGTTCCTCGTGTTATCAAGTCGAAAAGACCTTTGGAAAAATTAAACCTTGATTCAAGATTCAAAGAAAGATTGAACGATACATGATTGACCTTGCCAAATGTAAAGCCAAAGCCTAACAAGTCTGTGTTCATACCAAAGCCCACATAGTTGTTGTCTTTAAGCTTGTCTGCAAAGCCATTGAAATCCAATTGTAGAGAATCTGGATATAAAGGATGTTGATTTACAAAATCTTTATATTTGAAACCAGATGTATTTACCGATATTCCAAAATGGCTTAAAACAGGTATGGTAATATACAATTTGTTGTTTCCATGATTGGCAGGATTATATTTTGAAGCCTGCGGAAGAGAGGAAAAATACGTTAATTCTCCTGTCCTTTGCGCTGAAAGAGAAAATGCAAAAGCCACAAAAACCAATCCTAATATTATTTTCTTTATGTTTTTCATAACGTTATTCTTTAATTAATTTAATAAGTTTTTTTTTAGAAATGTATATCCATTTGTGCTTTCATACCTAATTTCACTTTCAAAGTATGTTCTTTTTGGAACACGATGTGAGGACGTGCCCCGTCTGTAGCTGTGGCCGTATTCAAAACAGCTTTGATAGCAATCTTAGGTGCTTTTCTCAACAGTTGATATTTCTCGTTGGAAAGAACTTTTTCCTTATGTTCTTTAGTTGCAGAAACTACTCTGCCCAACGCATTGACATTTGCAGAAGAAACAACCAAAGGAGTCTCAAACAGACTATCTACAATATTGTTGTTCTCGTCTTTGATCATAACATTCAAGTCTATTGTTGCAGGGAAGTTGTTTTCAAAATCAAATTTCAATACTGCATTATCAAGATAGTCTCCGACACCGTCTTCCTCCTGTAGGAAAGAAAAGTCATCAACGTTGTTTATATTTTCCATGTTGTTTATCTGACAAACGATAGGGATTCGTGTCTTGATGTTCAGGTTTATGTATGATTTGCTTGGATATATGAAACTAACGGCTGTGTTATCGTCTTCTACAGAGAACAATCCGTTGTACACCAATTTGTTTGGAAGCATTTCCAAGGCTCTTACATCTGCACCTCCCAAATCTTCGTTGGAGATAAATCCGCTTTCCATAGGCTGAGTTGGGGAAATGGCTTTTATAATGCTTAGTTTAGGCTGATGATCCTTGAACAATGAAATTTTATTGCCTGAACGGTTTTCAGCAAACATGGAAGAAACATCAAACAGTCCGTTCATTCCTATGTTTGTCTTGTATCTCATCTCCATTGTCATGGATTTCAGGTCAACAGTATTGCTGTCAAACAAATCTTTGAAGCCAGGGTCATCAAAATAGCTTATCTCAACAGTGTCAGCCAAAAGAAATTCATTGTATCCCATCTTTCCGTATGCCAATTCTATGTCCCATTGATCTCCAAAGGAAAGAGTGAAATTGAAATCGCAAGAAGCAGGCAAAGTAGTATGATCTGTAGCAGAAAGGTCCAAGAATGCCTTATATTCAAGGTTTACATAGAAATTACCAGAACCATCATTCAGTGGATAAATATCAACTCCGTATCCAGCAAAATCTAAAACTGCCTCTGTAGTATGAGCTGGTATTCTAACAACAGTATCCAAGTATTCATGATTTGTATTTCTAATGGAATTTGAACGTATCTGGAAATTAATTTCCATTGGCAAATTGCCTACTTGTATTTTCATTATACCATTTTCCAGTATAACGCTGTCAAACTTTCTTTCTCCTCCGTGAATATCAGGATTGAAAGCATCTATATGAGCATTTGCATCCTGCCAATCAATAAGAGTAACGATATCATTTACTCCAGGAGTAACTGGCATAGTTTGAAGGTATGATAAATCCATTGATCCGTTATTTAAAACAACAGGATCGGGAGCTACATTGGTTTCAAATGAAGCAAAATCTTCATTCAAAAGTTCCAAATCCTTATCCAATACCATTATTATAGAATCTTGGTCATCACTGGTTTTTAGAAACTCAACAGTGACTCCGTTTTCTTCATCGGCTACAGATTCAAAACTAAAGAAATCGCTAAGTTTAAATTCTGTAGATATGATGTTGTTTTCCAAAGATGGATTGATGTGTGTCTCTGCTACTCTGTCCATATCAAAATCATCTTCATTTACGCAAGCCACCATTCCTATTACTGTAACGAAAGCCAGCATTACCAACAAATACTTTTTTCTTTTCATGTGAATCTTTTATTAGGTTAATAATATGTTCAGTATAATACAAGCTGCAAATATACACATTTATTTTAATATACAAGTAAAATCATAAAAAAAATCACTTTTTTTCGGTGTTTTTCTGTCATATATCCTATTTTTTTGATAATTTTGCAATCATAAATTCTTAATTTTATGGCAAGAAAACGTACGGCTAATGAACTCTTGAGAAGATATCTGACTTTTGTTGTAGCGCTGTTCATCATGGCTTTTGGCCGGGCTTTAACTATTAGGGCGAATCTTGGTTCGTCTCCTTCTACTTGTCCTCCTTATGTTCTTAGCCTTATTCCAAATTCTCCGCTTACTATTGGAGAATACACAATGATAATGCATGCTCTTTTTACTTTTATCCAATACCTTTTGCTTAGAAAAGATTTTCAGCGAATACAAATTCTTCAAGTCTTTGTTGGTGTTGCTTTTGGTTGGTTTATGGATATTGCCATGCAACTGACAGAAGTGTTTTCTCCAACGGTGGAATGGATGGATTTTGTTGTGCTGGTTATAGGTTGTGCTTTGATAGCTGTGGGAATTGTCATAGAGGTTAAATGTGATGTCTTGATTTTGGCTGTTGAAGGTTTGGCTCTTGCTATCACAAAAAAAATAAAAGGCAACTTTGGACGGGTAAAAATTTGGACTGATATTGCTTTTGTTGTTTTGTCTATAATAATAATGTATGCTGTCTTTGGAGCATGGAATTGGAAGATAGTGGGTGTAGGAACTTTGATAGCAATGTTTCTTGTCGGATTTCTTGTCGGAGAATTTACTCCTTACTTTAAATGGGTTAAACGTATATTCAGAGACCCTAAGAAGTTTGCAGACAAAAGCAGTTCAATGGAAGGGAAACCTCTTGTTATTACTATTTCACGTCAATATGGAGCTGGAGGAAGAGTAATTGGAGAAAAACTGTCCAAGCAACTTGGAATAAAACTTGTTGATGATGAAATAATAGACATCACCGCAGAAGTATTAGGCTATGATGAGGAATATGTTCGTCAGACAGAGCAGACATTAACCAGCTATCAGATGCTGCAAAAGATGTTTACCTACAACACAGTGCCTAAATCTTTCAGGTTCTCTTCAGATGACGAGATATTCCGTTCCCAGAAGAAAATCATAAAACGTTTAGCGGAAAAAGAATCTTGTATAATTATAGGCCGTTGTGCGAACTGGGTGCTTAGACACAGGGAGAATTGTATAAAGATATTCGTCTATTCATCTTTGGAACGTGCTGTTAAACGTATAGCAAAAGCAAGCGGTCAGGAAGAAGATACTCTTCCACAAAAAATACAGAGAGTTAATAAAGCCCGTGCAAATCACTACAAACAATATACATCTCATCAGTGGGAAGAATCCTCTCAATACGACTTTATGATAAACACTACGAACATTTCAACAGACCAAGCGGTGAAAGCAATCATTGATTTTATTGAAAACAGAAAGCAGAAGTAAAAAACACTTCTGCCTTTTTGCTGTTATAATATATGTATATCTTTTTATAATGCCAACAGTTCCCTGTATAGCCTTTCTTTGTTGATAGGAACAACGCCTACTTCTTCGCATACAAGTCCTCCGGCAAGATTACTTATCTTGGCAATCTCTTTTGCGTCTAAATCCAATGCCAAACAGAGACTTGCAACGCTTATTACGGTATCTCCCGCTCCAGAAACGTCGGCAATCTTTCTTACATTTGCAGGCAGTGATACGATGTTTGCCTTTTGCTGCGAATAATCTGCAAGGAAAACCCCATATTCGCTCAGTGTGATAAAGACTTTATCTATTCTTTGTTTGCCTTTTAGCAACAGGGAAGCATTCTCAAGGTTTTCTTTTGTAGGAAGTTCAAACTCTATCTTTAAGCCTTCTTTTAGTTCTTTCAGGTTAGGTTTGAATAAAGTAACGTTTTTGTAGGCAGAAAAGTTCCTATGTTTGGGATCCACTGCTGTCGGTATGTTTCTTTTCTTTGCTTCCGAAGTTGTTGTCTTTATTATGTTCTCTGTTATTACTCCTTTATCATAATCCTGAAAGATAATGACATCTACTTTTGTATTAGCCAGAACAGATTTTATTTTTTCTGCAAATATGCTTTCTTCTTTTTCGCTTAGTACCTCAGTGCTTTCATTGTCTATTCTGAGCATTTGGGAGTTGTTGCCAATTATACGGGTCTTTGTGGTAGTTGGTCTTTGCTTGGATTGAAGTATGGAGTCAGTAGTCATCTTTTCTTTTCGCATAAGTTTTAGAAGCACTTCTCCATTGGAGTCTTCTCCTATGACAGAACAAAGAACAGGATTTGCTCCCATGGCTTTAAGATTCAGAGCCACATTGCCAGCTCCTCCCAATCTGTTTTCTATTTTTGATACAGAACAGATGGGAACAGGAGCCTCCGGTGATATTCTTTCCACTTTTCCCCACTGATAGGAATCCACCATAATATCACCAATAATCAAAACATTAAGGTTTTCAAACTTATGAAAAATATCTTTGTAGTCCATGCTTAAAATCTTTTATAGTGTTATTTCTCCTCTAAGGTTGCTTTCCAAAAGCCGTTTCTGTGTTTCTTTGTCTTTGCAGTTGCCTAAGACAAACATCATTTTTGTGAGTGCAGCTTCTGTTGTTATATCTTTTCCGCTTATTATACCCATTTCTTTCAGAGTATAGCTTGCTTCATAGTGTCCCATTTCCACGCTTCCTGCCTTGCATTGGGTGACATTAAGAATTCTTACTCCCTTGTTTACGATTTTTTCTATGGAAGACAAGAATTTTTTGTTGGTAGGTGCGTTTCCAGAACCATAAGTCTCCAATATCATACCTTCCAAATCATCAATATGGCTTATGGCTTCAAAGTATTCTTCATTGATAGCAGGATGTATCTTGGCTATTATTATATTGGTTGATAATTTGTCATAAACCTTGAAAGGTTGTGTAGGTTTTGGAAGAATCAAGTGTTTCTTGTAGGAAATATTGATGCCGACTTTTGCCAGTGAAGGCAGGTTGCCTGAATAGAATGCCTCAAAATATTCTGCATTTATCTTGGTTGTGCGGTTGCCTCTGAAAAGTTTGTTGTCAAAAAATATGCATACTTCCGGAATGTTTATTTCACTGTTGGCAGCAATTTCAATGGAAGAGATAATGTTGTCCCGTCCGTCTGTACGAATCATTCCCAATGGAAGCTGGGATCCTGTAATAATCACAGGCTTTGCAAGATTTTCCAGCAAGAAACTTAGGGCTGAGGCCGTGTAAGACATCGTATCGGTTCCATGAAGTATGACAAATCCGTCATAGTTCCTGTATTCCTGCTTTATATATGCAGACAATTTAAGCCAGACCTCAGCATTCATATCCGAAGAATCAATTATCGGATTGAACTGAAAGGTATCTATATTGCAGTCTAACTTATGCAGGACAGGAAGAACCTCGTATATCTTTTTCATATCAAAAGGACGCAATGCACCTGTCTTGTCATCTTTCACCATTCCGATGGTCCCGCCTGTATAAATAAGAAGGATGTTTTTCATAGCCAAATGATAGATTATATTAATTTGCAAAGTTACAATGATTTTCTTAAAGCGACAAAAATAAATGTATCAAGATTTTTATAAAACCTGCAATCCACGCCGATAAAGCAAAGGTTTTTTCAGCCACTCCTGCAAAAAAAGCTGCCAAAGTAAGATAAAAATTTGCCACATCAAGTCTTTCTGCTGAAAAAAACTATTTTTTTGACCAAAAAAAACTATTTTTTTCATGCAAAAAAACTATTTTTTTTACCACGAAAACGAAGATTGGCAAATTTTAGACGGGGATTGGCAGAAAAAACTTACTGTTTGGCGGGAAAATGTCTTGATATCGGGAGTTTTTAACGGCCTTCAAAAGATGTTTTAGCGTAATTTAAAAGCCTTTATGAAAGAAATTTTGAAAAAACTTTTGTCAGTAAAAATAAAACAAGTAATTTTGCAGAACTTTTTTCACAAATCAAACAAATCAAATTTAGTTATTAACAATCAAAAAGACACAAAAGAATGAAGACAGTATCAATGAGCGGTTCTCTTAGAGAGAACGTAGGGAAAAAGGATACTAAAGCCTTGAGAAAAGAAGGAAAGGTGCCTTGTGTTCTTTACGGTGGAAAAGATGAGCAGATAAAATTCTCTGTTCCAAGCAAGGATTTTATTCCATTGCTTTTCACTCCAGACACAAACTACGTAAAAATAGTTATAGACGGACAAGAACATAACGCCATACTTCAGGACATTCAGTATCACCCTGTAAATGATGAGGTATTGCACGCAGATTTCTTGAGAATATTTGACGATAAGCCTATCACTATCGCTGTTCCTGTCAAGACAACAGGTACGGCTCCAGGTGTTTTGCAAGGTGGTAAGTTGAATCTTAAGATGCGTAAAATAAGACTTAGCGGTTTGCCAAACAATATTCCTCAAGAAGTTGTATTGGATATCAGCAAACTGAACATAGGTCAAAACATAAAAGTATCAGAAATTTCCATACAGGATGTGGAATGTATGGAAGTCAAGTCTTCAGTTGTCGTTGCTGTCAAGGCAACAAGAAATGCTGTTGCAGCAACTGAAGAAACAGCTGAGGGCGAAGCAGAAGCTCCTGCAGCAGAATAATACTTTTCAAACATTGGTCAAGGGCTTTAAGGTCTTTAATGACTTTAAGGTCCTTGTCTTTTTAATATAAAAGCAGAAATGGAGAAATATCTTATAGTAGGTTTAGGAAATCCTGACAGGGAATATGATGGAACACGCCATAATATTGGTTACAGAGTATTGGATAACTATTTGCAGAAGATAAATGAAACACAAGAGGAAAAACTTTCTTTTTCTTTGGACAGATATGCTTTTGTCTGCAAAACCAGACTTAAAGGCCGTACGGTTGTTCTTATAAAACCGACGACATATATGAACCTTTCAGGCAAGGCTATAAGATATTGGCTGGAAAAAGAAAAAATAGCCATGGAAAATATGCTTATAGTGGTTGATGATTTGGCTATTCCGCTTGGGACGCTCAGACTCAGATACAAAGGAAGTGACGGAGGACATAACGGACTTAAGAACATAATAGAGTTATTGAACACATCCTCCTTTAACAGGCTGAGATTTGGAATAGGCAACGACTTTAGCAAAGGCGGACAGATAGATTTTGTGCTTGGAAAACTTTCTGAGGAGGAAGAGAAGACGGTCCAGCCTCAAATAGACAAGACTTTTGAGATAATAAAATCTTTTGTGCTTGTAGGAATGGAAAAGACCATGAGCCAGTTCAACGGCAAATAACTAAATTTTTGCGCTGTCTGTCTCTTTAGGCTTTCTGTCTATAATACGAAGCCACATATACCACATAGAAAAAATAACAATATACATCATTGGTCTTGCAATCCAGTCATGAACAGGAGTAAACAGTTCAGGATTTCTTGAAAACACATAAGTAATAATGACTATTCTTATTATGTTTGCAATTAATATTATCACACATCCAGCAAGATAATACCAAATCTTGTGAAACCATTTGCCTCTGCAAAGAATCATTATCAAAGCCCATTGTAAAAGTTGTTTTACTCCTGAACAGTCGTGTATAATTTGCATAACAGAATCATAAACAACACTTCCATCAGGCAAAGTTGTATAGAAGTAAAACGAAGAATCCTGTAGAACAAAAGGCTTTTCTATGACAATTTCACACAAAGGTGCGGAACCTTTGTACGCCAGCCTCGTAAAGAAGTCGAAAATATTGTCAGTAAAAGGACCAAATACCCATGAATTCATATCGGTGTTCCAATATAGGATATGAAAGATTATAGTGGCTACAGACAATAGTAATGCGTCTTTTATAATTCTTTTATTACTGTCTATGGACCAAATAGAAAGTAGTTCTTTTTTTAGGTTTGTTATTGGTTTCATATAATAGCGGTTAAAACTTTTGCAAAGATACTAAAAGATTCAATATTTAGATTTTTATTTTATAAATTTCTGAATAAGAGATTTTTTTTATAACTTTGCACCTCAAAAAAAATAAAAGATTTTTATTATGACAACAGGTTTTATATTAGGTATAGTTGCCCTTGAAGTGCTGGGTTTGGCAATAGTAGGATATTATTTCTTGAATGTTGTAAAGGAATTTGTACTCAATGAACAAAAGAAGACAATACTTGAGATTCAAAAAATATCTGAAGAGGAAACCCGTAAGGTCGTAACACCAATACAATTGCAGGCATACGAACGTCTGGTTTTGTTCTTGGAAAGAATAAAGCCGGATAATCTTGTCCTTAGATGCTATCAGGCAGGTATGAACACCAAACTGCTTAGAGATGTTATGATAAAAAACATATCAGATGAATATGAACACAATCTTTCACAGCAGTTGTATGTTTCCACAGAGAGTTGGCTTAGAATAAAGAATGCAAAAGAAGAAATTATAAATGTTTTGAATTCTTTGACACCCAAAGAAGATGAAACAATATCACCAATAAACTTTGCAGGAGAAGTTTTTGAGAAACTTTCTCAAGGCAACAATCAGACAGATTCGGCACAAGACTTTCTTAAGAAAGAAATTCAAGAAAGGTTTAAATAAAAATAATGGGCGTCAAGTATAACAGGTATTGATTATTTTTGTATTTTTGCACATTAAAAATCAAATAAAACAAATAAACATAATGGATAATAAACTGAGTACAAAAAACAGTTGGGCTTTTATAAAGAGAAACAAGAAAACACTATTGATAACTTTTGTTGCGTCTGCCATTGTGTCAGCAATAGTATCGTTGTTTTTACCGAATTATTACAAATCACAGGTATTGTTTTTGCCAAGTGCGGTAAATTCTATGTCGAAATCAATACTGAATACGGGAGACAAGTTAGACCCTTATCTTTTTGGAACAGAAAAAGAGAGCGAATATATTTTGGAGATGCTTGGCAGTGGAGAAATTTTAGGTAAGACTATCGCAAAGTTTAACTTAAAAGAACATTATGGGATAAAGGATAAAGGAGGTTTAGGAGAAGAATTGGTAAGATTGAAACTGGAAAAGAACATAGACATAAAACGTTCGGATTTTCTTGGTGTCAAGCTGTCCGTTTGGGATAAAGACCCAAAGATGGCTGCTTCCATAGCAAACTATATGTCTGAGCAGTTGGAAGAACTAAGATACCAAATGAAGAAAGCAAAGGCTGACAGCATAAGAGTTTGTCTGGAAAGAAGCAAACAGAGAGTAGAAGCTGCCTTAAAGAGATATATGGATTCTGCAAGTGTGGTTATGGAGAAAAGTAATGTTTATGACCCAGAAACCTTTGCAGACCGTGTTATGCAGGAGATGTCAAAACAGATTGCTGCAGGAAATACAGCAGGCGTTCAAAGATTGGAAGACAAAATGGCTCATCTTATAAAATATGCTCCGGATTTGAAAAGATTTATTGATTTATACAGGGTAGAAAAGGAATTAATGGAGAAATGGAGCGATTCTTACGAGCAAGCAGTTGTTGATTTGGAAGCAAACATACCAACAGATTATGTTGTTGAACACGCATATCCTTCAGAGACAAAAGACAGACCAAAACGTAGTATTATTGTTATAATCTCTGCTTTGTTGTGTACTCTTATTGCAGCAGAAGTTATAATTGTAAGAGAGAGAAAAAATTCCTCAGACAAGGAAGATGACGAGTCTATTCAAGCATAATACAAACACATCAATCATAATTGCAATTTCTTGCCTCATATTCATTTTTGTAGGATATGGGGCTGTGGAGTATGGAGTAGACTGGTACGTATTTGTTCCTTTGATTGTTTTGGTGCTTATATTCATGATAAAGCATTTTCATTATACGATGTTTGCTGTTGCGCTTTTTACTCCATTCAGTCTTTTTACTGATTATGATGTAGTATCTATTACTCTGCCTACAGAACCTATGCTGTTGTTTATTATGGTTGTGTTTCTGTTTGAATTGTCTCTACAGAAGAATATAGATAAAAGATTATTTACCCATCCTGTATCTCTTTGCATTGTCATTTCTATTGTCTGGATAGTGATTAGCAGTTTTTTCAGTACAGATTTATTTGTTTCTTTTAAACATATATTGGCGAGATTATGGTTTGTGATACCTTGCTATTTTATGACTTTGTTTATATTCAAAGACCCTAAAAAGATATTGTGGTTTATTGCTTGCTATGGTTTTTCCTTGAGTGTAGTAATTATTATTTCCACAATAAAATATGCTTTGAAAGGATTTGACCATGATTATGCAGACTATATAATGATGCCTTTTTACAATGACCATACTGCATACGGTGCAGCAATAGGTTTGTTTGTGCCTATATCTTTATATTATCTGTTTGCAAAAAAAACCTTATACAACAACATATATGTTAGAATTTTATTTGCTTTCATTTCCATTTGTTTAGTTGTAGGCCTTGTTTTTTGTTATGCAAGAGCAACATGGATAAGTGTAATAGTGTCTGGTTTGGTTTTATTGGTTGTTAAACTAAGAATAAGCACAAAGACTATTATCAAAATAGGAGTGGCAGGAATTCTGGCTTTGGTTCTTTCTTGGAATTTTATTTTAGACAAAATGTCAGAAAACAAACAAGATTCATCTGGAAATATATCCGAACATATTCAATCTATGAGTAACATAAGCACAGATGCTTCTAATACAGAAAGACTTAATCGTTGGGCTTGTGCTTTTGCAATGACAAAGGAAAGACCTATTGTGGGTTGGGGTTTCGGTACTTATCAGTTTGAATACGGAAGATTTCAAAAGTCAAAAGATTTAACGATAATATCAACCAACGAAGGAACTTTAGGCAATGCGCACAGTGAATATTTAGGTCCTTTATGTGAGACAGGAATATTGGGTATGATTACCATAATGATGATATTCGGCTTTACTATATATATAGGAATAAGGGCGTATAGAAGAATAAAGAACAAAGACTTGGCAAACCTTTGTTTGTTTTTGACAATTAGCCTTATAACGTATTATATTCACGGATTGATGAATAATTTTTTGGATACAGATAAATTGGCGATACCGTTTTGGGCAATGACTTCTATGATAGTGGCATTAGATTTGTATTCACAAAAGAAAGAAAATTTGATTAATAACAAAATACAAAAAGAAGAAAATATATAATGAAAAACTTTTTAACAGCATTATTTGGAAATAAATCGCAGAGAGATTTAAAAGAGATAAATCCAAAACTTAAACTTTGTCTTGAGGCATACGACAAGATACAGCATCTTTCAAATGATGAACTAAGAGCCAAGACAATAGAGTTTCGTTCAAAGATACAAAACGCAGTTCAGCAAGAGGAAGAAGAAAAGCAAAGCATACAAAATCGTTTGGATACAGATTTTGATATATCCATAGAGGAAAAACAAAAGTTGTACGAACACATAGAGTCTTTGGATAAAAAGATTTATGAGAGAACTCAAAATACTCTACAGGAGATTCTTCCAGAAGCCTTTGCAGTGGTGAAGGAAACTGCTAAAAGATTTTTTGATAATGAGGAAGTGGAAGTAACAGCAACAGATTTTGACAGATATCTTTCAGCAACAAAAGACGCTATTCGCATACAAGGAGACAAAGCATACTATAAAAATGAGTGGATGGCCGGAGGTTCCATGATTCATTGGGATATGGTTCATTATGATGTTCAGCTTATAGGAGGTATTGTTCTGCACGAAGGGAAGATTGCAGAGATGGCAACAGGTGAAGGTAAAACACTTGTAGCAACACTACCTATATATCTTAATGCTTTACCTGGAAAAGGTGTTCATGTTGTTACCGTTAATGATTATCTTGCAAAACGTGACAGCGAATGGATGGGACGTTTGTTTGAGTTTCATGGTTTAAGTGTTGATTGTATAGATAAGCATGAGCCAAATTCAGAAAGCAGACGCAAAGCTTACAATTGTGATATTACATACGGAACAAACAATGAGTTTGGTTTTGATTATCTAAGAGATAATATGTGTAACAATACAAATGAGATAGTACAAAGAGAACATAATTATGCTATTGTCGATGAGGTGGATAGTGTCCTTATAGACGATGCTCGTACTCCTCTGATTATTTCCGGACCTACACCAAAAGGTGAAGACCAGGAATTTGAACGTTTTTGTCCTATAATAGAAAAGCTTTATAATGCACAACGACAATATGTAACTCAAGTTATTGCTGATGCAAGAAATATCTTAAACAAAGAAAATAGAACAAAGGAAGACACTGCTGAAGGTAGTAAATTATTACTTAGAGCTCATCATGGATTGCCTAAGAATAAAGCCTTGATTAAGTTGCTTTCTGAACAAGGAATGAAACAACTTATGCTTAATGCAGAGAATTTCTATATGCAAGATCAGGCAAAAGAAATGCATATTGTGGATGATGAACTTTATTTTGTTATAGAAGAACAGCACAATACTATAGAGCTAACAGAAAAAGGTATGGACTTCCTTTCAAAATTGGGAGAAGACCCTAAGTTCTATATCTTACCAGATGTTGGTTCTCAGATAGCAGAATTGGAAAGAGAAGAACTGTCTGCAGAAGAAAAAGCACAGAAGAAAGTGGAAATAATGCAGACTTTTGCCGTTCAAAGCGACAGAGTACATACTATAAACCAGCTATTGAAAGCTTATGCTTTGTTTGAAAACAATGTTGAGTATATTGTTGTAAACGACCAAGTAAAAATCGTAGATGAGCAGACAGGACGTATCATGGAAGGAAGAAGATACTCCGATGGGTTGCATCAAGCAATAGAAGCTAAGGAAAAAGTAAAAGTCCAAGCTGCAACACAGACATACGCTACAATCACTCTTCAAAACTACTTCCGTATGTACAAGAAACTTGCAGGTATGACCGGTACTGCAGAAACAGAAGCAGGAGAGTTTTGGAATATTTACAAGTTGGATGTTGTAACAATACCAACAAATCGTCCTGTTGTCCGCATAGACCACGAAGATCTTATTTATAAAACAAAGAGAGAAAAATTCGCTGCAGTCATAGCTGAAGTGGAAGCGATAAGAAATGCAGGAAGACCTGTTTTGATTGGTACGGTAGATGTGGAAACTTCTGAGTTACTCAGCAAGATGTTAAAACTTAGACGTATTCCTCATCAGGTTCTTAATGCAAAACTTCACCAAAAAGAGGCAGAAGTTGTTGCACTTGCTGGTAGAGCAGGAGCTGTAACCATTGCAACAAATATGGCTGGTCGTGGTACAGATATCAAGCTTGGAGAAGGAGTAAAAGAAGCAGGCGGTCTTGCCATCATAGGTACAGAAAGACACGAAAGCCGAAGAGTTGACAGACAGCTAAGAGGTCGTGCAGGACGACAAGGAGACCCTGGAAGCAGTCAGTTCTTTGTATCTTTGGAAGACAAACTTATGCGTTTGTTTGGTTCTGAGAGAATGGTAAAGATGATGGACAGATTGGGCATAAAAGAGGGTGAAGTTATCCAGCATCCTATGATGACACGTAGCATAGAAAGGGCTCAAAAGAAAGTAGAGGAGAACAACTTTGGTATCCGTAAGCGTCTGTTGGAATACGATGATGTTATGAACAATCAGCGTACCGTTATTTATTCTAAACGTCATAACGCACTTTACGGAGACAAACTTTCTATAGATATTTCCAATATGATATATGATTGTATCGCTGTTCTTATTGATAGAAACGAAGATGATTTTGAAGAATTACGTTCTCAGTTTATGATGACCTTTGGCTTTGAACTACCTATTGATGAACAGGCATTCAACAAGGGGAAACATAATCAAATAAAAGATGATATTTATGATGCAGTCTATAAGTTCTACAAAGACCGTATGGACAAGATAGCCTTTTTGGCATTTCCATTTGTAAAACACTTGGTGGAAACCAATTCTTCTCGTTTTGAAAATGTAGCCTTCCCTATTACTGATGGTATAAAGACCATCAACGCTATAGCTCCGATAAAGAAGAGTTATGAAAGTGAAGGTAAAGAAATAGCATTGTCTGTAGAAAAAAGTATAACTTTACAAATTATAGACAACGCATGGAAAGAGCATCTTAGAAACTTGGATGATTTACGACAGAATGTACAAAACGCTTCATACGAGCAGAAAGACCCTCTTGTTATTTATAAGTTGGAAAGTTTCAATCTATTTGAAGATATGCTTATAGGTATCAACAGAGACATAGCCTCTTTCCTTTGTCGTGCAACGCTTCCTATTGCAACCAATAATATACGCGAAACCGAAGAGCCTAAAACAGACACAAAAGGAATAAAGACTTCAAGAGAGGAGACCCAACTTTCAACGAATTCGACACAAGAACAAAAACGTCAGCCTGTTCATGTAGAAAAGAAAGTTGGAAGAAATGATCCTTGTCCTTGTGGTTCAGGCAAGAAATACAAGAACTGTCACGGAAGAAACACAGTGGAATAATATTAACAAATACTAAAGGATACAATTTTATATGAAAATAATAGCATTGTTATTGAGTTTGTCTTTTCTTGTTATCATACACGAATTCGGACACTATTGCTTTGCAAGACTTTTTAAGACGAGAGTAGAAAAATTCTATCTCTTCTTCAATCCATATTTTTCTCTGCTTAGAGCAAAAAAATATCAGGGTAAATGGCATTTTTCTTTTTTCTCAAAGACAAGTCCGAAGGAATTTGAGCAATATCCTGATAATACAGAGTGGGGTATAGGCTGGTTACCTTTTGGAGGCTATTGTTCCATAGCCGGAATGGTAGATGAAACCCATACTTCTGCCGATGATTTAAAAAAAGAACCTGAACATTGGGAATATCGTTCCAAAAAGGCATGGCAAAGACTCCTTATTGTTTCGGGAGGTGTAATAGTAAATTTTATTGCAGCTCTTGTAATATATTCTTTGATGATGTTTGTTTGGGGAACGGAGCATCTTCCTATTCAAAACACTCCTTATGGATATGATTATAATCAGACTGCACTGAAATATGGTTTCCAAAATGGAGACAAAATACTCTCTGTTAATGGTAAGCAAGCATGGGAAATAAAAGATGCAGTCAATGAGATACTGCTAAATCAAGGACAAGATATTCTTGTGCAGAGAGGAGAAGAAAAGGTAAGGCTACATTTACCAGAGACTTTTGGCAAAGAAATGATAGGTAATGGAGAAAAGCAATTTGCTATTCCACGTTTTCCTTTTGTTGTGGGAGGTTTTATAGAAAACTCGTTAGCCCAAAAAGCTGGGATGAAAGTAGGCGACAGTATTGTTGCCCTTAACGGCAAACCTACATTATCTTTTTCTGAATTTGCCAATATGGTTACGCGCAATGCAGGACAAAAAGTCAGTGTAGGCTTTTATCGTAACGGTGATCTTCAAACAGTCAGCATACTGTTAGGCAAGGATGGAAAGATAGGAGCATATCAAAAAGATTTTTCTTCTGAATTAAAGACTATTCACAAGGATTATGGTTTCTTTGAGTCTATTCCAAAAGGTATTTCTCAAGGCATAAATACATTGGTTTCATACGTTAAGCAGTTCAAATATGTTTTTTCCAAGGAAGGAGCAACACAAATAGGAGGTTTTGGGGCAATAGGTTCTTTATTTCCTTCTGTTTGGGATTGGCATCTTTTCTGGAATATGACAGCTTTCCTTTCTATTATCCTTGCGTTTATGAATATTCTTCCTATACCAGCATTAGATGGCGGCCATGTCGTTTTCACTCTTTGGGAGATGATAACACGTAGAAAGCCAAGCGAGAAATTTATGGAAAGAGCTCAAATGGTGGGTATGATACTTTTGTTTGCACTTCTTATCTATGCTAATGGCAATGATTTGTTCCGCTGGCTTACAGGCAAGTTTTAAATACAATATCTATGAAAAGAAAAGTATATATACTTCCTGTTGCTCTTATTTGCTTAGTCTTAGGCTTAGTGGTTGGGTCTGTTATTCCTAAGATGTCTGATAGCAGTGCTGTCGGTTTTTCGGATAAGCTTAATTATGTGATAAACCTTATTTCCAACCAGTATGTTGATGAGGTGGATAGAGATAGTTTGACCAATAAAGCCATCTCTCTTCTGTTGGATGAACTTGACCCTCACTCTGTATATCTTACTAAAGAAGAAGTACAAAAGGAAAACGAAAGCCTGAGAGGAAACTTTGACGGAATAGGTGTGCAGTTCAGAATAGTGGAAGACAGCGTTGTAGTTGTGCGTACTATAAAGGGAGGACCTTCGGAAAAAGTGGGCATAATGGCAGGTGATCGCATAGTAAAAGTAGATGGAAGAAAACTGACAAAGATTACCAATGATACTGTTCTGCATTACCTCAAAGGCAGAAGAGGCTCAAAGGTGAAACTTGGAGTATATAGAAGAGGAGTGAAAAATCTTATTGATTTTGTTGTAACAAGAGATAAAATAGAAACGAAAGCCGTTGCCTATTTTGGAATGTTGGATAAAAAAACAGGATACATCAAATTAGATGAATTTTCAGCAAACTCTTCTGCCGAAGTTCATAATGCTTTACAGTCTTTGAACAATCAAGGAATGCAAGAGTTGGTCTTTGACCTTAGGGGCAACGGAGGAGGTTTTCTTGATCAGGCTATAAATATTGCAGATGAGTTTATAACAAGAGGAGACCTTATAGTTTATACCCAAGGCAAGAACAGACCAAGAAAAGATTTCTATGCAACAAATGGAGGTTTGTTTGAAAGTGGGAAACTTATAGTTCTTATAGATGAGCTTTCAGCGAGTGCCTCGGAGATTGTCAGTGGTTGTATTCAGGATAATGACCGTGGAACAATAATAGGCAGAAGAACATTTGGCAAAGGTTTGGTACAAGAACAAAAAGAACTTCCAGACCAAAGCGCAATAAGATTAACTGTTGCAAGATATTATACTCCTTCTGGCAGGTGCATTCAAAGACCATACGTTAATGGCGATGCAGAAAAATACTATGAAGATTTTATAGAACGTTATAATAATATGGAATCCAACACTGACACTATAAGTCATGATGATAAATACAAATACAAAACAAAACTTGGTCGTATTGTTTATGGTGGCGGTGGAATAGAGCCAGATATTAATCTTCCTTTTTCCTATACAAAGTATAGCGATTATTATAAAGATCTTATACGGCAAGGCTTTATCTTTAAATATTGTTTCGAATACGTTGATAAAAACAGAAAAAGTTTTTCTAAATATTCTGACGGGGAAGATTTTGTTAAACATTATTCTGTTACCAACGCAGAATTAAACAATATGCTTTTGTATGCACAAAACGACGGATTGCAAAAACAAACACTTTCTTCTTCTGAACAGCAGGAGATAAAACAATTAATGAAAGCCTATATAGCACAAAACCTTTATGAAGACAAGTATTTCTATTCTATCTATGTAACCTTGGACAAAGAACTTCTTTCTGCAATGGCAAGGACTCGCAAATAAAAAAGAAGATTGTATTTGTCTGTTAGTTTTAATCTCTGTCTTAAAGACGGAGATTTTTATTTTCTCTATAAATTTTGTCAGTTAAAATAATTTTTCTAATTTTGCACCCGCTTATCGCACGATAGGTGATAAAAGACAGACTTTGTTTGTTTTTTTATCTGTTTGAAAGTTTAGTTTTTGTAAAAGCGGCATGCTTTTGTAACTTGTTCTGAAAAAAGCCTGAGAAACTTTATAAGAACGCACAAGTTACACTGATTCTAATTCGTAATGCCTATTTGTGGCGTGATTTACGTGTTATCATTGTATCTTTGTGTTCGGGTTTTTTCTCAGGTACCTTTCAGTTGAGATGCAAGACATGGATGATTTCACGCTTTTTCTGTATAATTTAAATACAAGGTTGTTAAGGACAATCTTTCCTTTAGGAAATCATCAAGGAAAACTTATCGCTTATGCGAAAAATTAGTTTATTTCTTGTAGGAGTATTCTTATTACTTCTTTCTGGGAATCTGTTTGCTTTTCAAATAGGAAATCTTTCATATACAGTCACAACGGCTGCTGGTGACGATGACAATGGTGGAGAAGTTTCCGTAGCTGGGTGTGTGTATGGTTTTGCCGGAGCTCTTAGCATTCCTTCGACTGTAAGATACAACAATATTAACTACCGCGTAACTTCAATAGGTCAGAATGCGTTTTACGGTTGTAGAGGTTTAACAAGTGTTACTATTCCAGACGGTGTTACTTCTATCGGCAACAATGCTTTTTTTTATTGTATAGGTTTAACAAGTGTAACTATTCCAGATAATGTTACTTCTATTGGTTCCAGTGCTTTTTATTATTGTATAGGTTTAACAAGTGTAACTATTCCAAATACTGTTACTTCTATCGGTGAGTTTGCTTTTTACGGTTGTACAGGTTTAACAAGTGTTACTATTCTAGACGGTGTTACTTCTATCGGTTCCAGTGCTTTTTGCGGTTGTACAGGTTTAACAAGTATCACTATTCCAAATAGTGTAACGTCAATAGGTGCTTCTGCGTTTAGTGGCTCTTCAAATGTGACTGATATAACATTCACTCGTAGTGAGTCTGTGTCTGGTCTACAAATAGGAAATAATGCTTTCTCTAATCTACGCAGAGGTGTGACCATATTCCATGTTCCAACAGAAACGGTTGAAGATTATAAGTATGCTCTGAATTGGGAAAGTAATGGATACTCTGAAATCTATTATATTACAGACAGAGCTAATGAAGTTTTTGTGGTAACAGCTGATAATGGAATAAGATACGGAGTTGTAGATGCAGAAAACCATAAAGCGAAAGTTGTTCCATCTCCTGATGCCTCAGGCAATGTAACCATTGCATCTTCTGTCAGAGGTTTTGGATCAGAAACAGAGACTTCTCAATACTATACAGTAATAGAAATAGGTGTCGATGCTTTTAACGGTTGTACAGGTTTAACAAGTGTTACTATTCCAGACGGTGTTACTTCTATCGGTAGCAATGCTTTTCAAAATTGTACAGGTTTAACAAGTGTTACTATTCCAGACGGTGTTACTTCTATCGGTAGCAATGCTTTTCAAAATTGTAGAAGTTTAACATCTGTTAATATTCCAGACGGTGTTACTTCTATCGGTGGCTATGCTTTTTACGGTTGTAAAGATTTAACATCTATCACTATTCCAAGCGGTGTTACTTCTATCGGTAGCGGTACTTTTTACGGTTGTACAGGTTTAACAAGTATAACTATTCCAGACGGTGTTACTTCTATCGGTTCCAGTGCTTTTTCTGGTTGTACAGGTTTAACA
>CAZXEN010000025.1:0-31995 GCA_964639765.1 uncultured Bacteroidaceae bacterium
GTAAAAATATATAAAAATAAATAACAATAAAAATGGCAAAGGTAGAATTTACAGATAAAAGCAATAATAGAGTAAAGGTAGAGACAGACAACAAGGACACTTACTATATTGGTTATTCGGACGATATGAACTACCGCATAAATCAGCAGCATAACAATGCTTACATCAAGACTTGCTCCGCATTGTTTGACAGATACTATGATGGAACTATTAAATCCATTTGGAATGATATCTCAAGAGAAATGTATAAAAAAGGTTTCAACGGTTTTTTATGGGTCAGAAAAGATGATACATCTGAAGTAAGACAAAGACTTGGAAACAGGATAAAAGAAATAAGAAAACACGAAGGTCTGACAGCCAGAGAATTTGCAAAAAAAGTCAATATAGATGCAGGCAATCTGAGCAGAATAGAAAAAGGACAGATTTCTGTAGGAATAGATACCTTGAACAGAATAGCAGGAGCTTTGAATATGAGAATAGATTTTGTTCCGAGAAAAGAAACTCCTGCAACAAAAGAGGGGAAGAAAGAAGAATACAATCCTCAAAGTACAATAAGCATAGGTAAAAACAACGACAATGAGGAAGAATTGGAAAGATTATGTAGCCAAAAAGCTAAGGAACTTACAGCAAACATAGATATGTCCGCTCAGAAAGAAGTCTCCATACCTTTTTGGACTGATGATATACCTTCGGAACTGATATGCGTCTGCAATATCTGCTTAGATAAAAAAGGAAATCCAAAATATGATTTGGACTACTCCCAATCCACTTTGTAAGAAAAGAATAATTAACGTAATAATTAAAAAGTTTACTATCATGAAAAGAACAGTTTTATTGTTTGTTGCAGTGTGCATCCTCTTAGGAGCAGGCAACGTTATGGCACAACAGAATAAAAACAAAACAGAGGTTACAAAGTTTTTGGGAATTCCTGTTGATGGTACAAAAAACCAAATGATTCAAAAAATAAAAGCCAAAGGTTTTACCTATAATCAAAAGCAAGACAGATTAAAAGGGAAATTCAACGGCAGGGATGTCTATGTTTCTGTTGTAACAAACAAGAACAAAGTCTGGAGAATAATGGTACAAGACGCTGTTCCTTCAGGTGAAACAGATATAAGAATAAGGTTTAATGAACTTTGCAGACAATTTTCAGAAAATGAAAAATACGTAGCGCAAAATTTAATAGGAAATTATGAAATAGAAAGCGATGAAAATATTTCTCACAATATAACTGTACTCAACAAAAGGTATCAAGCAGCATATTTTCAAATGACTGAAAAAGATAAAGAATTTTCAAAAGAAGCGGCAGAAGCTTTTAGAGAAAAAGTTCTCGCAAGGAATTCCAAATATACGGAAGAGGAACTAAATAATCCTACAGAAGAGATGCTGAATGAAGTAATACAGTTGCTCACATCAGATGAAGGATTAAATGAAGCATTAGAAAGAATAAAAAATCGTTCTGTTTGGTTTTTAATAAATGAGTTCTATGGAGATTATACAATTATCATGTATTACGATAACGAACTAAACGCAGCAAGAGGGGAAGATTTATAATTAACAATTAAAATTATATCACGATGAAAGATATTGCTATTATAGACAAAGACTACATTCTGTGGATTAGAGAAATAAAATGTCGCTATAGTCAAAGCCAAATCAAAGCTGCAGTAAGAGTAAATACAGAAATGTTGCAGTTTTATTGGTCTCTTGGGCACGATATAGTAGAAAGGAAAATGGAAAATACATATGGTAGTAGTTTCTTTAATAGACTCAGTTCAGATTTACAGAAGGAATTGCCTAATACAAAAGGATTGTCTCCTACAAATATAAAATATTGTAAATATTTTTACGAGATGTATTCTCCTTTATTTGAAAATCGTCCGCAAATTGCGGATAATTTTAATCTTCAAAATTGTCCGCAACCTGCGGATGATTTATTCTGTATTCCATGGGATCATCATAGACGCATTATTGATAAATGTAAAGGAAATCCCAAAAAGGCTATATTCTTTATCCAAAAAACAAGAGAGAATAATTGGAGCAGAGCTGTATTACTCAACTTTCTTGATACTGACCTTTATGAACGTGAAGGGAAAGCAATAACTAACTTCAAAGCAGCACTTTCAACAACAAATAGCGATTTGGCACAACAGATGACCAAAGATCCTTATTGTTTTGATTTTCTCACTATCTCAAATGCATATTCAGAGAAAGAACTTAAAGATGCCCTCATGAATAACATTCAGAAATTTCTACTTGAATTAGGCAATGGTTTCGCTTTTGTGGGTAAAGAAGTTCGTATTGAGGTAGGGAAAACAGAAAAGTTTATAGATATGCTGTTTTACAATATCAAACTTCATTGTTATGTAGTTTTGGAAGTAAAAGTCGATAAATTTGATTTTTCAAACATAGGACAACTTGGCGGATATATCGCTGCAGTGAATCACCAATTGAAAGGAGAAAAAGACAATCCAACTATTGGCCTTTTGGTTTGCAAATATAAAGACAATATAGAAGCCCAGTATGCCTTGGAATCATCGTCTCAACCTATCGGTGTTTCGGCATATCAACTTTCAAAATTGATACCTGAAAAATTTAAATCTTCCCTTCCTTCTATAGAGGAACTAGAAGAAGTGCTTGAAGAGAATTAATTTATTAATAAATAAAAAACCAAGTATAATGAAAAGAATAGTTTTATTATTTGTTGCAGTGTGCATCCTCTTAGGAGCAGGCAACGTTATGGCACAACAGAATAAAAACAAAACAGAGGTTACAAAGTTTTTGGGAATTCCTGTTGATGGTACAAAAAACCAAATGATTCAAAAAATAAAAGCCAAAGGTTTTACCTATAATCAAAAGCAAGACAGATTAAAAGGGAAATTCAACGGCAGGGATGTCTATGTTTCTGTTGTAACAAACAAGAACAAAGTCTGGAGAATAATGGTACAAGACGCTGTTCCTTCAGGTGAAACAGATATAAGAATAAGGTTTAATGAACTTTGCAGACAATTTTCAGAAAATGAAAAATACGTAGCGCAAAATTTAATAGGAAATTATGAAATAGAAAGCGATGAAAATATTTCTCACAATATAACTGTACTCAACAAAAGGTATCAAGCAGCATATTTTCAAATGACTGAAAAAGATAAAGAATTTTCAAAAGAAGCGGCAGAAGCTTTTAGAGAAAAAGTTCTCGCAAGGAATTCCAAATATACGGAAGAGGAACTAAATAATCCTACAGAAGAGATGCTGAATGAAGTAATACAGTTGCTCACATCAGATGAAGGATTAAATGAAGCATTAGAAAGAATAAAAAATCGTTCTGTTTGGTTTTTAATAAATGAGTTCTATGGAGATTATACAATTATCATGTATTACGATAACGAACTAAACGCAGCAAATGGAGAAGATTTATAATTTAATAACAAAATAAAAATAAGTAATATGAAAAAACTAATATTATTGGCAATGGTCTGTCAAGTTGTTATCTTTACTTCTTGTTCTGATGAAGAAGATATAAAAGGCACGGCAACACAAAATGAAGAAACATTTTATTCAAAATTGTATTCGTATTTATATCAAAAGACCTCTTATGTAAAAGAATGTCTTTTAGATGAAGGATATCATTACATTTATGGAGATTCTGATGAATTTTGGTATGGTAAAATTAACGAAAAAGGAGACACAAGTATAATTGTCGGAGATGTTAGAAATTATAATACAGTCTTTGCGTTATATTATCTTCAAAGTGTAAAAACAAAAGAAACAGCTTGTTATAAATTTATAGAAACAGAAAAAAGTCTTTATCAATTCTGTAAGGCTAAGGATAGAGATATGTTTAATGCTTATATTTTACAGCAAAAAGATGTAGTGGATTCTTTATATGATAGAGCAGATTACCTTTCGCTAATGAACGAAATTAAAATAAGCAACATTGATTGGTTATGGTCTATGTTTGGAGTATATCAAAATAATACATCACGTGTAATAATAATGGATTTTGAGCCAAGTAACATTTCGTTATTATATAATTACCATGGGGTATTTTCAGAAGCAACACCTGAATTAAATCCTATGGAATGGGAAGGGATTATAGATTATAAATTAATAGTTATGATGGGAGATTTTAAAACTCTTTACCCTGAAAATAAGAAAATTATTAGTAATAAATTAAAACACATAAATTTATGAAAAGAATAGTTTTATTATTTGTTGCAATATGTTTATCTATAACATTATTTGCACAAAAAGGAGAAGCAGAAGTTAAAGCAAATGCTGTAACAATGGTTTCTTTTGTTCAGGATTCTCCAATTGGAGATGCAACAATGACGTTGAAAAACAATTTAGATATTCCTATTACATCTATAAAAGCAAGAATTGTTTATAAAGATATGAATGGAGAAATTCTGGATTATCAGGATATAGACAAAACCATAGAAATTGCTCCTAAAATGGCAAGAATATTTACTGTTAAGTCCTTTGGAGAAAGTGCTGATTATGTTTATTATAAATCAAAAGCTATTACCTATCATGATAGAAAATTTAAAGTTGATTTTATTCTTGAACAATATAACAATGTTAAGGAAGAACAAACTCAAACAGATACTGTAACAACAAAAGAATTAGATGAAGAAGAAAATGTTGAATGGTCTGGTGCTTTAATGTTCTTTTGTTTTCTTCTTGTCGTTGCAATATGTATAGTATTTTATTTCATTATTCCTTACAAGATGGCAAAAAACAGAGGGAGAAGTGCAGGTCTATGGATATTGCTTGGTTTTATTATTTCACCGTTGCTTGTATATATTATCTTAGCTATTATAGGAGATTCGGATGAGAAAAAACGAGAAACTTTTTTTGATGAAATGGAAAGAAGAAAATTTCAATAATGTTTAAACTTATGAGAATTATCCTTATTGTACTTTTAAATGTTAATATAGATTAGGCATAACACAAAAAACGAAAATTGGATTGGCAAGACTGTCAATCCAATTTTTTATATATTCCCAATAAATCTTTTTTACAATTAATTATTTATAATATTTTGGAATTCTATCTGTGATTGATAACGTCTGAACTCAACATCGTTCTTTGCTTGGTATTTGTAAGCAGGCTCCATTTCACAAGCTACTTTTAGGTTCTTGACCAAAGCAGGAACATCATCTAAACGGGCATAGCATACAGCTCTTAGATAATAAACTTCAGCAGTTTGGTCCATGCAGCAATCCAAAGTACGGATAGCATTTCCGGTGTTACCGCTTAGAAGTTGAACAAGAGCAAGATTGTATGTGCAACGTCTGTCTTGCAACAAGTCTGCTGCTTTTTCATAGTCGCCTTGTTGTATTGCAACGATGGCAGCATTGGCTGAAGCTTGTTCATTTCCATGTTCTATTGCTTTGTCTATATATTGTGCAGCAGTTTCATCATCATTTAATGCCAAGTACAACAAAGCAAGATTGTTTTCTATTGTCCCGTTGTCTGGAGAAAGTTTTTGTGCTGTTTCCAAATATTTTTGTGCATCGTCCAATTGGTTAAGGTAAAGAGCTGTTGAGCCAGCATTGTTCCAGCCTTGCCATTGAGAAGGGAAACGTTCGGTTACTGCTTCATATATTTGAAGTTTAACTGCATAGTTGTGAGATAAAGATGCAGCATACATAAGTTCATCGTATGTAAGATTGTCTGGATTGGTCAAAGCCATCTTTGCAAGCTCTTGGTCTGTCTTTTGAACACCAGAGAAAGAGAACGCTATCTCACCTCTACGCAAAGTAGGAAGAATGTCTTCTTCTATCTGACGGAAGACAACAGACATATTTCTTATTTCTTGTTCTCTACGTACTTTGTCTGGCTGAGACTTGACAACATTGATAACAGTGTTCTTTTCATTCAAGGAACTTCCCTCTACAAGTTTAATGAAGTTGTCCCAGTCTTCACCTTTTGCATTGGTGGTGATAACTATGTCTTTTTTTGCATCAGCAACGTATTTGTTTATGTCACCTGCTTTGATGTTCTCTGCTTTTGCTCTCTCTGTCAGGGCTTCTGTAAGCATATTTTCCACAACTTTTTGGGTTGTCTCTGCTCTTTTCTTTGACAAACCTATGTTATAAGATTCTTCTCCCTCAGGTGAAGCCCAAGCATTAACATATATTTGACGAGGAACCTGGTTATTTACTATATAGGATTTCATGGAATTCAAAGAACGCTTAGCTTCCATTTTCTTGTTTAAGGCATTATCCCAGTTAAGGTTGGACATATTTACGGTAAAGTAAATATCACTTGTCATAAGTTCATCTGTGGAAACAGCATATTCAGGAGCAGTAAGAGTCATATCTCCTTTTATATCTACTCTGTTAGAAGTAGAGTTGATACCTTGTGCTATTTTTACATTGCCTAATTCTATTGCTCCAGAGTTTTCTAAAGCTTCGCTGCGAGTAGCATTTGCCTCATTTACTTTCTTTGATTTATAAGCAACAGGGTTAAGAGTAAGTACAGCACTTTCCATTCCTTTTCTGTAAGCAACAGTATCTCTGTACATAAATCTTCCACCGGCTTTCTTTTCTATAGTTTTGCCGTTGCCGTCTACTTTTTCTCCTTTAAGGTTCATTGGAGAAAGAATAACTTCTCCTGTCTCCCAAGTAAGCACAGGTTGAAGATAAACTACAGCATCCTTTTGAAAATAATTCTTTGGAATGTTACCGTTTATTGTAACGATAACTTTGTTTCCTGTTGTCTCCATTGGATTAGGAGAATGTTGATAACGAACGGTTTTGTGATTACTCTGCATCTTACTTAGCGAACCGCAAGAAACCATAAACAACGCTAATGAAATCATCAAAACGCTACAAACAAATCTTTTCATCTTATATGTTTTTTTATTATTAATCTTGTTATTAATCAACCTGCAAAAGTAATAAAAAAAAATAAAAAAACAGTTTTTAATTTAAAATATTTATAAAATTATTTTGACACAGTTTGTTTGTCTTTTAATCTACAGACAAGGGGAAACAATAAAAATAAGGTGTTTTCGTTATTAAGTTAAATTTTGTTGAAATGAGAAAGCATACATATATATTGTTATTGGCGTTTGTTTTGATGTTATTTTCTTCATGTGATAAAAAAAGACAATATGCACGAGAAGGTAATAGAGCGTACAATAAAAAATTTTATCTAAAGGCAGAAGAAAAATACAATGATGCTTTAAAGGAAGACTCTGCTTTTGTTCCAGCTTTGTACAACTTAGGAAATACATTCTACATGTCTTCTGACAGCAACTACAAAGCAGCAATAGAATCCTACAACAAAGTACTTAACCAGCCGATAGGCAAGACAAAAAAAGATACTTTGAAATATGCAAATACATTATACAACAGAGGCAACTCGTTTTTCAATCTTTCACAAATGAATACCAAGGATAGCAATTCAAGTAAATATCTTTCTCAAGCTGCAAAAGACTATCAACAGTCTCTTGTATTGAATTCCACTGATACAAACGCAAAGTATAATCTTGCTCTCTGTCTTTGGCTGATGAAAAACGATAATCAAAACAATCAACAGATGCAACAAATGTTGGAGGCTATGAAGATAAATGAAAAGAAAACACTTGAAAAAACTAAATCCAAACCTCAAAAGTCTCCTAAATCAAACAATGATAAAGATTGGTAAACAGATGAAACGATACCTCATATATATATTGCTTGTTGTTTTTTCTTTCAGTCTGTATGCTCAGATGGGTTTCAGAGGAAGGGCTCCTCAGACTGCATACGTGGGAGAGGGCTTTACTATTCAATATTCTATCAGTTGTAAAGACAGACCTTCGAACTTTGAGATACCAACGGTGAGTGGAGCAAATATTGTTTCAGGTCCTTATCAAGGATCTTCTTCAAGTACAACCATAATCAATGGACAAGTTTCTTCTTCCCATTCTTATACTTTTTCCATCGTGTTACAAGCTGCAAGAGTCGGGAAAGTTACTGTTTCTCCTGCAAGAATAAAAGCAGATGGCAAAGTATATTCTTCTCAAAGTTTTACAATAGAAGTGAGGGACAGAGGTTCTTATAATAGTGGAGGAAACAATAACTATAATAGGAATAACAATAACAATCAACAACGCAACAATACTAATCCACAAATCCAACAGAGAAATGCTCAACCCTCAAACACAAGTGTAAACATAGACAATCAAGCTTTGTTTGTTAGGGCAATACCAAACAAAACCAACGTTGTAAAAGGAGAAGAAGTAGTTATTTCATACAAGCTTTATACTCTTTTGCCTGTTTCTGAATACAGCATACAAAAAATACCGTCTTCCATAGGTTTTTGGGTAGAAGAATTGGATAGACAAGAAACTCCAACTCTTTCAATAGAACAATATAATGGACAAAGATACCAAGTTGCAACGCTAAGAAGAGTTATTGTTTATCCACAACGAACAGGCAGACTGACTATACAAGGAATGCCTTTAAGCATTGTAGCACACGTTCAGACACATTCTCAAAGACAGTTTTCTACAGGAGATCCTTTCTTTGACAGATTTCTTAATGACCCGTTCTTTTCTTCCGTTGCTACAAGTTATCAAAGAGTAGAGAAATCATTAAAAACAAATGCTGTTACCATTAATGTAAGTGAATTGCCGGAACCTCAGGCAAAGAATTTTATTGGAGGAGTAGGGGATTTTAATATTACTTCTTCCATGTCAAATAAAAAAATAAAGGCTTTTGATGCTTTTTATCTTACCTATACTATTGAAGGGAAAGGTAATCTTACTCTTATAAATTCTCTTTCTTTAAAACTTCCTGATGAGTTTCAGATATCAGACCCGGAAATAACAGACCATATTTCCAAAACAGGAGCAGGCCTTTCCGGAACAAGGACATTTAAATATCTCGTTATTCCATCTGTTGAAGGAAATTATAAAATACCTGAGTTGTCTATATCTTACTATGATGTAAAGACAAAAGAATACAAAACCATAACAGCAGAAGGTTATAATATACATGTAGATAAAGGCGATGCTTCTTCTGGTTATGCAAAACAATTAGATGAAAGGGCCAAGTATAGAAATATGGATATTATTCCAACAGACAAACTTAATCTGAATGCAAAGGGAAGACATATTTTTGACAGACCTTTTGTTTATCTTCTTCCTTTGTTTTTGTTGTTACTTACTTTACTTATAGTTTATTTTTATTCCAGATATTTGTTAAGTCTTAGTGATGTTGTGGCAACAAAACGAAGAAGAGCGACACGTGTAGCTATCAAGCGATTGAAAAAAGCAAAGAAACTACTTATTCTTCAAAACTATGAAGTCTTTGAAGATGAAATAGCAATTGCTCTTTGGACATATCTTTTGGATAGATTTAAGATAGAAAAATCTCAATTTAGTGTAGAAACATGTGCAGATATGCTTATAATGGAAGGAATAGGCAAAGAAACGGTGGATAATTTGGTTTCTATATTCAACCGTTGTCAATATATAAGATTTTCCCAAGACAAGCAAACCAATGCAGACGATACTATATACAATGATACAGTCAATGTAATTACATCAATAGAAGAAGAAATGAAACAAAATAGAAAACATTCTACAAAACAAGAAAACAACAGCAAAGAAGATATACTTGGAAACCTAAGAAACGGATTGTCTTTTTTGTTTTTTGTTGTGCCTCTGTTTTTCTCTTCTTTGGTAATGGCAGGCAAAGCTGATAAAGTTTTGACTTCGGAGGATTTATGCACAAAGGCAGAAAAAAGTTTCCGTTCTTCTGACTATGCTAATGCAATGCTTTATTACGAAAAGGCGTTAAAACTATCCCCAAACGACAAAAATATAAAACTAAACATCAATATTGTACGGTCAAGACTTATGGGAGATTGTTATATTATGCCTTCTATTCTTCCGATAAGAATAATAAGATATGTTTCAGGCACGATGTCTTTGGTGCAGTGGTTTGTTGTTATGATAATTCTTTTTGTTGTGGCGTGTGTATCTTTTTTCTTATACAGATTTTCAGCCAGAAAAGTATTGTTTTTCTATGTTTGTATATTTAGTTTTCTTTTATCTTTGTGTGCTATGGGATTTGGAATAGAAAGACAGAGTATTCAAAACGATAACAACAATGCTATAATGATGACTTCAGGGGTTAAGTTGAAAACATCAAGAACAGACACTTCAAAAGATATTCTTATCCTTTACAAAGGACAAAAAGTAAGAATAATAGAGGAAGAAAGCAACAAATGGATAAAAGTCAGGACAGAGGACAGGAGAGAGGGATATATAAACAGCAGGAGTTTCAAACGCATTTAATCACCTTATAAATAACAGACCTAAACATGAAAGAAAAGAAAGAGGATTGCAATACTTCTGAAGCAAGAGTATTAAGCATAGATGGAAACAAAATAAGCATAACAGTGGAGCAAAAAGAAAGTTGTAGCGCTTGTGCTGCCGCTTCTCTGTGTGAAAAAACCTCCAAGTCAGGGAAAAATCTTGAGATAATACAATCCAATGCAAAGACTTTTGAAGTAGGAGAAAAAGTTTTGCTTAATGTTCCTCAAAGTAAAATTTATAAAGCATTGGGGCTTGCCTTTCTTTATCCTCTTATTCTTATTGCATTAGTATGTTTGGTTTCTGCTTATGTTCTACATATTTCAGAAAATGCAACAGTATTGTTGTCTGTTTTGTTTGTAGTGGTATATTATTTTATATTGTATCTTTGCAGACACAAACCTTTTTTCAACTTTTCTTTGTTTATTTCCAAGATTACAGAGGTGTAAAAAAGAGCGGTTTCATACAGATTCTGACAAAAAAAATATTCAAAATGTTTGTATATAATATTTTTTGTGTATCTTTGCCACTTAATATATTCACCGAGAATTTAATATAAAGAATAAATAAATTATGAAAAACAGAAAATTACTTTTGAGCCTTTTGCTATTTGCTTTAATAGGTTTTGTATCAGCAAATAGTTTGTTGGCAAGAACCTTAGCTGATGATGAGCAAGGTAATACTACTGATTGGAAAATGATAGGTCCTGACAATGTTGCAGGACGTGTGCGTGCTGCTATGTTTGACAAATACAACTACGGGGTGGTTTATGCTGGAACAGTTGCAGGTTTGTATGTCAGTGTAGATAATGGAAAGAGTTGGAGAGAAATACCTTTTGGTTCTGGACATGAAAATATCACTGCATTAGCACAGGATGACAATGGTGTAATTTATGTGGGTACAGGTGAAGGTTATTATACAGTAGGTCTTCACAACATGGATCATTTAGGATATAGTGATGAGCCTACAGGAAGAATAGGAAGCGGAGTGTATAAAAGTAATACTTTATCTACAACTTGGGCTTCCGGTTTTGCGACTGCAAATGAAAAATATGAATGGATTTGCAGTAACCTTTCTTTCTCAAGAATAGAAGGAACAGAGGTTGCAAACGAATACAATCAATACCAACCTTGGGCTTTTGTTAATGCAATGGCTTATTCAGATGACACTGTTTATGTAGCAACAAAGAATTCCGGTCTTCACGCTATCAGTACTATAGACAATAGTATAACTGACATTACTTTGGGAATAGGTTATATGAATGTTTATGATGTTGTTGTAAATCCTAACGGAACAGTGGCAGCAGTTTATTCTGATGATGTAACTGGTGCAGAAATAGCAATTGTTTCAAAGACAGGAGAACCAAGAGTGATATTTACTGCAGATACAATGGAAACTTCTATTCCTGTTGGCAGAATAAAATTACTGTTTGGTAACAACAATCCGGATTATCTTTATGCATACGTTTCTTCACAAGGACACTCTTATGGAGGTTATTATGTAAATGGTAGTTCTTATGCTACTTCTTCAGGAGCATCTACTTCCGGTCTTTCTGGTTTTGCTGTAGGTGTTTGGAGAACACAATCTATCAATGACGGTGAATTATATTGGCAACGTATTACTCCTGCTACATTTGACAACGGACAACAGCTTAACTATGCTATGTCTATGGCAGTAGATGACAGAGACAATACAGAAATTCTTTATCTTGGAGGAAACCATGTTTTGTCAGGACAAGATGTAAACGGTAATGGAATATTCTCTTTCTCTTTAATGACAAGTCCTTCTTTGGATATGACAGATTTGGAAACATCTGTTTTGACAGAAATGGGATATGTTCCAGCAAATATTCACTCTATTTTGTTTATGAAAAACCCTCAAAGTTCAGCAGACTCAGTATTCCAGCTATACGCTACAGATGCTGGTGTCTATACTTATCAGTATGACTCAATATTGAAAGTTCCTATCTATACACCAGGAAAAGGAATGAACAACTCTCAAGTCTATAAAGTTGTTGCTGCTGCAGACGGTTCAGTTATGGCTGCCACTCAAAGCAATGCAATATCTTATATTCCTACTCCTTCAGAAACAGAACAAAAGAGTGCAAAAAGAGTATGGGCAATAAACAGTCCAAACTATCCTCTATATGATTTCTATGAAGAATTGAACAACTATTATGCATCAAATTCTTCTCAGTCTGCTACTTCAACAAGTGGAACAAACGTAGCTTCTTCTGCTATCAACAAGATACTTCCTGCAAGTAATGCAAGAAAACCTTTCATAGTTGCACGACCTTTCATAAATGTAGCAAGAACATTTGGAAACAAGGGCGTTTATGATGAGGTAGAGACAGAAACAGTATGGAACTTTGGTGGAGCAACTTCTTTGAATGAGACAGGATTCTTTATGTCAGAAAAAATGTACAAAGGCAATATGTATGCAAACTTTGTTACACCAATGGCATATTGGGAAACATTCAACGGGGCTACAAACCTTAAAGATAGTATTGGTCTTACTTTGAAAGTTGGTACAGAAATCATACGTGGTGATGAGCGTATATCTCTTATCAGAGGACAAGAAATAGTTGCTGGTGACAAAGTCGTTATTTCTGACAACAATTTCTTGGGTTATCCATTTGTTCACGAATTTGATAATTCATATAAAATGCCAGCTGTTCAAGCAGGTGATGATATATTGTTCTACTATGATACTGCTGCAACAGATACAACAGCTTTCAAATTCAAAGTATTGCCAAAGGTTCAAACAAGATTTGCTTTATATACTCCACAAGGATTATTCCTTACAGCACAACCAATGGATTTCTCCCGTAAGTATGATTATGTAGGTATAGCAAACATCACTGATACATCAAAATTCATACTTTGGAGAAGATTGTTCTCTGTTGGTGATATACCAAGCAATGGAGACTTCAGCAACAAGCACCTTAACGAAACCGTAAGAAACGTTGCTTTCTCAGCAGATGGTGGAAGCGTGTTCCTATCATTGGATATTTACAATGATGGTACTGGTACAAACAGTTCTTCTGCGTATGAAGTTTATTCAGAGACAAAACTTATAAGAATAGATGGTCTTAATGATACTTCTCTTTACTATGTAAAAGATGTCTATGCAGGAAATATCCTTGATACAACAAGATTTACAAAAACAGAGATAGCAAGCTTTAACAGAAGAATATCTTCTATAACTACGGATCCAAATAATGTAAACCGCTTGGTTATAACATTTGACGGTTATCAAAATGGAAACAACGTAATGTATTCTACAAATGCGATGGGAGAAACTCCAACATTCTCTGCTCTTGCTAATCCTCCTCAGAAAAGTTCTGCTCTTGCTCCTGTTTATGCTTCTTTGATAGAAAAATTTGAAGGCAACACATTGTTTGTTGGAACAGAAGAAGGTATCTACAAAATGGAAAACTTTACTTCAGGTGGTCAATGGGTAAAAGATGGCGAAGAGACTCTTCCTGTTTACAATCTATGGCAACAAACTCAAAACCGTCCTCAAATTACTTTCACAGACCAGTCAACAGGTGTTAGTGAGAACGTAACATACGGAGCAACAAAGAACGCCGGTGTTATCTATGCTGCAACATATGGTAGAGGTGTCCTTATGAACACGAAATATCAACAAGAAAATCCAAATGATGAAAGTTATGTTTCTCTTCCTCTTGTAAGAAATTCAAAAGACAACCTTACTTTAAGTATCTATCCAAATCCAAGTGCAGACTTTTCTACAATATCTTATTCTTTGGACGAACCATCAAATGTTATGTTCAGAATGTTTGATATGAACGGAAGACTTGTTTCTACTTTGGATAACGGCAGAGAAGCAAAAGGACAACATTCTCAGGTTATAGATGTTAAAAATATGCAAAAAGGTGTGTATGTTATACAATTGATAACAAACTCATCTACTCGCACTGCAAAACTTATAGTTGAATAGTTGTTTTGTTTTCATAATTATATTTTGAGAGCTGCTCTGTAAAAACAGAGCTGCTCTCTTTTTTTGTAGAAGTATTTATTATCACATATTTTTTGCTGCAATGTCTTTATGTCTTTCAGCGATAGGCTGGAATAAATTAACAGAGATGATGTAGGACTGTAAAGTAATTTTCTTTGTTGCACATATCGGAGAGACTTTGTTGAAGGTGTTGAAAAAAGAGTTGATTTTTACAAAAAAAGTCTTGATGTTCAGGTGTAAAAGTCTTGATCTTTTTGTAAAAAGTCTTGATCTTTTTTAGGGCAATACTCAAAAACCCCCTTGGCTTCTTAGTTTTCAAACAAGTTTTTGGAATTTTTGTAATATAGTCCTAAAATTTTGTGTAAATTTGCACATTAAATTTATTCAAATACCTAAAAATACGATATATACAATGTATAGAACACATACCTGCGGAGAACTTCGCAAAGAAAATATTGGACAAGAAGTGGTTTTGAGCGGTTGGATACAAAAAACACGTGACCTTGGAAGCATGACTTTTATAGATCTTAGGGACCGTTACGGCATAACTCAGATAGTAGTGGATGATGCAACTTCTCAAAGCATAAAAGATATGGCAAAGACTTTGTCAAGAGAGTATGTTATTCAGGTGAAAGGGGTTGTAAGAGAAAGAAGTAGTAAAAATTCCAAGATTTCTACAGGAGATATAGAAATAGAGGTAAAAGAATTATCAATACTCAATCCTTCAAAAATTCCACCTTTTACCATAGAAGACAACACAGACGGAGGTGATGAGTTGAGAATGAAGTACAGATATCTTGACCTTAGAAGAAATTGTGTAAAACAAAACCTTGAATTGCGTCATCGTCTGGCTATGATGGTTAGAAACTACCTTAGTAAAGAAAGCTTTCTTGAGATAGAGACTCCTTTCCTTATCCGTTCAACACCAGAGGGAGCAAGGGATTTTGTTGTGCCTTCCCGTATGAATCCTAACCAATTCTATGCTCTTCCTCAAAGTCCTCAGACCTTTAAACAGCTTTTGATGGTTTCTGGTTTTGACAGATATTTTCAAATAGTGAAGTGTTTCAGGGACGAAGACCTTAGGGCAGATCGTCAGCCAGAATTCACACAGATAGACTGTGAAATGTCTTTTGTTGAACAGGAAGATGTTTTACAAATGTTTGAAGGACTTATAAAATATCTTTTCAAAGAAGAAAAAAATATAGACTTGCCTACTTTTAAACGTATGACTTGGCAAGATGCCATGAAGTATTATGGTTCAGACAAACCGGATTTGCGTTTTGGAATGCAGTTTGTGGAGCTTAACGATGTTGTAAAAGGCAAAGGATTCAAAGTCTTTGATGAGGCAGAACTTGTCGTAGGAATATGTGCTGAGGGTTGCGGTGAATATACTCGTAAGCAACTTGACGGATTAACAGATTTTGTTAAACGTCCTCAGGTGGGAGCCAATGGTTTGGTTTATATTAAATATAATACTGACGGAACATTTAAATCTTCTGTGGATAAATTCTTTACACAGGAAGACCTGAAAGCAATAGCAGACAAATTCAATGCAAAGCAAGGAGACCTTATGCTTGTAATGGCAGGTGAAAAGATGAAGACCCGTATCCAACTTTGTTCTTTGCGTCTGGAAATGGGTTCAAGACTCGGATTGAGAGACCCGTTTAACTATGCTGTGCTTTGGATTACCGACTTCCCTCTTTTGGAGTGGAACGAGGAAGACCAAAGATTCTATGCAATGCATCACCCTTTCACTGCTCCAAATCCTGAAGACTATCCGGAGAGACTGCAAAACGCACCAGGAGAAGTAAGAGCGAGTGCATACGACCTTGTAATCAATGGAACGGAAGTAGGAGGCGGTTCTATAAGAATACACGACAGAAAGATGCAGCTGGATATGTTTGAAGCTTTAGGCTTTACTGAAGAGTCTGCAAAGCAGCAGTTTGGTTTTCTAATGCAAGCTTTTGAATATGGAGCTCCACCTCACGGAGGTATAGCTTTTGGTTTTGACAGATTGTGTTCAATATTTGCAGGAGCAGATTCAATAAGAGACTTTATTGCTTTTCCAAAGAACAATTCAGGTAGAGACCTTATGTCTGATTCTCCAAATATTATTTCACAAGAGCAGCTTGATGAATTGTATATCTCATTAAACAAGGTAGAGAAATAAATATTCTCTACTTTGTTGCCAAAAAAAGATTATGGATATTAAATAAATACTTATGAAAAAGATTGTTTTTATTCTGATGTTGATAAATGTCTCTGTCTTTGCACAAAGTACTTTTAGTATTCAATCTGTTGGTGCAAACAGCGTAACTATAAACTATTCCATAGATGAAGATGCAATACTCTCTGTCTATGAAAACGACACGGTCTATTACGAAGATTTTTCTTTATTCCCTAATACAGAAGGTTCAGAAACATATAATAACTTCCTTTGGCTTTTACCTGATTCCTATTTAAGAACAAAAGGAGCAAAAGGACAAAAAATATCAAAGAATGGAAATGAATTTATTTTAGCAACAAATCTTACAGGTTTCGTTACAGGGAATATAGATATTTCCAAAGCTCTTTGTAGTGACGGGGGAGTTAATAATGGTAAATATATTTGTGCTGTAAAAGTTAATGCTACAAGAAAGTCTGCGGGTAAGTCTCTAACAGTTAAAGATGGAGATGAGAATATAGTAATGTCTTTTACAGGAGGAGTTAGTTCAGAAGATTATGTTTCATCTTCTTCAAATCTTGTTTTAAAATTTTCTACTAATGCAAGTAAATATGCTTTAAATGAGATTGTTGTTACAATTCCTCAAGAATATTGTAATGAACAGCCTTATAGTATTCTTAGTGCCAATACTTCTTATACTATTAATTCGCTTTCTCCTGATACAAGATATGTTTTAAAGATAGGAGATGAGACACATTCTTTTACCACTTTAAAAGAAAAAACATTAGACAGCATAAAAGAAATTACAAACAATTCTGCTACGGTTTACTTTACAAATAATACTTCTTCAGACAAAAAACTAAAAGTAATAAATAAAGGAAATACCTATAACTTTGCTGATGATTTAATTATTTCACAAGTATGTTATTTAGAAGGACAAAACGCATTAGAAATATATAATGGAACAGGCAAAAATGTTTGTTTAAAGAATTATAGTTTAGTGATGTGGGGGACGACCTTCCCTACAAACCCAAATATTCAGATATTTACAGAAAAAGATAGTATAAAACACGGCGAAGCAAAAGTTGTATATAATGCATTAAATATAGAAACACCAATAGATGGCGCAGGAAGTTTTTATTATCATCCATTTTTTTATTGTAATAGACCTATAATATTGTTAAATAATAATGATACTATAGATATTTTTGGAAATATTAATGAAGATTTGCTAGAACCAGATGCTTGGAATTGTGTTGACGAAGATGAAGATATAATAAGAGCATCTAAGTTTGTCCTGCGGAGAAATGCTGATATTAACTATGGAGTAAAGCATAATCCAAATAGTGGTTTTCCTACTCTTTGCACAGAATGGACGGGTGATAATTCCACAGATGAGAGTAATTTTAGGGATTTTGGTTTGCATACTCTTACAGGCACTATTTCACAAAGTGATATTGCAAACAAAAATCTTGGAACGCCTGTTGCGGAAAGTGATATTTCTCTTGTTGGTGGAGCTTATCAGATAAGTAATTTAGCTGAGAGAACTTATTATGTTGCCTATCTTATGTCTGAAGATGAAAGTATAATATATGGCTATCAAGGTTTTCTTACACAAGGGACAACTACCCGTACTGCTTCGGGAGAATGGACAGATAACAATTGGACAAATGGAGAACCAAGTTTCAACGATGTTGTTCAGATAGACAGTGGAGTAGAAATAACGGTGCCAGAAGGTAATACAGCAAAATGTAATACATTAATACTTAAGGATGGAGCTTCATTCAAGAATAATGGAACGGCAGATATAGAAACATATAATATAGAACAGTCATTTTCCGGATATAATGCCAAAACATCTTCCTCAACAGGCTGGTATTTATGGGGTATTCCTATAAAAGTAAGCTCAGATAACCAGACATATATTGCAGAAGTCTTGGAAGCAAGAGAAGATAACGACGATATAGACTTGTATTTTTGGCAGGAGGATTACACAGAAGATGAATCACAAGGAATGTGGGCAAACTATAAGGCCTACGATTTTGCAGAGCCGTTTTTTAGAGAGGGTAGAGGATATCTGATTTCCTATGCCAACAATACTATTAACAATTTTTTGGGTACGATAAACGACAATGCTTCCTATACTCTTTTGAACAATGCTACTCTTAGCGGAGAGGGGTCTTACTTTGGCTGGCATCTGGTTGCAAATCCTTATTCTTTTTCTGTTTCTCTTAGTCAAATAGACAAAAATAATTGTACAGCGCCATCTGTCCTTAATTCTTCTGGTAACTATGTTGTGCTTACAGGAGATAATACCATAAAGCCTTTTGAGGGGTTCTTTGTTCAAGTGACCAATTCTGAAAATCATCTTATTGTAAACAAAAATGCTCCTCTTGCAAAAACAAGCTTAGAAGATGTGGATTTGGTGTCTTTTTCTATCAGCAGTGTGGATGGAGAAGATAACACATATTTAGCTTTTGACAGCCATTTTACCAATGCTCTGGAATGGCAGACAGATAATCATAAACTTTTTGGTTATGGTCTGGCAGCGGAGATTTATACAAGTTTCAACGGAGAAAACTTTTCAGTTAATGTTATTCCTCCTACTTTGGAAGATACTCTTGATGTTGATTTGCGTTGTGTTATCAAAAAAACAGGAGAATATACCATTAAATATAATGGAGTAGTTCCTTCACCATACAATGGGGTCGCTTTATATGACAGGCAAAGCGGTGAAATGATTAATGACTTTACACAAGACAGTTCATATACATTCTTTGCAGATGAGACAATGAATGAAGACATGTTCTTGTTGAAATTTTTTGACAAGTCTTCTGAGATTGATATGTTGTCTTCTTCCCACTTTATCAATATTTCCCAGAAGAAGAATATACTTAAGGCTTATAGCGATGAGCCTGTAAGACTGCTTACTCTTTATTCCTTGGATGGTAAACAAATATTGCAATCATCAGGCAGTATAATGGAAGTGGATAAAAAAGGTTTCTTTTTGTTGAAAGTTAAAACTTCCACAAATGAAAAAGTGTTTAAGATAGTAATAATTTAAAATATAGATATTATGGGAAATAAAAAAGTAGCATTGATTTCGGGGATTACAGGGCAGGACGGTTCTTTTCTTGCAGAGTTTCTTTTGGAGAAAGGTTATGAGGTACATGGTGTTCTCAGACGTTCTTCTTCTTTTAATACTCAGAGAATAGAGCATCTTTACTTGGATGAGTGGATAAGGGATATGAAGCAGAAGCGTTTGGTTAATCTTCATTGGGGAGATATGACAGACTCTTCTTCTCTGATAAGGATAATAAATATGATAAAACCCACAGAGATATATAATCTTGCTGCACAAAGTCATGTAAAAGTTTCCTTTGATGTCCCAGAATACACTGCGGAAACAGATGCAGTGGGTGTCCTTCGTCTTTTGGAAGCTGTCAGAATATGTGGATTGGATAAAACATGCAGAATTTATCAGGCCTCCACTTCTGAACTTTATGGATTAGTGCAGGAAGTTCCACAAAAAGAAACCACTCCTTTCTATCCTCGTTCTCCATACGGGGTAGCAAAACTTTATGGTTTCTGGATAGCAAAAAACTACAGGGAGAGTTATGGAATGTATACTGCTAATGGAATACTTTTCAACCATGAGAGTGAAAGAAGAGGAGAGACCTTTGTAACTCGCAAGATAACTATTGCTGCAGCACGTATAGCCTTAGGAAAACAAGACAAGCTTTATCTTGGCAATCTTAATGCTTTAAGAGATTGGGGATATGCAAAAGACTATGTAGAATGCATGTGGCTTATTCTTCAACAGGAAAAAGCGGAGGACTATGTTATTGCAACAGGAGAATATCACACTGTAAGGGATTTCTGTACATTGGCATTCAAGGAAGCAGGAATAGAACTGCAATGGCAAGGAGAAGGTGTTGATGAAAAAGGAGTAGATAAAAAGACAGGTAGGATATTAGTTGAAGTTGATCCTAAGTTTTTCCGACCTGCAGAAGTAGAACAGTTGTTGGGAGACCCAACGAAAGCAAAAAATAGGTTAGGTTGGAATCCACGAAAGACTTCTTTTGAAGAACTTGTACATATAATGGTACAAAGCGATCTGGAGAAAGTAAGAAACAATACCTTATGATAGAAAACAAAAAGGCAAAGTATTATGTACTTTGCCTTTTTATCAATTGTTGGAGAAATAACTATAATTCTATTTTTTCTCCTTCTTTGGAAAGAAATGCATACTGGGTAACGGCATATTCATTGGAAGCCTCTACTTTTAATTTAACTCCGTAATCTTTTTCCCATTTATGATATGGTTTCTTGAAGAACCCTTTAGTAAGATAGGCATGAACAAAAGGATGTGTAACCACTGTAAGTACTTTTTCATTTTGTTCTCCGGAAAGGTATCTTATATCATTGCCTATATCGTTTATAACATTTACGGAGGATTTTATTTGACCACTGCCATTGCAAGTAGGACAAACTTCGGAAACTTCCACGTCCAAGACAGGACGTATTCTTTGTCTTGTTATCTGCATAAGACAGAATTTACTCAAAGGAAGTATTGTATGGCGAGCTTGGTCTTTTTGCATCTCGGCATACATAGTGTCAAACAGTTTTTTTCTATTGATAGCTTTATCCATATCAATAAAGTCTATAACTATGATGCCTCCCATATCTCTTAATCTTAGCTGTCTTGCAATTTCTATTGCAGCCTCTGTATTCACCATAAGGGCATTTTCTTCTTGGTCTTGCGAAGACTTTGTACGATTGCCGGAATTGACGTCAATAACAGCCATTGCCTCTGTTTGCTCTATTACCAAATAGATACCGCTTCTTATGGTTACAACTTTTCCGAAAGAACTACGTATCTGATTTTCTACTCCAAACTGTTCAAATATTGGTGTTTGAAGTTTATACAGTTTAAGTATATCTTCTTTTTGAGGATAAATTTTCTTTATGTATTCTTTTAACTCTTCGTAAATTTGTTCGTTATTGACATAGATATTGCTGAATTCAGCAGACAGAAAATCTCTTAACATGGCAACGGACACATCCGCTTCTGAAGCCATTTTTACAGGAGGGACGGCTGTCTTGAGATTCTTTTGAACAGCCTTCCATTTTGCAACAAGAGATTTAAGTTCTTCATCCAGTTCTGCTGCTTGCACTCCCTCTGCCGCTGTACGAATAATAAGACCTACATTGTCCGGCTTTATGCTTACAAGAAGCCTTCTTAGTCTTTTTCTTTCTTCTAAGCTCTTTATCTTCTGCGAAACAGAAATCTTTGATCCAAAAGGTACCAGCACTATATATCTTCCGGCAAAAGATATTTCTCCGCTAAGTCTTGGACCTTTTGTGGATATGGGTTCTTTGGTTATCTGTACGAGAATTAATTGTCCCTGTTTTAAAGTATCACTGATAAGTCCTTTTTTGTCTAATTCAGGGAATTCTTTTTTGTTTGTTTTCAAAGCTTCAGTATTACCTGAGATACATTTGGAAATAAGGTTCTGCATCCGTAAGAAGTTTTGACCTAAATCCAAATAATGCAAAAAACCATCTTTGCCCGAACCTACATCAACAAACGCAGCGTTCAACCCAGCCATTATTTTTTTTACCTGACCAAGATAAACATCACCTGCAGTGTAAGATGCATCAAGATGTTCTTTGTGAAGTTCTACTAAACGCTTATCTTCCAGTAATGCAATCTCCACTCCATTTTCTTTCTTGTCTATAATTAAATCTTTGTTCATTGGAGTAAAGTTTTTGTTGTTTTCAAAAAATATTGCGAAACCATTACATAACTTTGTTTTAGTTTCGCAATATCTTTAACCAAATGAGAATACCTATCTCATTTCACATAAGAAAATTATTTATTCTTATGTCTATTCTTACGCAAACGTTTTTTACGTTTGTGAGTTGCCATCTTGTGGCCTTTTCTCTTTTTTCCGCTTGGCATTTTCTACTAATAGTTTTAATTATTTAACATTGTTTTTTACTTCTTCAACAAAAGTTTTTGAAGGTTTGAATGCAGGAATATTGTGTGCAGGTATTATTATTGTAGTATTCTTTGATATATTTCTACCTGTTTTTTCTGCTCTCTTCTTTATAATGAAAGATCCAAATCCTCTTAGATAAACATTCTCACCATCTTTTAAAGAACCTTTCAAAACATTCATGAATTCTTCTATAGTTTCCTGAATGTTTACTTTTTCCATTCCTGTTCTTTGTGCTATTTCAGCTACTATTTCTGCTTTTGTCATTTTATTATTGAATTATTTTTGTTAATATTATATCTAAATTTTTGAGTTTGCAAAATTATAAAAATTTTCTCTTATCAAAAAATAATGACTGTATTTTTTATAATTTATATGCAACGAACTCTCCTGTCATATTTGTACTGCCTGCTATTATGCCAAGCAAATCTTGTGCTCCTATGTTTCTTAATTCAGAGATAGGTTTTGCAATGCCAGAGAATGTACCCTTAACCTTGCTATCAGAAGATGAAGTTATTGTGCAAGTACCACCTATAATAATGTATTGCTTGTCACTGCCAAAAGGATAGAATACAATTGTATTTGTCAGGCTTTCATAATTGAAACCTCCAGTAATAAAACTTGTTATTGCATCCAAACTTTGACCAATACCCAAATTGTAAGTACCTACTTGAGATCCTTGAAGTGTTATCGTTACAGCTCCTTGTGAAGAACCTGTTGCAACGACAAATTTACCAGAAGTCTCTGTCATAACAGCTCCTGTATAGTGGAAAGCCTGTCCATCAAGAGTAAATTTTACTGTTCCTGTCAATTCGTCCAGTGTATCATCATCATCACAACTCCAAAACATAAGAGGAGCTAAAGCAAGTGCAAATAATAAGAATAATTTTTTCATGCTCTTTCTAATTTATTTGATTATACGTTGATTAAATTTTTTGCAAAATTATATTTTTTATTAAAAATCACAAAATTATTTATTGTTTTTTTGTTGAACAATAGATTTTTATGACTGATTTTCTTTGGGAGTGAGATTAAACTGTTCGGGATGTTTGGCCGATATGTTCCTATAGAAGTTCTCCACCACAGAGAAATCCTTTGCATAATCACCTGTTGGAATAACTGGAGTAGGATTTATTCCACAGTCTTTTTTCTTATAGTCAATCCATGCCATAAATATAGGCTTTTGACTTTGCTGTGCGATAAAATAATATCCTTTTTTCCAATTATTGGTGCGTTTTCTTGTCCCTTCAGGAGTAATGACAAGGGAAAAGTCATCACTTGAAGTCAGTTCCTTGATAATATCGTCAAAAAATCCCTTGCCGTCTCTACCTCTGTTTACGGGTACAGCTCCCAAGGCTCTAAGCAATACACCAAGAGGGAAGAAAAACAATTCCTTTTTTATAAGGAAATGACATTTTATTCCTAAAGCCCAAAGGCCGGCTCTTCCCCATACAAAATCCCACATGGAAGTATGAGGAGCTTCAATAATAACGGCGTTTTTCATCTCCTTTTTCAAATTATAGTGGAGATGAAAACCGCCAAGTTTTAAAAGAATCTTACCGATTAGTTTCATTATTTTGAAAGTTCATAAGTATCTTTTGCAATAACATATTCTTCATCTGTTGTTACAGAAAGAATCTTTACTGTACTTTCAGGAGTGGAAATGATACCGTCTTGTCCAGCCATTTCTTCATTTACTTTTTTGTCTATGACAGCACCAAGAAATTCCAGTCCATTACAAATTTCTTGTCTTTGCCACCAAGCATTTTCCCCTATACCTCCTGTGAACAATATAATATCTACTCCACCCATGGCAGCAGCGTATGCTCCTATGTATTTCTTTACCCTGTAAGCAAAAACATCGAAAGCATTACCTTCTCTTTCTTTGCCTTCTCTCTTTGCAGCCATGATGTCTCTCATATCAACAACTCCGCCTGTAAGACCTTTCAATCCGCATTGCTTGTTAAGGAAGTTGTTTGTCTGTTTATAATCCCAGCCTTCTTTTTCTGCAATGTATAATAAAGCTCCTACATCCAAATCTCCACAACGGGAGCCCATCACCAAACCTTCCAAAGGAGTAAATCCCATGGAAGTATCTATGCTTTCACCGTTTTTTACTGCACAGATGGAAGCACCACTGCCCAAGTGACAAGAAACAATCTTAGCCTTGTTTACATCCATGCCAACCATTTTTGCTGCTTTTGGTGCAACAAAACGGTGAGATGTTCCATGAAAACCATATCTGCGTATTCTGTCATTCAGATAATACTCATAAGGAATACCATATAGGAAAGCTTCTTTTGGCATAGTATGATGAAATGCTGTATCAAATACTGCTACTTGTGGTTTGCCAGGTAAAAGAGCTTGCATGGCTTCTATACCTGCAAGGTTCCCAGGAGTATGCAAAGGTGCCAAAGGAGTAAGTTCTCGGATACTGTCCTTTACATCATCATTGATAAGGACACTTTCTGTGAATTTTTCTCCGCCATGTGCTACTCTGTGGCCACAAGCTTGAATTTCATCCAAGGATTTTATCACTCCAATTTTTTCATCTGTAAGAGCATTCAAAACAATATTTATTCCTGCTTTGTGGTCAGCGATAGGCAATTGTTCATAATGCTTTTCTCCGTTGGCTTTGTGGGTAAATTCTCCCATTTCCAAGCCGACTCTTTCCAAAAGACCTTTTGCCAAAAGTTTTGACTCATTGTCATTAACCATATCTACCAACTGGTATTTGATAGATGAACTTCCGCAATTTAAAACAAGTATCTTCATGATGTTATTATTTATTATTTATTTTTTTATTCAAAACACTAAACATTAAATCTGAAATGCATTATATCACCATCCTGCACCACATATTCTTTTCCTTCAATAGCTATCTTTCCAGCTTCTTTGCATGCAGCTTCACTTCCATAATGCACATAATCTTCGTACTTTATAACTTCTGCACGTATAAAACCTTTTTCAAAATCTGAATGTATTACACCAGCACATTGAGGGGCCTTGTCTCCTTTGTGGAATGTCCAAGCACGTGTTTCCTTTGGCCCCGTTGTAAGAAAAGTTTCCAGGTTCAACATCTTGTAGGCAGACTTTATCAGACGATTTACGCCGCTTTCTTTCAGTCCTAACTCTTCCAAGAACATAAGCTTCTCTTCATAGGTATCAAGTTCGGCAATATCTTCTTCTGTTTTTGCAGCCACTACAAGCACTTCGGCATGTTCTTTTTCTGCCATGTCTTTTACGCTATCAACGTAGGCATTGCCTTCTTTGCAGCTTTTTTCATCTACATTGCAGACATAAAGAATAGGTTTTGCAGTAAGCAGACACAGTTCTTTGGCTGCAAGGGTCAGTTCTTTGTTGTCAAAACTTATCTCTCTTGCATTTTTTCCTTGTTCCAAGATTTCTTTGTATGCTTTTATAACTTCAAAACTGTCTTTGGCTTTTTTGTCTCCTCCAACTTTGGCAATCTTTTCTGTCTTTGCGTAGCGGGATTCTATTGTCTCCAAATCTTTAAGCTGAAGTTCCATGTCAATGATTTCTTTATCCCTTATAGGATCAACACTTCCATCAACATGAACAATATTGTCATCATCAAAGCATCGCAAAACCTCTATTATTGCATCGCATTCTCTTATGTTGCCAAGAAACTTGTTTCCCAGTCCTTCTCCTTTGCTTGCTCCTTTCACCAAACCGGCAATATCCACAATCTCCACTGTTGTAGGGACTATCTTTTCAGGTTTGTCTATTTCTGCCAAAACATTCAAACGTTCATCTGGTACGCTTATCATACCAACATTTGGTTCAATGGTGCAGAAAGGGAAGTTGGCAGACTGAGCCTTTGAATTACTTAGACAATTAAACAAAGTTGATTTACCTACATTAGGCAAACCAACTATACCACATTTTAATGACATATTAATAATGTATTATTTCTTATCAGATTTTTTTGCTGATACATCGGCTTTTTGTACTTCTTTTATAAATTCGTCAGAATTTACTGTCTTGACATTTACAGAAGTCTTTTCTTTCAACAATTGAGTCATTTTTCTGTCAAGCAAGAAATTGTAAACCTGTTGAGTTTGTTCTCTTTCGTTCAGCATATCCTTTGCTATCTTGTCCAATCTTTGGTCAAACTCTTTTTGTTGTTCCTCTGTCTGGTCAGGCATAGGAGGGAAATAGTTTGGTAGAAGCTCTGTTTTATAATAGTTGATTATATCCTCGTCTTTTACTTTTATTTCATTTTCTTCTATTATTTTGCTTTCTATCAGTTGCCATTTAACGCCGTCCATGTATTTGTCAGCATCTTTTTCCAAATCTTCCATAGTCATTTTTCCTTCACTTGTTTCCACAAGCCAACGTTTTAGAAACTCTACAGGAAGATTCATCTTTACGCTCTTTACAAGTTGTTCGCTAACCTTGTTTAGGAAATAGTTGTCTGATTGTTGAGCGTACGTTTTGCTGATATCTTCTTTAGCAACCTGAACAAATTCTTCCTCTGTCTTTATGTCCTTGTCTTTATAAGCACGTTTGAAGAATTCTTCATTCATTTCTGCCATATCCATTCTTTGGATATTGTCTATTGTATATGTGCAGTCAGCGGTAAATTCTTTGCATTCCTCGCTTGTTTTGTGCAATACAGTAGCAAGCTGGCTAAGGTCTTTGAATGCTTTGTGAGGCTTGAAAGTTATCTTTGCGTCTTTTTTCTTTCCGATAAATTTGTCCTTTATAGTCTTCAAGGCAATACGGTCTACAAATATTGTTGCATTGGTATCCACTCCGCCTTCTTTCTTTGTGCCGTCTTCCTGCAACTCTTCCAAATGACCGTAAAGCATGTCTTTTTCTCCAACTGTCTCAGGATTTTCCAGTTTACCATAACGCAAACGGATATCCTCAACAAATTTGTTCAGGTTTTCTTCTGTTGGTTCTATTTCATAAAGAGTGGTTTTTTCTTTCTTCAGGTCAATAGAGAACTCTGGTTGAATAGCAATATCAAAGTAAAAAGCAAAAGTAGTGTCTTTGTCCCAATCTATCTTTGGAGTCTTTTCGTTGTTTGCCAACGGAGAACCCAAAACCTTAATCTTGTTATCAGATATATATTTATAAAGATTATCAGACATCAATCTTTCTACCTCTTGAGCTTTTATAGGAGTTTCATACATCTTTTTAACCATTGACAAAGGAACTTGTCCAGGACGGAAACCCGGCATATTTACTTTTTTTCTTTGGTCTTTAAGTTGTTTTTCCACTTGTTCTCTGTAATCACTCTCCTCTAATTCTACTTTCAAAGAGAACGTCAAATCTCCTGTTTTTTCTTGACTTACATTCATCGTATTAAAAATATTTTTTTATCTGTTTGAATTTATAATATTCTATTTCTTACTTTCTTAAATCGTTTGCAAAATTACTAAGAAATATTTTTATCACAAAAACTTTTTATTATTTAGTTACAATCCCCGTTACTCCACAATATTGATTACCTTGGCCAGCTCTATCCAAAAAGATGATGAAACATTACCTTGGTCAATTACACCGTTTGCCACATTTCTCGAAGCAAACAACCCATATCCGTTAATGATGTTTGTGAACATAGGTTTATAGTTCAAAGAAGTCTGTGCAGCATTGTTGGCAGACATATAATCTGCCATATCACTATTGCTGCCATACACATATATAACAAAGTTTCTTGTTGCAGGCAGTTTTATTTTGCTTTGACCTCGTTTGTTAAGCAGGTCTTTTATCTGAGAAGCCAAATCATTTATTGTTACATAGAAATAATTATCTTGCTGAGTTGTGCCACTCACTGCTCGTGTTCCAATAGGCATACTTATGGAATCCACTTCATTTGTTCCGTTTTTGCCATAGTAGAACACAATATTCATCTGAAAATATTTTGCCCTGTTTTCTTCTCTTGAGCTGTTGTTTGTGTAGCCAGACCAATGAATATGCTTGTAATCTTCCAGATGACTGCTGCTGTTTGCATTTGCAACGTTGAATCTCAAATCCGTGGAAGTAACAGCAAACTCATCAACCATATAAGTGGAAGAAGACACAACCAATCCTGTTGTGTTGTTTCTTACAACAAGTTTGTAAAAAGGGTAGTTTTGCAATTGATTTTTGGTTATACAATAATATATAGGAGTGTTTCCTTGTGAATAAAAAGTTCCCTCACTTTTGGCTCTTGTGGTATAGGAAAAGGAGAAAGTCTGTTTTGCATTGTTTGTGTCGTCCAAGGTAAAGGCATAAAGTTTTACGTCCAAATCTCCGTCTTTGTAATACAGGCTGTCTTTGTTTTTGGCATATTCCAACGCATTTCCTTTGCCAAGGAAACATTTTTCTATTCTTGCAAATGTTGTGTCTGCGTTTTTATCCAAAAGACAATAGACCATCATTTGTTCAGAGTATTCTCCTTCTGGAGAAAACTCGGCTTCACAACCAACAAGGGCAAACATCATCAACAACATTGACAATGCAAAATACAGTTTTTTCATATTACCAAATTATTCTTGTGCCGCAGTCTTTGTTACCAAGTTGTCCGGCTTCTGTGATGATACATTCTTTTCCGCCATTCTTTACATAATAAAGAGCAGCTCTGATTTTTGGAGCCATGCTTCCTTCTCCAAACTGACCTTGTGCCAAATATTCTTCTGCTTGTTTCACAGTCATGATATCCAAAGCCATTTCACCATCTTTGTTATAGTTGATATAGACTTTTGGCACGTCTGTCAATATATAGAATTCATCTGCACCTATTTCCACAGCGGTAAGGGCAGAAGCAAGGTCTTTGTCTATTACTGCTTCAACTCCGCTTATCTTTCCGTCCTTATCCACAACAGGAATACCACCGCCACCGGCAGTAACAACAATATAGCCTTCGCTTGCAAGTTGTTTTGTAAGTTCTACATTCTCTATCTTTACAGGAGTAGGCGAAGCTACAACTTTTCTCCAGCCTCCACGTTTTACATCTTCCTTGAATGTAGCACCGGTCAGTTTTATGTATTCGTCTTTTTGTCCTGCCGTGTAATAAGGTCCGACAGGCTTTGTAGGATTTTTGAAACCATTGTCATCTTTGTCCACCATTACCTGAGTAAGTAAAACAACAACTTCTCTTTGTATGTTTTCTTTTCTCATAACGTTTCTAAGGCATTGGTCAATCAGATAGCCTATAGAGCCTTGTGTCTGTGCTCCGCAATAATCCAGAGGCATGCTTTCTACATTGAACTGTTTTTTCCCTGCTTCGTTTTGCAGAAGGATATTTCCCACCTGAGGGCCATTACCATGGGCAATTACAATATTGTAGTCTTGCTTCATAAGGTTTGTAATGGCATCACAGGTTGTCATGACATTCTTTATCTGTTCTGTGTAAGTGCCTTTTTCCTTACTTCTTATGAGAGCGTTGCCTCCAAGGGCAACCACTGCTAATTTCTTCATATGTTGCTTATTAAACTATAAGTTCGTTTTAAAAATAAGTGGCAAAAATACAAAAAAAAACGATACTAACAAGTTTTATATCAAAAATCTATTGTAAATCTTGATAAATCCTTCAACGATATATTTCTCCTTATACCTTTTTGTCATAGAGAAAAGAATCTTTTTTTATTTGTTTTAGGTCAAATTGTTTTAATATTTATTTGCAAACCTTTCGGACTGCGCCCCTTTCACCAAAATACCTAATGAAACACAATGTGTCTTTCATTGTTTTTTTTTATGCTAATCAAAAAAAATGTAAATTTTTCTTGCTTTGTAAAAAAAAATTCGTAACTTTGCGGCCACTAAGTTTTATACTCTGACCAACATCTCTTTTCTCTAAAAAATAGACTTAAAAGTATAAGAAAACAATTAACTTAATTATAAACTAAAATTTTATTAAAAATGAAAAAGTTATTTATGTTTATGCTAATGGCAATAATAATGTCCATTAGCGGATGGTCGCAAGAAACCATCACAATCGGGACAGGAACGGCCTCGCAAAACTATGTTCCGTTTTATGCTTACTATGGAAATTCTGCTAATCAGGCTATTTATCTGGCAAGCGAAATAAGCGAAGATGGTGGTGCGTACGTAATTAATTCCATTGCTTACAAAGCAACCTCTTACGGTGCAACAAGAGATATTGTTGTCTATATGGGAGAAACATCTTTGACTTCTTTCTCTTCTGTAAGTGATGCATTGACTAATCTGACAGAAGTTTATAATGGGTCAGTTTCGTTTACTGTCAATGGTTGGACAACCATAACCCTTGCAACTCCTTTTGTTTATTCTGGTACTAATAACCTTGTTATAGGAGTAAGGGATATAACAGGTTCATGGGGGTATACTTATCCTTCTTGGCAATCTACAGCCGTAGAAGGACGTACTATTTATGCATATCAGGATAATAATCCTATAGAATTTGCAGATATGTCTTCTGTATCTAATAGCGGAACTCTAAGCAATAGACCTGATATTCAATTAAACGTTACTCCTTTAGTGGATGATTTTTGCTATCCTCCACAATCAATAACTGTAAGTGATGTTACTACTGAAAGTGCAACTGTCAGTTGGACACCTAATGAGGATGAATCATCTGTAATATTGGAATACACTCTTGCTACTGATGCAGATTGGGAAAATGCTGAAGTAATGAGTCCTTCTGGTACTACAGTGGATTTATCAGATTTGAATCCAAGCACTACCTATAAAGTAAGAATACAATCTGATTGTGGAAGTTCTACTTCTTCTTGGAAGGAGGCTTCTTTCCGTACAGAATGCTCTACTTTTACAGTAACTAATTCTAATCCATATACAGAAGATTTTGAAACACTTACTTCTTCTGACTTTGGTTGTTGGACAGAGGAATTCGTTACAGGTTCTTCCCATTGGACAATTGCCACTTATGGTGGAAGTAAAGTAGCATATAGAACTTGGACTGAAGGTTCAAGCAGATTGACTTCTCCTGTTTTAGACATAAGTGGATTAAATTCTCCTTATCTTACTTATAACTGGGAAGCACACTATTATGGTTCTGATATAGATTCTATCTATGTTTATTATAGAACAAGTTCAGACGCAGAATGGGTACAACTTGCTGCACATGGCTCTAATACAAATAATGGTATATCTGCTGTTACTCAATACAATGCTGTTGCTTTGCCAGAAGCAAGTGCAACATATCAGGTAGCATTCCTTGGAGTAGGTCATGAAGGTTACGGTATGGCAATAGATAATGTTACAATAGAAAACATATCTTGTGAAGCTCCTACAGAAGTGACACTAAGTGAAATTACAGGACATACTGTAAATATTGCTTGGACAGGTGATGCAGATGTAGTGTCATATAAAACTGCAACTGATGAAGATTGGACAGATGTGGAAGTTTCAGAGAGTCCTTATACTCTTGAAGGACTGTCAGGAGTAACTGCTTACAATCTAAAGGTTGGTTTTACTTGTGAAGATGCAACTGTTTCTTATTCTCCTGTCACAACATTTACAACAGATGTTACTTGTCCTGCACCTACAGTAACTCTTTCAGACGCAACAACAAGTACTGCAACTCT
>CAZXEN010000026.1:0-31395 GCA_964639765.1 uncultured Bacteroidaceae bacterium
GCTTGATACATTTGTCTTTGTCTTTTTCAGAGTATTATTTCTATAGACACGCCACGTTGCATTTACATTTGGCTCTGTCATAAAGGTCGCTGAATCTCCTACACAGATCTTCTTCACGCCTGTGATTCTTAATCGCGGCTTTACTGTTACAATTTTTGTTTGCGAAGTAAAGACTCCGCATTCCAGAAAATCACATTTATAATCCACACTTATAGTATAAGTTCCGGGACTGTTGAACACTATCAGTCGTTCATTTGGTCCGTATGATATATTCACATCAACATTATTCGGATTTGACGAGCTAACATTCCACGTGTATTCTGTACTGCCCCATAATGGTAAGGAATATAATACTGCCTCTCCCTCACAGACATTTGTCTGACCTTCTATCTCTACTCCATCTCTGATTATAGGTATCTTCACCGTCTTGAGTGTAGGACATCCTACATCACATTTGCTTTGGTCTATGCCCACAACACCGTAACCGTTAGGCAGACTGTCCCAAGTAACTGTGATACTCGGCGTCTCCTGTCCTGAGTTTATTGTCCCATTCTCCACATACCAAAAATAATGATGACAATTTGCTTGACCTAATAATGAGTACGTTACTGTTGAACCTGCACAGACTGTCCCGTAACACGACAACTCCAATGGAGTTTTATCTATCACCTCTACCTCGTAAATCTCTTCTTCATAACAACCACAGTTGTTCTCTACTCGGTGTTTAACAGTGCAACTTTGTGTTATGTTCTCTATGACATAGTCCTGCCCCGATGAATTACCATAGGGACTGCTCCAATAGTTCCCCACCAAATCTCCATCGGCTATGTAGGACTCATCAGTAAAATATACTGTCTCGCCCATGCATACCGTGATGACTTTAACACCAAGAGATATATCATAGTTAGGCTGTGAAGAAGAAGATATTATCGGTTTATCTATCAAATGAACATAGCGTATATTGGAACAAACACTTCCATCCGACATATATACATACACTCTTAGCTCTCCACTGTTATTATTTCCCCACCTCACTGTTGCTGTATAATTTGTATTATTTGTATTAACAGATGTCGCCCCTTGTACTATCCAACGTACTGAATCTATCGTATTTGTTGAAGAAGTGCTTATCTCGGCACTGTATGTTACCATATTACCTTTGCAGGCTATAAGCTCTCCATTGTATTCATCGTACATATCACCTTTCTCCAATGTGTGAAGACAGCGGGATTCAAAACTACTTTTGATATACACATTACAACTACTCTGTGCTTGCAAAAACGTGAAAATAATCAATGAAAGAACAAAAACTAATAATCTTTTCATTCCTTTTAATTCTTTTAAATGTATTTTTCTTTTCATAGTGTTTATTTTTTTATTATCGTAATGCTGTATTGTCCATTGTCTGTTAATATCTGTAGAATATAGGGCCCGATATTATAACCGCTTATATCTATGCTGTATCTGTTTTCTCCTAATGCAAGCAAATAAGGCTTTGTCTTGTTTCCTAATATATCTATAAGATAGCATTCTTTTATTTCTTCTGTATTTTCTATGGTTATTCTGTCTTTTGCAGGATTGGGATAGAGTTTTATATCCTTGTTCCTAATGTAGGTTGCCAATGATACATTTTCAGTCGTATCCGAAACATAAATATACGAACTCATAAAACTTGTATCAACGTACTTTGCTATATATGTCGTAAGATTATCCCCACTATTATTTACTATAGTATATTCCCCAAATGTCGCTTCACTTTTTAATGTTCCTGTTATATAAATAAAACTATCCTTTGTTGATATTGAACTTACTATATTATTCTCTACCAGTAAAGGACAATTGTAATCTATAGCCATTATTAAGTGTCCTTCTTTATCCCAAGATATTAATGCTAAAGAGTTCTCATATTCTCCATGCTGAAAAATTGTATCTTTCCCATATAAGCATTGTGTAAAATTTATTTGGGCAAAAACCCTATTATTTTGTATATTAAGTGCCTGACCGCACCAATAGTCTAAATTGATATTGGTACCCATATTACCGCCTTCTGCTATCCCATGGGAAATGTAGTTTAAGTTATCCATATCATATTGAATAAATACTGCATTATTGTATCTCCTTAGTGTATCATAGGTATTTTCATCAAAAGCAAAGTATCCTTCAGTAATATCCGATTGATATATGCGAGATAAAACAAAAATAGAATTATTTACAGTATCAACAGTAACAGATTTATTACGAGTAGTAATTTGACAATCATAACAATCATAAGTATTGGGAATAAATCTTATATCTCTTGCTTTTATTACTTCCCCATCTGGACTATATTTTATAAGAAAACTTTTATACCTCCCCTTATACGTTGCCTCTATAATATTGCTCTCATCAAGATAAATCGTAGCATTACCCATTTCTAAAAAATGTCCACAGATATAAATATTATTATCATTATCAACAACTATAGAATGTGTCGTCGGACGATAAGGAACTCTATCCGTCTGCAATTTATATATCAAATCTTTTTCCCAAAGAAGACTGTCAAAATGTGGTGAAAATTTAAAAAGTTGATTATTATAATACTCACTACTAACCTCAAAATCAAATTGACGATTCCCATCTATAACAACTCTTTCTTTTAACGAATAGCCTGTCTGAAATTCATCGTATTCTCGGATAATTATAATATTGCCTTCACTATCTACTGTAAAAGGTGTTTCACATCCCACCAAAAAAGTCCCTTCTCGTCTGACGCTATCTTCATCATCCAGCCATTGGGCTTTCATCCAATGCTGCTCTTTCTTATTACCATCCAAGTCAAAGGTTATGACAGCATCTACAGCACCTGATGTTCCCCAACCGTATGCAGTATGACTCGCTTGATCTGGTATTATTGTGTCCAAGAAATAAAGCCATTCATTATTGAATATAGTTGTTATGACTATAAGAGAAGAGTCGCCGACCACTTTCAAGCCACAACCAAAAGACAGTCCGTTCATTTTTTCATTATAGATAGCTTTTTTCCAGACAATCTCGCCTTGTGGATTCATCTTAAAGATAACGACAGCATCTGTCTTGCCTCTTGGAGGAGTATAGTCCGGAACAAGACTTTCGTCATTTAGCATTGTTGCTTCGCTTCCTGCATAGCCAAGTATGTAAAGATTACCTTCTCTGTCTATGTCTGAACTTATGACTTTGTTTACTCGGTTTACAAAGTCTCCACCTTGCCAGCCTGTTGCCCATTCAAAATGTCCTTGTGCTTTTATATCCTTGGCACAGAACAATATTACTATAACAAGTAATAATTTGTAGATTTTGTTCTTCATCTTCTTTCTTTTTTTATTGTTTGTATTCATGCTATTTGTCTTTTTTTAATCTACTTTGGGTAAAAAAATACCCTTATATATATATAAACAACTTTTAGGGTCAAAAGGTAACAAAGTTTGCAACTTTTTTTTATTTTTTTTATTTAACTAACTTATTTTTAGATAGGTAACAATATGTGTTAATAAATCATAATGTAATAGGACTAAAGTTTTTGAGAGAAACTGTATAAATAGTTGCTTCTGCAAAGTTATAAAAAAAAATTGAAATAACAAAGGGAAAAGAAGAAAATCTTTCAAAACCAGTACCTTCAACAAGCAAAACAAATGTATATTCTTTTTCCATAACTTTGGATTAAGTTGTAGCGTCTCGGAGAGACGCTGGGAGAAGGGAGAGATAGACTTTTTCACCTCCAAGTGTAAGTATTGGAGTGAAAATGCCTACTGCTTTATTAATATTGTAGATTATTGACTGTCTCGGAGAGATACTACTTTTAGATTTATCTTTTTTTATTGTTTACAGAAATCTGACCTTATTTCCGTATCTTGTTAATAATGTCGGAAGGGCAGGGTAATGTTCTTTGATTATCTCCTGAAATCTTTCGAGGATAAACTGTTCGCTTTCAAAATGTCCTATATCTGCTAAGAGAATTTTTTCTTCGGTTTCAAGAAAATTATGGTACTTTATATCTCCAGTGAGATAGCAGTCGCAATTGTGTTTCATTGCATCTTTCACAAACTCTGCTCCAGAACCACCGCAAAGACCAACTTTCTTTATCTTCCTTGAAATATTTCCAAAATATCTTATGCTTGGTAAAGACAGTTTTTCTTTTACTGTCTTTAAAAACTCTTCCCCTGATAATTCTTTGTTCAATTCGCCTATTGCACCGCAACCAAGATACTCTTTGTCTTCAATAGTAGAGTATTGCAGGCGTTGTATATTGGTTAGCCCTATTTTTTTTGCCAACATATAATTAACACCCGTTGCAGAAGAGTCCATATTTGTATGGGAAGCATAAACAGCAATATCATTCTTCATCGCCTTGCGAATAATCTTGTCAATATTGCTGTCATAGACAATCTTTTTCACTCCAGAGAAGATAAAAGGATGATGAGAAAGTATCATATTACATCCTTTTTCTATTGCTTCATCAACAATTTCGGGAATAACATCCAGACAAACCAAGACCCCTTTGCACACCATGTCAGGATTGCCAAGAATCAATCCGGCATTATCATAACTTTCCTGCCACGAAAGAGGAGCAATGGTTTCCAGACAAGAACATATATCTTGAACTTTTACACTCATTCTTGTGCTCGGAGCTTATTTTACTACGGCAACAGTTCCTGTTCTTTGATATACTCTTGTATTGCCTTGTCTTCTGTAGGACAGTTTCCAGACATATACACCATCTTTTACAGGTTTGCCGTTATATGTTCCGTCCCAGCCTATGGAAGCAGCAAGCTCTTGTGTAATGGCAGCAAGGTTTAAAGATTTCTCCTCAAAAGAGAATAACTTCGTTCCCCAGCGGTTGTATACTTCAAAGACAACATCTTCAAGATAGTTGTTTGACATAAAGAAGAAACGGTCATTCACTCCATCCTCATTAGGAGAGAAAGCATTAGGAACCCATACAGCAAACAACTCAATAGGCAAGGTTATACTTGTATCTGCAGAGCAATTGTATTGATTTATCGATAATTCATGCTGACCTACTTCGTTGGCAGTCTTTAAATATATATCTACACTGTCCACAGACAAATCGTGGAACTGATATCTTAATACTCTTTCATTTGAAGAACCGCCATCGGAGAATTTCCACAAAGAATAAGTACCATACAAAGAAACATCACTTAGAGAAAGTACAGGATCCTCTGCATCAACGTAAGCAGGAGTATAAGAAATCATAGGAATTGGAACAGGAACAACATTAATGGTTATCTGTCTTTCTGTAAAACAACCGCTTGAACCATATCCGCGCATAGTATATGTTGTTGTCTCTTTAGGAGTAACAACAACAGGGTCTTCACTTCTGACATTTTCTGTCAATGAAGCATCAGGAGGATTGGCTGTCCAAGAATAATCCATGGCACTGCTTCCTATAAGGGTTACCTCATCAAAAGGACAAACCTTTGTTTTATCACTTGAAACCTTTGGATTTGTCATAATGATATGAATGCTTTTGGCAGCAATACATCCTGCAGATGTCTCACAGATAAGCCATACAACAGTGTCTTGTGTAGGAGTGAAAGAAAGAACAGGATTTGTAGAAGGATTTGTGATATGAGGATTTCTTCCAGGATCATTGAAAGACCATTGCATTGCCTTTGTGTTACCTGTTGCATCGCTTGCTTCAATATGTGCTGTCTGACCCATACAAAGCATAGTATCGCCATTCAATGAAATATCAGGAAACTCTTGTACATATATTGTAAAATAACCAAAGCGGAAAAATCCATTGACCTCATCAACAACCTTTACAACTACAGAAGTATCTGAAACAACGTTGTTGATAATAAACTCTGTTCCTACATAGATAGGGGCAGAGGCAGTATCTTGAATACTTCTCCACCAATAGTATCTATAGTTGGCTGCAAGTTCTTCATTATTATCAGGCGAAGAAGCAAAGATAGTATCACTTGCACCTAAGCAAATAGTGTCTGTCGCTTCAAGATGTATGCTTGGTCTTTCGAAAACTGTCAGATCTATCTGTTCATTTCTTGTACAGAATATTGTATGGGATTCTCCTTCTTCATCTTCGTATGTGTAAGAGGAGGTAGCATATCTTTTGGCAGTATATGTTCCAGGTTGATAATTGTGATATACTGTATCCACACTCTGGCTTGTAGGGGATAGTGTAACTCTTGTGTTTTCATTCAGAGGAGTTCCGCTGCTGACAGACCATCTGCTTGTTTCTGAGTCTTTTTCAAAAGCAATAGAATCACCATCACCAAACGTTATCGCCTGCCAATCCAAAGGGCAAGCTTCTGTTCTCTGTATTACATCTGAAAACTTAAATCCTATTTCATCTCTTTCGTTTAGTGGATTAACAGGAATATATGTTATGTTATCAAAGTTAGGACGGATATCATTAACAGTTGCCTTGATGTAAGCAACACAATTTGGTCGTGTGTTTTGTGTACGAGGAGAAATAAGTTTAACAGCAAAATATTGAGTGGTTTGTCCTTGCATCATATTTTCTGTAACGTATAATGTTCTGTTTGTAGAAAGAACGTCCATGGAATTATCTGCAGGTTCAAGGTTTGCAAGCTGGTTTTGGCTGACAGTATTACGTGTTACCCTAAACCATTTGTATGCCTCGAAGCCAAGAGGAGCAGTAGCCGTTGTAATAGTATCTCCTTCACCAGCACAACCTGCCACTTCAATAGTAGGTTTTTCTGCCTTGGCTACAATGTATCCATAACCAGCATGACATTCTGCATAGCAGTCTCCAATTCTTATTCTTATGGTAATAGATTCCCCTATAAGACTTGCGAGGTTCATTTTCACCTGCTGCCAAGGACAATATATCCAACCGCTGGATCCGTTAAGAAAAATACTGCCTGCAGGTATAGGTGTTGAACCTTGCATCTCCCAAAAAGCGCAGTCGCTTACCTGAGAACCTGTTTCTGTGTTGATAACATCTATCTGGAATGTTGGATTTTGGTAACCTGTGTGGTTAGGAGCTTCCAAGACTATGGCGTAATAGATAGATACCAGACAGTTGTCTTCATCTACTGCAAGGTCATATTTGGCTTCTGCGTATGAAGGCGTAGCACCGCTGTAAGAACATCCGGAAGTACAACCAGACATCTCGTTGTTGATTCTCATACACTTGTTAAATCCTAAGTGAGTAGGGACTTTACGAAGAGCATTGTTGGTGTATGGATCAGTGGCATTGGTGTCTGTTATTATAGAGAACAAGTTTGAGTTGCAACCGTCCTTTGCGTTGGCTATTTCTGTGTATTGGTTGGTTTGATTCCAGACAGGATTGGAAGCACTGCTTTGTCCATAGCTGCCGGCAGCACCTTTCCATCCGGCAGTACCGTAAGCAAAAGACAAATTATCACCTCTAAGCAAATTTTGTGCAGATGCTTCTGCAAAAACCAAGCTTGCAAGCACAAACACAAAAAAACCAAATTTCTTAAAAATCATATCCATAATATATTGTATTTATTCATAAGACAACTCAAAATAAATTGCGTTGCAAAATTAAGTAAAATAATTTAATTTTCTTAAAAATCAGCCAACAAATTATAGTTTTAGGATATTTGCAGTTCTTGTTGTAGGGCGAGGATTTTTTCTTTGTGCAATTTGTAGGCTTGGCTGTCGGGATTTAGAGGGATGTGGTTTTGCATAAGGAAGAGTTTCATAAAGAGTTTGTTCTTTTCCCGTGTCTTATCTGAAAAAAAAGTTTGGGAAAGTTTTTCCCATATATAGTTGGTGGCTGTAGTATTCAGATGAAGCATATCTTCTGCATAAAAGCGGTAGTCCCTTAATTCGTCCATCACTATCTCGTACGAAGGAAAGTAAAGCACACCTTCTGTTTTTTTTATCTCTTCTATTGAAAGGGTAAGATGGGATTTGGATATAAGGTTGTCTCTGTATCCTTCTCTCCAATGTCTTATGGGAGACAGTGTAAGCACAATATTATATTCTCTTCCAAAGGTTCTTTTCATATTTTCTATAGAAGAAATCAAGCCAAGAGAAGTTTCTTTGTAGTCTGCCAAGCGTCTTTCTATAAGTTTGTTGTCTATCTTATGGCAGTTGCCCATCAAATAGTTTAGAGGTTTGTACCAATAGGTAAAGGAAGTTCCAAGGGTAAGAAAAATCCAAGAAGTCTGTTTCAGAAAATCATGGCTTTCTTTTATGCTTTGGTTGATAAGTCTCAGGCATTCCTCTTTATCTTTTGCCCTATAGTCTCCGTGTGCAGAGAAAAGATAATAGTACTCATTGGAATATACAAGGTCTTGTTCGGTGAAAAACTCTTTTTTTGTTATTCTGTCCAAGCAGTTGGCTATAGACAAAGGGTTATACAAGATACCAAAAGGGTTTTTCAAAACAGAGAAACCGTTCTCAACAAATTTCTTTCCCATTTCATCGGTAAAGCAAGAGCCTATCAATAAGATATTGTCTTTGTGGGATATTTTTTTATCAGAGGGACTGACTTTTACTTGAGTAAAAAAATCGCTCATATCCTTTTTATATTATTCCTTCCTTTATAAGGTCGTGAAGATGTATTACGCCAAGATATTTTCTTTCTTCGTCAACAACAAGAAGAGAGGTTATTTGGTTTTCTCTCATAATCTCCAGAGACTTCACCGCAAAGGCTTCAGGAGAAATGCACTTAGGATTTTTGGTCATGATATCTTTTGCCAGGATATTCAGAGGGATAATGCTTCCTTGCCCGTTGAGCATTCTTCTAAGATCGCCGTCTGTTATTATTCCTTCCACTTTTCCGTTTTCAACCACGGCGGTAGTTCCCAAGCGTTTGGAGGTTATCTCCATCAATACATCATTAAGAGGAGTGTCAGGGCTTACTTGTGGTCGTTCATTGTTCGGGTATATATCAGAAACTTTCAGATAAAGTCGTTTGCCCAAAGAACCTCCAGGGTGATAGCGGGCAAAATCTTCTTTGGAGAAGCCTCTCATTTTTAAAAGAGCAACCGCTAAAGCATCGCCTATAACCAATTGTGCTGTGGTAGAACATGTAGGAGCAAGATTGTTAGGGTCTGCTTCTTCGCTTACATGACAATTCAAAACATAGTCTGCACTCTTTGCCAAAACGCTTTCTTCTTCTCCTACAATAGCTATAAGCGGTGAAGAAGTGGCTTTGATAAGTGGAACAAGAACTTTTATCTCTGGAGTGTTACCACTTTTTGATATGCAAATGACAACATCTTCTTTTTGTATCATTCCCAAATCGCCATGGATAGCATCTGCAGCGTGCATAAAAATAGCCGGTGTGCCTGTAGAATTTAGGGTAGAGACGATCTTGGTGGCTATATTTGCACTCTTTCCTATTCCTGTGATTACCACTCTGCCTTTGGAATGATAGATAAGTTCCACAGCCTTTGCAAAGTCATCTGTAATATAGTCTACAAGATTGGAAATAGCCAAGGATTCTTGCTCAATTGTATGCTTTATTAAAAATTTTATGTCAAATATTTTTTCCATATAAAAAAAAATTATTACTTTTGTTTATCTAAAAGTAGAAAGTGCAAATTTATAATTATTTTTTGGTATAAGGAATGAATGACAGTGTAAAAAAATATGAAGGGATTGATTTGTATGCTGAACTTAAAAGGGTTTTCGGCTTTACAAATTTCAAAGGTTATCAAGAAAAGGTAATTAAAGATGTTCTTAATGGAAGAAACGTAATGGTCATTATGCCCACAGGCGGAGGCAAGAGTCTTTGCTACCAGTTGCCTGCATTGCTAATGGAAGGTACTGCCATTGTAATCTCGCCTCTCATTTCCTTGATGAAGAATCAAGTGGATGCTATCCGCCAAATGCTTAACGATGATTCTGTCGCTCATTTCTTAAACTCCTCTCTGTCCAAAAAAGAGATGGATATTGTGAAGTCTGACATAATAAACAAAAAAACCAAACTCCTTTATGTTGCGCCGGAGTCCCTTACCAAACAAGATAATATAGATTTCTTTTCCAAAATAGTCATTTCTTTCTACGCAATAGACGAAGCACATTGTATAAGTGAATGGGGTCATGATTTTCGTCCAGAATACAGAAGAATAAGAGAAATTGCCAACGGCATAGGTCAAGATGTTCCTATTATAGCCCTTACTGCCACAGCTACAGACAAAGTAAGGCAAGATATAATCAAAAACCTTGAAATAACAGACGCTTCTGTTTATATTGCCTCCTTTAACCGCCCTAATCTTTACTATGAGGTACGCCCTAAGCCAAAAGACGAAAAGGACGTAATAAAACAGATTTTGCGTTTTATAAAGGATAATCAGAACAAAAGCGGGATAATCTACTGTCTTAGCAGAAAGAAAGTGGAAGAAGTAGCTGAGGTGCTTAACCTTAATGGTGTGAAAGCGTTGCCATACCATGCAGGATTGGACGCAAACACAAGGGCATTGAATCAGGATAAGTTTATTCTGGAAGAGATAGATGTTATTGTTGCCACCATTGCTTTTGGCATGGGAATAGACAAACCTGATGTTCGCTATGTTATCCACTATGATATGCCAAGAAGTCTGGAAGGTTATTATCAGGAAACAGGAAGAGCAGGAAGAGACGGAGGCGAAGGAAAATGTATTGCTTTCTATTCGGAAAAAGATATTAACAAGCTGGAAAGATTTCTTGTTGATAAAACAGTTCCTGAAAGAGAGGTAGCAGCAGGACTTATTGAAGCAACAATATCTTATACCGAAAGTGCAGTATGCAGAAGAATAAACCTGTTGAAATATTTTGGTGAGGAATATCCTGAAACCAATTGCAACAATTGCGACAACTGCATTCACCCAAAGAACAAAGTAAATTCCAAATCAGACATTATTTCTGTAATAGAACTTGTTTATGGAGTAAAACAGATGTTCAAGTCTGCCCATCTTTTGGATATCATTATGGGAAGAAAGACGGTGGCTGTCAAGACCTGCAAGCACGACAAATTGGAGTGGTTTGGCATTGGAGCAAACGACAAAGAATTGCATTGGAAGGCAGTTATCAGACAATGTATCCTTGAAGGATTTCTTAGAAAAGATGTGGAGAGCTATGGTCTTTTGAAAATACAAAAAGAAGGATACAACTATCTGAAAAAACCTTATGATATACTTGTTCCGGAAGACCACGACTACAACGAAGACACTGCCGACGACGATGCAATAATGAGTTCTTCTGCAGAAGGGTCTGCTGTTGATAGCGTATTGTTCTCTATCCTCAAAGATATTAGGAACTCCATTGCCCAGAAAGAAAAGCTCCCTCCTTATGTTATTTTTGAGGAACGCTCTTTGAGTGATATGACTGTTCAATATCCTACCACGATAACAGAAATGAAAAACATTGTCGGAGTGGGAGAAGCCAAAGCCAAGAAATATGGTCAGGCGTTTTGCGATACTATAAAAAGATATGTGGAAGATAATGATATAGAAAAGCCACAGGAAATGATTGTCAAAAGTCTTGTCAACAAAAGCGGCTTGAAAGTTTATATCATTAAAAGCATAGATAAAAAACTTGCCTTGGAAGATATTGCTCAAGGCAAAGGTCTTACAATGGAAGAACTATTGACAGAGATAGAGACTATCATTTCTTCCGGAACCAAGTTGGATATTTCATATTATATCAACGAAGCCGTAGATCCTTATCATCAGGAAGAAATACTTGAATGCCTGAAAGAAATGGAGACAGACGATATTCAGGAAGTCATGGACGAACTTGGCTACGATGAATACACAGAAGAGGAAGTAAGGCTTATGCGTATATATTTTCTTTGCGAATATGGTCATTAATTTCCTTTTTACCCCTGCTTTTTGCAACAGGATAGGCGTTTTTACCTACTAAATCCCTGCAAATAAAGCATGGATACTGAATTTCAGAATCACCAGAATTTGCTAAAAGTGCAGAAAAAAGTATAAAACAATAGGCCTTGTATGTGTTTTTGATACCAAAAAGAGCAAAATTTTGATACATTTTGTTCCTTTTCCAAGGTTATACCTTTTAGGAGAAGAGTTTTTGGTGATGTAATCTTCAGCAAAACTGTTTTATAATATGTTATTTTTATTTATTTTACATCTATTATTCTTTTTTTTGTTATTCGTTTAGCGTTACAGTTACAGTTGTTACAGAAAGAATTTAAGGGGGTATCTCTTCTTTCTTATACATATATTATTAATTAATTGTAATAATTAATTAAGAAAAGAGAGTAAGTGAGGACTATCCTTTTTTTTCAACTGTAACAAGTGTAACTGTAACGCTTGGGAATTTAGGTTGTAAAAAGTATGCAGAAACCATTCTTTTATACTCCCTCCTACTAAAGGTAACAAATCACACCAACTCGGTACAAGGAAGTAAGAACTCCGTTTTTTACGACGAGTCAGCATTTTTTACAAACATCAGGACTTTTTTGAAAAAGATCAACTCTTTTGGGTAAAAAGATTAGGATTTCAGCAAAAAAGATCAAGACTTTTTTCGCTAAAACCAAGAGTTTTTTACTAAGGCAAAGATTTCTTTTCCAATATTCAGATTCTGTATTGAAAGTGGTGATATTTATAATGGGAAAATAAAAATTTTCGTGCATTTTTCTTTTTTTTCAAAATAAATACTATCTTTGCAAATGAATAATTGTAGAAATTATTCTTTTGACATAGAAAAAAAAGCGTTAGATTTCGGTCTGTTACTTCACAAAATTCCACATAAACAGAGTAACAATTCTACATTGGAAGGACAAAGTCAAAGGCGCTCACGTGTTAAATCGTGGGCTTTGTTATGTAAATGTAGAAGGTCGTGGAAAACCTTGTGAAGTATCGTAAAAAGTTCCACGACTTGTTTTTATGTCTTTAGGTAAATTCAGTTATAAACTTTAAAAAATTAAGAAAATGAAAAAAGTATTTTACTTTTTAGGCATCGCCTTCATAATGGCAGCCTGTGGCAGTACAGCAAATTATGTACAGATTGATTCACAGAAGGATCAGGATTCAGAAGCAAGGAAACTCAGGCAGTGGCAACAGCCATTATCCGACCGGTAGTGGCAGATGTGCAGGTAGGGAACGTCAAGATAGAAGACAAATGGAAGTTTTCTCTCCAGCAGTATTCAGACTTTGGAGGCGATTTGGAAACCATCCAAAACAGAGGGCTTTATCTTTCGAGCAAAAAACACGATGCTGATATGATAGTTGCCCCTATCTTCAATTTTGAAAGAGTGGGTGAGGGCGAAAATGCCTATTATGAACTTACTGTTACAGGTTATCTTGGCAGCTTCACTAATTGGAAACCTCTTGAGGCAAAGGATTCTACATGGATGAGAGCCAACAGGTACTACAACGTAAAAGTGGAAGATCCATATAAAGACAAATAAACGAAAGGGGTTTATTATGAAAAGAATATTAGTGTTATTGTGCTTTGTCGTTGTTGTTTCAGCAGCAAATGCGCAGGTTGTAAAATCCTCAAGCAACAAGACCGTTGTAAAATATAAGGAACAGAAACAAAAGAAACTGAGCAACTGGTATATCAAAGCAGGATTGGGCATGAATGAAGCTTATTCTTATGATTCTTACGACTGGACTGTTTATAAATTTGATGTAGGCTTTAGAAAACTTTTTGTAGAAATCTATAGTGAAAGAATAAGTTTAAAGCCTTATTGGGGAATGGATTTTGGTCTTGGACATAGATTTTTCAGAACAGATTATGATTATCACAATTATTCAGGTCATAATATACAGTGGTCTCCCAATATAGGTATAGATATAGGTCTTTCACGCTGGTTTTCTTTTGATCTTCATCTGGGGCCGTATTTAGGTTTTGATTACAGTGCTTATGAGGAATACCGTGATGGCTCTGATCACGATGGCGAATATGAATATGACAGCAGGTCGTTTGGAGACAGGTTTGATATAGGAATAAACGTCGGAATAGGTTTCTGGATAAATAGGGTTAATCTTGAATTTGCGTGGCAAAAAGCTTTCACATCATCTTCAATATGTAACATACTTGAGGCAGAATCATCAGAAAGAACGACCCAGATTCTTTTGTTCAAACTTGGATACAAACTACCTAACTTAAAAGGTTCGGGATTGAAAGTCAGGAAAGCAGAATAAAGAAAAAAAGTTAATAGCAATTGCGGGAAAGTCTGCAACCGATTAATAAGGACTTGAAGATTCAGTAATGGTATTTTCTATATTCGTACAGGGCATATTCTTTGCAGATAAACAGCCCTGTTTTTCCGCTGAGAAAACCTCTTTGCAGGATATAATTCTTGAAAAAACGCCAAGCGACTTTCAGAAATATTATTGGCAAAGAGGTTTTCTTGTTTTTTTCTGCATACTCTTTTGCCTTTAGTCCTGCATATTTCTTTTGCTGGGCTGCGAAACTCTCCTTGTCTGCGAAGGTTTTGTGCATCAAGTCGCCTTTTAGCAGACCGATTTCACAATCTTTTTGCATACAGACACCTTCATGGACATACTGCCCTTGAAATTCGCCGTAGTTTTTGTTGTACACTCGCAGTTGTTTGTCGGGATACAATCCACAGGTCTTTATCCAATGACCCCAGAAGTTGTTAAGCCTTTTTACATAATAGGCTTTCAAAGGATTATCTGTCTGTTTCAGGCTCAGAATACTTGTCTTCAGCCCCTCAGAAAGGTATTCATCAGCATCAATATTAAGGATATAATCGTTTGTTGTAAAAGAAGCAGCAAAGTTTTTCTGTTTTGTGTAGCCAAGAAAAGCCTGTGAGAAGAATTTTACTCCATACCTTTCACAAATTTCCTGTGTTCCGTCTGTGGAAAGACTGTCTACAACTATTATCTCATCAACAACATCACGCAGACTCTCCAGACATTTTGCGATGTTTTTCTCTTCGTTGAGAGTGATAATGGTTGCAGAGATTTTCATACAGGGTTTTTTCTTAAAAGACTTGTGTCAGTTCTTTGAAAATAGATTCTTTTATCGCAGGGAGAAGGCTATTGACGTTGATAACATTAACCTTGTACTTTGGGAATATTTCATCCATTCTTCCATCCACGCTGTTGGCTATTCCTTCTGAAGCTTTGTTGTCAAATTCTGCATAAGCCACGATAGTCTTAGGTTTCTTTTCAACAGCAGAAACAAAATCCTGATGCAGCCACAGATGTTTTACTTGCTCCTTTCTCAGAGCCCCTGTCAGCTTGGCAAGGAGTTTTTTTCTGTTATAGCGAGCCAAGAAAGAAGGTTTTCTTGTCTTTGTCTTCAGACTCTTTGCCAACCGCTTATTAGTTTTCTTGTCAATCATCAAAAACTACTTTTTTGGTTTATAAATAAAGAATATTCTTTTGAATTTGTCGCAAAATTACAACATTTTCTTTTTTCTGTGTGTTTTTGGATGAAATCTATTGCTGAAAAAACATGTTTTAAGATATTTTTGGGAAATTTTATTAAGAAAACAAAAAAAATTTGTAACTTTGCGACCTTATAATTACGTATAAAAGCAGAATAAATTGTAAAGAAATCTTAAACAAAATGAATATAAAGAAGTTATTTGTATTTTTGGCGACTGTTACTATAGCAATAAGTCTTTTTGCTCAAAAACAAAGTCTTACACAAAAAGCAGACGAAGCTTTTAACAGTAAACAATATCTTATTGCTGTGGATTTATATGATAAAGCCTACTCAAAAGTGAAGGCAAACCGTCAGGAAAAAGACAGGATATTGTTTCAAAAAGCAGAGTGTTACAGGTATTTAGACGAAAAAGAAAAAGCCATAAAGACTTATCAGCGTCTGGTGAAAGCAAAATACTACCAGACACAGCCTCGTATATATCTTTATATGGCAGATTTCCAAAGATTTCTTTCCGATTGGGATAATGCGGAATACAACTATAAGGAGTATCTTAAATTGGTTCCAGATGATGCTTTGGCAAAAAGACGTTTGGAAAGTATTGCCTTTGCAAAGAAAATGATGGCAAACCCTACAAAGCACGAAATAAAAGAAGAAAAAAATCTGAACACAGAATGGAATGATTGGAAACCTTCTTGGGACAATGCTGTAGAATGTCAGGCTATTACCTTTACTTCTTCACGCAACAATTCTGAAAGCAAGGATAAAGATGCCTGGACAGGAGAATATTTTTCCAATATCTATCAGGCTTCAAAATTAAAGAATGGAACATTTGGAGACGGTTCTGAACTTTCTCTTGCAGGGCTTAATACTGCTGCAAATGAGGGTGAGTTTATAAAGATAACAAATGGGAATACCACTCATTATTATTTTTCAAGATGTAATATCAAGAAGAATATGCAGATAAACTGTGCGATATACACTTCTCCTATTGAACCTGCCAAAACAAAAGGAGGAAAGAAGACAACTGTTCCCAAGGATAAAAAAGATACCAAAGACAAATCAAGCAAAGCTTCCAAGGATAATGAACAAGCAGAAGCTTTTGTAATGTTGGACCTTGGAGATACTGCCTACAACTATTTCCACCCTGCTGTAACAAGCGATGAACTTACAATTTATTTCTCTTCCAACCGTCCTGGTGGAGAGGGAGACTATGATATATGGAAGGCAACACGTAACAATGTCAATGAACCTTTTGGCAATGTTACCAATCTTGGAAAACTTATAAACACAGAAGGTAAGGAAGAATTTCCTGTTCTTAGAGGAAACGACCGTTTGTATTATTCTTCCGACGGATTAAAAGGATTAGGAGGTTATGATATTTTTGTTTCTCGCCTTGAAGACGGAGAATGGTCTGAGCCTCAAAATATGGGTTATCCTATCAATACTCCTTTTGATGAAATAGGACTTATATATAACTATAATGAAGACGAGAGTCTTGCTGCAGAGGAAAGCGGATACTTTTCTTCCAACAGAGACGGAGGAACAGGAGGCTATGATATCTATTCTTTCTATCGCGCTCCTATGTTTTTCACTCTTAGCGGTGAGGTAAGAAATGATAAAAGCATGCAGGTTGTTTCCGGAGCAAGAGTAAGACTTATTGGAGATGACCGTTCGCAAATAGAAACCCGTACAAACAACGAAGGAAAATACGAGTTCAACAAAGAACAGATAAAATACAACGTAAATTACAAGATACAGGTATCCCAGATAGATTACATGAATACAGAAGGTACAGAAAGCACTATGGGATTGACGACAAGCAAAGACCTTGTTCATAATTTCCGTTTGATGCCTATACCAAAAGACCCTGTCGTTCTTCCTGAGATACGTTATGATTTGGCAAAATGGGATTTGCAGGACCAATATCAGGATTCTCTTTCAGACCTTTTGGTTATTCTTGTCAACAATCCTACGTATGTTATAGAACTTGGTTCCCATACAGATTCAAGACCTTTTGTTACTCTTACCAATGACACTCTTTCCCAGCGAAGAGCAGAAAGTGTGGTAGATTTTCTACAGGCAAGAGGAATAGAACCAGGACGTATGATAGCCAAAGGTTATGGAGACAGAGTTCCAAGAACACTTATGCGGGAAACATACGCAACCTATGATGGCAAGACATATAAATTTCCTAAAGGGATAACCCTTACAGATGCTTATATAAACTCTTTGAAAACCAAAGGAGAAAAAGAAGCAGCGCATCAGTTGAACAGAAGAACGGAATTTCGTATTCTTAGAACAGACTATGTTCCTCAGTCTGTAAAAGATTCTCTGACAGATGCAAGTCTAAAAAGCCATATTGTTGATATAGTTTCTGACAATAAACCTGCTCCTGTTACAGACATACCTATTATATATACAGACAATCACATAAAGATAACCATGATAGACGGCAACAAAGCACAGCTTTACATCATTCTTAACGGTGCTGCCGTACCTGCTATCTATGATGAAAGATACAGAGATGCTGCTGTTTTGGATTGGGATCAGGCTACTAAGTTCTTATTGACAGGAAGAATTACCAAAGATGACTTCAAAGACAAGGAACGTGCTTTTGATGAGAAAGGACAAATACTTGACAACGCTGTCCTTACTTTCAAGAATGCAGCCATAGGAAACTACAAGGCAGATAAATTTGAAGTGATAGTCAAGAAAGGTATGACTTATACCATGATAGTAAATAAAAACGGTTTGAAAGACTTTGGACAGTTTGTTTATAGCACAGAAACTGGAGAAATAATCTTTGACAACTAAACAAAAAAAAGAAAAAAAAGGATTGGAGAGAAAGTTTTCCAATCCTTTTTTTTTTGCTATTAATTATAAACGTTTTACCCCTCCCAAATAAAATATTTGCATTTTTTTTAAGAAATATTTGTTAATTAAATTTTATAATTATAACTTTGCACCGTTCAATTAATTGTTAATTATAAAAAACTTAAAAAAATGAAAAAGATTTTCAAAAAGATTATGTTCGTTGTTATGGCATCAGCAATGGCTTTCAGTTTTGCAGCCTGCAATGATGATGACGATGATGAAAACACAAGTGTTGATAGTAAAGTAGTAGGCACTTGGGAAACAGTAAGTATGGAGCTTAATGGAGAAGACCTTGGAACCTATTTTGATTTGGAACTGAAATCAAACGGAACAGGATATTCCTATTTTGCAGATAATCCTAACAAGAAAGACGAGTTTGAGTTTTCCACAACAGGTAACATTTTTAAACTTGTTATCAACGGCAACACTTACACATATCAATATGATATAAGAGGAGACATTATGAGTATTGTAGGTCAAGGTGTCCCCGGACAAAGCATGGAAGGAACATTTGTAGGTACTTTCAAAAAGAAATCATCTTCTCCTGCAACAACAGTCCCTGCTAATATGGTAGGTTCTTGGCAGGCAACCACACATACAATAGGAGGCAATACTGTTACAAGAAACATAATAATAACTATCTATTCCAATTTCTCAGGAATAATAAACGATGAAGGAGTAACAGAAAACAATGATTTTGATTTCACTCTTAGCGGAAACAATATCTACATTACTCCAAGACATGGTGGCCCTGGCTTTGCTGTTCCTTTTACTTACAGCATAAACGGAAACACTATGTTGTTAAGTGGAGAATATGCTCCTGTGGAACTTGGACAGGGTGCCTACAGTGCAACTTACACAAAGCTGTCAAGATAAATCCATAGACAACAGATAAAAGAGAATATCGCAAGAAGCAACAGCTTCTTGCGATATTCTCTTTTTAGTGTTTTTTATCAAGGAGTTTATGTTATTTGCTTATCATTTCCATAACCTTGGCTGTGTATTCTTGTTCTATTTTGCAAGCCTCATCTACAAGTTTCTGACCTTTTGCAAGAATATCTTCCACAAAAGCTTTATCTTCCAAGTCTCCGCAGTTGATTTTCATATTCATGAAAGCACCGATACAAGCTGTTCTTGCACAAAGGATACCTACTGCAGCGTCGGTTACAGAGTTTGGATTGCCTGTCTCAACCATCTGTTTGCAGATTTCAAAACAATCAAAAGAGCGTTGCAAAGTTTTGAAAGGCACTTCTATTGCATATTTTGTTGCATCCTGAATAGCCTGCTGTCTCTTTGCCTTGTCTTCGTCTGTTTTCTTAGGCAAGCCGAAAGCATTCATTATCTTGTTGAAAGCATTTGTGTCTTCATCAACAAGATGTAGAAGTTCGTCTTTCAACATCTGACCTTTTTCTGCTATGTCTGAGAATTCTTTCCATCTGTCGTCCCAGCCTGGTTTGTTGGAAGAAAGGTTTGCCACCATTGTTGCAAGGGCAGCAGAAAGAGAACCTACGTATGCAGAGATGCTTCCACCTCCAGGAGCAGGACTTTCAGATGCTGTCTCGTTGGCAAAGCCTTTGCAGGTAAGGTCTATAAGTTTCTTGGTAGAGTTGTCCTCTATCATATATTCAATAACTTTTTCCTTTGGATTGAAAGGTTTCAAGTCGTCCAAGCCCATTGACTTTACAGCTATCTTTACAAGAGTCTCTTCATCTACTCCAAGACTTCTCTGTTGTTTTGCAAGATAGTGCTTTCCTGCATCTATAAGAGTTTTCTTAGGAACAAGTCCAACTATTTCCACTCCTGTAACCCTTACGCCGCGTTTTGCTGCTTTTTCACATACTTCATCAAAACATACATGCAAAGGAGTTGCATTGGCATTGGTTATATTCATTGATACCTGAGCTATTCCATATTCTTCTATATACCAACCTATAGCTTTTGTACCTTTTAGAGTCCCCGGCTGCCATTTTGCTTTGCCGTTTTCGTCAAGAATAACTTTGCCTGTAGGTTTTCCACCTTCACGCATCTTTCTTCCTTTTTCTCTTACATCAAAGGCAATAGCGTTTGCTCTACGTGTGGATGTTGTATTCAGGTTATAATTTACTGCCAAAAGGAAATCTCTTGCTCCTACAGCAGTTGCTCCGCTCTTAGCCACTTTTTCATTCCATACCTTAGGACCAAAATCAGGAGCCTGGTCTTCTGTGGATATTCTGTTGCTTAGGGCTTCGTATTCCCCCTGACGGCAGACTGCAAGGTTCTTTCTTTCAGGTTTGAAAGCAGCACTTTCGTAGCAATAAACAGGTATCTCCAGTTCTGTTGCTATTCTTTGAGCCAGCTTTCTTGCATACTCAACAACTTCTTCCATTGTTATGTTTGCCACAGGAATAAGCGGACAAACGTCTGTAGCACCAAAACGTGGGTGGTCGCCATGATGACCTCTCATGTCTATAAGTTCCTGAGCTTTCTTCACTACAAGGAATGCACTCTCGCAAACCTGTTCAGGCTCACCTACAAAAGTGATTACAGTACGGTTTGTCGTCTTGCCGGGATCAACATCAAGAAGTTTTACACCTTCCACCTTTTCAATCTCGGCTACAACTTGGTTTATGATATTTTCATTGTTGCCTTCGCTGATATTAGGCACGCATTCTATAATCTGTTTCATAATTTATTTGTATTAAAAATTAAAATGATAACGCTGTTTCTTGGTTTTTATTGTCAAAAAATTTCAAATACTGCAGGCAATCTTGATATTCTTACAGCCAAAAGGGGGAAAACTTCAGCCACCTCAAGATATAATTTTGCCAATCTTCGTTTTTATGCCGAAAAAAACTATTTTTTTCATGCAAAAAAATAGTTTTTTTTAGTTAAAAAAATAGTTTTTTTCACCACAAAGACTTGAAGTGGCAACAAAAAGACAAGCTTTGGCAAAAGAGGATACTTGTATGGCGGAGAAAAACTTTTGTTATGCCAACAGGAAAGCAACTTCAAAACAGCCTGCTTCCCCATTCTGCCACATAAAACAATATATCTGTACCAATTTTCAGGATATATGTAAGCAATAAAGAGAGTATCGGCACATGGCTTACAAACAAGAAGACAGTAAGGCTTATAAGTATTATCTGAGCCAAAGGAATGGCAACAAGATTGACTAACAAAAACAGGACAGGAAAAGACTTGAAGTACCAGAAAAGCAGAGGCAGGCAAAAAATCTGGGCAGACAATGTAGTGGAAACATTACTGCAGACAGGAGACAAAATTTTTCCGAGCATATTGCTTCTTTTGTATGCTTTGTATGCTATATATCTATTTAGAAAACCATTGATATGGGGTTTAAGGGCAAGTATCCCAAAAACAGCAAGAAAAGACAGTTGAAAACTTACACTAAACAATATCAAAGGATTTAGTATCAGAAAAAGAAATGCTGTAAGTATCAGAATATTTATTCTGTCAGTGTTGTGAGATACAAGTTCTCCAACAAAAAGAAGGCTCAACATGCCTGCAACTCTCATGGAAGACGGTGTCAATCCCACAATAAATGCGATTATCCACGAAAATAGGATAAGAATAATCTGCTTTATGTATAACCATTTGAGGTTTGCCGGCAAAATCCACTGAAAAAGAAAACTGAAAAAACCTATTATTATCATTATATGCAAACCCGATACGCAGAGAATGTGTGCCAAACCAACGCTATTGAAAGATTGTCTAACCTCATCGCTCATTTCTGTCTTGTCTCCCAAAAGTATCGCAACCGCAATGGAAGACTGTCGTTTGTTTAAACCCGAAGACTGTATTATGTTTCTTAGCCTGCTGTTTATATCAAAGGATAATTCAAATACCGTGCTTGTTTTTTCCCGTCTGAAAAGTTGAAAATCGTTTGCAAAAACAGAATGATAAATCCTTTGATGCTTCATATACCGTACATAATCAAAAGAAGTGTCAAAGTTTTTTATGGTGTTCAAACGGTTGTTGCTTATTATTGTATCCGAGAAAGAGAGAACAGGGTTTTCTTTGTCTGACTTGTCTTTTCTGGGTATATATATTTTTATATCACCTGTGCATTTGTGCCAAAGACTATCCCCTTTGTCGTAATAGGAAACAACCTTTGCCGTATAGGAAAGGTGATTGCCTTTTCTGGTCTGTTTTGGTTTGGACTTTATAACATATTTAAACTCTCGTGTATCTTCGTTCAGATGTTTTACATAATGGTTTCTGAATAATACGACAGGGAAACAGCTGTCATATACCACAATCAGGAGCATCAAAACGATAAGCGGCAGAAGAACAGGTCGCTTCTCAAAGAATTTTTTCAGCATTTGGAGATAAGACTTTCTGCTATTTTTCCCTGAAATATACCTTTATAGGCACACCTGTAAAGTTGTAGAACTGTCTTATCCTGTTTTCAATAAAGCGGATATAGTCCTGTTTGACATACTGTGGCAGGTTGCAATAGAAGACAAACTGCGGATAAGGGGTCTTCAGCTGTGTTATGTATTTTACCTTGACTCTCTTGCCTTTGTACTCAGGTGGAGGGTTCTGTTCCTTTACTATAGGCAGGAAGTCTTCGTTCAGCCTGCTGGTAGGTATCTGTTTTTTGCGGTTTTCAAAGACTTGGCGTGCTTCTTCCAGAACCTTGAAGATTCTTTGTTTGTTGATAACAGAAGTAAACACAATAGGCACATCCACAAAAGGAGCAATTCTTTCTCTTATTCTTGCTTCGTAGTCTTTCATTGTGTTGGTCTCTTTCTCCACTTTGTCCCATTTGTTCACCACGAGCACTATTCCTTTGTTGTTTCTTTCACAGAGCGAGAATATGTTCAGGTCTTGGGCCGAGAACTCTTCCGTTGCATCCACTATTACTATGCAAACATCGCTTGTTTCTATGCTTCTGATGGCACGCATGGTGGAATAGAACTCTATGTTTTCTTTTACGGCGTTCTTTTTCCTAAGTCCTGCCGTATCCACAAGTATAAAATCAAAGCCAAACAGGTTGTAGCGTGTGTTTATGCTGTCTCTTGTTGTGCCGGCAAGGTCTTTTACTATGTTTCTCTGCTGTCCGGTAATCATATTGATGAAAGAGGACTTGCCAACGTTGGGTCTGCCAACCACAGCCAAGTGAGGCAGGTCAGCTTCTTCGTCTGTGAAAGTCTCCTCGTCCATAAAATCCTTGACAAGTTCGTCCAACAGCTCTCCTGTTCCGCTTCCGTTGGCTGCAGAGATAGAATATATTTCTCCCAAACCAAGAGAGTAGAACTCTGGAGTTGTAAGTGATTTCTGGAAAGTATCTACCTTGTTGGCAACCAAAAGAGTTTTTTTTCTGCTTCTTCGCAAAAGGTCTGCAATTTCTTCGTCCATAGCAGTAAGACCTTCTTTGGTATCCACAAGGAAAAGGATTACGTCTGCCTCATCAATGGCCAAACGGACCTGATCGCAGATTTCATCTTGAAAGGCATCGTCTCCTCCTTGCATATAACCGCCTGTGTCTATCACAGAGAACTCCTTGCCGTTCCAGTTGCTCTTGCCATAGTTTCTGTCTCTCGTTACGCCGGAAGTAGGGTCGGTTATTGCTGTCTTGCTTCCTGTCAAACGGTTGAAAAGTGTTGATTTGCCTACATTAGGTCTTCCTACTATTGCTACTATATTGCTCATTGTTTCTCCAAAGAATTTATCTTGCAAAAGTATAGAAAATTTTTCAAATGGGGAAATAAGCTTATCAATAAGGTTTTTTTAGACTTGTAATCCTAAAAATTTGTTCTTTGTTGATATCCTAAAAGCCTTATAAATCAACTTCTAAGAAATCAATCCAAAATATTCTGGATAAAAAATTGAACAATAAAAGATGTTTTATAAAATAATTTAAAGTCCATCAACGTTAATAAAAGATAAAACAGTAATAACCAAAATAAAAAAATAGACAATGAAGATAGACATTATACTTTGTGGCGTTGGTGGTATGGGAGCATTGAGCAGTGCAGCCATCATTTCAAAAGCAGCCTTGGAAATGGGTATGTATATGAAACAAGCAGAGACTCACGGAATGAGCCAAAGGGGTGGAGACGTACAGTCTCACCTTCGTTTGTCTGACGAGCCTATTGCTTCTGACCTTATCCCAGAAGGAGAATGTGATATAATACTTTCTGTTGAGCCAATGGAAGCTTTGCGTTATGTTAATTTCCTTAACAAGAAAACAGGCTGGATTATAACAAACCAAAATCCTTTTGTGAACATTCCAAACTATCCTGATATGGAAACAATCACAAAAGAAATAGAAAAATTCCCTAACCATATCATATTTGATGCTGACCAGATAGCAAAGGATGTCAACAATCCAAAGGGAACAAATATGGTCGTCTTGGGAGCCGCAAGCAAATATCTTAAGATAGATCTTGCCAAGCTGGAAGATGCTGTTCGTCAAAACTTCGCAAGAAAAGGTGATGCCGTTGTTGAAGCAAATATTCAGGCATTAAGAGCAGGTAGGGAAGTAGCTGACAAGAAATTATAGTATTACTTTTCATAAAAAAAAGGAAAGCACTTATAAGACAACTTATAAGTGCTTTCCTTTTTTGTAATAACGGTATGTTATTTTTTCAGTTTGTTTCCGTCTGAGAAAGCATTGCCTACTTTTTCTCCTATAACTCTATAGTAGTGTTTGCTGCTGTCATACATTATAGGCTGAAGTTTGTCCAAGTCTATCTTTCCGTCTTTATCCAGAATGCTTTCATCTGCCTGCATGTTTACTATTTCTCCAATAATTCTTGCACCTCCATTCTCATCTTCTTCAAAAAGAACAACCTTGCATTCCACTGTCAGAGGATATTCATTTATAACAGGGGCATCCACAAATTTACTTTTTGTTACACTCATGCCTGCTTTTGCTATTTTGTTAGGTTCTTTTTTTGCAGAGATAACTCCAAAGTAATCGCTTTCAACAACATGCTTTTTGTCTGCAAAAGAGACAGTAAAAGCTTGTTTTAACTTAATATTCTCTGTTGTTTGATGGGAGGATAGCTCAAAAGTTATATGTTTTGGGCCACATTGTCCTCCCCATGCTGCATTCATTGCATCAGGATTTCCGTTTGCATCATAAGTTGCTATTATCAGAACAGGCAACGGAGTGATAACAGCGCTGTTTTCAAAATTCTTTTTACTCATTTTTTGTTGTGCATTTAATGTTGTAAGGCCTACAAACAAGGCCATTATTAATACTATTTTTTTCATATAACAAGTTTTTTTTGTTTTCTGTTCTTATTGTTTCAAAAACAGGCAGGCATCTCCATAGGAAAGAAAGCGGTATTCGTTTTCCATGGCGTGCTTGTAAATTTTTTTCCAATCTTCCCCTATCAAAGCACTTACCAAAAGGAGCAAAGTACTTTTTGGTTGGTGGAAGTTTGTAACCATTCCCTTTATTATTCTATATTTATATGAAGGAGCGATAATCAATTGTGTCTGACCTGAAAGATAATCCATTTTCTCTTTTTCCATCATTTGCAATATTGCCTGCAAGGACTCTTTGGCAGAAATATCTGTTGTCATATTTTCGTATGGTTGCCATTGTTTTATATCCAAATCAAGACAGTTGCCGTTGTTTTCTATTATCTTTCTTCCATACCAATAAAGGCTTTCTATTGTGCGTACAGAAGTTGTCCCTACACAGATTATCGTTTTGTTTTCGTATTCCAGCAGGTTTCTTATCACATGTTTTGGAACAAATATCTTCTCTGTATGCATTGCATGTCCGCCAATCTTTTCTGTGCTTACAGGCTTGAATGTTCCAGCACCCACATGCAGAGTAACAAAGTCTGTTTTTATGCTTCTTTTCTTCAGGTCTTCAAAAGTCCTGTCTGTAAAATGAAGTCCTGCTGTAGGAGCGGCAACACTACCGTCATAGTTCGCATATATTGTCTGGTAGTCTTGTTTGTCTTCTTCGTTGGATTCTCTGTGAAGATAAGGAGGAAGAGGGACAACGCCAAACAAATCCATTATCTCCGCAAAACTTTTCTCTGCATTCCATTTAAATTCTATAAGCCAGCAGTCATTATCTGCCTGTAGACGTTTTGCTTTCAGAGTTATTTCCTTGCCTTCTGTTGTTTTTGACGCAGAAAGCAGGCCATCTTTCCATTTTTTGTTGTTTCCTACAAGGCAACGGAAAACTACTTTGTCTTTTTTAGTAAAAGCAAGCTGAACATCATTTGGTTCAAACGGTTCAAGGCAAAATATTTCTATCTTTGCTCCAGAAGTCTTATGAAAAAACAGACGTGAATAGATAACTTTTGTATCGTTGAACAGCAAAAGAGTCTCTTCTTTTTCCAACAGACGAGGCAGGGAAGAAAAAACTTCGTCTGTTATTTCCCTACCGTCAAAACACAAAAGCTTCGCATTATCTCTTTGCTTCAAAGGATACTTTGCTATCCTCTCTTCCGTCAAAGGATAATTGTAGTCTTCTATTAAAATATCTTTAGGATTCATTGATTGGTGCCAAGAATACTATTCTTTTTTGTCAATCAATTTACAATTATTTTATAATGTTTATCTCAAAGCTCTCCATTATGGGATTATACAACAACTCTTTGCAAGCTTTTTCGGCAGAAGCCTGAGCTTCTTTTTCGTCTTTTGCCTCTATTGTCATTGTTATATGTTTCCCTATTCTTACATTATCAATATTTGTAATGTTTATGTTTTTCATTGAAGAAGTAACTGCCTTTCCTTGTGGATCCAACAAAGCTTTCAAAGGCATGATGTCTATTGATACATTGAATTGCATAGTACTATTTATTTTTTTTATGTTTCAGATTGCAAAGTTAATATTTTTTTATGAACTAAAGAATTTCTTTCAAGAAATTAAAAATATAAAAAGCGGTAACATTTTCCCTGTTACCGCAACACTACATGAATATGCTAAAAAACAATGAAAAAATCTTCTTCTACAGTCCTATCATAATACCAAAGGAGAATGGATACACTTTGCTTTCTGTATTATCTTTGAACAAAGGAGTGATAGCCTGTTCACAATATATCTGAAATCCGTTCCAGTTCAATCCTAAGTGGGCGTCAAGTTTTAGTTTGTTGAAATTTTTGTAGGCTGTTCCCCAGCTTTCCTCTACATGTTTGCCATTGTCATCGTAATTGGTTTTGAAACCTGTATGGGATGTTCTGAAATTCAGTCCTCCTATTACACCCATATCCAAAGAAAAACTGCTCTTCCATGCTTTTCCTATATTAATTCCAAGTATCAAAGGAATATCTACATATCTTGCTACAATCTTTGATTCATTAGAAACATTTGTTGAGGTTATTTTCTCTGTTGCGTTACCATCCCAATCCACATTGTTTCTGAATTTGAACACATCGCTCTGATATAAGACTCCTGTATGCACGCTTACCCATGCTTTAGGGAAGAAAGTAGTATAAAATCCCATCATCCATCTTTGACCACTCCAAAACTTCAAAGCATAATCACCAGAAGGAGAGGAAAACAAATCATCACTGCTATTCATTCTGCTCCACGACAAAGGGCCATAACTCAATTGCAAGCTAAAGTCATGACTCCAGAATGTATGACCTTTCTTCTTGGTTTTTGAAGAATATTTCTCTGTCTTGCCATCTGTAGAATACCTTTCAACTCTGTCCCAATCATCAAATCGGTCTTCAAACATTTCTCCTATTCTGTCAAACATTTCTCCCATTCTGTCGCCCCATTCTCCTACTTTGTCGCCCCAATTATCAGAGTTCCAGTTACCATATATCTCCCAATCGTCTCCAAGATCATCTACTATGGTGGTATCAAAGAACATTTTTCTGATAAAGGTTGTGTCGTTGCCCACAACAATCGTTGTGTCCATTTTGTAACTTTTCATATTAGGATTGACAATAATGGTTGTGTCTCCGTTATGAACGATTTTTATGGTGTCTCCTTTTATCTTTACATCATTATAGGCAAAATACTCTTGTGCTTTTGCTCCGCTTAGTCCCAATAATAAAAGACCAAGAACCAAATTTTTTACAAATGTGTTTTTCATCTTTCTATATTTTTTTGTTGTTAAATTTTCAAGTACTTGTTTTTTGTTTCTTTCACCTTGCCTTTTGCCTGGCGAATAAAACTGATGGCAGGAGCAAGATTTATGTCGGTATATTTTTCCACAAAGTAAGAAAAGCGTTCCGCATAGGTTTGTTTTCTGTCTCCTATATATACTATATATACAGTGTCATTGACTGTCTTGTTGCTTGCTGTTGTATTCTGGGCAATAAGATTTGTATTCTTTGCAATATTTTCTTCTGTAGGCTCTTGCTTTGCAACCATGTCCGAGCAATGCTCCTCATCTTTGGGAGCAACGACTGTTTTTTCTTCCTCATAGACAAGGGAAGCACGTTTTAAGCCTGTGGTTTTCCCCTTTTTTTCAGGGGTAAATACACTTTCTTTTACCAAAGGAGTCTCTTTGTCTGGTTCAGCCACATTCTTTTCTTGTCTTGCAACAGGAGAAGAATGTTCCGCTGTATCTGTTATTGATTCTTTTGTCGGCTTTAGTAACATAAGAAGTAGGATAACCGCAGCAGCATAAAGAGAAACATAGACAATTTTTCTCCATAGAGGGAATACGGCTTTGTGTTTCAAAGATTCTTTGTCTTCAAAGATTATAGACTCCTCCTGCTGTAAAACAAAGTCTTTGTCATACAAAGCCAGCAGTTCCTTGTATTCGGGATTTTGTTCCAAAAAGGCAAGCACTTCCTTTTCATCTGCCTCGTTTATGCTTCCTTCTGCCAAATCCAATAGCCAGGCTTCTATGTTGTCTCTGTTTATTTTTCCCATTTTTCTTCCCCCTTATCCATATTAAGCACATATTGTTTCATTTTCACTCTTGCACGAAAGATATTCACCTTCACCTTCTCTTCTGTTATTTCCAGCATCTGGGCAATCTCTCTGTAGGCAAAGCCTTCCAAGTCCCTCAACAGCAGACATTCTTTCATAATTGGAGTAAGCAGATTAGTCAGATAGTTTATAAAATCCCTGTTCTCAAAATTCCTGTCTTCCGTCATTTCTTCTGCCACAATGGTTTTCTGCCTCAGTTTGTTATATTGAAAAGTATTGACCATATAGTTGTGGGCAACCGTAAAAAGAAATGATTTCGATTTCTCCGTTTCCACCTTTTGCCTGTTGTTCCAAAGACTTACAAAACTGTCCTGCAGAACATCTTTGGCAGAATCCTCATCTTGCATATTCTTCACAAGATAGGCAAACACCCTGTCGGAGTATTGTTCTACACAAAGGTTGTATTCTCTTTCTGTCATGGAGTCTTCAAACAGTTTTTTTGTCTTTTGTTTTCTTGTATAACAAATAAACATGCAAAAAAGTTACAAACGATGTGGCAAAATTAACAAATTTTATATTTTTTTGTGAAAAAGTTTGGTGAATATTGTCCGTTTTTGTAATTTTGCAAACATCAAGCGGATTTTTTTGTGATGAATTCTTTTTCATACATATCAGACATTGCCAATATCTACCTTAATATAAAGGAGAGAGACAGTTTTTCCTTGTAATTCCCACTATACATTTCTCTTGCCTTGGAGCGGGGTTTGATTTCGTTTTTTTATAGAAAAGAAAATAATTATTTGTTATTCATTAATCAATTTAATAATCATTTAAAAAATATTTTATTATGGAAATACCATTTGCAGAATCGTGGAAAATAAAAATGGTTGAACCGTTGAAAAAATCCACACGCGAAGAAAGAGAACAATGGCTTAAAGAAGCCCATTACAATGTATTTATGCTTAAAGCAGAACAGGTTTATATTGATTGCCTTACTGATTCTGGTACAGGAGCGATGTCAGATCGTCAATGGTCTGCCATGATGTTAGGAGACGAAAGTTATGCAGGTGCTACTTCTTTCTTCAAATTTGAAGAAGTTGTTCAACGTATCTTTGGTTTCAAATACGTTATTCCTACCCATCAGGGAAGAGCAGCAGAGAACGTTCTTTTCACCTATCTTGTAAAAGAAGGCAACGTTGTTCCTGGCAATGCACACTTTGACACAACCAAAGGACACATAGAATACCGTAAGGCAAAGGCTATTGACGTAACCATAGACGAAGCAAAGGACACTCAACTTGAACTACCATTCAAAGGCAACGTATCTTTGGAGAAATTGGAGAAAGTTCTTGTGGAGAACAAAGGCAATGTTCCTTTCATGGTTCTTACTGTTACCAACAATACAGTAGGCGGACAGCCTGTAAGTATGAAGAACATAAAAGAAACTTGTGAGCTTTGCCACAAATACGGTGTTCCTGTTGTAATGGACTCTGCACGTTTTGCTGAGAACTCCTACTTCATCAAGACAAGAGAAGAGGGATACGCAGACAAGACTATCAAGGAGATAGCAAAGGAAATGTATTCATACGTGGATGCTATGACAATGTCTGCCAAGAAAGACGGTCTTGTAAACATGGGTGGTTTCATCGCTACCAACAAAGAAGAATGGTACGAAGGAGCAAAACAGTTCTGTATTCCTTTTGAAGGCTTCCTTACATACGGTGGTTTGAATGGCCGTGACCTTAATGCTCTTGCAGTAGGTCTTGACGAAAACACCGAGTTTGAAATGCTTGAGACACGTATTCATCAGGTTCAGTACTTGGCAAAGAAATTGGACGAATATGGAATCCCTTATCAGAGACCTGTAGGCGGACATGCTTTGTTTATTGATGCAGACAAGGTTCTTTGCAATGTACCTAAGGAAGAGTTTCCTGCTCAGACTTTGACTTGTGAACTGTATCTTGAGGCTGGTATTCGTGGTTGTGAGATAGGATATATTCTTGCTGACCGTGATCCTGTTACAAGAGAGAACCGTTTTGGCGGATTGGATTTGTTGCGTCTATGTATTGCACGTAGAGTATATACAGACAACCACATGGATGTAATTGCTGCTGCATTGAAAAATGTTTATGACCGCAGAAATGAAATAACACGTGGTGTGGCTATTGAATGGGAAGCTCCACTTATGCGTCACTTCACAGTACATCTAAAACGTTTAGGATAATATCCTGTAAAAACACATTCAAAGCGATGAAAACCTATGGGGTTTCATCGCTTTTTTTTATAGGATTTAGTGATTTCACCCCACTAATCCCCATATTTATGTATAGGGTTAATAAAATGTCGTCTCTTTGAGACTATTTTTATTAATTATTTTAGTAGTTATAAGGATTTTTTGT
>CAZXEN010000027.1:0-25679 GCA_964639765.1 uncultured Bacteroidaceae bacterium
GAAACGACAAAAGTTCTACATCGTTTTTATAATTATTTTTTCAAAAAGTTTTTAAACTATTGATTTACAGTGATAAAAATTTATGGGTTTTTATTCTAAATTTCTATAAACAAGTTATTGTTGTAGTTGTACCTTCGGCACGCTGGGAGAGAGGGTGTAGAGTGCTCATTTTAATCCCAAACATGAGTATGGGGATTTCAAAGAGATATATCCCCACCACCAAAAAATAGTCTCAAAGAGACGACACATTGTATAGTATATATAGGTATAAAATTGCATAGAAATATGTATAAAAACAGGTATAAAATATGTATAAAAACAGGTATAAAACAATGCATAAAACAATATCAAAAAAAACGAAGACTTTGGTATAAAAAATCCTCGTTTTCTTGGTATTAAAAGTTCGTTTTAAATTATTTAAACGCCGTTTTGTATTTTAAAATCCTTAGTTTATTATTTTCCGCCGCCACATACATATATATATATGTATGTGGCGGCGGAAAATAATAAACATCTTTACTCATTCTGTAATAATAAAAAAATAGCAAATAATAAAAACAATAAATAATATACAATAAAAAAATCAGTGTTGCATAATATATGACTTAATATTATCAAGGCTTACTCTTTCCTGTTGCATAGAGTCTCTTTCTCTTATGGTTACTGTTTCATCTTCCATTGTCTGAGTATCTACGGTGATACAGAAAGGAGTACCTATGGCATCATGTCTTCTATAACGTTTGCCTATAGTGTCTTTTTCTTCATAATGGGTACGGAAAGACCAACGCAAATCTTCTACTATCTGTTTTGCTTTTTCAGGCAGTCCGTCTTTGTTTACCAATGGCAGAACAGCACAACGATAAGGAGCAAGCATCTTTGGAAGTTTCAAGACTGTACGCTGTGATCCATCTTCCAAAGTCTCTTCTGTGAAAGCATAAGAAAGCACCGCAAGGAATGTTCTGTCCAAGCCTATGGATGTTTCCACACAATAAGGAATATAGCTCTCGTTTATCTCGCTGTCAAAATACTGTATCTTCTTGCCTGAAAACTCCTGATGACGTTTAAGGTCAAAATCTGTACGGGAATGGATACCCTCCAATTCCTTAAAACCAAAAGGAAACTCAAACTCAATATCTGTTGCAGCATTGGCATAGTGAGCAAGTTTCTCGTGGTCATGATAACGGTATTTTTCTTTAGGTATCCCCAAAGCCAGATGCCAATTCAAACGTTCCTGTTTCCAATATTCAAACCACTGCATTTCTGTTCCTGGACGGCAGAAGAATTCCATCTCCATCTGTTCAAACTCCCTCATACGGAAGATAAACTGACGGGCAACTATCTCGTTACGGAATGCTTTTCCTATCTGTGCTATACCGAAAGGAATCTTCATTCTGCCTGTTTTCTGAACATTAAGGTAGTTGACAAATATTCCCTGTGCAGTTTCAGGTCTAAGATATATAGTGTCTGAATCATCACTTACACTACCCATCTTTGTAGCAAACATAAGGTTGAACTGTCGTACATCTGTCCAGTTTCTTGTACCTGATATAGGACAGGCTATCTCCAATTCAATGATTAAATCTCTTAATCCTTTCAAGTCATTTGCATTCATCAGGTCTGAATATCTCTGATGTATGGTTTCTATCTGTGTCTGATAGCCTTTTACTCTCTCACTTGTAGCAAGAAACTGTTCTTCGTTGAAACTATCCCCAAAACGTTTCTTGGCCTTGGTTATTTCCTTGTTTATCTTCTCCTCTATCTTGGTTATATGGTCTTCTATCAAAACATCTGCACGATAACGTTTCTTGCTGTCTTTGTTGTCTATAAGAGGGTCATTGAAAGCATCAACATGACCAGAAGCTTTCCAAATCTTTGGATGCATGAACACTGCAGAATCAATACCCACTATGTTTTCATGCATCTGTGTCATGGAACGCCACCAATACTGTTTGATATTGTTTTTCAGTTCCACGCCGTTTGGACCATAATCATAGACTGCAGAAAGCCCATCATACAATTCACTTGACTGGAAAACAAAACCATACTCTTTGGCATGTGAAGTTATCTTTTTGAAAAAATCTTCTGTATTAGCCATAATTGTTTTTATTTTTTTATGTTTATATTCTGTTTATTAAGAGTTCATATTCAACAAAAATTCTTCATTGGTACGAGTGGCAGCCATACGGTCTTTTATCAGTTGCATAGCTTCCAGAGGATTCATGTCTGCGATGTAGTTTCTAAGTATAAGCATACGTGAAAGAACATTGTCCGTCAGCAACAAATCATCTCTACGTGTTGAAGAAGCTACCAAATCAACAGCTGGATAGATACGTTTGTTGGCAAGCTTTCTGTCCAACTGCAGTTCCATATTACCTGTACCCTTGAACTCTTCAAATATTACCTCATCCATCTTTGAACCTGTTTCTATCAAGGCAGTGGCAATTATAGTAAGAGAGCCTCCATTTTCTATGTTACGGGCAGCTCCAAAGAATCGTTTAGGTTTTTGAAGTGCATTAGCCTCCACTCCACCGCTTAGTACCTTGCCACTTGCAGGAGCAACGGTATTGTAGGCACGTGCAAGCCTTGTTATGCTGTCCAAAACAATAACAACATCATGCCCGCATTCGGTCATACGTTTTGCTTTCTCCAATACTATATTGGCAATCTTCACATGTCTTTCAGCAGGTTCATCAAACGTACTTGCAATCACTTCTGCATTAACAGTACGCTGCATATCGGTAACCTCCTCTGGACGTTCGTCTATAAGAAGGACTATCAAATAAACATCGGGGTGGTTTGCTGCAATAGCATTGGCTACTTCTTTCAACAGAATAGTTTTTCCTGTTTTTGGAGGAGCAACTATCAAGGCACGCTGACCTTTACCTATTGGTGCAAACAAATCAACTATACGGGTAGAAAGAGACTCTCCTTGATGGCCTGTAAGCTTGAACTTTTCTTCAGGAAACAATGGTGTAAGATAATCAAAAGGTATTCTATCCCTTATGCTCTCAGGTTTTCTGCCATTGACAGATGTAAGCTTAACCATTGGAAAGTATTTCTCATTGTCTTTAGGCGGACGTATGTATCCCTGAAGTGTGTCGCCTGTTTTCAAGGCAAAAAACTTAATCTGTGACTGTGATATGTATATATCGTCAGGTGAGTTAAGATAATTATAGTCTGAGGAACGTAAGAAACCGTATCCATCAGGCATAATCTCCAATACACCCTCAGCCTCCACCATACCTGTCAAATCAATAGGAGTATTATAACTGATAATATTGTTGTAACGGTTGTTGTGATTGTTGTTTCTGTTAGGATTGTTGTTGTTTGAGTTTTGAGGTCTTGACTGCTGTTGTCTGTCTTCTGAGCGTACAGCAAAGGGAGTGCCCGTTTTTTGTTCTGGATTTAATGGAGTGGATTCAGAGTTATTATTCTTTGAGTCTGGCTTTGGAGATACGTTCTTAGGTGTTTCTTCTTTTGTGTCAAGAACAGGATTGTTGTCCTCAAAAAGATTGGTATTTGATACCTTGTTTATTATTTCCTGTTCAGTAAGAACTTTTTTATGACGACCTGCTGTTGTTTTGGTAGGCTGAAAGTCCGGTATGTCTATGTTTTCAACTGTTGGTATATCAGGAAGCTTTGTTGTCATCAAATCTTTAACCAATGGAGCGTTTGCATCCTTTCCATTTGAAGCGGAACGATGATTTGAACTCGCAACCTTTTGAGCAGCATTATCCACTCTTAAACGCTGGTGTGTGCGTACTGTTTTTGGAGTTTCTGGTTTTGGATTATCCTCCTTTGTCTGCTGAGTTTCTTTCGTCTCTACCTTTTTTGGAGGTCTTCCCCTCTTTTTTTTCTGAGGCTGGTTTTCTGATTCAAGTGTCTGGTTATCCGGATGCATAGCCTGATAATCCAATATCTTGTATATAAGTTCTTGTTCTGTCAATCGTTTCGTTTTAGAAATATCCATAGAGTCTGCTATGGTGATAAGTTCCTCCCGTGATTTAGCTTCAAGACTTGTTTTATTGTACATATAATTACCGTTTTCTATATCAGATTAAAAATATCTGTGTTTGTTAATAAATTTTAAGTGGGAAAAAATATAAAGGCAGAACACCTTTAATAAATTCAGTTGCAAAAATATGTATTTTTTTTATTCTGACAAATATTTTTAACAAAAAAAAAGAATCCTCTGATAATTCAAAGGACTCTAAACTCGCTGATAAATCAAATATTAAATATGAGAAAAATTATTATGCATATAGTTCTTCAAATATTTTTCTTAGCTTAGGTGATTCTCTCAACTCTTGAAGAGTAAATTCAGCATGACCTTTGGTATATCCGTTACCCATAATCATATTTACGTCTGAACCTATTCCTTCTGCTCCAAGAGAAGCTTTTGTGAAGCTTGTAGCCATTGAGAAGAAATAAACAACACCGTCGTCTTTTGTACAAAGGACTGCTGTCATTTCTTGGTCTGGAACATTTACACAGTTGATTGTAACATCAGCCATTTTGCCGTTAGTCAATTCACTTACCAATTCATATATTTCCACAGGAGTTTTTCCAGCTACGGAAACAACAACATCACAGAATTCCAAATCTTTCAATCTGTTGGTTGATTTCATTGAATTTGTAAGACCAATAACCTTACCTGTCACACCTACACGTTTCTTAGCCTCATAGCAGCAAAGCATACCGCTCTTGCCACCAGCACCAAGGATAACTACATTTTGTCCATACTGGCAAAGCTTAGCTGTCTGAGCAGGAGCTCCAGCAACGTCCAATGCAGAAAGAGCAAGTTTCTCAGGCATATCGTCTGGTATCTTTGCATATATACCGCTTTCAAACAAGATAGCCTTACCTTTTATATCTACCTGATCAACGTCAGCCTTGATTTTCAAAATCTCATCAATACGAAGTGGAGTCAAACTTAAAGAAACCAATGTAGCTATTCTGTCGCCTTCCTTAAGGTCTATCTTGCCTTTAAGTGCATCGCCTATCTTCTCCACTTTACCCAACAACATACCGCCTGAACCTGTACGACGGTTTCTGTGCTTACCTTGAAGTTCAACGTTAAGAAGCATTTCTTTCTTTATTTCTTCCATAACTTTTTCTTCAGATGCGCCTTCGCCAGCTTGTTGTTTAGCGTATTCGTGTATGTCTGTAAAAGAAGCTGAATCTATGTTTAAAGTTTGAACATCAATCAAAATCTCGTTGTCATAGATTTCGTCCATGTTGTTATCTATCTTGTTAGCTGGCTGTGGAAGAACTCCCTTTGGCTCTATCACACGGTGAGTACCGTATTTATTACCTTTCTTTTGCATATTAATATTATTTTTTTTATTGTTTATTATTAATTTATTTTTCGGGTTGCAAATTTAATAACTTTTTTTATATCTGCAAAAATTTTATTTCAAATATCTGCAAAAAAAAGAGACTAACCTCTTTGATTTTGGTTCAGTCTCTTTTGAAGTATTAACCTTAAAAAAAATATATGACATTATTCTATCATTATTGTGTTGCAAAATTACTATCGTTCCATATTCTGCACAATACTCATTTGTCAGTATTTTGTTATACTCTGTTATGGTTATTTAACCATTATAACCAGCACTTTGGAATGTTTCCAGAAACTTGAAGGAGAGTCTATATGGATAGAAGTAGCCTTGTTTGCACCTCCTACAAAAGTATATGAACCGCTTGGATGTGGAGTTACAAGCTTGGTTTTCTTGCCTACCAAAGGTATCTCATTGACATTTCTTATATCTACACGCTGCATAGCATCCATTGTGGTATTGTTGGAAAGAGTCTGGGTTTTGCCTATACCCAGCAAACCGCCTTTGTCATCAATAACTCCTGCTTTCTTCAATTCTTTTTTGGTACCTACTATGAAGTATCCCGTATATTGTTCGTCTTCAAGTTTGCTCAACTCATTCGCATTCTTTTTCTGCTGAGCCTGCAGTTTGGCAACCTCTCCGTTAAGGTTATCTATCTTTATGTTTTTGTCTTTCAACTGAGAAGTAAGGTTCGCTATTTCAGTCTCTCTTTCATTCAAACGACTGTTAAGCAACAACAACTGTTCCTGCAATCTCTTGTTTTCAGCAAAAGAATTCTTCTGCTTGCTAAGATTGGACTGCAATGCTGCTATTTTCTCTTTGTCCTGAGCTATAAGATTTACCATGGCATTTATTTTATTGCCGATGCTTTTGGCGGTGTTTTCATCAACTTCAGATGTATTCTTTGTCATAACCTGTAGCTCTGTATATTGAGCCTGTATGTCGTTAAGGTTGTCATCTATGTCCTTCATTTGGGCAAAGAGGGTCTCTATCTCGGATTTCTGTTCATTGATAAGATTGTTGAAAGAATCCTTGATATGCTGTTCTCTCAACTCCTGCTGCTTCTTGCTGTTGCATGAAACCATTAGCAACACAGCACTAAACAATAATGTAAAACCAATAATTTTTTTCATATTCTGTCCTCCGTTTATGTTCAGAAATAATAACGAAAAAACAGTTTCTTTATTATACGATAAAACAAAAAATCATTCAAAGGAAAACACCGACGACTATATAGGGATAATTGTCGTCGTTTTTTTTAGTCTAAAATAATCAAATCTTTTTTTACAAAAACCAACTCTTCAGCAAAAAACTTCAAATATTTACACCATAAAGAGTTGATATTTTTAGCCTATATATTTTATTCTCCTACACAAAATAAACATACCACTCTTTTGCTGGTTATCTTTGGTTCTCACAATAATAAATCCATTATCTCGTTATTACAAAAAAAAACAAAATTATGACTGTCACAGAAGAAGAACTGCAAAAAATAGTAGCACGGGCTGTCAAAGTAGCACTTGGCGAGATTGTCGGTAATAACAATATTGACAACGTCCAAAAGCCTAAACAGGCCTCAGTTGAGGTGAAGTCGTTCGATGACGCAGAACTTGAGGATGCTATGAAACTTATGGCTTCCAACCGTGGCAAGGACGATGAACCGAAGGTGGGTATCTTCTGGTATAACCCGCACAAGGAAGATCTTTTCGGTGTCCGTTCGCACCGCGTTTCCGACTACCTGAAAACAAACTCACGTTCCGAGTTTGGCAGTGTCTCATGTTCTGAAATGCACGAGGATGTATGGAAGAAGGAATATCATCGCCAGAAATACAAGAACGGCGGTATTGGTCCTTTCTCTGGTGCCTACGAAATGACGCCACGCGGACGTATTTTCTACAACCCTGAAACTGATGTGTTCACCATTGCTGTCGGCTCATGGATTAAACAGTACCCTCAGGCGGTGGAACTGATTGTTGACGAATTCAACCTGCGTCAAACCAGATATGAAGTAAAAACCGCACACCATTGGGACATCGGTCAGAGGTGGGAGTAAATTTCCTTAATGAAAGAGTATATGCAAAGAAAATATTTTTTTAATTTCAAGCTATTAGTAAGTTTTCTTGCAAAGATGTAAACAATATTCAAAACCATAAAAACTTATTGCAACTGGTGGAATAAAATACTGGTGTGAGAAAATAAAAACAGGAAAATTACGTTATATAAATAATAGAGTTTTAAATGAAGATATGATTAATTTATCAAAAAACAATTATAAAAATTACACTCCTCTGTGTATTGTTGCCATGTCTTATGCGAAGGTGGTGCAATGGGGTGTCCTGGGGAAATAGTAATAGTAACATTTGATCAACAAATATTCACTTTAAACCAGTGTTATGATGATTTGGATAAGTACATCTATAAAATATGTCCAGAACTTAAAGAATGTTATTTCGGTTACAAGATACCTAAGAAACCTGTAAGCTGGAAATACTATAACTTAGGATTTGGCAATCATCTAATCATAAGCGGCCGGGTGTGGCGGAATTTTGATAGAGCCAAAGGCAATGACGTTGATTGTGTCGAACTTTATCAAAACTGGCTAGATATACTATTATCTGTATTGAAAAAGACTCCTGATAGCATGAGAGCATTCCGAATTAGAGTATTTAAAGAAACTGTAAAAATTGTAAATAAAGGATTCTACGTTTTGTATAATGGAGAAAGAATATCATTTCCAACCGACAAGGATTCACAGGAGAATAAAACAAGCATAAAATCTATATTCTATGATAAAGAATTTAGGATTGTTCCAGCATCGACAACAAAGAACAAGACAAAAATTATCGTTGAAAATACTGACTGTCTCATTGCTGGTCACAATCTCCAGCAAAAGAATTATAATGTAGCCGTACTAAATATGGTAAGTAGGAAGATTCCTGGTGGAGGCGTCATTAATGGTGCTGGAGCGCAAGAAGAAAATCTGTTTAGACGAAGTAATCTGTTTCAGTCTATGTATCAGTATGCATCATTCTCTCTTAAATATGGAGTAGAACCATCCCATCAACAGTACCCTTTGGATAGAAATTTTGGAGGAGTCTATACTAAAAACGCCACTGTTTTTCGGGACGAAGAAAAAATGGATACGAACTGTTGAAGCAACCTTTTCAAATGTCATTCATTTCTGTAGCAGGGATAAACAGACCAGAATTGACCCCTGATGGAATGATTGTTAATAACCTAATAGAACCGATAAAAAACAAAATTCGTACAATATTTCGTATCGGCTTGGAAAATGGCCACGACGCCATTGTTTTGGGTGCCTTAGGCTGTGGGGCTTTTAGAAATCCACCAAAACATATAGCACGTCTATTCCATGAGGTAATAAACGAACCAGAATTTATAAACCAATACAAGATATTGTTGTTTGCAATACTTGAAGATCATAATTCAAATAAACAACATAATCCAAAAGGTAATTATCTTCCTTTTTACAACGAGTTTTGCAAATAGACTATTTAATTACATTGATTGTTAAACAAACGATATTCGTAGCCTTTGAATAAGATATTTTTAATCATCGGCTTGGGTAATAAGTAATAATAACAGTGGTGAATGACATAGCGATTACTTTATTATCTATTACTGTAACAATTATGATTAGATGGCTTTTAAAAACAGAGACAACATTAAACATACCACTCTTTTGCTGGTGTAGTGTTTGTTCGGACTTGTAAAATTGTCAAAAAACAACGAGCATAAGCGATAGATAAAGAAAATATTGTATCTTTGCATATAAATTAGAAGGCTTATTATGTATAAGGTAAATATTATATCTTTGGGTTGCAGCAAGAATACTGTGGATAGTGAGACTCTTGCCGGAGAATTGGTGAATAACGGATGCGAAGTTGAGTTTGACTCCGAAAAAATGGATTTCGATTATGTCTTAATCAATACATGCGGTTTTATCAACGCTGCGAAACAAGAGAGTATCAATACCATTCTTTCCTATATTGAATACAGAAAAACGAGTAAAAAGAAATTCAATATAATAGTCTTCGGCTGTCTGGCTCAAAGATATCGAATGGATTTGGAAGAAGCAATACCAGAAGTTGACAAGCTCTTTGGCATAATGAACAAGAGAGAGATTGTTAGCTATATAAAGCAGCAGGCCATCATCTCCCAAAACAACACAAGAGAACTTTCCACACCAAAACACTATGCTTATCTGAAAATATCCGAAGGCTGTGACAGAAACTGTTCTTTTTGTGCCATACCGTTAATAAAAGGGAAACATATTTCAAGACCAATAGAAGACATAGTTCAGGAAGCCAAATCCTTGATACAAAGAGGTGTAAAGGAATTAATTCTTATTGCACAGGACACTTCCTACTATGGTCTGGATTTATACAAGGAAAGGAAACTCCTCACCTTGCTGGAAGAGCTGTGCAAAACAGACGTGCATTGGATACGCTTGCAGTATTCTTATCCAAACCAGTTTCCTGTGGAAGTATTGGATTTGATGAACAGGGAAAAGAAGATTTGCAAATACTTGGATATGCCTTTGCAACATATAAACAACCGTATCCTTGAAAGTATGAACCGCAACATCAGCTCAGAGGAAGTAACCAGTCTGATAGAAAAAATCAGAAACACCGTCAAGGATGTAGCCTTGAGAACTACCTTGATTGTCGGTTATCCAAGTGAAAAGAAGAGCGAATTTCTGGAACTTAAAGATTTTGTATCCAAGGTAAAATTTGACAGAATGGGAGCTTTCACCTATTCCAAGGAAGAGGGAACAAAGGCAGGCAAGATGAGAGACAGCATACCACAGACCGAGAAGCAGAACAGACTTGACCTGCTTACTGAAGTGCAACAGGAAATTTCCTTTAATCTCAACCAGCAGAAAGTAGGCAAAGTTTTTGAGGCTCTGATAGACAGGAAAGAAGACGGTTATTTTATCGGACGAACACAATACGACAGTCCGGAAGTTGATAACGAAGTCTTGATAGAGGCCCGTAGCAATCCGTATATAGAAACAGGTGAATTTTATAATGTAAGGATATACAAAGCGATGGAGTTTGATTTGTATGGTGATATAGTCAAAAAATAAAAAGCTATGAACAAGAGAGTATTTGTAAGTGGTTGTTATGATATGCTGCATAGCGGCCATGTGGCTTTTTTCAAAGAAGCTTCCCAGTATGGTGATTTATATGTTGGCATAGGTTCAGACAAAACCATACTCAACCTAAAAAACCGAAGGACTATAAATTCAGAACGCGAACGCCTGTTTATGGTAAAAAGTATCAGATATGTAAAAGATGCTTGTATCAACACAGGCAGTGGCATGATGGATTTTGTGGAGAGTGTGGATAGATTCCAGCCCGATATCTTTGTTGTCAACAGCGATGGCTACACAACAGAAAAAGAAGAATTCTGCAAACAAAGAGACATAGAACTTATAGTACTTAAACGACTGCCGGAAAAAGGATTGACAGCCAGAAGCACTACCGATATAAGAAAAAACACTCCTTGTCTGCTTCCTTATCGGCTGGATTTGGCCGGCACATGGATAGACCAGCCTTATGTATCTTCTCTTGGAGCAGGCTGGGCTTTGACCGTTTCTTTGGAACCTACCATGGAATTTGAAGAAAGAAGCGGTATGAGCACATCTACACGCAATGCCATAAAAAAACTGTTTCCTTATCATCTGCCTGATTACGACCCTGAACTGTTAGCAAAACTTGTTTTCTGCTTTGAGAATGAACCAAACCAAAAACAATATGTTTCAGGAGCTCAGGATTCAATAGGTATATGCATACCAGGATTAGTCCGACATCATTATAACGGCGGTTATTGGCCAGATAAAATAGAAACATGCGAAGATGAAAGCATTCTTTCATGGCTGGAAGAACATTTATGTATGGTGCATACATTTAACAGGAAACCCGATACCCATGTTGATATAGATACAGACATAACAAAAGAGAAAGTCAGTCTTCTTACTGCAGCTGCAAAAAACTGCTGGAAGGCTATCATGAACAAAGACCTGAAAGCTTTCGCAGACAGTTTCAATCAGTCTTTTCTGGCACAGACGAGTATGTTCCCAAACATGATACCAGAAGATTTGAAACCATATATAAGAAAGTACAAGGAACAATCTTTGGCTATTAAACTCTCCGGTGCAGGCGGAGGAGGTTATATTGCCATGGTTGTTGAAAAACCTTTGGAAGACAGCATAAGAATAAAGATAAGAAGAAGAGATAACCTATAAAAAACAAACAAAAGATGAAACGCTATTGCCAGACGCTGGAGCTGAAAAACGATAAAAAGCTTATTGAACAGTATATTCAGGCACATCAGAACGTATGGAAAGAAATAAAACAAGGGCAAAGAGATGTGGGAATATTGGATATGCAGATTTATATATATAATAATGTATTGTTTATGATATGCGACACTGTTGATGATTTCGACTGGGAAAAGGATATGGATAATCTTGCCAAACTGCCTCGACAAGCAGAATGGGAAGCCTTTGTTTCCCGCTTTCAAGGTTGTAGCCCAGACTCTGCATCAAAAGACAAATGGAAAATGATGAAACAGATTTATCAGCTGTAGGGGATATATTGAATTATAGGCAATATTTATAGGCAAAAATTAAGTAGATTAATAAAATTTTGTAATTTTGCCACACTTTTCAGAACACAAAATTAACCTTAAAAAAAAATAAGAACAACAAATGTTTAAGATACTACAAAGAGAACAACTTACAGAGAACATAGTACTCTTGAAAGTCAAAGCTCCAAACGTAAGTAAGAAATGTCAGCCTGGTCAGTTCGTTATCGTGGTTGAAGATGAGAAAGATGAACGCTTGCCATTCACTATCTGTGATTTTGACAGAAAGGAAGAGACTATAACTTTGGTTATTCAGATAGTTGGAGACGGTTCCAAGAAACTGTGTGAAAAACAAGCTGGTGACTATCTTAGAGATATTGCAGGTCCTCTTGGTAACCCAAGTGAAATGCTTGAACAGTTGGAAGACCTTAAAGGCAAGAATATTGTTTTTGTTGCCGGAGGTTTAGGTACAGCTCCTGTTTATCCTCAGGCTAAATGGGCTTCTCAAGTAGGATTGAAACATGATGTTATCATAGGTACAAAATCACACTCTACACTTATTTATGAAAAAGAGATGAAAGAAGTTTGTGATAACCTTTATGTTTGCACTGATGACGGCAGCTATGGTTTCAATGGCATGGTTACAAACTGTCTTGAAGATTTAGTTAACAACCAAGGAAAACATTATGACCTTTGTATTGCAATAGGTCCTATGATTATGATGAAATTTGTCTGCCTGATGACCAAGAAACTCGGCATCAAAACTATTGTCAGCCTTAACAGTCTGATGGTTGATGGTACGGGAATGTGTGGTGCCTGCAGAGTATCTGTTGGAGGAGAAATGAAATTTGCATGTATAGACGGTCCTGAATTTGACGGTCATTTGGTTGATTTTGATGAAGCAATGAAACGCCAAAGAATGTTCCCTCCTCACAAAATAGCTTTCAACACAGAAGAACATAAATGCAACCTGACAGCCGCTGTAGAACAATCCTTGGCAGAGTTTGACAAAAAGAAAAGAGTGCCTGTCAGAGAGCAAGACCCTAACGAAAGAAACAAAAACTTTGAAGAGGTATGCTTTGGCTACAATGATAATGAAGCACAATTGGAAGCTTCACGCTGTTTGAACTGCAAAGTGCCTCAATGTGTCAAAGCCTGCCCTGTAAATATCAACATACCTGCCTTTATTCAAAAGGTTAAAGAAGGCGACAACAAAGAAGCCATACGCATTATTCACGAAAGCAGCACCCTTCCTGCTATCTGTGGAAGAGTATGTCCTCAGGAAAGCCAATGTGAAGGCTCTTGTATCATGGGCAAGAAGAATGATGCAGTAGCCATAGGCAAATTGGAACGCTATGTTGCTGACTGGGCAAGAGAAAACAACGTTACAGAAGAAGTAAACATAAAGAAAAACGGCATAAAGATAGCTGTTGTAGGCAGTGGTCCTTCATCTTTGGCCTGCAGTAGTGATTTGGCTAAGATGGGATACGAGGTTACTATCTTTGAAGCTTTGCACAGAAGCGGTGGCGTGTTATCCTATGGTATCCCTGAGTTCCGTCTGCCTAAATCAAAGGTCGTTGAAAAAGAAATAGAAGAAGTTACCAAACTTGGAGTTGAAATAAAATGTGACGTACTTGTTGGAAAGAGCGTTACCATAGATGATTTGTTTGACATGGGATACAAAGCCGTGTATATTGCTTCAGGTGCCGGCACTCCTAAATTTATGAATATTGGAGGAATAAATCTTAACGGCGTGGTTTCTGCCAACGAATTCCTTACAAGAGTCAATCTTATGAAAGCCTACAGGTCAGACTATGAAACTCCTGTATTTGTCGGAAAGAAGACTGTTGTCGTAGGTGGTGGCAATGTTGCTATGGACGGTGCAAGAAGTGCAAAACGTCTTGGAAGCGATGTTACCATTGTTTATCGTAGAACATTGGACGAAATGCCTGCAAGAAAAGAGGAAGTACATCATGCTGTTGAAGAAGGAATACATTTCCAAACTCTTACCAATCCTGTAGAAATTCTTTCAGATGAAAACGGCTGGGTAAGAGGCATAAAATGTATTGAAATGGAACTTGGAGAGCCTGACGAAAGCGGTAGAAGAAGACCTATAGAAAAGAAAGGCTCAGAATTTGAAATAGAATGTGATTGTGTGATTATGGCTCTTGGTACAGACGCTAACAAGCTTATCACTTCCACAACAGATAACCTTGAAACAAACAAAAGAGGCAATATAGTTGCAGATGAAAGACAGGTAACTTCACGCAAAGGAGTTTTTGCAGGAGGTGATATAGTCTCTGGAGCTGCAACAGTTATCCTTGCAATGGGTGCTGGCAAAGTTGCTGCTAAAAGTATTGACGAATACGTTAAATCACTTTAAAAATAGATTTTAGTTTTTTTCATAATTCTTGAGACGGAGAGCTACAAACAGAGTGCTCTCCGCTCTTTTTTATATATCTCCTATCCTACTATAGAATTGGCATCACTCCAAAGCAACTTCTCTTTACTTTAAGTCTGTTACCTTGTAACAACAATCCAAATTATTCTTGTATTTTCTTTTATTTCAAGAAAGTTTTATTATATCTCTGCACCTTGGCAATCGTAGGATTGCCGTTAGACGTAAAAAGCGTTAGATTTTGTTTATTATTTAACAATTTTTTCACAAAAGTAATATATATCCACAGAAAACAAAAACTTATCAAAGAGTAAGCGACTAAAAAGAGACATTATTACCACGAAGCATATCTTTTTAGGTATGCTTCGTTTTTTTCTTGAAAAAGAGTTGGATTTCAGAAAAAAAGTCCTAATCTTTTTTAATAAAATCCTAATCTTTTTAGCCAAAAGAGTTGATCTTTTTTAATAAAAACCAACTCTTTTTCAACGAGCCTTAATTTCGGTATAACATTATAAAAAGTTCGTAAAATTCAATAGAAAGTACACAAATTTTCTTATTTTAGAAGATTTTTTGTAATTTTGCAAATGTATATAACCTTTAACAGAAAGACGGATATTATGCAGAATTTACCTATAGGAATGCAGAGTTTTGAGGCAGTACGCAATGCTAATTACCTTATAGAAAGAGATTTTGCTTCAAGTATATTGAACTGTTTTTTACTATAGAGAAAAGAGAAATAAGATTATAATATTAAAAAAAATTACTGAAAATATGAATCATGATGTTTTTATAAGCTATTCAAGTAAGAAAAAAAGCATAGCAGATGGAGTCTGCCACTATTTAGAAGAGAATGGGATAAAGTGCTGGATGGCTCCTCGTGATATTCCACCAGGAACAGACTATGGGGATTTGATAGATGATGCTATTATTGATTGTAAGGTTGTTGTTCTTGTTTATTCTCAACCAGCTTCTCTATCTAAGTGGGTAAAAGGAGAAATAAGTGTTGCCTTTGATGAAGGTAAGACAATAATACCATTTCGTATAGATGATACCGCTATAAAAGGTACTTTTAGAGTTATGCTTAATCAAGTCCATTGGATAGAAGCATATCCTGAATACGCAGATTTATTGCCTGATTTATTGCATTCTGTAACTTCTAATATTGGACTAAATCCTCAACCTATACCTAAACCTCAGCCACAACCAGTTCCACAACCTCAACCCGAACCACAGAAAGAAAAAATACCTTTTACTGTCGGAGGAATAGAGTTTAAAATGGTATTTGTAGAAGGCGGAACATATACTATGGGTGCAACACCTGAGCAAGGTAGTGATGCATACGATTGGGAGAAACCTACACATAGTGTTACTCTTTCAGATTACTATATAGGAGAGACCGAAGTAACACAAGAACTTTGGAAAGCCGTTATGGGTAACAATCCTTCTTATTTTGAAGGAGATAATCTTCCCGTGGAACAAGTAAGTTACGAAGATGTGAAAACATTTATCACAAAACTGAATCAAAAGACAGGCAAAACATTCCGACTTCCGACCGAAGCAGAATGGGAATATGCAGCCCGAGGAGGAAAGAAAAGCAGGGGTTATAAATATTCTGGAAGTAATAACATAGATGATGTTGCTTGGTATTATGAAAATAGTGGAGACAAGCGTCTTAATGACGATACATGGGATGTTGATGAATTAGATAGGAATAATTGTCGCACACATCCTGTAAAGACAAAACAGCCTAATGAATTAGGTATCTATGATATGAGTGGCAATGTATATGAATGGTGTTCTGATTGGTACGGAGATTATAGCAGAAATGCACAGACGAATCCGCAGGGTCCTTCTTTCGGGTCTAATCGGGTGTTTCGCGGTGGCTCATGGGACGACGATGCGGAGCGCTGTCGCGTTGCTTTTCGCGACGGCAGCCTTCCTTCCGGCAGGTACGACATCCTCGGCTTCCGCCTCGCTCTGTCCCGATAGTTTAACTTGTGTTTTACTTTCAGGCATTGCTAAGCTAAAATGGGGTTGGAAAATAAAATTCTGATAAAAAGAAACGGTATATCTCTTGTTTTTCTTTTATTTAGAATAAATTTGTCTATTAAGCCAAAAAACAACAAACAAATAACGACTTAATCAAATAAAAAAGAAAAGAGGAGTTGAATAAAATCACTCCTCTTTTAGCGATGTTATTTGTCAATAACGTTATTTTATAATCTTGGTGCTTCGTTTTATAAATTCATCAAGAGCTTCTCCTTTTAACAAACCTTGGGAAAGAAGAGCAAGGTCTTTTAATTGGGAGATTACTTCTTTCTGATGTTCTACATCGTTGGATTGAAGTATATCCCAAATCAATGGATGGTTGGTATTGATGACAAGATTATAACTTTCAGGCATATCTCCGTACAATCCCATCATTCCGCCTCCACCTATCTCACTCATTTCTTTCATTCTTCGCATAAACTCATTCTGAGTGATGGTTACAGGTTGAGCAGTTTCTTCCAATGAATCTGTTTGAGCAGTGAATTTCTTCGTATCAAGATTTTGTTCAAAGAGTTCTTTTATCTTTTTTGTCTCCTCTTCAGAAAGTTTGGATGGGATCTTCTCGTCTTTCTCTATTATCTTGTTGATAACATCTGAATCTATACGCACAAATCTTGCACCTGAGAATTTCTGCTCCAACATATTTATGAAATGAGAATCCAAAATACCGTCCATCAACAAAACATCATAGCCTTTATCCTTGGCAGCCTTGATGTAGGCGTACTGTTCATCGGTATTCTTTGCATAAAGATAAATAAGTGTCTTGTTTTTATCGGTCTGCAATGGCTCTATCTTCTTCTTGTAGTCCTCAAAGCTGAAAAACTCTCCGTCTGTGTTCTTCAACTGATAAACTTTCTCCATTCTCTCATAGAATTTTTCATCTGAAAGCATACCATATTCAATAAAGACCTTCAAATCGTCCCATTTCTTCAGGAAGTCTTCTTTGTCATTTTTTGAAAGTTCCTCAAGTTTGTCTGCCACTTTCTTGGAAATATGAGAAGAGATTTTCTTTACATTGCTGTCACTCTGCAGATATGAACGGGAAACATTCAAAGGAATATCAGGAGAGTCCAAAACTCCACGAAGCAACATCATATATTGCGGCACAACACCTTCAACACTGTCGGTAACAAAGACCTGGTTGCAGTACAGTTGAATCTTATCCAAAGTAGGGTCTATATTTCGTTTCACCTTTGGGAAATAAAGAACACCGGTAAGGTTAAACGGATAATCAACATTAAGATGAATATGGAACAACGGCTCTTCAAAATTCATAGGATACAATTCGTGATAGAATTTATTGTAGTCCTCTTCTTTCAACTCGCTTGGCTTACGTTTCCACAAAGGATCTGTATCGTTGATTATTCTGTCCTGTTCTTTTTCTACTCGTTTTGGCTTGCCGTCTTTGTCTTTTTCTGTCTCGCTGTCAACCCATACTTTTTCTTTTCCAAAACGGATAGGTACGGGCATAAACTTACAATATTTCTTTAGCAGACCAAGTATTTTGCTTTCTTCCAGAAACTCCTCGCACTCTTCTGAAATATGCATTACTATCTCTGTTCCACGCTCTTTCTTGTCGTAATCTTCAATAGAGTATTCTGTGTCTCCGTCGCATGTCCAATGAACAGCAGGTGTGTCCTGATATGATTTGGTAAATATCTCCACTTGGGAAGAAACCATAAAGGAAGAGAAAAATCCAAGTCCGAAATGACCAATCAAAGCATTGGCTTCTGCTTCAGTCTTACCCTTGAAATTCTCCAAGAACTCTTCTGCTCCGGAAAAAGCTATCTGCGTGATGTATTTCTCCACCTCTTCTTTGCTCATTCCTATACCTCTATCTATGACCTTCAAGGTTTTGTTCTTTTTATCAACCTCCACATCAATAGTAAGGTCGCCAAGTTCTCCCTTGACTTGTCCCAAAGAGGAAAGAGTTTTTAGTTTTTGTGAAGCATCTACAGCATTTGATACTATTTCTCTTAGAAAAATCTCGTGATCTGAATAAAGAAACTTTTTGATGACAGGAAATATATTCTCTGTCTTGACATTAATTTTACCTTTCATATTATTATTTGTTTTTCTTGTTTTTCTTTTTTACAAAATATTAAAAAACAAAAGTTGTTCCATTGTGTTTTTTATGACATTTTGTCAGTAAAAAAATAAGAAACAAAAAAAATTGGGCACAATGTTGCACCCAAATTTTAAACAAAAGTTAAATATCTATGAAAAATATACTATAGTCTATATACGTTTGATGATGTTTTTGGATTGTCTCCTCTTACACGTCCAAGATAAGACTGAACACAACGGAAACCTATGTAACTCTTTCCTGAATCTTGATATTCATAGGAACGTGTTGCTGTCTGAATAAAGTGTTTTGTGTCTTTCCATGAACCACCACGAACTACTTTACGTTTCATTATCTGGTCCTCATCATCAGCTGCTCTATATACATTATATTGATTCAAATCGTGAGCAAAGTTATATGTTGATTCATCAAAAGCATCTTCGCACCATTCAGAAACATTTCCTGCCATATCATATAGACCAAAGTCATTTGGAGCATAGTGAGCTACTACCACAGTTGTTGCACCACCGTCACCATCGTATGCACCACGCAATGGTTTATAGTTTGCCAAGAAACATCCTCTACCATTATTTACGTATGGACCGCCCCAAGGATAAGGAGAACCATCAACTCCACCTCTTGCAGCATATTCCCATTCTGCCTCTGTTGGAAGACGGAAATCTTCATAACGTGCATAAGATGATTTCTCCAAATAGTTATTCATCTGCAATGTTCTCCAAACAGAGAATGCTTTAGCTTGAACATAACTTACACCAACTACAGGATAGTGATCGTATCTTGGGTGATCAAAATAAGAACGTGTAGCTGCATCATTGTAAGAATATGCAAAATCATGAATCCAGCATAAAGTATCAGGATAAATGTTTACCTTTTCTGTTGTTGTCAAACGTTTTCTGCCTCCTGCCAAAGATTCTGGACGATTGTTGAACTGGGAACCTCTAAATTCTTTGCTTGCTTTTTCAGATGAAAAATCTTTCTGTGCTGCTGCATGATAATCTATCCAAGAATATTCATACACCATTTTTGCAGCATCCAATTGAGATTTTCCATAGAAACGCTCATCTTGTTTTATATATAATGACTCAAGAGCTTCCCTTTCATCCTCGTTCTTACTGTTCCAGTTGATTTTTGCCTTCCAGTTAATCAACGGTGTCTCCAAATCTTGTCCCCATTGATCTGCTTCAATAAGATAAGTCTCTGGAGAAACTTCTCCCAAAAGTCTGTAAGCAATAGAATCTCTTACCCAATAAACAAATTGTCTGTATTCATTATTGGTTATTTCTGTTTCGTCCATCCAAAAAGATTGCACTTGAATGGTTTTTGGTTCAAACTTATAAGAATGATATATATCTTCATCAGCAGAACCCATAGTAAAACTTCCTTGTGGAATATCCACCATTCCGTATGGCTGAACATCCAAAACATTAGGTCTGTCTTGAACTCCTATCAGTTCTCCCTTGTCTGAACTTCCGCAACTAAACAATACAAGAGCTGTTGCTACTAACAAAACTAATTTTTTCATTTTATATTAAACTTTTTTTGTTTCTTTTATCTGTTGTTTTACGTTATTTTTTCTGTTTTGTTTCATTTTGCAATGTTTTTTTTCAAACATCAACAAATTTCATTTCCTCCTCTCCCCTCTTTTACATCTTTATTGTATTTCTGTAGATGGTAGGAGGATCTGGTGGATTTTCTATCTTGAAACAATATCTTGCAAATACTTCAAATGATCCAGAAGCTTGTGTAGAAATTCTTGAAGTAGGAATATCGTATGACATACCTACTTTGAAATCCTTGAAAGAAAAACCTGCCAATATCATTAAAGCATCTTGAACTCTATAAGAAACGCCGCCCCAAAATTTATGTTCATATTCAGCCAAAAGAGATGCATCCAACTGATAAGCTGAACCAGATGCAAAATCAGTTTTCAACAAAGCTGAAGGCAGCAGACGAATGGAAGGATAATCTGGAACAGTCCATTCATAGCCAGCCAATACATAATAAAACCGTCTATTATCCCAATGTAACTTTTCGCTTTGTGACTGCAACAATTTACTTGCTCCAAAACCCAAATAAAGTTTTCCGGGAACTTGATAATATATTCCCACTCCCAAATCAAACAACATATCATCAGCATCTTCTTGCATTATCAACGGGTCTGAAGTTGTACCCACAGCATCGTTCTCATCAAACTGGTCAAATCCGATTAATTTGCTAGCATCCAAACTTGCATTGAACAATTGTGCTTCTACACCAAAGGCCAAGTTACCTGTTGGCAACTGAACCCTGAAAGCATAATCTATTTTTGCATGTATGTTGTTCCAAAAACCTATTTTGTCTGAAATAATTGTTGCACCTATACCACCATGAAGAAAATTAACAGGCATATCAAAAGAAATATTCATAGTTTCTCCTGAAGATGCGCCAGTGGAACTTCCATTTGGGTCTGTAAGAGAAAGTCCCATCCATTGATTTCTATAGAAAGCTGTAAAACAAATAGCACCATTACTACCAGCATAAGCAGGATTGTAGGATAACCTGTTAAACATGTATTGTGTAAATTGAGGTTCCTGTTGAGCCTTTATAACATTAGTATAAATCAGCAAGAATACAAACAATAAGTGTAATATAAAGTATTTCTTATCTCCTCTATTCATAAATTTAAATAGCACTATTTCCCATTATTTCAGCTTTCGCAGAAATAATTGCAAAAGTATAGTTTTTTTTTATAAAATAAACATATTTTTTCGTTTTTTTTCATTTTTTTTCAAAAGAATCTTTTAAATTCTTTTTATTATTTTATTATTCAATTAGTTATAAAATATATTGAGTTGTTTTTATTTTTTTTATTTTTTTATCAGGTGCGCTGTAGGATACCTGCGTTTCATTTCGTGAAGAGTAACCGTTGCCATCTCCTTGGTAATAAACGGACCGATTGTTATATCATAAAACTCCTCGTTATAAACCTTTTCACTCTTGGAGTTCAGTCTGTATTTCTCTGGTATTGTATATAGTATCTGTCGAGCCTCGGTTTCACTCTCAACCGTTGCTATTTTCACATAATAGTTTATCCTAAATATCGGAGCATTTGGAATTGTATTGTACAGGGAATCCAAATATTTAATCTGGCTTTCTTTCGGCATATCAAGAGAATCAAACATTGCGTATATATCATCTTGCTGTCTCCAAAGAACCATATAATCGTCTGGCATAACTTCAATATTTGCATTAATGATACCATGATACAACAAGTCTATTTTATTTGCAGCCGTCTTGGACAAATCTATCACACCGGCTCTTCTGCATCTGTCATTAATCTTTACTAAAACGAAACGGGAAGTTTTTAGGTTGGTAATCTTTACAATTGTATTATAGGGGAGTGTTTTATGTGCTGCTGTATAAGCTTTTTGTGTAAATTTCTCTCCGCTTGATGTTCTTCGGTTTTCAAATCTGTCGTGATAATATGTAGCTTTTATATTAGACACTTTTCTTTGTTGTGCTTGCAATAAGCCTATACAAGAAACAATAACCAATATAAAAATTATATAACCACTTATCCGTTTTACCATTCTTTAGCTTTTTCGTTAAACCATTGCCCCTGCAGTCTCAGGACCTGCTCTATTACATCCCTGACACAACCTTCTCCTCCATTCTTGTCAGAAATATAATCAGCGACTTGTTTTATCTCTTCTGCTGCATCGTTTGGACAAGTCGCAACGCCGACATTACACATTATATCATAATCCGGTATATCGTCGCCCATGTATAATACGTTGCTTTTCTCCAAATGGTTACATTCAAGGTAGTTTTTATAGACAGAGAGTTTTTCTTTCACTCCTACAAAAACATCTGTTACTCCAAGCATCTGCAATCTTCTTTTTATACTTTCGCCACTGCCACCGGAAAGTATGGCTATTTTGTATCCAAGCTTCAGTGCATATTGAATAGCATAGCCATCTTTCACATTACCACTTCGTATTATGATATCATCTTTGGAAGTGTATATCATACCATTTGTCATTACGCCATCATAATCAAATATGAATGCTTTTATGTCGTGCAATTTTCCTTTGTAGTTCATAGTTCTAAAAATATTTCTTGCCTTCCAGATAATTTAGCACATAGTCTCTTACACCTTCCTCTATCGTGCTGATATGATTGTTGTATCCCACAGATTTGAGTTTGTCTATTTCTGCACAAGTGTAGTATTGGTACTTGCCCCTTATGTCTATCGGCATAGGGATAAAATCTATTGCAGTCTCTCTGTTGAGTGCCACGAAAATATTTTTCACCAAGTCATAAAAAGAGCGGGCTTCTCCTGTACCAATATTATATATGTCACTCTGAGGTTTGTTTTTCATAAGAAACAGGATAACCTCCACAACATCTTTCACATAAACAAAATCTCTCAATTGCTCTCCGTCTTTGTAGTCGTCCCTGTGTGATTTAAAGAGTGCTACTCTTCCTTTTTCATTTATCTGATTATAGGCATGCATAACAACAGATGCCATTCTGCCTTTATGATATTCGTTTGGTCCATAAACATTAAAGAATTTCAAACCAGCCCAGAATGGCGGTCTTTCCTTCTGTGCAAGCTGCCAAAGGTCAAAATCCTGCTTTGACTTTCCGTATAAATTCAACGGTTTCAAGTCTTTTATTCCTGAGAGTTTGTCTGAATACCCGTTTTCTCCGTCTCCGTAGGTTGCAGCAGAAGAAGCATAGATAAAAGGTATGGAGTTTTTGGCACACAAGTTCCATAATGTTTTTGAATAATCAAGATTCAGTTTCAAAAAGACATTCCAGTCTCTCTCTGTTGTATCACTTCTTGCACCAAGATGAATGATAAAATCCACCTTGTCGGCATTCTTGTCCAACCATGCTGGAAATTCTTCCCTGTCTATTGCCAATGAATACTTTTTATCCTTGTAGTTTGCCTTTCTTTCCTGCTTGCTGAAATCATCTACTATCACTATATCTTCAATGCCTTCCTTGTTCAGTCTGGAAAGCATACAACTGCCTATAAACCCTGCTACTCCTGTTATTACTTTCATCATTCTTTATTTTTATTGTTCAAATATTCCACCTGTTTTTCATAAACCTCTCTCCAGCCTTTCCATTCCTTGTAATCTGACAAAGATTCATTATGCCAGATGCTTACAAATTCTCCATCTACCTTTCTTACCTCGTCTATAAGTCCCGCTATCTTCCTCTGTGCTTCATCCGTGCTTAGTTTCAAACTGTTCTTCAATGCCACATCCATAAATGCAAATGGGTGTATTCTTAGTTTTGTTTCACAGTCTTTATCCAAATCATAAAACTGGAAAGAAGAACAGGTGCCGGCTCTAAAACCTACATTGTCATGATAGCCCATTGAATAGTCATCTGTTATTTCGTTATCTACAAGATTTATATAAGAATCAGGCAAACGGAATCTCAGGTAGTGGAATCTTGACTTTGTTATATTTTTATGAATTATATCTTTCAACATTTTTATCTGTTCTGACAGTCTTTCAGGCTCTTCATATGTGTAATATGAAGGGTGTATCCCTATTTCCGAGCAGTCTGCCATTTCTTTTATTGAAAACTGGAAACGGGTGTTGTATGGTGAAATAGATTTATCACGGTCGCTACTCAAGGATATAAGATAAAACATCAGAGTATTCAAATCATACTTTGAAATACTCTCCTGTATGTATGAAAAACAGTTGTAAGGGTCATGTTTTCCAAAGAAATCAACCTTTATTCTCTCAATACAAGACGAAAAATCCTTATGTATCAAATCTCTCAAAAAGCCCCCTATTCCTCTGTAAAGTCCTTTACCTTTATAATAAAAAGCCATATCCACGTCTATTGTGTTGAGGAAAGAAAACGTTGAGTTTCTGAACACCACATCAGGATATCTCTGGAGTATTTTTTCTTTTAACAGGCCAGCCCATATATTTACAATAGGTTTGTCAAGAAATCCTTTCTGAAATGCCAATGAATCTCCAGCAGAAAAGCGTGAGTGCTTGTCGGAAATAAAAGGCAGATACTCTTCATAGCGGGATACCATATAGAATATTGCTGCAAAGACATCAAAATTCAGGATATCGTCTTTGTTGTATGTCCTGAACAAAAAAGGAGTATCGTTTTCTGTAAAATAATCAACATCAATGGCAGAAATATCTGTTTCATACAACAAATCCGCAGGACTTATATGCAACTCATCATATATCGGTTCTTCGCTATATGACAACTTGGCACCCTTTTCTGCCACAAAAGTTTCCTTGCTTGTGGTTATCATAAAATCTGTTTTCAACAAATCCTTGAAGACAAAGTTTATGGTATAACCTATTCTGTTTGTCTGTTTGTCAATATAAATTACCAACATACGTTATCTCAATTCAAAATTATCTCCCAGATATTTTCTTCTGACTTCCGAGTCGTCTGCCAATTCTCTTGGAGTTCCTGCCTTGAAGACTACTCCTTCTATCAGCAGATAAGCTCTGTCTGTTATACTTAGTGTTTCATGTACATTGTGATCTGTAATAAGGACGCCTATATTTTTTTGTTTCAGTGTAGCTACAATAGTCTGTATCTCCTGCACTGCTATGGGGTCCACACCTGCAAAAGGTTCATCCAAAAGAATAAACTTGGGATCTGAGGCCAATGCTCTTGCTATCTCTGTTCTTCTTCTTTCACCTCCAGAAAGCTGGTTTCCTTTGTTTTTTCTTATCTTCTGCAAAGAAAACTCGTTGAGTAGAGATTCCATCTTTTCCACTCTTTGCTCCGGAGTGTAAGGCTGAAATTCCAAAATAGACATTATATTGTCTTCAACACTCATATTCCTGAACACGGAAGCCTCCTGCGGAAGATAACCTATTCCATTTTGGGCGCGTTTATACATAGGCATTTCCGTAAGGTCTTTGTCGTCTAAAAAAACTCTTCCGGAAAAAGGCTGAATCATTCCTACTATCATATAGAAAGTTGTAGTCTTGCCTGCTCCGTTAGGACCAAGCAGACCAACAATCTCTCCTTGATTAACCTCTATTGAAACGTCATTGACAACAGTCCTCTTTTTATATTTCTTTACTACAGATTCTGTATATAATCTCATAATAGACCTATTAACTCCTTGTTTTTATTCTAACAAACTGCAAAGTTACAAAAAAAATCCATACCACCCATCAATCCTTGGTTTTTATTGTTCCAAAAA
>CAZXEN010000028.1:0-25614 GCA_964639765.1 uncultured Bacteroidaceae bacterium
ACAAGCTTGTGTTGAAGCAAAGTCTCCTGTTATACTTCAAGTAAGCAGTGGTGCAAGAAAATATGCAAATCAGACGCTGTTAAGATATATGGCCCAAGGAGCAGTAGAGTATGCCAAGGAATTGGGTTATGCTATTCCTATCACGCTTCATCTTGACCACGGCGATACATTTGAATTGTGTAAGTCTTGTATTGAATATGGTTTCTCAAGTGTAATGATTGACGGTTCATCTCATACTTATGAAGACAACATTGCTTTGACAAAGAAAGTGGTTGATTATGCTCATCAATATGATGTAACTGTTGAAGGAGAGCTTGGAGTACTTGCTGGAGTGGAAGACGATGTAGTGGCAGAAAAGTCAAACTACACACGTCCGGAAGAAGTGGAAGATTTCGTAAAACGTACAGGTGTTGATTCACTTGCAATCAGTATAGGCACATCTCACGGAGCAAACAAGTTCAGACCAGAGCAATGCACAAGAGATGCCAACGGTATATTGGTACCACCACCATTGCGTTTTGACATCCTTAAAGAAATAGAGAAGAGATTGCCAGGATTTCCTATCGTTCTTCATGGTTCTTCTTCTGTTCCTCAGGATTTGGTAAAGAGTATCAATTCTCACGGTGGAGCATTAAAAGATGCTATCGGTATTCCAGAAGATCAATTGAGGGAAGCTGCAAAGAGTGCCGTATGTAAGATAAATATAGACTCAGACGGAAGATTGGCAATGACAGCTGCTATCCGTGAAGTCATGGAAGCAGAACCTTCTGTTTTTGATCCAAGAAAATACTTGGGACCAGCAAGAGACAGACTGAAAGAATTATATATTCACAAATGCAAGAATGTCTTGGGCTCTGCAGATAAAGCTTAACAACGGACGCTTTTCATAAAACAAAACACCCTCTCCTTTGTAATGAAGACAGGGTGTTTTTCTTTTTTTATAAAAAGCAAAAGAATGAGGTCAAAAAACGAAGATTTTATTCTTAAAATCCAGCTTTTTATTTCTTTAGTCCTGCTTTCCTTTTATCAGGTTCAGAAGCAGGAAGAAAGCATCGTTGGTAACCCTATCCACAAAGTTTTCTCTTGTTGTGTGGTAACAGGTGGTGCGGGTAAGGTATTCTCCGTTTTTGTTCATGGCACAAATCCATACAGTGCCTATAGGAACATCTGTTCCGTCGGAATCAGGACCTGCCAATCCTGATGTTGCAATGGCGTAATCGCTGTCCATAAGTTTCAAGACGCCTTTAGCCATGGCAACAACGGTTTCTTTGCTTACTGCGTGATAGTTCTTCAATATCTGTTCATCAACACCAAGTACTTTGTTTTTTATCTTATTGCTGTAAGCCACAACTCCTCCCTTGAAGCATTTGGAAGCTCCACTTATGAGGGTTATCTGGTGAGAAATATTGCCGCCTGTACAACTTTCGGCCAAAGAAACTGTTGAATGCTTTTGGATAAGGACTTTGTTGATAATCATTGCAAGATTGTCATCATCTTCTCCTACAAGGAAATCTCCCAGAATATCTTTCAGCTCCTGACTTAGGGCTTGCATGAGTTGTTTTGCCTGTTCTCTTTCTCCGCCATGAAGGGACAGACGCAGACGAATCATACCTCCGCTTGGCAGATAAGCCAAAGAAACGTTCTTGTTCAGTTTGCTTTCAAAAATTTCCAGCATATCAGCCAAAAAACTTTCTGAAATACCGGCAACGACAAGGTTTTTGTCTATAATTGTTTGAGGATTATATTTTTTTAACAGCAGTCCCATTACATCTTTCATCATATTCTGCATCTCAAAAGGAACTCCTGGCATTGAAACAACGGTTTTTCTGTCCCGTTCAAACAACATTCCAGGAGCAGTACCTATATTGTTGAATATAGGAGTGCAGGATGTAGGAACGAAAGCTTGGGAACGGTTTGTGAAAGTATAGGGAAGATTGCGAGAAACAAAGAAATTTTCCACATGTTTACTGATAGTCGTGTCTTCTTTCAACTCTCCGCCAAATATTTCCGTCAGACAAGTTTTTGTAATGTCGTCTTTTGTAGGGCCTAATCCTCCTGTTATCAGAACAATATCCACTCTTTGCATGGCATTTTCCACACTTTGCTTTATGGCTTCTCCATCGTCTGCGACCACATCTATTCTTTCTACAAGAAAACCATTGTTGTTTAGCAGTTTAGCCATATAAGAGCAATTGGTATTCACTACCTGACCAATCAAGAGTTCATTGCCTATGTTTATTATTTCTGCTTTCATGATATTTGATATATATTTCTGCAAAAATACAAAAACTTTGACATCTGTTTATAAAAATACTTTTCAAAAATATTGCCAAACAAAAAAAATATATTATTTTTGCAAACTCAAAAACGAAGAATGGAGAGATGCTCGAGTGGCTGAAGAGGCTCGCCTGGAAAGCGGGTAAGCGGCAAAACCGCTTCGGGGGTTCGAATCCCCCTCTCTCCGCAAAGAAAAAGACTTTCTGAAAACAGAAAGTCTTTTTTTTAGTTGTGATAGATAAGGAATATTGTATTCCGTTTGCCGATTCTAAAGTCAGAAATCCGTTTCCATTCTTCAATTGATTTTGTTTTTATGCTCTGAGTCTCACTTGTTATGTCTGAAGCTATGCAAAGCAAGGTCTCGTTTCTCAGGTTCTTTTTTATAAAGTCAAAAAGTTTGTCGTTCCTGTAAGGAGCCTCTATGAAAACTTGTGTCTGGTTTTCCCTGTATGCTCTGTCTTCCAACTGATGCAGGCGTTTGTGTCTTTCATTGTCTTTTATCGGCAGATAGCCTACAAAAGCAAAGTTCTGACCATTGAAACCTGAAGCCATAAGGGACATATATATTGACGAAGGACCTACAAAGGGAATGATGTTTATATTTCTTTTTTGAGCAATAGCAACAATCTTTGCACCGGGGTCTGCAACGCAAGGCAGACCTGCTTCAGACATGAGGAAAATATCACGATTTTCTTTCTCTATAGGCTGCAGCATTGCAGAAAGTTCCTCATCCTTTGTATGTTCATTAAGTATGTAAAAAGAAACAGCATCAAAATCTTTCTTATATCCTATCCTGCTGAGAAAACGTCTTGCAGTCCTTATCTCTTCTACAATAAAGCATTCTGCATCAAGAATCTTTTCAATGCTTTTTTCAGGAATAACTTCTCTACAGTCTACATCTGCCAACAGGGTAGGGAATAAATAAAGATTTGCCATAGTGTATTTTTTGTTTTGTTCTTTGGACTGCAAAATTACAAAATAAGAGAAATATTGCACAAACCTGATTCCTAAAAATAATGTTTTTGATAAAAAAAAGGACGGAGTGTGTTTCCGTCCTTTTTTTTTTGATTTTTGTATTAAAGCTTTTAGATTGTTCTTCCAGGATAGATTTTCAAAGCTTCTTTCAAGCAGTTGATACCTGCAAGCAAATTCTCTATCTTCAAACAATAAGTGATACGGGCCTGTTTTCTTCCTTTTTCAGGGTCAGCATAGAAACCTGTTGCAGGAGCAAGCATAACTGTTTCACCGTTAAGGTTGAAGTCTGTAAGCAACCATTTGCAGAACTTGTCACTGTCATCAATAGGCATTTCTATAACTGTGTAGAATGCTCCTGTAGGGTTAGGACATTTGCAGCCAGGTATTTCGTTTATTGCCTTAACCAAAGCTTTTCTTCTTCTGTCATATTCATCATTTACTTCTTTAAAGTAGGAAGCAGGAGTATCTATTGCTGCTTCTGCAAATATCTGTCCAAAGTATGGAGGGCATAAACGAGCCTGAGCCATTTTCATTGCTGCATCCATAACCTCTTTGTTCTTTGATATTATCATACCTTCTCTTGCACCGCAAGCAGAATAACGTTTGGAAACAGAGTCAAGAAGTATTGCATTTTGTTCTATTCCTTCTATTTCCATAACAGAGAAATGTTTCTTTCCTTCATAGACAAATTCTCTGTAAACTTCATCTGCGAACAAGAATAAATCATGTTTTTTTGCTATTTCAGCCAATTGACGCAGTTCATGTTCAGTATAAAGATAACCTGTAGGGTTGTTTGGATTGCAGACAATAATAGCACGTGTTTTGTCTGTAATTGCTTTTTCAAATTCTTCCATTGAAGGAAGTGCAAAGCCGTTATCTATTGTTGAAGGTATGGTCTTTATTGTTGCACCGGCTATTTTTGCAAATGAATTGTAGTTTGCATAGTATGGTTCTGCAACTATTACTTCATCACCACGGTTAAGACAAACATTGAATGCAAACTGTAATGCTTCACTGCCTCCACATGTTACAATAATGTCTTTTGGTTCAAGATTGATATTATATTTTGCGTAATACTCACAAAGTTTTTTTCTGTAAGAAAGGTTTCCGTTTGAAGGAGTATATGCAACTATGTCCATCTTTGCTTTTCTTAGAGCATCAACAGCCTCAGGTGCGGTAAGAATATCCGGCTGACCTATGTTCAAATGATGAATTTTTATTCCTCTTTCTTTTGCAGCATCGGCAAAAGGAACTAATTTTCTTATAGCAGAAGCCTGTATTGTGGCTCCCAATTCTGATATTTTAGGCATTTTTTAATGTTTTTTTTATTATTTGTTAACAACTTTTCCTGTAATCTTCAAAACCACTGTTCCGTTTGAAGCATTGCTTTCAACAGTAATAGATTTGTTGATTGTACCAACGTTCTTTGTGTTGTATTTTACTTTGATTTTGGCAGATTTTCCTGGCATCAAAGGCTCTTTGCTCCAAGAAGGAATAGTACAGCCGCAAGAACTTCTTACGTTAGTAAGCATCAAAGGAGCCTTACCTGTGTTTTTGTACTCAAATTCGCAGATACCGTTGCCGTCTTTTACTACTTCACCATAGTCATGCACCATTTCCTTGAAGGTAATCTCTGGTTGGGAACCTGAAGATTTGACTTCTTTCTTATTGTTTTGAGCATTTACTCCAAAAACTACTGCCATTGAAAGCAAGAGTGTCAAAATTAACTTTTTCATTTCTCTTTTTCTTTTTTATGTTTAAAAATATCTTTTACTTTTTCTTTACTACTTCTCCGATAAGCCTCAACACTATCTTTGGATTCTTCTCATCGTTGGTATTTACTACTACGCTTCTCTTTATTTCTCCGACAATGTTTGTATTATACCTTATCTTTATATATCCTTTTTCGTTATGCATCAAACCATTCGTAGAATAATCTGCAAGGACACAGCCACAGGAAGTTTTTACACTGTTTATCATCAGCAGACCATTGCCTTCATTCACTACTTCAAAAACAACTTCTCCATTGCTTCCTTCTTCTATCTCACCAAAGTCAAAATAGGTTTTGTCCAGTTTTATACTTGGTGAGGCATTGCGTACAGTGTTTGCATTCTTTTTTGAACGTCCCTTTTGTGCATAGCAACTTTGAGACATCAAAAGTAATGCCATACAAAGAAAAAATACTATACATAATTTATTTCTTGGCATAATATCTGTTTTTGTAAAACCTCGGCAAAATTACAATAAAGTTTTCAAACAATAATATTTTTCAAAAAAACAAATAAAAATTATATCGTTTTGAATTTTTATTCTATCTTTGCAAAAAATATATTTCACAACATAAAAACATTTAATGATATGGCAAAAATAGCAATAAACGGATTTGGACGTATAGGCAGAATATCGTTCAGAAATATGCAAAAGAAACAAGGTCTTGAAGTTGTGGCTATCAATGACCTTACAGATGCAGCAACCCTTGCACATTTGTTAAAATACGATTCAGTTCACGGAAAATTTCAGGGAGAAGTTTCTTCAGACGGAGAATACTTGGTTGTCAATGGAAAACGTATCCGCGTTTATGCAGAGCGTGATCCTGAAAATCTTCCTTGGAAGGAATTGGGTATAGATATAGTTATTGAATCAACAGGTCTGTTCAAGACAAGAGAATTGATGTCCAAACACATTAAAGCAGGTGCAAAGAAGGTTATTCTTACAGTTCCTGCAGCAAAAGCAGATGACGTTGATGCAACTGTTGTTCTTGGCGTTAATGAAAAGGTTCTTACAAAAGATATTGCATTTGTTAGCAACGCATCTTGTACTACAAACTGTTTGGCTCCTGTTGCCAAAGTATTGAATGACAAATTTGGTATCAAGAGAGGACAAATGAACACAATTCACTCTTATACAAACGACCAAAGAATACTTGACCTTCCACATAAAGACCTTAGAAGAGCGAGAGCTGCTGCTTGCAGTATAATACCTACTTCTACAGGTGCAGCAAAAGCTGTTGGTCTTGTTATTCCAGAATTGGCTGGCAAACTTGACGGTATTTCAATGCGTGTTCCTACTCCAGACGGCAGTGTTGTTGATCTGACAGTTGAACTTAACTGCACAGTAACAAAAGAACAGGTAAATGCTGCTATCAAAGAGGCTGCTGAAGGTGCTATGAAAGGTATCCTTGAATACAGCGAGGAGCCATTGGTGTCAATAGACATCGTTGATAACCCTCATTCTTCTATCTTCGATTCAAAACTTACAATGGTTATGGACGGAAACTTCGTAAAAGTTGTTTCTTGGTATGACAATGAAAACGGATATTCAAACCGTGTTTGCGATTTGGCAGAAAAATTGTCCAAACTTTTGTAATCAATAGAACAGATTATAAATCATCGGAGGTTGTGTCCTTGTTGTGGGATGCAACCTCTTTTTTTTGTGTTTTGGCTTTTTGCTGTATGAATATCAGGCTCTTGTATGGCAGAAAAAATATCTTCGTTTTTAGGGTGTGAAATCTTCGTTTTTAGGGTGTAAAGTCTTCGTTTTTTTATTTAAAATCTTCGTTTTTTTTTGAAAGGGAAAAAGTCTTGTTTTTTACAAATAAACTCATCTGAAACACACTCTTTGACAAAAAAATCAATCATTGGTACAAAAATTGTATTTATTTGGGAAAAATGTTTTACTTTTGCATTTTCAAAATAGTTGTGTTATGAAAAGAATACTTATACTTGCAATTGGAGTACTGTTTTGTGGATTCCTTTTTGCACAAGATAACAAAGACGCCGACAATGTCTGCTATCCTTATATATTCACCAAGGATTACGCAGTTGTAGGTATCAGCGCAAAGACAACGGACAAGGAATTGTTCAACATAAGAAGGGATATATTGAAATATACTTCAATACGCTTTACAAATTTTGATGTTATCAGAGGTAAGAATGGCGACATATACTTTTTGTCCATGGAGGTTGACTGCCGAGACGGTCACAAGGGAGCAATTTCCCACGCTTTTGAACCAGGAGATACCACTTATTATGGATTTATTCGTGATTATACCAAAGAACCGAATAAAATAGCGTTCTATATTGGCAATCTTAGCGATGAAAAATCCTGCATCAATCATGTAAATGCGTATATAAAAGAGAAGCAAGATAAAGAAAATCAATAAATTATACGGTATAGAAATATTTAATCAAAAAAAAGAAATACAAATTTATTGTCATTACAAAAAAATATAGTATTTTTGCAACTCAAAATTTTAGATGAATTATGGCAAAGAAAGTAAAAGACGTTAGAGTACAAGTTATCTTGGAGTGCACTGAACAAAAAGCATCAGGAGTTCCTGGAATTTCCAGATACGTTACCACAAAATCTAAGAAAAACACTCCAGAAAGATTGGAATTAAAGAAATATAACCCTTACTTGAAGAAGGTTACTGTACACAAAGAAATAAAATAATAAGGAGAATAAACAATGGCAAAGAAAGTTGTAGCAACATTAAAAACTTCTGACGGAGCTAATTTCGCAAAAATAATTAGAACAGAGCGTTCAAAAAAGACTGGTGCTTATTTCTTTTCTGAAGAGTTGGTGCCTTCTGATAAAGTAAAAGAAGTTTTAGCAAAGAAAAAATAAGATTGCTTAGGCAGCTTAGTAATGAGTTTTGGCGGTTGTGTTCTTTCTTCTTTAGTGGAAAAAACGCAGTTGCCTTTTTGTGTTATAAATAGTTTTTGAATGGGTATTTTTTCATTTTTTAAAAAGCAGGAAAAAGAGACTCTTGACAAGGGATTGCAGAAAACCAAGGAAAGTGTTTTCAGTAAATTGACAAGGGCTGTTGCAGGTAAAAGTACAATAGACGATGATGTCTTGGATAACTTGGAACAGGTTCTTGTTGAGGCTGATGTCGGAGTGGATACAACTTTGAAAATCATTGAAAAGATACAGGAAAGAGTTGCAAGGGATAAATATCTTGGAACAAATGAACTGAACCGCATTCTAAAAGAAGAGATTGCTTCATTGTTGAGCGAGAATACGGACAATGAAGTCTTGGGTTTTGACTTTGATATCCAGAAAAAACCATACGTTATTCTGGTTGTTGGGGTGAATGGAGTAGGGAAGACGACAACTATCGGCAAACTTGCATATAATTTCCAGAAAGCTGGGAAAAAAGTTGTGCTTGGAGCGGCAGATACTTTCCGTGCTGCAGCCGTAGATCAGCTGAAAGTATGGGCAGAGAGAACAAATACAGAAATAGTAGCACAGAATATGGGAGCAGATCCTGCAAGTGTTGCCTATGACACTTTGAAATCTGCCATAAGTAAGGAGGCTGACATTGTCATAATAGACACAGCAGGACGATTACACAACAAAATAGGCCTGATGAATGAACTTAGCAAGATAAGAAAAGTTCTTCAAAAGCTTATGCCTGAAGCTCCTCAGGAAGTGCTTCTTGTTTTGGATGCTTCAACAGGTCAGAATGCTATTGAACAGGCAAAACAGTTTACAGCAGCAACAGATGTCAATGCTTTAGCTCTTACTAAACTTGACGGCACAGCAAAAGGTGGTGTTGCAATAGGTATTTCCGATATGTTTAAGATACCTGTCCGTTACATAGGCTTAGGAGAAAAAGCAGAGGATTTGCAGATATTCAACCGTGAAGCCTTTGTTGAGACTCTGTTTTCAAGCAAAGAAGAATAAATATCTAAAAAAATATAAAATAAAATGAAGAAGACACTGTTAATAATTGCTTTGTTTCTTGCAAGCGGTTTGACATACGCCCAAGAAAACCAGACAAGCGAAAAGAAATGTGAAAAACACTGTGGCAAAATGTTTAAGCATAATTCTCACCATTTTACAATGACTATCGGTTATGGCTATATGCTGAACGATTCTGACAACAAAGACGTATTCAGTCTTTATAACCGAAGCGACCATGCCCGCCATATGCACCATGGAATAAATTATGAATTTGACTATGATTATAATTTCCACAAGAACTTTACTTTCGGTTTTGTGGCTTCCATGTATAATGCTTTTGACTCCTACTATAAGGACGCAGCACACACGGAAACATTTTCAGATGATAGATATATCTTTTATGTAGGTCCTTCTTTCCTTGCACATACAGATGTTATTAAGGACAAATGGTATTTCTATGCAAGAGCAACGGTAGGTTTTATGAACTTCAGGGACGCTATGAGAACAGAAATACCTGTTACTTCCACAGCAGGAACAACAATGACCTCCACAAGCTTAACCTATAAAAGAGCCACTTTGGGATATGGACTGGAAATAGGAGCAGATTATTATTTAAGCAAGTATGTTTCTCTTATAGGTCAAATTCATTTTATGGGAGGAAGCATAGACAAAGTGAGCGAAGCAGATAGCAAGATAGATTTGAAAGAAAGCGAGAACCTGTCCCGTTTGGGTATTTCAGCAGGTGTTAAGATTAAACTGTAAGAGAACAAATACAGAAACAGAAACGGACGTTGTTTATTCAGCGTCCGTTTTTTTTGTGTCTGAAAATATTTGCCTGTGAAATGCTGAGTCCTATGATTACTACTGCAATACCCAGAATTTTTCTCAGATCCAGAACTTCCTGACCTATGATTACAGAGATAATAATGGTTACGACAGGAATACCGTTGTTGAATATTGCTTCTTTGCTTAGGGAAATGACCTTTGCACCATAGGAATAGCAGATATATGCCAAGGAAGAGCAAAGCACAGCCAAGGAAAATATATCAAATATAGCCCTGAAGCTCCAATTGATATCCATAAACTCCTTTCCTTCAAATCCAATGCAAAGAGGAATATAGAATATCAGGGCAATTGTGTTCTGATAGGCGGTAATGGTTGTAGGACGGTAGTTTTTGTTGAGCAGTTTCTGAAGAACCACATTGTAGCATACAGCCGTGATTATAGCCTCACAAAGAAACAGTATTCCTTTCAGGGATATGTTTTCTCCTCCTGTAAAGTTTAATGACATCAGTACAACACCCAACACAGAAACAACGGCACCCAAGACCAGTTCTCCTTTCAGTTTGTTTCTGTATATAAGACTAAGTGCAAAAGGTGCAACAACTGGAATCAAGGAAATCATGACTGCCGCAAAACTTGCTTCACCCACGTATTTTATTCCGTATGTTTCTCCAATAAAATACAGGAACGGCTGAAACAGCGAAAGCAGAAGAAAGAATTTCAGGTCTCCTTTTTTTATTTTCTCTACTTTGAAAATGATGAGCATAAGTATTGAAGCGACCAGCAATCTGAGGGTTACTATCGTAATCACGGGAAAATTGCATACATTCAAAAGGTCTGTTGTCCAGACAAAACTTGCTCCCCACAGAATGGTAGAAAGAATGGTTGCTACATATCCATAAAATAGACGTTTATTAGCCATTTTTTTTTGATGATAAAGATTAGACAGATATAATGTTGAAGACTAAGACTGCAAATGACCTTACTTGATAATATCAACAGGATTCTGCATGGTATCCATTTCCATTATACGTTTTGCGTCTTCAACATGAAAACTGTTAGGAAACTTTTCTATGTATTCCTTGAAGGCTTCACGGCTCTTTTCAGCGTTTCCGCATATTTCTTTGTAGTATACAGCCTTGAAAAAGTAAGCAGCACCGACCTTTTTTCCTTTAGGATACTTCTGTATCATACGGTTCAGACATTCCAAGGCTTTTTTGCAGTTTCCCAGATTTGCATACACGCTTGACATCTGAAAAAGATAGAACTCGCTGATTGTATCCTCAGGGTAGTCTTTTACATATTCATCATAAAGACTAATAAGCGTGTCGGCTTTTTCTTTGTCAATGCTGAACGAGTCAGACAAACTGTTGGAATAATCGGCTATTTCTTTCTGTCGGCTTTCCTGCTGGGAAACAGGAGTCGGTTTCTTGTTGCAGGAATATAATCCTAAAAGACAACAAACAACGGTCAATACAATTATAACACTGTTTCTGTTTTTCATTTTTTTTATTTTATCATTTTGTAAGCAGGACGTACTTTGTTGTTTGCTATATCGTTCAGTTTTTTTTTCAAAAAGGCACGTTTTATGTTTGAAAGTCTGTCAGTAAACACCTTGCCGTTCAGATGGTCAAACTCGTGCTGGAAAATTCTTGCTTGTATTCCTGTAAGTTCCCGTTCGTGTTCCACAAAGTTCTCGTCCAGATATTTCACCCTTGCCTTGTTTTTTCTGATGACGTTCTCGTTTATCCCTGGCAAAGACAGACAACCTTCTTCAAAACTTTCATCTTCTCCGTATAACTCAAGGATTTCAGGATTAATCATCGCAATTTTGAAGCCTTCACCTTCGGGATAGTTTTCTTTCAGCGGGTCTGCATCAATAACCAATACAGAAATAGGAAGATTGATTTGCGGAGCAGCCAAGCCAATGCCGTTTGCTTTGTACATTGTCTCAAACATATCTTCAACAAGCTGTTTTATATTTGGATATGTTTCGTCTATGTCTTTTGTTTTCACTCTCAGGACAGAATGTCCGTAGCCTACTATGGGTAAAATCATATTTATTTATGTGTTTATTCTTGTGTTTCCTTTTTTCTTTCTTCTCCTGTTACAGAAGATATATTGTTCTTTCCTCTGCCTTGATACATCTGCATGAAATCCTGCAGTATCAGCACAGCACTTACTTCATCTATGAGGCCTTTGTCTTGGCGTTTTTTCTTTTTCAGGCCTGATTTGGCTATGGTTTGTGAAGCAATTTTGCTTGTGTATCTTTCATCTATCATGTAGATATCCATTTCCGGGAATGTCTTTGAAAGATTGTCCACAAATGTTATGACTGCTTTTGCCGATTGAGAAGGCGTATTGTCAAGTTGCTTAGGATTTCCAACCACAATCATATCAACCTCTTCTCGGGTAAAGTATTCCTTTAGAAATCCGAATATATCTATGGCAGGTACTGTTGTTAGTTTCGTAGCAATAACCTGCATATAATCCGTTACGGCTAAGCCTACCCGTTTTGTTCCGTAATCTATTGCAAGTATTCTTCCCATTTGTCAGATTGGTTTTAGTTCTTTTATAATGCAAAGGTAGTATTTTTTCTACAAACAGCAAAAAAAATAAGCGATAAATAGTTCTTCAAATTTTCTTTTAGAAGACTATCTTGTATCCTTTGGAGTGTATGTTTTCTATCGTAATGCTTTTGTCCATAGACAAGTAGCTTCTCAGACGGGTCATATAGACATCCATGGAACGTGAGTTGCTGTAATTTTCATCATACCAGAAATTGTTGAGTATTTTCTTTCTCAGGACAACCTCGTTTCTGTTGGAGACAAGCATAAGAAGAATACCTGCCTCTTTTTTTGTAAGGACCTGCTGCAGTTCTCTTCCGTCTTCTGTAAAAAAAGTAAGTTTTCGCGTGTTAAAATCAAAACTATACTTCCCGATATCAAAAGTTACACCCAAGAACTTCAAGCTTTTTACATTGTTTATGAACTCATTCAGGCGAGTGGATGTAAAAGGCTTAACAATAGCGAAAAATCTGCTGTCAAACTGTTCTATGTTTTGTTTTTCTTCTTTGTCTTTGCAGATAAACACGGCTGGAATGGTTCTGTCTGAATCTATAATCTTCTGAACAGCATTAAGTTTGTCCTTAATATCTTCTCCAATAATCAAAGCATCCAATCTCTCTTGCTTGGAAATCTCCATTACTTTAAGAATGTCTGACTCCACTATTATGCTTGTATTGTATTTTTCAAAACCTCTTGCAAGTCTCTTTTCAAAAACAGCATCTTTCTCAACAATACAGATATTTCTCTTAAACCTTTTCTTCATGATATATTTACTTTACTTTTCTGAATAACTTTTTCCAACGGACTCTCTTGAACAGACTGCTTTGGTCTTTGTTCCATGACAGCCATACAAAAGATGCTTTTCCTACAATATGATCTTCCGGAACATAACCCCAGAAACGGGAATCCGCACTGTTGTGCCTGTTGTCTCCCATCATCCAATAGTAATCCATTTTGAAAGTATATTCATTTGCAGGTTTGCCATTCAAAATCCACTGATTACCGTTTTTTGCCAGGGTGTTTCCTTCAAAATTAACAATAGCGCGTCTATAGAACAGGACATTTTCGTCGTTCAAGGCAATGGTCATATTCTTTTTTGGAATGATAACCTTGCCGTAATAGTCCACATTCCAGTTATACTTGTCTGAATAAGGGAAAAGGTCGTTATTTTTGAAACCTTTCATTGTTATGACAGGGAAAATATCTTCAATGTATGACATTTGTTTTATCTCACTGATGATTTCTGCACTCAACGGAAGTGTAACATAAGGCTTTATGTTATTTATTGCCTCTTGGCTTACGCCAATATTCATAAGAAAATCCGTAGCATTGCTCAAATCCGGGTGCAAAAGCAATTGGCATAATATGGTTTTGTTCTCATCACTGATAAGAGCATAATCGCTGTGTCTGTCGTCCAAAGGTTTTACTGAAACGACATAGTTGTTTTCTTTCAGTATCTCTATTTGTTTCTTTGTCAAAGGGATATATGCGTAAATGTTCATCATTTGCATATCATCCTTGTTTACGCCTATGTTCAGGAGTTCTTTTTCGTTCAGGTAGTAGCCGTCTTTAATCTTTATAGCGTATGTTATCTGATAATCTTTAGGGCTCTCTATTCTCTTGCCGTTGATATATACCTGAGCATTTTTGATTTCAAGAGTTTCTCCAGGTAATCCTATGCAACGTTTTATGAAGTTTTCCCTTTTATCCACAGGACGGGAAATAATATCTCCAAAGTTTTGCTTGTCAGACCAGACTTTCTCCCTGCCATAATCTCTTACCAAGGCATAATAACTTTCATTGCTTTGGAAACGAGTGCTTAAAGTGTCCCCGTCAGGGAAGTTGAACACCACCGCATCGCCTCTTTTTACACTGCCAAAGCCAGGCAGACGGTGATAATCCAGATGCAGAAACTCCAGATAGCTCTTTGCAGAAGACACAGGCAAAGTATTATGTACCAAAGGGAAACTTAATGGCGTGTTAGGTATTCTTGCACCATAGCTCATCTTGCTTACAAACAGAAAATCTCCCACAAGAAGACTTTTTTCCATTGAGGATGAAGGTATTTTGTAAGCCTCAAAGAAGAATGTTCTGATGATTGTGGCAGCAATGACAGCAAATATTATGGCATCTGCCCAATCTCTTACAAAGCCTATCTTGTATTCCGGTAAATCTTTCGGGTGAGTGTAGTTCTCTGTCTTGCTCCAACCCAACAAAGGCAGCATGACAAAAGGAAACAATGCCACAAGAATCTGATACCAAAGAGAATTTTTCTGGAAACATTTTGCGAACTCAACAAAGACAAGTATAAAGGTGAAGATGTTTAAAAAAGGTATCAGACAATAGATGAACCACCAGAACTTTTTGTCTATTATTTTTGTTGCAATCCATATATTATAGAAAGGTATCAGACAGATATAGCCTTTGTATCCCGCTTTGGAATATATTCCCCATAAACCGGCAAACACCAATATGGTCTGTATAGCGAATATCAATAAATAAATATCCATAATAAATTATTTTTGTAGTATTAGTTCAAAATAAATCACACATAATATACGTTATAGATAACGTTAATTTCGGTATAATATTTTAGAGACTATGAAAAAAAACTTGTTGTACGTATTATTCATTCTTATGGGTGTTTCTGTGTTCGCACAAAACAGGAATATAGAAAAAGACACCAAGAAAATGTTGCAGCTTATGTATATGATTAACGGCTATTATGTGGATACTACCAATATGTATAATCTCACAGAAAAAGCTATAGAGACAATGCTGAAGGAACTTGACCCCCATTCCATCTATATTCCAAAGAAAGAAGTGCAAAAAATGAATGAACCTTTGCAAGGAAACATAATAGGAATAGGAGTAACGTTCCAAATTCTTAATGATACGATACATGTTATGGACGTTGTGGCTGATGGTCCTGCAGAGAAACTTGGAATGTTTCCAGGAGACAGAATAGTGAAAGTGAATGATAGTGCAGCCACAGGAGACAGTATAGACAATGAATGGGTGACTTCTCATTTGAAGGGTAAAAAAGGCACGATGGTAAAGGTTGAAGTGGAGAGATTGGGAAAAGGAAATATTGTATTTGACATAAAGAGAGATAACATTCCTTTGAACAGTATAGACACTTGGTTTATGTTGGACAAAGAAGTAGGCTATATTGCTTTGAGAAGATTTGCCATGCAGTCAGTAGAAGAACTGAGAACTGCTGTGGAAGACCTGAAAAAACAAGGAATGAAGAAACTTATCTTTGATTTAAGAAGCAATGGAGGAGGATATCTGGAGACCGCTTTCAATATTTGTGAAGAATTTCTTGAAGAAGAGAAAATGGTTGTCTATACAAAAGGCGAAAAACAGACAAGACAGGAATGGAAGACATCTTCCCGCAAAGGTGTTTTTGAAAAAGGTAATCTTGTAATTCTGACAGACGAATATTCAGCTTCAGCCTCCGAGATTACTTCCGGAGCAATACAAGACTGGGACAGAGGAGTTATTGTAGGCAGAAGAACTTTTGGCAAAGGATTGGTTCAAAGACCGTTTAATCTTGAAGATGGTTCTCAGGTAAGACTTACCATAGCACGATATTATATTCCAAGCGGAAGATGCATACAAAAACCATACGACAATGGAGTTGATGACTATAAACAGGATTATCAGAAACGTTATACACATGGTGAAATGATTTATGCAGACTCTATTTCTTTTCCTGATTCATTGAAATACTATACAAACAACAACAGGGTGGTTTATGGCGGAGGAGGTATAATGCCTGATATCTTTATCCCTATGGATACCTCAAGAGCATCTGACTACTATATTAATCTGAGAAGCAAGAATCTTTTCAATGAATTTTCCATTAACTATACAGAATCAAACAGAGAAGAACTGTTGAAGAAATATCCTGATTATGATTCTTTTGACAAGGCTTGGGAAAGTTTGAATCTTATGAAAGAATTTCAGGACTATGCTTCTGAAAAAGGAGTAGAACCTGATGTTATCAAAACTGATTGGGTTAATAATATGGTTAGGGACTACCTCAAAGAAGCACAAAAAGACTCTACTAAAACCTATAGTTCATACGTTGATTATGCTAACAATATACTTCAAGGCGACAAGATGCTAAAAGAAATACTTGACAAAGCAAAGCAGGAAGATATCAAGCAACAAGACTACATACAACGCTCCAATAAATACATAGAAGCCAACCTCAAAGGCTTTATTGCAAGAAATCTCTATGGCAACAAATACTACTATAAAGCCGTTCAACAGAATGATGAGACCCTTCAGGCAGCCTTCAAACTTATAAAAGACGACAAACAATACAACAAAATCCTCAAAGCAAAGAAAAAGTAAAAATGAAATAAAGCGACTATTAAAAAAATAGTCGCTTTATTATTCTTAGTTTAGATTAAAAATAGAGCACTTTTATATATTTTTTTAAATTTTTCTTAGATAATTTCGTAAAAAAACATTTCTTATTGTCTTTAGTGTGCGTGTTTACGCATACCAATAAACTGGAGTTTTATAAAAAAATGGCAATGTCGTGGAAATGTATGTCGGTGGTCAGAAGAAAAGAGTGAGATGATTTTGTATTTTATCGTAATTCTTTAAAAATATTTCTGCATTTTATTGTAATTTGGATTTTTCTTCATATTTTTGCAAGTTGTTTGTTCTTTGGAACAAATACTTGGATATAGAAAAGCGTTTGCTTATAATTTTAGTTAGTTGAATCTAGACAATTTGACAATTAATCCCTAAAATGGTAAGTTGCAGGCGCCTGCGAGTTTTCTTCGTGGGCTTACTTATTTGGGATTACGGTAGTCTAGACCTCAACTAACAAATAAGAAATTAAGTTCACGGTTTTTTATGTCTTGTCAAAAAAAAATTTAACAACCATGTCCTCTGGACATAATTAAAAGTGAGGGGCAAGACACTATACAACTTTGCACAAAAACAATGAAGAAATTACTACTAAGTTTAGTAACCGTGTTAATGATGTCAGCATGTGGAACATCTAATTATGACATCGTTAGAACCTATCAGGACCAAGATTCAGAAGCAAGAAATCTTGGAGCAGTAGCAACAGCCATTATCCGTCCTGTTGTTGGTGATGTACAAGTTGGAACAGAGAAAATTGAAGACAAATGGACGTTTTCTGTTCAGCAATATGCCAATTTAGGCTATGATTTACAAAGTGTTCAAAACAGAGGCTTGTATCTTTCTTCCAAAAAACACAATGCAGACATCATCGTTGCACCTATATTCAATTTTGAAAGAGTTGGAGATGGTGAAAGTGCATACTATGAACTAATCATAACAGGTTATCTTGGCAATTTTACAAATTGGAAACCACTGGAAGCCCAAGATTCAACATGGATGAGAGCTAACAAACTATATAATGTCAAAATTGAAGATCCTTATAAGAACAACAAATAATGAAAGGGCTTTGCTATGAAACAAGTTTTGATAATATTGTGCTTTGCTATCGGTTGTTCAACACTTAATGCTCAGGTTGTAAAATCCTCAAGTAAGAAGACTGTCGTTCAGCACACGGAAACCAAAAAAGATAAAAGCAAGGATGATATCTGGTACTTAAAAGGAGGATTGAGCATTATGTCGCTTATTGATGATTATTCCGATGGTACAAAATTAGGTTATAAGTTTGATTGGGGATTCAAAAAAACTATCAAACGATTGAAAACAAACGATTCTTTTAATCCTTATTGGGGTATGGATTTCAGCCTTAGCTCAATGGGTGGTAAGACTTATAAGTATAACTCAAACAGGGAATGGAAATCTGAACGCTTTGCAAATTGTCTTCAATGGTCATTCTTAAATTTGGGCTGTGATTTCAGTTTTTCTGATAGAGTAAAATTGGATGTTCATGCTGGAGGATTCCTAAGTCTTGCTTTATATGATGGTGAAGAATATGAAACAATTCAATATTATGGGACATATTATTATCACAATGACTATAGAGATGAATCTTGGTTTAATTTTGACAGCGGTTTTGATTTAGGCTTCAACTTAGGAATAGGCGTATGGATAAACTCCTTTAACTTTGAGGTAGGTTATCAAAGAAGTGCTGTGGGCATAGAAGGCAGCAACATTATCTTTAAAGTCGGCTTCGCTATCCCCGAAAAAAAGAACTAAAAATGGGCAGGAACTTTTGTAAAATTTTTACAAAGGTTTCTGTTGCTTTAAGTTTACTTTTCCTTTCTGAATCAAAAAAGGGAAAATGTTAAGCAATAATATCTCATTCCTTTCGTTTTGGAATATCATAAGGGAAATTATTCATAATTACAATCTTAGTCTACAACCATAACAAACACGCAATCATAACAAACAATAATACACCATGACAGAATATGAAAAGATGATAAACAATCTGCCGTATGACTATACAGACAAAGAAATTCAGAAACGCATCGTACATACATATAAGGCTATGCGAGCTCTTAACCAGTGTGGTGCATGGGATATGGACGAGTTTCATCGTTGCATGCTGGATTTACTACCAAATGCTCATCCATCTGCACTTGTCATTCCTCCGTTTCATTGCGACCACGGGGAACGGATAAGCATAGGAGAAGGGGTTGTAATCAATTTTAATGCTGTATTTCTTGATGGCGGTGGTATAACTATTGGTAATCATACATTAATAGGACCTAACTGTCAGTTGCTTACGCCCGACCATCCACATAACTATCTGAAACGTCGCAAAACAATTGAAACGGGGCTACCTATTCATATCGGTGATGATTGTTGGCTTGGAGGTGGAGTTATAGTATGTCCAGGAGTAACAATAGGCAATCGCGTTATTGTCGGTGCAGGCAGTGTAGTAACTCACGATATACCTGATGACGTGGTTGTGGCTGGCAATCCTGCCAGAGTGATAAAGACAATAAACCAAGAGTGATTTTTATGCTGAAAGATTACACAAAAATCCACTACCCATAAAAAGAAACTATAAAAAAATGAACAAAGACTACTTGATAAGATTAGCAGAGAAATATAATACCACTGATTTTATAAAAGATGATCCTGTTTCTTTTCCGCATAGATTTAAAGAGAAGAAGGATATAGAAATCACTGCCTTTATTGCTCAATGGATTGCATACGGAAGAAGGGAAATGTTCTTGAAAATACTTGACAGGTTCTACATAGAAATGCCACAACCCTATCTGTATATAAAAAACAAGGCTTACGAAAAATACAAGGATAACTACAATAATCTTTACCGTTTCTATACCTGCAATGATTTTTACAGTCTTTGCGAGGATTTGCATAATCTTTACTTTGTCTTGGGAAAGGAAGGCAAAGATATGGAAACTGTCATTAAAGAAAAACTTCAAAGAGAAGGCAAAGAGATAAACACAGAAAATGTTCTGATGGCTATCACCTCTCTCTTCCAAAGCACCAAAGGAATACCAAAAAATCTTTCTTCAGCTTGTAAGCGTTTGTGTATGTTCTTGCGTTGGATGATAAGAAAAGACGGTATAGTGGATTTTGGCATCTGGGATATTCTCAAACCCAAGGACATTATCATTCCTGTAGATACTCATGTATATCATCAAGCCTTGAAACTTGGACTTACAGACAGAAAGACAGCCGATTTCCGTACTGCTTTGGAGATAAGCAACAAACTGAAAGAAGTCTTTCCTGAAGATGTGGGCTTGGGAGATTTTGCTTTGTTTGGCTATGGAGTGGATAAAAATCTTTGACAAACTTATCCGTTAAAAAAGAAAAAAGAACTATATTTGCAAATTGATTTTGAATAAAACTTTAACGTTATGATAGGTTTAAATAAAATACAGACAATAAAACAAGATATTTCTGTTATAATACTTTGCAATCAAGAGAATATACATAAGCTTTCCGAGGGTGTCATACTTTCAAAGGCACAGTCAGACTTTATCAAAAAAGAATATGCGGACAACAACACAAGCCATTTTTCTTTCAATGACATAGACAGATATATTTTGGTGGATGTTGTAAAAGAATGCGGCATAAGCTACCAAGACAAGGAGAAATACAGACGCATAGGTTCAAAGACCCTGCAACTGTGCGACAACAACAACATAAAAGACCTGCAGATGATATCTCTTTGCGAAAAGGATATGTTGCTTGGTTTTGTGGAAGGTATGATGCTTGCAAGTTATGTTTTTGACAACTACAAGACTGACCCTAAACGCCTGATACATCCTTTTGACAACCTGCATATCTGCGACAAAGACATAACAAAGAAAGATTTGGACTCTCTTCGCATAATTTTTGAGGCAACAGAGAAATGCAGAGATTTGATAAACGAGCCTGTAACCGTTGTAAATGCCACAACCCTTGCTGAAAACATAAAATCCATGGCAGAAGAGACAGGCATGAAATGCGAGATATGGGACAAGGCAAAGATAGAAAAAGAGAAAATGGGCGGTATATTGGCTGTGAATAAAGGAAGCCAGGAGCCTCCTACTTTCACCATTGTGGAATATAAGCCTGAGAAACATCGTAATTCCCGTCCTATTGTCCTTGTAGGTAAAGGCATTGTATATGATACAGGTGGTCTGAACATCAAGACAGGCAACTATATGAACGATATGAAAGACGACATGTCCGGTGCTGCAACCATGGCAACAGCAATGTACGCTTGTGCAAGGCTGAACATTCCTATTCATATCATAGGTCTTTTCCCTGCAACAGACAACCGCCCTGGTGAAAACGCATACGCAAGCGGTGATATCATAAACATGTATGACGGAACAAATGTTGAGGTGGTTAATACCGATGCTGAAGGAAGAATGATACTTGCAGATGCTCTGGCTTTTGCAAAACAGTACAACCCTTCCCTTGTTATTGATGCTGCCACTCTTACCGGTGCTGCACAAAGAGCCATAGGTCCTTTTGGCATTGTGGCAGTGCAACAGGAAGCCGAGAATTTTATGGAAGTAATGAAGGCTTGCGGAAAACGGGTATATGAACGTATAGCAGAGTTTCCTTTCTGGGAAGAATATGACGATTGTATAAAATCCGAGATAGCCGATATAAAAAACTCAGGAGAAAGCTATGCAGGAATGATAACCGCCGGCAAGTTTCTTGCCTACTTTACCAACTATCCTTATATTCATCTTGACATTGCAGGCGTGTCTTTCACCAACAAAAGGGATTTCTACAACCGTCTGCATGCAACAGGCTTTGGTGTCAGACTGTTAATAGAATTTTTGAAGACTTATCACAAATAAAACATATACAAAATGGCTTACTACAATAGACGACACAATAATGAGAAGAGACCTGTCTTCATTGGTATTTCCCAAGGCGACATCAATGGAATAGGTTATGAGGTTATGTTGAAATGTTTCTCTGACAACAGAATGATGGATATATGCACTCCTATCCTTTATGGTTCAAGCAAAGTCCTTTCATATCATAAAAAACTTATAGGAGCCAACGATTTTTCTTTTGTAAATATCCGTTATGCCAACCAGGCGGAAGCAAGAAAGTTCAACGTTCTGAACATTATACAGGAAGAAGTAAAGATAGACGTTGGTCAACCTACGGAGATAGGAGGAAAGCTGGCTGCTTTGAGTCTTGAGAAAGCCTGTCAGGAGATAATGGAAGGCAACGTGGATGCTTTGGTTACCAATCCTATCAACAAGAAAAACATTCAAAGTGACACCTTCAACTTCCCTGGTCATACAGAGTACCTTACTAAGAAATTCGGTGCAGACGAATCACTTATGATTATGACTTGCAGAAACATCCATATAGGCATCATGACAAATCACCTGCCTTTGAAGGATATTCCAAATGTCGTAACCAAAGACCTTATACTCAGAAAACTGAAGGTTATGGATTTGTCTCTTAGAAGGGATTTCGGCATCAGACTGCCTAAGATAGCCGTTCTGGCTCTCAATCCTCATGCTGGAGACAAGGGACTTATAGGTACGGAAGACGATGAAATAGTAGCACCTGCAGTGAAAGAAGCCTTTGACAACGGCATTCTTGCCTTCGGTCCTTATCCTTCCGATGGTTTCTTTGGCAACGGCAGTATGAATGACTTTGACGGCGTAATGGCTTTGTATCATGACCAAGGATTGATTCCTTTCAAACTTATGTCTTTTACAGAAGGAGTGAATTTTACAGCAGGTCTGCCATACGTGAGGACTTCTCCTGCCCACGGCACTGCATACGAGATAGCAGGAAAGAACCAGGCATCTGCCCAAAGTTTCAGAAATGCGGTATATCTTGCTGCTGATATCATCAAAAACCGCAGGGAATATGATGAATTGACTAAGGATACTCTTAAAAAAGCTCACCGCGACAGCAATATTGATGAAGATATAACGCAGGAACTGCAGAAAGAGCAGGACGAGGATGTTATTTAAGGATGTTTTTTTTGATGTAAAGGCATTATTTTTCAAATTTTTTTGAAAAAAGTTTTGGATTTCAAGAAAAAAATCTTACTTTTGCGCCAAACTATTTTGATTAAAATAACAATAGACTATGAAAAAATGTATTGTTTTAATTTTAGCGTTCTGTCTTTTGATACCTTGTGCTTTTGCACAGACTAAAAAGAAGAAAAAGAAAAAGACAACTCAACCGATAATAGAAAGCCTGCCGAGATAGAGTTGCCACAAAGAGCAGCGGACTGCTTGTTTGCCGTTCCTCTTATGCTGGATTCCACCTTCGGACCTACTGAGCCTTTGCATGGTTTTGGTTTTGTCAATGATATAAAAAGGGACGCACAGACAAAAAATGTTTTTGAAAAAGAGCATAATACTGTATGGTACAAGATAGACTGCCCATACGATGGAAAACTTGTCATAGACATAACTCCCAAAAGTGAGTTGGACGATTATGATTTTCTTGTATATCAATACACTGACCAATATTTCTGTAACCGTGTGGAGAAAAACAGAGTAAAACCTGTCAGAAGCGTGCTTTCTACTCCTAACGGAACAATAAAAGGTGCTACAGGATTGTCTCTTAAAGGCACTTTGGCCAATATTCCAAAGACATCTGATGTTGCTTATGGCAGATATATAGATGTAAAAACAGGGGAATCATATATTGTTGTGCTGGACAATCTTCAGGACGACGGTCTCGGACATAGCATAAGAGCAGAGATAGTTACTCAATACCGCCCTTTGTATATCAACCCTATAGACAGTATAAACAAACAAAGGACAACGGCAAATATCCGCATAAAGGACATTACCACCGAAATGGAAGTACTTAACCTTACCAATGCTGGCAACACAAAGATAAAAGTGCTTCCAGACAAGACTTACGACATCATTGTTACAAAAGACGGCTATTTTGACTATTACAGAAGAATAAGCTACAACGATTTAATCAATCCAAAAGACAGCGTTCTCAGTGTAAAACTTTCTGAAATAAAACTTGGTGCAAATATTCCTATCAATGGCAATCTTTCTTTTGACAATCTGGAAGACGGCACCGTCGTTTTGTTGAAAGACAGTTATCCTGCTTTGGATAATATAGTAAAGGTTCTTAACGCTTACCCTAATATCAACATAGAAGTTGTTGGAAGAATAGCAACAGATGGTCTTAATCTTAGGGCTGACAACGAAAATTCAAAGAAAAGAGCCGACGCTATAAAAGAATATCTTGTTTCAAAAGGAATACCGGATATAAGTATTTCCACAAGGGGGTCTTCAAACAAAGAACTTTTAAAACAAATTGATAATCAAAACAAAGCAAATATAACATTATTCCCTGAATGCGAAATAAAGATTAAAACATTGAAATAAATCGGTGTAAAATTTTGTCAGAAAGAAATTTTGTTGTACTTTTGCAAACCGAAAATTGAGAAACGATTGTCCCATAGTGTAGTGGCAACACGAGAGATTCTGGCTCTCTTAACTCAAGTTCGAATCTTGATGGGACAACTCTAAGACTCTTGATTGTATTGGTAACGTCAGTGGAATTGGACTGCTGTTTGCCAATCCATTCAAGAGCCTTGTTTTTATCAGCATACCTCTATAGATTATCAGCATTTATCCAATCTAAACTGTCTTTCGGGCAAAGTTTCCTCTTTTTCCCTTCTCAGTCTCAGATTTTGCCGTATCTTTGCCGTTAAGAATATCAGAAATGATATTTCTTCAACAGAGTCAAACGTTTTCTCGGAGACCCTCTTATCATATATTTCCCGTGCTTTCCTTTCTGCCTCTTGTCTCTCTTGTATTGTAAGGTTTAAGATATAGTCTCTGACGTTGTCATATTCTTTTTTATATTCTTTGTTAGGTGTTCTTTTAGCCTCCAATCTGTCCTTGTATTCTTTCCAACGGTTATAGATGACGTCATTTGTTCTCTCTTTATAGAACTCAAACATCAGAAACTGCTCCACTTCTTTCTGAGACAGTTTAAACTTTTTGGCTATCTGTCTTACCTTGTCCAACAAAGGCTTGAATGTCTGTTGTGAGAATAAGAATATCTGACCCTGTGTTGCTGCCTTAGCCGCTATCTGCTGTTCATACACTGAATGATGTAGCCTGAAGCCAGGGTCTTTCTCCCTCATCGCTTTGACAACCTTGTCTTCCATTACCCTCAAGGCGTGGTAGTCGTCGGCAAATGAATATAATTTGTCTTTAGTTGTCTCACTCAATATCCTCTTATACACCCGCTTATGCATAGGGTCTTTTACCTCTTTCAAAGTCTCATCCGTTGCATCTTCAACAGCAATAGAGAACCTGATGTCGTCGTTTGTCTCACTAAATTCCCCGTTGTTGTCCGTTGCAGACTTGATTTGGTTAGGGGTGAAAGCGACACATTCACCATTTAAGTCGCCATCATAATATACTCCATCATAACCCTCATCAATCAAATCTTGTGTAAATTGTTCGCTTGCTTCCTTATCATTTAGTTCTGCAAGCCGTTCCGTTTCTGGATATGTGGCATAATAAGGATTGCGGATATTCAAAAAACAACTTAAGACATTACCACCCTTAGCATATTGACTGGCATAAATATCGTTTTTACCAAAGAAATAAAAACCTCTACCTAACCATCCTGCATCGGTTTGACCTTGTTTTCCTTTGTCAAATATGGTAAAATTATATGGAGTTCCGTGTTTTACCACCAACGGTTCGCCATTTTCATCAAGAATTTTTGAGGAATTTTCTTCTGATTTCTTTATTATTTCAATTTCTTTTTGTATTTTTGCAAAGTCAGAGTCGTTTCGGACGTTTGGCTCTGGGGTTTCTTTTGAAACATCTAAAGCATCTGACTTTATATACTTCCAAGAAGTTACGATAAACTCTTTCCCCTTTCCTTTTTCTATTGTTCCAACAGC
>CAZXEN010000029.1:0-833 GCA_964639765.1 uncultured Bacteroidaceae bacterium
GGAGAGTCGTTGTGAATTGCTTTCAATTTTGTATCTTTGCAGTGTAAATCACAACTATCTAGTTCACGTAGTGAAATCTCTATTCGTTGTGAATTGCTTTCAATTTTGTATCTTTGCAGTGTAAATCACAACTGCGGTCGGGATAATATGGTAACTTATATAGTTGTGAATTGCTTTCAATTTTGTATCTTTGCAGTGTAAATCACAACAACGGAATTGGTCGCTCTGCTACTATATCAGTTGTGAATTGCTTTCAATTTTGTATCTTTGCAGTGTAAATCACAACGAAGAAAAGGAGACGGCAAGACTGATAAAGGTTGTGAATTGCTTTCAATTTTGTATCTTTGCAGTGTAAATCACAACTTTTTCTGTTATGGTAAGTGCTAGTTCATCGTTGTGAATTGCTTTCAATTTTGTATCTTTGCAGTGTAAATCACAACTAATATTAAGAAACAATCCATCTCGCCGTCGTTGTGAATTGCTTTCAATTTTGTATCTTTGCAGTGTAAATCACAACGAATTCCTTACCTAATTGAGGAGGAGAGTCGTTGTGAATTGCTTTCAATTTTGTATCTTTGCAGTGTAAATCACAACCATCTGTAGATAATGAATCACACTCAGTTAGTTGTGAATTGCTTTCAATTTTGTATCTTTGCAGTGTAAATCACAACTAGAGCGTTAACCAACTGGTCACCTTTCTGGTTGTGAATTGCTTTCAATTTTGTATCTTTGCAGTGTAAATCACAACTCACAGGACTCTTCCTCCATCTCTGACGGCGTTGTGAATTGCTTTCAATTTTGTATCTTTGCAGTGTAAATCACAACAACACAAT
>CAZXEN010000029.1:933-24908 GCA_964639765.1 uncultured Bacteroidaceae bacterium
AACACGTTGTGAATTGCTTTCAATTTTGTATCTTTGCAGTGTAAATCACAACTATAAATTCTGGCATATCTAGTTCACGAAGGTTGTGAATTGCTTTCAATTTTGTATCTTTGCAGTGTAAATCACAACTCATTCTGTGTATTACGATATATAGCATTGTTGTGAATTGCTTTCAATTTTGTATCTTTGCAGTGTAAATCACAACACGACCAGCACGGCAACGTCTCTTGGAGCGGTTGTGAATTGCTTTCAATTTTGTATCTTTGCAGTGTAAATCACAACGGCGGAAACGCTGTCTGTATGCCTGCGGAGTTGTGAATTGCTTTCAATTTTGTATCTTTGCAGTGTAAATCACAACAACACAATTAAAACAAATAATTTAAAACACGTTGTGAATTGCTTTCAATTTTGTATCTTTGCAGTGTAAATCACAACTATCTTGTCATCTTCACCAGCCGTAACTACGTTGTGAATTGCTTTCAATTTTGTATCTTTGCAGTGTAAATCACAACTTTCAATCTACACGAGCCATGAAAATTATAGTTGTGAATTGCTTTCAATTTTGTATCTTTGCAGTGTAAATCACAACTGCAGGTGTTAAATTAGATAATGAGATTAAGTTGTGAATTGCTTTCAATTTTGTATCTTTGCAGTGTAAATCACAACTAAATGACAAATCATGAACAACGAAACCAAGTTGTGAATTGCTTTCAATTTTGTATCTTTGCAGTGTAAATCACAACAAAACGAAGAGGGAAGGACTGCATCCTCTAGTTGTGAATTGCTTTCAATTTTGTATCTTTGCAGTGTAAATCACAACACTTGAAAGAGATAACGACAGCACGATACAGTTGTGAATTGCTTTCAATTTTGTATCTTTGCAGTGTAAATCACAACTTTCTATTTCCTCATAATCTTTTTTTTCAAGTTGTGAATTGCTTTCAATTTTGTATCTTTGCAGTGTAAATCACAACAGATATGGAACTCTCTCTATCAACACAAAGTTGTGAATTGCTTTCAATTTTGTATCTTTGCAGTGTAAATCACAACGAAACCAACACCACCAACACGTGCGTGCGTGTTGTGAATTGCTTTCAATTTTGTATCTTTGCAGTGTAAATCACAACTATCTTGTGTTACACCACCGATAAACTCTGGTTGTGAATTGCTTTCAATTTTGTATCTTTGCAGTGTAAATCACAACACAAGCGTTCAAACTTTTATCAACATTGTAGTTGTGAATTGCTTTCAATTTTGTATCTTTGCAGTGTAAATCACAACTATTAGAGCAATAACCACCGCAGACGCAGAGTTGTGAATTGCTTTCAATTTTGTATCTTTGCAGTGTAAATCACAACCCTATGCTGTTCGGATATATCTATCTTGTAGTTGTGAATTGCTTTCAATTTTGTATCTTTGCAGTGTAAATCACAACCATAAGTACCCGCACTAGCACTATTCTGAAGTTGTGAATTGCTTTCAATTTTGTATCTTTGCAGTGTAAATCACAACTATTTATACCGCTGTTATCCTTCATCAGTCGTTGTGAATTGCTTTCAATTTTGTATCTTTGCAGTGTAAATCACAACAAAGAACTTGAAGTTGATATTCGAGGTCAAGTTGTGAATTGCTTTCAATTTTGTATCTTTGCAGTGTAAATCACAACACAACCGACTGGGGCAGTAGTTGCACCCTGTTGTGAATTGCTTTCAATTTTGTATCTTTGCAGTGTAAATCACAACTATCATCTCTCCCTCCCCTGTCAGTAACCAGTTGTGAATTGCTTTCAATTTTGTATCTTTGCAGTGTAAATCACAACTTTTACATCTGAAACACCTATTGACCAAGTGTTGTGAATTGCTTTCAATTTTGTATCTTTGCAGTGTAAATCACAACCCGTTTCTACCTGTCTTCGTTTCTCTCTCGGTTGTGAATTGCTTTCAATTTTGTATCTTTGCAGTGTAAATCACAACAGACCACACTGCAAAGATTTTGTTTTCAGTTAATTAGAATCACTCTTTTGATATTGTTTTTCTTTCTAAAAATAGCAGTTTTTTAAGAATAAAAGCTAAAAATATCAATTCTAATACTTGTTTTATATACCGAAAATACTTTTAAAAAATGATAGTTTACTTAAAGATTTTATTCAAAAACTTGCTGTTTTTTCTGTGAAAGTATAGAATTTTAGAGTAAAAACATCATTAAAATAGAGAAAATTTTTTATTTTTTTCATAGAATTTTTGATAGGTATGTCTCTTAATAAGACTAAAAAAATTAAGTTTTGATTCTGTAGAAAAAAAGTCTTCGTTTTTACAAAAAAAGACGAAGACTTTTTCACAAAAGATCAAGACTTTTGGTACAAAAGATCAACTCTTTTTTTCAGGCTTTTAAAACATTTCCAATTGCTGACCTATTTCCGGTCGCTGTTCTTCCTTTTTGCCAAAGAAGATCTCCATATTTCCAAATTGTTTATCTGTTATCGTCAAAATACCTATATGGCCATTTGACGGCAGAAAACGTTTTACCCTGTTGATATGAACATTTGCGGCTTCTTTGCTTATACAATGTCGCAAATAAATAGAAAACTGGAACATCGCAAAGCCGTCTTTTAACAGATTTTTCCTGAAATCAGCATAAATTTTTCTATCCTTTTTTGTCTCAGTCGGCAAATCAAAAAGAACGAGTAGCCACATAACCCTATATGCATTAAGTCTGTTCATTGAAATAAAGGATATTTAATCTTTCTTCTTTTACCTGCAAAGCATTGGGCAAGAGAAGAAGTCGTTTCTGTCACTGCAATGCTAAGAGGTCTTTGTTGTTTGCTGATATTTACATCTATGACGGGCAGAGTCAGAAGTTTTGATTTGATTTCTTTATCCAAATCCTCTTTCTCTGGAAATTGTTTTATTGTATCCAGAACCAGTTTGTCAGCAAAAGGGCGATAAGGTTCCATAATATCATCAGCAAGACAATATGCATTATACTTGTTTTTATGATGAATACCTAAAGTCGGCAATAAGCCAGAGCCTACCAAGTTTCGTGCAACTATTGCCCTTAGTATAGCATAAGCATAGTTGAAAAAATTGTTTGGGTTCTCTCCAAAACGTTCTCTTTTGAAATTATCATTAGCTTGTAAGAGATTTTCCCAATAATAAGCTGCAGCCCTTGCTTCATGGTTTTTGTTGTCTCCTGTTAATACACTTTTACTCCACAGAAGCATATTTCTAACAGGTATTCCCAATTCTTTGAGAAGCATTGCTTGATTGTATATCTTACTTTGAACGGTTTGTTGCCAAAGGTTTTTCTTCAACACTTCAGAAACGGAAATTTGTTTTTGAAAACGCTCACTTTGCAAAGTATTTCCATCTAAACAAAGTTGTAAACCAATAGGATGATGAGAAGAGTTGCAGGTTACAACGGCACTATTGTTTTCTAAAAGTTTTACTAAAACAGTTTGAGTGATTGTTATCTGAGGGCTGTCAAGTATAACAACTCCAATATCTTCTATTGGAATGTTTTTCTTTCCCTCTTTGTCTGGGAAAGAAATGACAAGTTGATTGAGCTTCACGCTCAAATAAGCAGGACTGCTAAAACAAAGGGTACGTTTAATCATCGTATAAAAGGTTTTTAATTGGCTAATAATTACCTATTATACGATGATTACTTGATAACGTTACAATTAATATTCTCCTACTGCAACAATTTTACCGATATGATTGATTCTAACTTTAACTAATAAACCTACTCCATTAGTATTCTGTATTCGTTCCCAAGTAGTGCCTCGTAATTCTTTAACATCATCCACAGATGTTTCTAAATGATGACGGAAAACATAGTATTTTGTACTTAATTTTTGCACCCTAAATAAATGAGGGGAAAGAATAGAATAGTTATTTTCGTTAAGAATAAAATCTGTTGTAAGTTCTGTAGGGTTAAATTCTTTATCATCAGGGAAAAGAAAATATTCATTTTGTTTCATAGTAAAGAGAAACTTCCAACCCTTATCTGAATTATAATTTTTGTCTATAATAGGTTCTTGATTGATAGCCCTTGCTGTTGCTTCATAAAAAGAAACAATGTTTTCTTGTAAATCTCCGTTTTCATCTCTGTAAATAGCAACATGATGATTGTTCCCTGTATTTACAAAATCGACAGGCTGTTTGTTTCCTTCGTTATCTAAAATAAGATTTCCTTTATTATCTTTTTTGTCATGTAAAGCTTCAGCATTATTCATCGCAGTAATGGTTACTCTTTTTATTGCAATGCCTTTCTCTTTGTTAAGCCAAATAGGATTTTCATCAAGATTGGAAAACGCATCATTAGCATTGCCATTATATTCTTTTAATCTTTCTTCTAAGATTTTCCTGATTTTTACATCAACAACTTTGTCAAGTTTAAGGTCTTTTGAGATCTCTTTTCTTATAGTATAGATTGTTTCAAAGGAAACGGTTTTTACTTTTTCAGGAACTTTCTTTTCCAAAACAAGATCATAATAAACAGGATTTTTTTCTAAAGAGTTTTTGCCTGTAAACGCCTTTTTAGGGTCGTTGTAATATTCTTCTAAACGTTTTAGTAAGGCTTTTCTATAGTCTTTACGGCAAACAGTCATTATTTTTTCTTTAGAAAAACTTCCTCCCACTTTTTCTTCTTTTGTTATATATCTTTGTCTTTTACCATAAATAGTTTCCTTGTGTAGTTGTCCTCTTGGAGTTAATTGTATCACTCTTTTTGTTCTGCCTTTGCATTTTGTTTTATTGATATTTTGTGTTACAACCTTATTTTTTGCTTTAATTGATACCAAAATTTGCTCTAAATGTTTTTTTACTTCCGAACGGAACTTATCTATAGGCATAGGAGGGTTAAATAATAGTTTATTATGTTCATCTCGGTATAATTCTTTTTTCTCTATTGCATAAAAACTGCTTGATTTATCACTTCTTGCATTTAGGTTATTCAAGTATTGTATGTAAGATTGTTTTGTAAATGCTATGGTTAAAGCATCCATAGCGTGATGGCGATGGTCATTTCTTTTTGTCCAATCTTTTATTCTTCTTATTTTTTGTCCCTCCCTGTTTTCTATAATTTCAGTAAGCCCTAATGCAGAGTACTTATCCCAGTTAAGTTCCTGCATGACATTAATTATCTGCCAGTCTTCACGCAATCTGTCTGTAACAGCACCAGTTGTTGTGTTAACTTCTTTTACGAGTGTAAGAAGAATTTCTCTTGCTTTCTTGGCTATATACTGAGAATCTTTGAGGTCTCTGTTTATAAAGTCTTTTGGAATATCTGCAAGTTTTGTTTTTAGGTTTCTATATTTTGTTTTGCTTTTTTTATTAGATTTAAGTAATTTCTCAATTCTATTTAGATATTGTTGCAATCCTTCTTCCCCATATTTGTTTGCAACAAAATCATAGGCTGTTTCGTTACCTTTTTCTATATTTATATCTCTAAGTTCAAGAGTTTTGTTTGCGAAAGAGTCATCGAAAAGTTTTGACTGAGGAATGATGTGCTCTATATCAAACTTCTTGTCAAAGACTTCCTTTTTTGGGATATATGTATTTGAATATAATGTTTTGAAACCATTGCTTTCCAATTCTTTCCAAAGTTTGAAGCGGATAACATCGTTGCGACTTACATGAGTAAAGTGATAACAATCTTTTATTTCTTTTACATAAATTTCATTTAACTTGGAATTATCATTTATTGCTTTTGTCATAGACTTTCTTTCCGCAGCAGATTTTTTTAATTCCCTTGCCATTTCTATTCTTATCTCATCAGGTTTGCCATATTCTTCTATTAAAGCATTTACAACATTCACCATTTGGTTGAGTATCTTTTCCACTACGGGATTTCTAAGACTGTTTTTTGGTAATAGGTCTAATTTGTCTTTAAGAATTTTATTGTCTATTTCTTCTCTTGTCAAAGACAGTTCGGAATGTTTATATCCTGAAAACCTGCAAGCCTCGTCATATTGGTATCCTTCCTTCAGATATGGCAGTATTTTTCTTATGGCTTTTGCAGAAAGATTGGAATAATCATCTTCAAAAGATACATTTACCAGACGTTTTGCTTCTTCATTGGAGAAGCCGTATTCATTTTCCAGCCTAAGTTCAAGATTTTCAGTTCCTGTATTGGAATTATCTCCTTCATAAGAGTAGAGCAGAAGCCAAAGACGGTATATTAATTGACTGTCTAAATCTTGAGTGCTGTCAAAATGGAAAATAGTTTCTTTGACAGAAGGAGCAATTGAAGACAGTTTTGCAATAGTAACGTTCCCAATTATTTCTTCATAATTTAGTGAGTAATCCTTTGGCTTGACTAACAACAGTTTTAGGATTTCAGATTTCTTTAATCTTTCTTTGTACTGTAAGACTTCAAACAATTTCTCTTTCTCTTCTATTTCTAAGTACCTGTCCTCTCCTACAGGATTTATTATTTTAATATTGTTAAGTATTTGCCATATTCTGAATTCTTGGAATAGAGGAGAAGATTTAGGACAGACTCTTAAACCGCTGCGTTTTATCTTTTTCTTGCCATCAACTATGACTTCTATTTCTCTGCTTTCAAAGATGCAATAGTCCAATAATCCTTTCTGACTTCTTAACCTTCTTTGATAGAATATAATATTGTCTTTGATTTCTTGCTTTAGTTCAGGTGTTAGTATTGAATAGTACTCTGCTTGTTTATCCCATACTGCATCAAACTCTGCAACGTAATCCTGTCGGTAAAAAACAAGATTTTTTAGACTTGCATTAGGGTTCTCTCTTACAATATTATAAAGATATTGGCCTACGGTCTGATTCCTAAAATACAGTTCTTTGTTTCTGTCACTTATTGCCCCTAAATAGCCAGAAGAGTTACTTATTTGCCCGTTTATTTCAGCAACAACATAAACTAATTCTTCTTTTGTTAATTTTCTTGTTAATGCTTCTACTTTTAACTGTAATCCTTTGTTTTTGATGTCTTTCTTTGACCCTTTTATATCTTCTGCATAAAGACCGTACTTGGCTAAAAATATCTTTGTAACATTTGTTTTACTTCGCCCTTGTATATGATTTTTAAATTCATCTGTTAAAATATCTGGATAATATTGCTTTTGATAATTCCAAATACTATCAAACTCGTTTTGTAAATCTGAACGATAGAAGTCAGGAAATGTTTCTTTGCCTTGTTGCAATAGTTCTAAACAATATTGGGATGGAGTGATATTCTTTTCGTTCAACTCTCTTGCTACGTCTATAGAATCTATGAATTGTCCATCTTCTTGTTCCTTGCTTAGAGCTTTTCTATTACTTTTATATCCTCTCTTTGAATTAATAGATAGTAATATGCGAGCAAATTCTTCTAAAGAAACTTTTTCATTAACAGCCCTTGCTCTTAAAGATAATGTTTCAAAAGTAGTATTTTTGCCATTTTCTATGATACAAGAATCATCATTGATGATGTTGTTTTCTTTTAAGACTTTTATTAATACTTTTCTCCTTAAACGGAAGCGCTGTAGATTCCTTCTTGCCGAACGTTTTAATGTCCGGTCTGCATTGGTAGTGATACTTTTCCCTTCTTCAAAATTCTTCTGTTCATCAGTTGTTAAAGGATTAACTCTTACTCCTAAGCGAATAATGCTACTTTGTTCATTATCATTTTCCGCTTCATTCACAACAGCCCAACCAATAGAGCTAACACCTAAATCTAAACCTATTATTTTTTTCATAGAACTTCTTTATTTTTATATGCACAAAGTTACGAAAAATTTTGGGAGTGAAAAATTTTCTTTAAAATTTTGTTATAATAAAAATTTGTTATACCTTTGTCGGACAAAATTGAAGCAATTCACAATAAGGATTATTCCGTTGTGAAAACATTAAGAGCAGGACAATGTCTTGTTCTTTTTTTGTTCTTTACTTGTTTAAACAAGTATTGCGATGTAAAGTGTAAGTGAATAAAAAAGGATTTGAAACCATTGTCTCAAATCCTTTTGTTTTTATGTTGGGTTTTGTATTTACTTTTTGTTTTCGTTTATGATTTGTTGCAAATCACCGTCTATTCTCATCTTATAGAAAGAACGCCAAACAAAAATGGGACAAAATAAAAGGAGGGAGAAAGAATAAAGGCGTTCAACTATGTATTTGCGGCCATATATAGGAAACGCGAAAGAAATATGCGGAGATGTGGAACAGCTAAAAGAAAAGATTATGAGAGTAAGAGTAAAAACAACGATTGACGAGGCAAATTTTTAAAATAAATATAAAAATTACTTATATTTGGGAATTTTTCCATAATTTTGCAAAAAATATTTCAAATGTAATGAAAGTAAACATAGTAGACAAAGACCTTGAAGAATTGATATTATTACATAAGAATAGGAAGTATAAGCGTATAGAGAGATCTAAAAAATTGATGGAGGGATTGTCAAGGACATATAAAATATTATGTGAAGTTGCAGATATAAAGAGTTTGAAAAATTTTAGTATTTTGCATTATGAAAAGTTAAAATACAATTATAAAGGTAAAAGTTCTGTAAGAATAAATACAGGAAGCGTAGAGAGATTAATTTTTACGGAAAAAGAAAATGGAATAGAAATAAACCTAATAGAATTGGAGGACAATCACTATGGAAACAAGAAGTGAAAATTTAGTACCTTTCAGGGCTGTTCATCCTGGCGAAGTATTGAAAGAAGAGTTAAAAGAGAGGGGTATAAAACAGAAGGATTTTGCTCAACAGATAGGTATGCAGGCGAGTCATCTGAGTGAATTAATAAAAGGGAAAAGAAATGTATCTCAAGAATTGGCAGAGAAGTTAGACCAAAGTTTGGGAATACCGGCTATTTTCTGGCTTAATATGCAGACAGGGTATGAACACGATAAAAGGGTTATAGAGCAAAGAGGTTATGAGGAATTAGAAGCAGAACAAAAATTGCAAGTCATTGAGAATGCTATATCTTTAAAAGAGATATATAAATGGTTCAAGATACGAAAAGAATCTTGTGTTGAAAGACTAAAATATGTTGGAAATTTGTTGAAGCTTACAAATTTCAAAGAGATGCAGGTTACTGGTATGTTCAGAAAATCTGATAAAACTGGTATGGACGAAAAGCAAATAAGGACGTGGATGTGTATAGCCCAAATAGAAGCAAAAAGTGGACTTATAGAAAAAGAATTTTTCGAAAGTAGTGCGGATGATATTGTGGAGCAATTACGAAAAGTTTTTAATGAAAATAAAAATACCATAGAAAGAACGGAAAGTATTTTGCAAAACAATGGTATAAAATTCTGTATTGTTCCAAAACTTGATAAAGCTTCTATAGATGGATATTCGTTTTTAGATGGGAAAACTCCTTGTATAGTAGTAACTAAGCGATATGATAGAATAGATAATTTTGCTTTTTCTGTAATGCACGAATTAGGGCATGTATATTTGCATTTAGGGAAAATCAATGGAGAGTTTGTGAATATATACAATTATAATAAAGAAAGTACGCAGGAAAAAGAGGCAGATAGATTTGCCAACGAAGCATTAATACCAAACAAAATATGGCAACAAGTCCCTGCTGTAAAAGTAAATATAGGTTCAATGCAAAGAACTTTGACGAGATGGGCAGAAGAGAAGGGAATGAATAAGTGGGTAGTACTTGGAAGAGCATCGTATGAGTTGGGTATGTATCAATTTAAGGATGACGGTACAAGAAGAATAAATTAAACGGGAGAGAGTGTGATTGCTTAATCTCTCTTTTTTAGTTTCTTGTTGTGAATTGCTTTCAATTTTATATCTTTGCAGTGTAAATCACAACGCTTTTTAATTTTTTTCATCTTTTTTGTTTGTAGTTTAAATTTTTGTTGTAATTTTGTCGGCGAAATAAGAGGTTGTAAATAGTTGTGGGGTATGCGAACCCCCCGTTTTATAGTCTCTTATTTCTTTTTATTTATATTCTTTAGGAGGTGTTTTTTTTCGGTGTAGAAAGAAACAGCGGACTGAACATAGTTATCCGTCCGACAGGGTTCAGCAACTAAGAGACCTTTTTGAAATAAACGATATTCTGGAGGTAATAGACTGTAAGATTATGGATGATTTGAATATTCAGAGTCTGTACTTGGGAAATCTGGAAGAATTAAAATTTGTGGAAGGTTATAATGATACTATGAGCTATACACTCAAAGCAAAAAGTATTAAACCTCTTGAATTCTTTATTCTTTAACATACACTATTAAATCACATATTTCTGTTGATGATGCTTTCCTTACTTTTATATCACAAATATCGTATTTCCCAACGAACTGTACAATTCCACAAGGACATTCATCATACGAAGGAACAGAGGATTTGGACTCCACTACAAAATCATATATCTGATCATAGGAAACAAAACGGACAACTAAATCGCATATTTCATATTTACCTACAATCTTAACACGGCCTTTTAAAGGGCAATCATTATCAGGAGAGATAAACGAACAGGAGTCATTTTCGGCTGCAGCCAAGAATGAAACGAATAAAGCGAAGAAGAAAACAACGAAACAACGCATAATTGAAAAAAGATTTAAAAGATTATTAAACAATAATTAAACAGAAAATAAGACAACAAAAAACGTGCCTAAGCGATGTAAAGTGTAAGTGAATAAAAAAGGATTTGAAACCATTGTCTCAAATCCTTTTGTTTTTATGTTGGGTTTTGTATTTACTTTTTGTTTTCGTTTATGATTTGTTGCAAATCACCGTCTATTCTCATCTTATAGAAAGAACGCCAAACAAAAATGATAGCAATGACAACAAAGATTATTCCTATATATGGTGCCATTTGGCGGAAACTTTCGCTGATAGCCATTTCCATAGCAAGCAAACCAAACAAAGTGGTGAATTTTATGATAGGGTTCAAAGAAACAGAAGAAGTGTCTTTGAACGGGTCTCCCACAGTATCACCAACAACGCTTGCATCGTGGATATCTGTTCCCTTTAGAGCCAAATCCACTTCCACAACTTTCTTTGCATTATCCCAACTGCCTCCGGCATTAGCCATAAATACAGCTTGGAACAATCCAAACAAAGCAATGGAAATCAAATAAGATACAAACAAACTTACGGCTTCTTCTCCTCCAAAACCTTCAGGTGAAGAAAGACAAGCAAATCCAAGTGCAAAGAAGAAGATGGCAATAAATATATTGAACATACCCTTTTGTGCATATTGAGTACAAATCTTTACAACTTCCACGCTGCTCTTTGTGTCGGCTTTCTTTGGTGCGTTGGTATCAAGTTTTATATGGTTCTTTATATACTCTACAGCACGGTTTGCTCCAACGGTAACGGCTTGAGTGCTTGCACCTGTGAACCAATAAATAACACAGCCACCAAGAATAAAGCCAAGTATGGTATAAGGGTTAAGAATATTCAACACAGTGGCAGGATCTATGCCAAGAGTGTTTTTGATAACAAGGATAATGGAGAATATCATGGTGGTTGCACCAACAACGGCTGTGCCTATAAGAACAGGTTTGGCTGTAGCTTTAAAGGTATTGCCAGCACCGTCGTTTTGTTCCAGATAGTATTTGCTTTTTTCTCTGTCGGGACGGAAGCCAAATTCTTTTTCTACTTCGTCATCCACGTTTGGTATTTCCTCAAACAAAGATAATTCATAGACACTTTGCGCATTATCTGTCACAGGTCCATAGGAATCTACAGCAATGGTTACAGGTCCCATACCTAACATTCCAAAGGCTACCAGACCAAAGGCAAAGATAGAAGGATAGCTCATAATAGCAGAGAAGTCTCCGCTAAACATATAGGCAAAGAACATAAGTATCACAAATACCAAGCCTGTCCAGAAAGCAGAGAAGTTACCAGTTACGAAGCCTGAGAGGATATTCAAGGATGCTCCGCCTTGATGGGAAGATTTTACAACTTCCAATACATGAGAAGATTTTGGAGAAGTAAATACTTTGGTAATTTCTGGAATAAGGGCAGCTCCAAGTGTTCCACAAGAGATAATCAAAGCAAGTTGCCACCATAGGTCATGATAGTTTGTTCCGTTGTATTCAATAGAACCAAGTTGAAGATAAGAGACAACGAAAGTAACAGCAATACTTAACACAGAAGCAATCCAGATAAGTGAAGTAAGAGGTTTCTCAAAGTCCAAATCTTCGCTGTTGGAGTATCTTGCTTTTGAGATTGCGTTGTTGATATAGTAAGCAAGTACAGAGGTGATGACCATTAATATTCTCATAGAGAAAATCCATATAAGCAACTGAGACTGCAATACGCTGTCTCCTACAGCCAAAAGAATGAAAGAAACAAGAGCAACTCCAGTAACACCATAAGTCTCAAAACCATCAGCAGTAGGACCTACGGAATCACCGGCATTGTCGCCAGTACAGTCTGCTATAACTCCAGGATTTCTTGGGTCATCTTCGCCAATCTTGAAGACAACTTTCATAAGGTCTGAACCAATGTCAGCTATTTTGGTGAAGATACCTCCGGCAATTCTTAAGGCACTTGCCCCCAAAGACTCTCCTATGGCAAAACCAATAAAACAGCTGCCTGCCAATTCACCAGGAATCAGAAGCAGGATAACCAGCATCAAAAACAACTCAACACATACAAGCATAACTCCAATACTCATACCAGCATTCAAAGGAATATTCAAAAGTCTTAGAGGTTGTTTTCTAAGAGAAGCAAAAGCCATACGTGCATTGGCCAAAGTGTTCATACGAATACCGTATGCTGCAACACCATAAGAGCCTAACATACCAATAACTGTTGAAAGCAAAATCATCAAAACTCCGCCAACGCCTGCACTCTTTTCTGTCATAAATCCAAAATAGCAGGCTACAACAACGCCAATGAAGATAAACAGCAGGGCAAGAAACTTACCTTGTTGTTTCAAATAGGTAGAGCATGTCTTGAAGATGACTTCTCCTATCTCCAGCATACTCTTGTGTACAGGAAGTTTTTTTACTTTCATAAACTGATACATTCCGAATAAAAACCCGAGAATAGTAATCAAAAAACCCCAATGCAAGAAACTCCAATGGTGTACTTCATTAGGGATAACAAGGTCGGCCTCACTGCAATAGCCAGCAGTGGAGACACATAACGTAAGTACTGAAACTATAAGTTTTTTCATATATTTTAGATTTTATTATTTCAAATGAATAAAGTTGATTTCACTTTTGAAGGTTTTTATATAACGAAAGCAAAGTCAAACATATTATCTGTTTTTTTTAAATTTTTTAAAAATTTTCTTGTTATACGCTATAAAGGTTAAACTTGTTACATTTTATATCAAGGATTAAAAGAAAAAACAGACAAATTTCCTTTACTTCTGTTTTGTTATGTGTGTTTTTTCTTTTAGGTTGTAAATCAGGTGATTGGATTTTTGTAAAAAAAGTGTTGGATTTTGAGAAAAAAGATCAACACTTTAGCATGCAAAGATCAACATTTCAGAAAAAAAGATCAAGACTTTTTTCATGAAAAAAAAGACAACTTTTTTTATCTTTTTGCGTTATGATTACAAACACGTGGATTATTATGGACAAAATAAGGGTGATGATAAAGGATATACGTCCTTCGAGGATAGAACTTTTTTATGATGTCGTGCTTGTTTGTGAAAATTCAGAAAAAGCCTTGAATATATCCATAGGAAAGACGGAGGCAGAAAGTATGGCCATATATGTGGATAACATAAAGATGCCTCGTCCTCTCACATACGATGTTTTGTGCAATGTTATGCAGGAGTATTCTTTGTTGCTTAAAGAAGTGGTCATAACAAAGTTTCTTGACGGCAACTACTATGCTGATGCTGTTTTTGTGGACGAAGACGGCAACGAAAAAGTTTTTGATATGCGTCCTTCAGATGCTCTGAATATTGCACTGAGATATGCTTGTCCTATATTCGCAACAAAAAAAGTTATGGACGCTGTTGGCTTTGATTATTGCAATTATTTTGATGACATAATAAAAAAGACAGAGGAAGACGAAGAAAGATATATTCAGGAAAACCTTTCAAAATTTGGTATCAATATGTTGAAGGATCTGCTTCAGTGTGCTGTGGAAAACGAGGATTATGAGACGGCTTCCATTCTTAGGGATAGGATAAAACTGTTGGAAAACAAAAACAATGAGGAATAAATAATGGCAGACAAGAATATTTTTGACAGAGTTTTCGTAGGAATACTTTTGCTTTTTTTGTTTATCGTTCAGGTTTTTCCGCCAATGTGGGCCAATGACGTTACGTCCCTTAGACATTTTTTTATAGCTGTTTTTGTTCTGGCAGGTGGAGCAGGAGTTTTTGCTTACATGCTGAGAAAGAAGGAACGGACTCTTAATCCGATGGTCTTCCCTGCAATGAAAATATGGTCAGGACTAATTGTCTGGATGCTGCTGTCCCTATTCTGGGCTTTAAACAGAACAGAAGGTATTGTGGTGGTAAACCGCTGGATTTTGATTTTTGCCACGGCTTTCCTTTTGATTGTTTTTTTGACAGACAGAGCGAAGATGCTGCATTTGATAGTCTATTCTGCCATGGCAGTGGCATTGATTAATGTGGTGGTATGCATATCTTCCTACTATTATCTGAACTGTGCAGACTATCCTCACAAGATACCGATGATTAACGGAGGATATGGGAACAAGAATATCTTTGCTGTGTGCATGATGTTTAAACTGCCATTCCTGTATTATGCCCTTTTCAGATACAAAAAAGTGTTCAAGGTGATTGCTTCGCTACTTATTGTCGCCATTTGTTTTTGTTTGCCGATAATTTCTACCCGTAGTTCTTTTGTTTGTCTGGGATTGAATATTATTATCCTGTTTGTCTATTCATTGTTTTATCTGTTGAGGTTTAAAAAGTATGCCTACTTGTTGAAGTCTTTGGGTATTTTTGCTTTGTTGTTAGGAGGCTTTGTTTTAGGTTCTTGGTTCGTAACCTATAAGTATGCCCATGGAAACCATAAACAAGAAAACGAGTTTGCTATCTCCCAACGCATAAAAGAAACAGGTACAGGCAAGAGTTCCAAAGTCAGACTTGGAATATGGAAGAATACTGTGGCCGTGGCAAAAGAAAAACCTTTGAAAGGATGGGGAGTAGGTAACCACAAGATAGTTATTATGAAAAAAGAGACTCCTCAAAAGAACAACTTTGTAGTTTCAGATCATGCCCATAATGACTTTTTGGAGATGTTTTCTGAGTTAGGTCTTGTGGGATTGCTTGCATATATAGGATTATATGTTTCCATGGCTGTCATAGGTCTTAGAATTATTTTCTATAGGCATACCAAGGAGCCATACAGGCTTATAAGTCTTGTTTCCTTGATACTGTTGCTTACCTATATGAATGATGCTATGTTCAACTTTCCTAATGAGAGGGCGACTTGTCAAATATATCTTGCTTTGTCTGTAGGTCTGATGGGAATGAGTTATATCAAATACAGGGAAATAAGACTGTTGAGAAAAGAAAAAGGGGGAAAGAAGATAAAAAGTCTTAATATTGTTGCAGCAGGCCTTTTGGTTTTGGTTTCTTTGCCTGTTTTTGCGGTGGAGACTTTACATTTCTATTCTTCTACCCTGCAATATAGACGTATTGTTTGCTATAACAGCAAGAACAGACAGCGTATTGCTCCTGAATATTGGGAAAAAGCCTTCCCTTGTCTGCCAAATATAGACGAGAGTACAAGACCTATTGCAATAAGTATCGGCAATATGTATGCACAAATGGGAGAATACAGGAAAGCTGTTGATGTTGTGAGACAGGATAATTCCAATCCTTTCCTTGCGATAAAAGAACATTCCTTGGCAATCTGGTATTCCAAGCTGGGAATGAAAGACAGTGCATTGTTTTTTGCAGACAGCTGTTTAAGAATGAAGCCAAGGAGCTTTGCAACCCTGAGGGTTAAGCTCAATATTTACAGAAAAGACGACGAACAGGAAAAAGTTATGCAGGTTTTGGATGACTATATAGAAAAACATCCTTTGAACTACAAGCCATGGGTTGAAAGAATAAATATACTTGTGGATCAGCAGAAATATACAGAGGCAAAACAGACCATAGAGGCAGCAAAAGAATTCTTGCCACAGGAAAAAGCGATAAAAAGAAAAGAACATATTGTAGACAGTCTTTTAAATATTCAATAAAAATGAAGATTGCAATAGTTGGAGCTGGAGCTGCAGGTTTTTTTGCTGCGATAAACCTGAAAGAATTCTTGCCAAATGCACAAATAAGTATCTTTGAGAAAAGTGACAAGTTGCTTTCGAAGGTTTTGTTGTCAGGAGGTGGGAGATGTAATTGCACTAATAGTTTTAAGAATGTAGGAAAGCTGAAGGATGTTTATCCTCGTGGCTACAATGTATTGGGAAAACTGTTTAAAAAATTTTCGCATTCAGACACCATTAACTGGTTTGAGAAACATGGAGTCAGACTTTTTGAGCAGGAAGACGGGAGAATTTTCCCTAAGACGCAGGACTCACAGACCATAGTTGATTGTTTTTTGTCTTATTCTAAAAAGTATGGCATAAGAATAGAAAGACACAAGGCTATATCTGCTCTTGGGGAGTTGAAGGATTTTGACTTTGTGGTTCTGACAACAGGAGGATATTCCAACAAACATCTGTTTGAAGACCTGGGAAGCAAAGGTCATAGGATAGAAAAGTCTTTGCCGTCTTTGTTTGCCTTGGAAACAGATGATGAAAAATTAAAGGAATTGTCTGGAGTGGTGGTTTCCGATGCAGAACTTCTGCTTGCAGGAACAAAATATAAGGTTTGTGGTGATGTTTTGCTTACACATTTTGGCTTTAGTGGTCCTGCTGTTTTAAGACTTTCCTCTTATTCTGCCATATATTTGGGAGAATGCAGGTATAAGACTTCGTTGCTTGTCAACTGGACGGGGAAAAACTATTCCAAATCCGAAGAAATATTGGAAGAAACTTTTGCCCAATACCCTCAAAAGATTGTTTACAATGTAAATCCTTTTGATTTACCCAGAAAATTATGGCAGTACTTAGCAGAAAATTCCTTGAAAGAACGAGCCAAAAACAAGCTTTCTTCGCTAAACAGGAAGGATATAAACAGATTGTTGAACATTCTTTGTTCTGATACCTATAATATAACAGACAGATATGCACATAAGGAGGAATTTGTCACTTGTGGCGGTGTAGCATTGGAAAGTCTTGACACAAACACTCTGCAAAGCAAGACAACAGACAATCTTTATTTTGCAGGAGAAGTTCTTGATATAGACGGAATAACAGGAGGTTTTAATCTTCAGTCAGCATGGACGACGGCTTTTGTTGTTGCCAAAAGTATTTATGAAAGAAGTGTAAATCAAAATTAAAACAGTGGCAGTCAGGGATGTTGGTTCCTTTCTTTTTATCCTTTCCAGCGATAGAAAAACATCTGGTCTTTTACTTGTATTTCTATTATTTTTTGTTCTTCTACAGCCATTTTCAGAAAGATCTCCAATTCATTGTCCTTCAGCCATTGCATTGCTTGTTTGTCTTTTCTGCATGCGGCGGTAAAATTTATCAGGAATTCGTCTTTTGTCTCTAATATCCACGTACGGGCTTTGTCATGTCCGTCTATTGCTATGGTCATCATGGCAAGAGTCGTGTAGTTGTGCTGAAAAAGCCATTTAAGTGCGTCTTCATCTCCTCTCATTACATTACTCCATGCAGCAAGTTCGGGATAACCATTCTCCAAAAGGAAATGAAAAAACTTCTTACTCCCTTTGATAGACTCCAAGAGAGCAAGAAGTATCTTTATATCATAATGCAGAAGAGACTTTTTTGTGATATACATCTTATCTTAGCTTTGCTCCAAGTTTGTTTTCAAACGTTTTAAGGAACTTATCCATTATGCTTTCTATCTGTTTGTCTGTTAAAGTCTTCTCATTGTCCTGAAGAATGAAAGAAATAGCATACTGTTTCTTGCCAATAAGGTTTATTCCTCTGTATTCGTCAAACAGATTAATGCGTTTAAGAAGTTTTTTCTCTGTTTCAAAGGCAAGCTTTTCTATCTCTGCAAATGTTACATTTTCGTCCAAGACAAGAGCGAGGTCTCTTCTTACTTCAGGGAACTTGGAAATATTTTCATATTTCAGACCTTTCTTTGGCAACATTTTCAAAAGAGCCGTCCAGTTGATGTCTGCAAAGAAGACTTCCTGTTTTATGTCAAAAGATTTGCGGATATTCCTGTTCAAAGAGCCTATTGTTGCAATCTGTTTTTTGTTTTCATTGTTCACAATTGCAATAGCCTGAGTATAGTATTTTGTTTCGTAGGCTACAAGATTGAGCTTTTTGTTGTCGATTCTTAAACGTTTCAATATGTTCAGAACAATATTTTTCAAATAGAAAAAGTCTGTGTCTTTCTGTTTTGTTTGCCAGGAGTCCTCTGCTGTCTTTCCTGTGGAAAGAATAGCGAGGTGTTTCTCTTCCTTGTAGCGTTTATTCACAGGTTGGTCGTCAGGACAGTTTAAAGACTTCTCATAACAGTTGCCAAATTCAAAGATTTTCATGTCGGAAACTTTCCTGTTGATATTGTAGGACAACACTTCCATCGCACCATACAAAAGAGTCTGTCGCATAAGTGCCAAATCTTTGCTGAGAGCATTCATTATCTTGACACTTTTCTCTATAGGGAAGTCTTCGTTGTTTTCATAGTAGGCGAGTTTGGTAAGAGAGTTGTTCATTATTTCATTGAAACCATTATCGGCAAGATAAGAAGTAATAATATCCTGCACTTTTTCTTTGTCAGGTTTTTGAATATAGTTCAGAGTACTTTGTATCTTGGAAGAAAATCCAATTTTATCATAGCCATATATTCTAAGTATTTCTTCAGCCAAATCACAAGGACGTGTAACATCCACCTTATTTGTAGGGACAAGAGCGACAAGCCCTTCCTCGTTTGAGCATTCTATTTCAATATTCAGATGATTGAGAATATTCTTTATTTCTTCTCTTTCTATTTTTTGACCAATAAGGTTGTCAAGATAGGAATAAGACAGTTCTATTTTGGCTTTTTGTATTTCCTTTGGATAAACATCCACTATTTCTGAAGATATTTCTCCTCCAGCAAGTTGTTTTATAAGCATGGCAGCACGTTTCAGTGCATATACACAAATATTAGGGTCTGCACCTCTTTCATATCGGAACGAAGCATCTGTCTGTAAGCCATGATAACGGGCAGCTTTGCGTATAACAACAGGATTGAAGTAAGCACTTTCCAAGAAAACTTCCTTGGTTTGTGAGGTTATGCCGGACTTTTCTCCTCCAAATATTCCTCCCATACACATAGCTTCTTTCTCATTGCACACCATTGCTTCTCTGCCGTTAAGCTCTCTTTCCACTCCATCGAGGGTAACAAACTTGGTTCCTTTCTCAACTGTCTTTACATTTATGGTCTTTCCTGCCACTTTGCTCCAGTCAAAGGCATGCAAAGGTTGTCCTGTTTCCATAAGGACAAAGTTTGTGATATCAACAATATTGTTTATAGGACGCAAGCCAATGGCATTCAGATGTTCTTTCAGCCAATTTGGGGATTCTTTTACCTCTATGCCTTTGATAACCAATCCTGAATATCTTCCACAAAGACTTTCGTCTATAACTATTGACGGCTTTTCTGTGTTGTTGTCTGTTTTGAAATCATCAACAGAAGGAATGTTCAGCGGAGTTTCTTCCTTTACCTGTGAAGAAAGAATTGCCACCAAATCCCTTCCAACCCCTATATGAGAAGTAGCATCAGAGCGATTGGCTGTCAAACCTATTTCAAAGATAGAGTCTGTTTTTATATTGAAATATTCTTTTGCCGGTGTTCCTTCCTTGGCTTCGTCAGGCAAGACAAGTATTCCGTCGTGGTTGTTGCCAAGTTGAAGTTCTTTTTCTGAACATATCATTCCCTCGCTTTCAGCTCCTCTTAGTTTGCTTTTCTTTATCGTGAAGAATTCTTCTCCTTCATAGACCTTTGCTCCTATTGTTGCGACCACAACTTTTTGTCCCTGTGCCACATTTGGAGCTCCGCAAACTATATTCAACGGTCTTTCTCCTCCTACATCAACGGTTGTGATGTGAAGATGGTCTGAGTTTGGATGCATTTCACAAGTCAATACCTTGCCGATAAAATATTTATCCAGACCTCCTTTTATGCTTTCTGCTTTTTCAATATCCTCTACCTCCAAACCAGAAAAAGTCAACAGACGGGCGACTTCTTCAGCACTCTGGTTTGTAGACACATATTCTTTCAACCAATTATATGAAATCTTCATTATATATTGTTGTTTTATTTCTGAAAATTATTTATCCTTTATATAACTTAAAAAAACCGATTTTATTGTTTTTTTATTCTCAGGTTGTTTATTTTTATAAAACAGAAGGGTAAAATATCCGAAATCTATAATAACAAAAAGCAAATTTCGTTATTAGAAATAAAAATTCAGTTACATGAGAAAAATAATAGCCTTTACAATCATTGTTTGTTTGTCTGCCTTTGTATATGCAGAGAATGTGAGAGTCAGAATCTATGCCGAAAACAATATAAAGGAGGTAAGTTTCGGAGTTTCTTTCGGTTCTTATTCCATAAACGGCAAAACCGTAAAAAAGCAGGACAAGCTAAAAGCCAATATTCAGGACAACAAGGTTGCACTATATATCAACGATGTCTTAATTCTGAAAGACGACACCATAAAACTTGTTTCCGAAGATTTGAAGTGCTTTTTTCAGGTAAATCCTGTTGGTCTCAAACAAAGAAGATATGACAACAATCTTGAAATATCCCTTGCCAAGGACAAGAAGGGCCTGATGCTTGTCAACAACGTTGAGGTTGACAACTACATTGCAGGAGTCGTTCAAAGCGAGGCAGGAGGAGCAAGCGACAATGTAGAGTTTTTCAAGGTGCAGGCTATCTGTTGCAGGACTTATATGCTTAGAAATCTTAACAAGCACAAAAAAGACGGCTACAATCTCTGCGATTGTGTCAATTGTCAGGTATATTTTTCACGGGCAAACAAAGAACAGGTCATAGAAGGTGCAGCCAAGACCGTTGGAGAGGTTATTCTGGATTCATTGGGCAAACCTATTGAGACCTTGTTTCACTCCAATTCTGGCGGAGAGACCGTTGATGCAAAAGATGTCTGGGGAAAGGAAGTGTCGTATCTGCAGACTGTAAAGGATTCCTTTTCCATCAACCAGCCAAGCTACACATGGGAGAAGGAAATAAAGGAAAAAGAATGGTTGAACTATTTCAAGGCTAAGGGCATCAATACAAAGGACGACAACAACAAAACAGAACTTCTGAATTTCTCACAAGACGGAGGCAGAAAGTCCAAAATACTTGGCATAAGTCTGGTTCAGATAAGAAAAGACTTTAACCTGAGAAGCACATATTTCACTGTTGTTCCTTGGGGAAGCAGTGTCAAGCTCAAAGGCAAGGGTTACGGACATGGAGTCGGTCTGTCGCAGGAAGGAGCCGCCAAGATGTGTGAGGAAGGTTATGAATACTGGCAGGTGATAGAATACTACTACACTGGCGTTAAAATAAAAAGAGCAGAATAAAATGATTTGGTTTCCCAGGACTTTGTCTTGGTAAAATAAAACAGAGATCTGAGAAAAAAAGTCTTCGTTTTTAGAAATTAAAACGAAGACTTTTGAGTGAAAAGACTTGGTTTTTGAGAAAAAAGACTTGATGTTTTTTGATAGGAATTTTGCTTATTTTACAATTTATTTGCTTTTAGTTTTTAAAGGGTCAAAAAATTGTATTAAATTTGCAACTCATTATATCAAAATACGGATAATAACAACAAAAAACAGATAAAACGATGGATTTTAGACAGCAGATATTAGAGGGTATTCCTAATTATATACCTGAGGCTAAGCCTTACGATACAACAATCAACCATGCACCAAAGCGTAAGGATATTCTTACAAAGGAACAGAAACGTCTGGCCCTAAGAAACGCTCTTAGATATTTTCCACAGGAAATGCACGCAGCACTTGCTCCTGAGTTTAAGCAAGAACTGGAGACATACGGAAGAATATATATGTATCGTTATCGTCCTGATTATGATATGTATGCAAGAAGTATTGACGACTATCCTGCAAAGTCACGTCAGGCTGCGGCTATTATGCTTATGATACAGAACAATCTTGACCCGCGTGTTGCACAACATCCTCACGAGCTTATAGTCTATGGTGGCAACGGAGCAGCTTTTCAGAATTGGGCTCAGTATCGTCTTGCTATGAAATATCTTGCAACAATGACCGACGAACAGACTCTTGTCATGTATTCAGGACATCCTATGGGATTGTATCCTTCCCACAAAGATGCTCCAAGAGTTGTGGTTACCAACGGAATGGTTATTCCTAACTATTCAAAACAGGACGACTACGAGAGATTCAATGCCATGGGTGTTTCACAGTATGGACAAATGACGGCAGGTTCCTATATGTACATAGGACCACAAGGTATTGTTCATGGAACAACAATCACTGTTTTGAATGCAGGAAGAAAGGTTTCCAAAAACGGAGAAGGTTTGGCAGGCAAACTGTTTGTTACTGCAGGATTGGGAGGTATGAGTGGTGCTCAGCCAAAAGCAGGTAACATAGCAGGCGTTGTCTCCATCACAGCAGAAGTAAATCCAAAGGCAACATACAAACGTAAGGAACAAGGTTGGGTAGATGAGGTTTATTCTGACCTTGACGAGTTGATGAAACGAGTAAAACAGGCTCAGGAAAACAAAGAGGTTGTTTCATTTGCTTATGACGGCAATGTTGTGGATTTATGGGAATACTTGGCTGCAAATAATATCAAGGTGGATTTGGGTTCTGACCAGACATCTCTGCATAATCCTTGGGCAGGAGGTTATTATCCTGCTGGATTAACTTTGGAGGAATCACAAAAGATGATGGCTGAGAATCCAGAACAGTTCAGAAAAGAAGTACAGTCAACACTTAGAAGACACGTGGCAGCAATCAACAAACTGTCTGCAAACGGTATGTATTTTTTTGATTATGGTAATGCTTTCCTATTGGAAAGTTCCCGTGCCGGAGCTGATATTATGAAAGAAGACGGAACATTCAGGTATCCGTCATACGTTCAAGATATTATGGGACCTATGTGTTTTGACTATGGTTTTGGTCCTTTCCGTTGGGTATGCACAAGCGGTAAGCCTGAAGACCTTGACATGACAGACCATATTGCCATGGACGTTTTGGAAGAAATAGCAAAGAACTCTCCAAAAGAAATACAACAGCAGATGAGAGATAATATCCAATGGATAAAAGGAGCAAACGAAAATCATCTTGTTGTAGGTTCTCAGGCAAGAATACTTTATGCAGACTGTGAAGGAAGAACCAAGATAGCACTTGCTTTCAACAAGGCAGTGAAAGACGGCAAACTTTCTGCCCCTGTTGTTTTGGGAAGAGATCATCACGATGTTTCTGGAACAGACTCTCCTTTCAGAGAGACATCCAATATTTATGACGGTTCTTCTTTCTGTGCTGATATGGCAGTTCAGAATGTTATTGGCGACAGTTTTCGTGGTGCTACATGGGTTTCTATCCACAACGGCGGCGGCGTTGGTTGGGGAGAAGTAATCAACGGAGGTTTTGGAATGGTTATAGATGGTTCAGAAGATTCTGACAGACATATCACTTCTATGCTTTATTGGGACGTAAACAATGGTATTTCCCGTAGAAGCTGGGCAAGAAACGAAGGTGCAATGTTTGCTATCAAACGTGCTATGGAGCAGAATCCTAATCTTACTGTTACCCTTCCAAATCTTGCAGATGATACCCTTATAAATTCTATGTTCTAAAAAACATACAGATTAAAGATAATACCAGTAGAAACTTCAACTGAATCAAAAAAACGAAGAGCAAATCTGAAAGCTCTTCGTTTTTTCTTATATAGTCAATAAGTATGATTATTGTTTTACAAGTTTCTGATAATGGACTTTGTTTTCGCTGTCTTTTATTCTAATGATATATGTTCCGTTCTTTAGGAATG
>CAZXEN010000030.1:0-21486 GCA_964639765.1 uncultured Bacteroidaceae bacterium
TTTTGCTTTCCATTCTTTCTATTTTGCAGTCGTTCGGATACTCAAAGCTGAACGGGTAGCCTTTGTCATCAAAACCAATGTATTCTGCATCTTTTATGTCAAGACGCAGATAAGTAGGCGGTTTTGGTTGTTCCGCTGCCTTCTCGCAGGATGCAAGCCATGTCAGACAAACTGCTGTAAAAGAAAAAAGAAACGCAAATTTTTGTATATATTTCATATTATAAAATATTTTTTTATTACCTTTGCAAAATTAATTCTTTTCTTTGATATTTTGCAACGAAAAGATAAAAATGTTGTCTTATAGTAAAAATAAGAAGTATGAAAAAATATAGTCTTGTTGTTACAGTTATCGTATTCTGTTTGTTGATATGCGGCAGTATTTCTGCCCAAGTAACGGTTACACCTTACTCTGGTTCTATTTACACATTGCTTAACCAGTCTTTTATATCAGACAGCAGTGTTGTTTTGCTTAATGATTATGGAAAAGAGCCAAGGTTTAATGGTCAGACTTCAATATCATACCCGGTTTACAATCAATTGGGGAAATTTACAAATGCAAACACATCAGGAAATAATATGCCTTTGTCTGCTGGTATTGTTATGGTAACAGGAGTATGTACAGATGCATCTTCAGGACTTGCTTCCGGTATAGCAAGTACAGAAGCTTCCCCTAATTGTACTGATTGTGCTTCTCAGTATTCTCCTTCTTTGTATGAGGTTTACAGAGCTACAGGTGCAACCAATTCTATGAATGACGTGGCTTGTATGTCTTTTTGGGTTATGCCTAAGAGTGAAAATATGTCTTTCGGATATTCATTTGCATCAGAGGAATATCCGAATTATGTTTGTTCTCCGTATAATGATGTTTTTGGCTTTTTTATCTATGGACCTTGCGATGAAAACTACAATCTTATAGGAGACGGTTCTGTAGGAGAGGTTTATCAGAATAGAAATATTGCTATTATTCCAAATTCCGATGAAGCTGTTATGATAAATACTGTAAATGGAGGACAGCCTGCTGGCTCTGCTACTCCTTGTATTCTGACAAATACACAGTATTTCAGGGCTAACTATGAAAATAATGAAAGCAATAATTGCCAAATGGGAGGATATACTGTTGATTTGTCAACAGAAAAGATAGAAGTAGCTCCTTGCTACAGATACAGAATAGAGTTGGCAATCGCTGATATTGGAGACAAATTGTATAATTCAGCTGTTTATCTAAAGGCAAATTCTTTGCATGCTGATATCATTAAACTGTCAGCAACAAACACAGAATCAGCTGATACAACCTCAGAAGGCTATCCTGTTTTTATAAAAGGTTGCAGCAAAGCAGAAATAAAAGTTAAATCCAATTATGAATTGGAATCAAACAAGACTTATTTTGTTACAGAAGGACAAACAACAGGCAGTTCTTTGACTTTGGGTGTTGATTATGTTTTGCAGGATGCAGACGGAAATGATGTAGGAACCACACTCGTAATCCCAAGAAATGGAACAGAAAGCAGTTTCTGGGTTCATTTTCTTCACAATCCTGCCAAGCAACCTGGAACACAAGATACACTTTTGTTTGTTTCAGAGTTTATAAACGACTGTACTCCACGCGATACTATATATATTGTAGTAAGAGAACCTGAAACCATGGATATAAGAGTGGAAGGTGGAAAAACATATTGCGACAATGAATTGCCTTTGACAGAAGAAATAAAAGTAACAGGCAAAGGTGTTTATCAGTATATGAAAGTAACAATAACAAATTCTTTGGGAGAACAAGCCTTTGACAACAAAACAAGAGATAATGGAGAAGATTCTTTGGTCGTTGTTTACAATCCTATTATTCATGATCCTGTATTTTTCTATATAGCTGTTGAAGATTCTTGCGGAAGAACGTTTTTTGACACAGTGGAATACAAAATACAGAGCGCAACAACCACGGCTTCCATAAGTGAAGACCGAATTTGTGAAGGAGATGAAGTTACATTGTCTTGCCCACAGGCAGTGGAATATCTTTGGGAAGCTACTCCTATAGATGAAAGTCTTTTTGGCAAGGAATCCATGAGAACACCAAGCGTAACCCCTTCAAAAAATACAGAATACAATGTTACTATCAAAGATGTAAATGGCTGTATTGCATCTGCATCTGTCAGCATAATAGTTGTTCCAAGGGTTAAAGCAAGAATGTCTTTGTCAACACATACTCTGAGAATGTCAGATGCTACGCTTGTTTATGAAGATTTGACAATAAATGGAGCAGACAGATTCTGGGATTTAGGAGATGGAACAACATCAACTCTCGTTTCAGGAGCAGAAACTTATCCAACTGCAGACACAGGAACATACGAAATAATGCTTGTTGCATACAATTCTGCCGGATGTGCAGATACTGTATACGACTATGTAAGAGTATTGCCTGATTTTACATTCTATCTTCCAAATGCTTTTATTCCAGGAGACCCGGAAGAAAACCTTGCAATATTCAGACCTTTTGGTGCTTTGCTGGAATACTACAGATTGGACGTATATAACCGCTGGGGAGCAAGATTATATGAAGGAAAACCAAACGAAGGCTGGGACGGACGATTGGATAACGGCGATTTTGTACCTCAAGGAACATATGTTTATGATATTTATTACAAAGACAGTGATGGTTTGCTTCAAAGAAAGACAGGCACATTTGTAGCATTGCCAAAGACACAAGTAGAATCAGAGGAAAGACACTAATAAAAGAGGGGCGGGAGAAATCACCGACCCTTTTCTTTTTTTTGTTATGGCTAATTATAAACTAATCCAGTTAAAAGAAGTTTCTTCTACCCAGACTTTTCTGATAGAAAAGGATAAAGACCTTGCTTTGTCGGAATTTACTGCTGTTTATACAACAAATCAGACAAATGGCAGAGGACAAGGTTCTCATAAATGGGAAAGTGAAAAGGATAAAAATATAAGTTTTTCTTTTCTTCTCAGACCATATTTTATTTCTCCTGCAAATCAATATGTGATAACAAAGATTGTATCCCTCGCTATTGTGGAAGTTTTGCAGAGCTATGGAATAAAAGATGTAAGAATAAAATGGCCTAACGATATATATGTGAAGGAAAACAAAATTTGTGGAATATTGGTTCAAAACAAAGTAACAGGCAATGAACTTTCTGCCGTTTATGTGGGCGTAGGTATAAACATAAACCAGAGAGATTTCCTTTTTGCTCCAAATCCTACATCTTTTCTCCTGGAATTGCAACGGGAATTTGATACAAATGAAGTCTTTGACTCTTGTATGCAAAAAATTATACATATATATAATATGTATGAAGAAGGAAATTACAGCGATATAGACAAAGACTATTTGTCGAAACTTCTGTTTATGAACCAATATCGCAAATATATCTGTCAGGAAAAAGAGATAGAAGCAAAGATAAACGGTGTTAATGAATATGGACACTTGGTCTTGGAAGGCAGAAATTCCAAGATTTATGTTGCCGAACTAAGGGAAATAAAGTTTGTATTCTGAAAACACGTGTGATATAGACCATTTTTTTAGCCGTTTGTCTTTTATTAAAAAATGCTAACTTGGTATGGGGAAGGAGAGTAATGTTTTCTTTATTGCGTCTCGGAAAGACGCTGCTTAGCTGATCGTTTTCTTCTTAATAAAAGATCAGAAAAAGAAATAAAGATAAAAATCAACACACAATGTAGCGTCTCTCCGAGACGCAATAGGTAGAGAGATATTCATTATACCCCACACTTACGTATGTGTTTATTGGAATGTCGTCCCTTCGGGACTAATTACACTCTGTAAAAGACTTCGTTTTAAAGAAAAAAGAGTTGATTGTTTTTCATCAACTCCTTCATTGCATTGTTTTGATTATGATTTTGCTTTCTTGTATTCAGAAATTTATATCTGTTTAAGATAAGTTTCCATTTCCTGTTGAAGTTCTCTTGCTTTTTCACCTGCGACCTTGTGGAAATCTTCTGTTTTGTCGGCAAAGATTATTCCACGGGAAGAATTAACCAAAAGACCACAGTCTTTGTTCATTCCATATCGGCATACTTCTTTGAGGGAACCTCCCTGAGCACCAACTCCCGGAACCAGCAGAAAATGTTCTGGTGCTATTTTTCTTATGTCTCCAAATTTTTCTGCCTTTGTTGCACCGCAGACAAACATCAAATTCTCCTTGAAAGTCTCCCATTTTTGGGCAGTAGCCAACACTTTTTCAAACAACTGTACGCCATTTTTGTCTTCCATGTACTGAAAATCAGCCGCTCCCTCATTACTTGTCAAAGCCAAGAGGATAACCCATTTGTTCGGATAGGAAAGAAACGGCATGACAGAATCTTTTCCCATATAAGGAGCAATGGTTATGGCATCAAAATCAAAATCACCATCGGAAGAAAGCATTGATTTTGCATATTGTTTTGAAGTATTGCCTATATCTCCACGTTTTGCATCTGCTATAACAAAACATTCATTTCTTTTTTCCTTGAGATAGTCCATGGTTTTCTTCAAGGAGACAAGTCCTTTTATGCCATTGCTCTCATAAAAAGCAAGATTTGGCTTGTAGGCAACAGCATAGGGTAGGGTGGAGTCTATGATTTTTTTGTTGAATTCAAAAACAGGGTCTTCTTCTTTCAAAAGATGCTGCGGAATTTTTTCTATATCGCTGTCCAATCCCACACAAAGAAAACTTTGTTTCCTGTTTATCAAGGATATTAATTCGTGTCTTGTCATAATTATACTAATTTTGTGAAATGATTATAAAGTTCTTGTTTTATTTTCTCTATATCTATAGTGCGGTTCAATTCTTTTTGCATACTTGTAACACCTTTGTCAACAAAACCACAAGGATTTATATAAGAAAAATATTTCAGGTCGGTATTAACGTTAAAAGCAAAGCCATGCATGGTTATTCCTCGGCTTACTTTTACTCCGATGGCACAAATCTTTCTTGTCTTATTGGTATGGGCATCAATCCAAACGCCTGTGGCACCGTGTAATCTTTCGCATTTTATGTCATAGTCTTGCATAAGATTGATGACCATTTGTTCCAAAGTGTCTATATAATCCCTTATGCCAAAGCCCAGAGCGTCCAAATCCAAAGAGGGATAGCCTGTTATCTGTCCTGCTCCGTGATAGGTTATGTCTCCACCTCTGTTGATATGAAAAACTTCTGCATCTATCTGTCTTAGAAAACTACTGTTTATAAGAAGGTTGCTGTCTTTGCCGTGTTTGCCCAAGGTATAGACATTGTTGTGTTCGCAAAGAATAAAATCCTGTTCAATATTTTCTTCTCCGTTTAGTTTTTGTGCTACTTTGGAATTGAAAATATCTGTCTGCTTTTCCAAGGCTTCACTATAGGCAATTTTCCCCCAATCGACGAAGTTTATCATCTCAATCTATTATGTCAAATCCTGTAAAATCCTGCAATGCTTTAGGAACAAGTATTCCTTTTTCTGTCTGATGATTTTCCAAAAGAGCAGCCACTATTCTTGGCAGAGCAAGAGCGGAACCGTTAAGAGTATGGCAAAGCTGGGTTTTATTGTTGTCGTCTTTGTAACGAACTTTCAGTCTATTGGCTTGATAAGTTTCAAAATTACTTACACTTGATACTTCCAGCCAACGCTGTTGTGCTGCACTGTAAACTTCAAAGTCAAAAGTAAGTGCAGAAGTAAAACTTATATCTCCGCCACAAAGACGCAGAACTCTATAAGGCAGTTCCAGTTTTTGCAGCAATCCTGCGACGTGATTCATCATTGATTGCAGTTGTTCGTATGAATGTTCAGGAGAATCAATGCAGACAATCTCCACTTTGTCAAACTGGTGCAAACGGTTCAATCCTCTTACATCTTTTCCGTATGAACCTGCTTCTCTTCTGAAACATTGGGAATAAGCACAGCGTTTAATAGGGAAATCTTTTTTGTCTACAATACAATCCCTGAAAATATTTGTTACAGGCACTTCAGCAGTAGGAATCATATAGAAGTTATCCAAAGTAACAACATACATTTGTGCTTCTTTGTCAGGAAGCTGACCTGTAGCAAGGGCAGACTGCTCATTTACCATCAAAGGTGGTTGTACTTCCATATAGCCGCTTTTGTCTGCTTCACTAAGGAAGAAGTTTATCAGGGCTCTCTGTAGTTTTGCACCTTTGCCTTTATAGACAGGAAATCCAGCTCCGGTTATCTTGTTGCCAAGATTGAAGTCAATGATATCGTATTTTGAACACAAATCCCAATGAGGCAGTGCTTTTTCATTCAGTTGAGGTATCTCTCCATGCATTTCCACAACTTCGTTGTCTTCTTCTCCTTTTCCAGGTTTAACACTGTTGTGTGGAAGATTTGGAACAGAAAGAAGTAAAGATTTTATTTTGGCATCGGCTTCTGAAAGTCTGTCAGTCAGTTCTTTTTCTTCTGCTTTGAGTGCAGAGGTCTGAAGTTTCTTTTCTTCAGCTTCTTCTCTTTTGCCTTCCTTGAAGAGCAAACCTATTTGTTTAGCCAGCAGGTTCTGTTTTTGTTTGCATTCGTCAGACAGTTTCTGCATCTCCCTGCGTTCGTTGTCAAGTCTGATTATTTCTTCAATGATTTGTTCAGCGTTTTTGAAGTTCTTTATTTTTAGCCTTTCAATTACAAAGTCTTTATTATCTCTTATTATATTCAGTTGTAACATATCTGTTAAAATGTATTTTGAAAATTGACTTTGCAAAGTTACAACTTTTTAATTCAATGGAGCAAGTTTAAAAACAACAACTTCTTTTTTTTTCTGAAAAATCTTTGCCTTTTTTATTTATTGTTGTAACTTTGCACCCAGAGAAATAAAATAATACATTGTCAATATGGATAACAATAAATTATTTAACGAATTCCCTGAGGTTACCACAGAACAATGGGAAAAAGTTATTGAAAAAGACCTTAAAGGCGCTGACTATAACAAGAAACTTATCTGGAAAACCAATGAAGGATTTGATGTAAAACCTTATTACAGAGCCAACGATATAGAGAATTTGGATTATTTGAAGACTAACCCTGATGAAAATCCTTTTGTCAGAGGTTATAAGAAACAGGACAATGCCTGGGATATGAGACAGGACTTTGAGACAGAAGATCTGGAAAAACAAAATTCTTTGGCTTTGATGTCTTTAGACAGAGGTGCAAATTCTCTTGGCTTTAATGCAGAAAGAATAGAAAAAGAAGACGATTTTGATATTCTGTTGAAAGATATAAAGGTAGAATATATAAAAGTCAATTTCATAAAGTCAAAGAATTATCTTAAACTTTTGCAGGATTATGTTGTCTATTTGAAAAAGAATAACATAAACACGGCAAATCTTGAAGGAAGTATAAACTTTGATATTTTTGCATACGCATTGACTCACGGTAAGTATTATTCTTCTTTGGAAGACAATATCAAGAAACTTGTGGAGATAATCAACTTTGCGAAAGAAAATCTTCCTAAATACAAAGTTATCAATGTAAATGTTACGGTTCTGAGAAATGCAGGCTCAAACATTACTCAGGAACTTGGCTTTTCAATAGCAGAAGCCAACGAGTACATGGCTATTTTGACAGACAATGGATTTACTGTCAAGGATATTGTATCAAGGCTTATGTTCTCTTTTGCAACAGGCGGCAACTATTTCTTTGAGATTGCCAAGTTGCGTTCCTTGCGTCTGCTTTGGGCTAACATAGTTCCTCAATACAAGGGTGCAGAAAAAGAAGATGCAAAAACATTTATTCATGCTGAGAATACAATATATAACAAGACTGTATTTGATACTCATGTCAATCTTCTTCGTACAACCACAGAAACAATGTCTTCAGCTGTTGCAGGAGCAGATTCAATAAGTGTCAAGCCTTTTGATGTTGCCTTGAAAGAAAGCGATGACTTTTCTGTACGTCTGGCATTGAACCAGCAGATATTGTTAAAAGAAGAATCCTATTTAGATAAAATCGTAGATCCTTCAGCAGGTTCCTATTATATAGAAACACTTACCAACAACATATCTGAACAAGCTTGGAATATATTCAAAGAAGTGGAGAAGATAGGAGGATATTCCAAAGCCATAGCAGAAAACTTTGTTCAAGACAGAATAGAAGAAACCTACAATGCTGTTGCGAAGGATGTGGCAAGGAGAAAAAAGGTTATTGTAGGAACAAACCAATATCCAAATCTTGCAGAAAAAACCGTCAAAATAGAAAAACAGGCAAAACAAAAACAAATAGAGGATGCAAGCTTCAAGCCTTTGCAACAAAGAAGAGAGGCTTCTGCTTTTGAAAAACTTCGTCTGGATGTCATAAATGCAAAGAAGGTCCCTACGGTATTTTGTCTGCTTTATGGTAATCTTGCCATGCGTACTGCAAGAGCAGGATTTGCAAGCAATTTCTTTGGTGTTGCAGGTTATGAGATTGCAAACAACAGAGGTTTTGACACTATAGAACAAGCAGCACAAGAGATTATCAAGGCAAATAATGATATTCTTGTTCTTTGTTCTTCAGATGATGAGTATCAAGAGTTGGTTCAACAGATACTTCCTAAAGTAAAAGGAAAGATAAAACATATTGTTGTAGCAGGAAACCCTGTAGATGAACTGAAAGAAGAATTTAACCAAGCAGGAGTTACAGACTACATAAATGTGAGGACAAATGCTTTGGAAAGTCTTACAAAATACAACAGTGAACTGTTGAAATAAGATAGAGAATGTTTTGTTTTCTTGGGGACTGCAGCTGATTATTGGTTGTAGTCCCTATTTGTTTTTTCTTCTATCTGCTGGATATAGACAATAAAACATGGATTATGAAATTATTTTTCTTGATAAATTTGTTTATTAACTTAGTTTCCTTTTGGTTTGTTTGCGATTTATTTGTAATTTTGCAGGTTTATTATAGGGAATGTTTAATTAGTCTTTGTTTTGCAGACTTTTAAAAGACGCATATTATTGTTTTTTGTTTTTTTGTTCAGTGTCTTCTGTTCATTTGCACAAGAAAAACAGACGCTTGGATTGACTTTGAGCGGAGGGGGAGCGAAAGGATTGGCACATATAGGAGTCCTAAAGGCTTTGGAGGAAGAAAGTATTCCGATAGACTATATTTGCGGAACTTCAATGGGAGCCATAATTGGTGGTTTGTATGCTGCCGGTTATAGCATAGAAGAGATAGAGGAGATATTCCTTGATAAAGATTTTGACAATTTGATTTCCGGTGTAATAGAGAAAGATATAGAACCTTTGTATTACAAGAAAAGAGAAGACGCATCAATTTTTACTCTTAGTTTTAATACGAAAAACAGATTTAAAACAAATATTCCAATGAGTTTTATCAATCCGACAAAACTGGATTATAGATTTTTGGACTTGTTCTCTTCGGCTACAAAGGCCTGCAAGGGAGATTTTGATGATCTTATGATACCTTTCTTTTGTGTTGCTACCAATGTGACAGATAATTGTCAGACTATCTTGCGTAAAGGAGACCTTTCCTCTTCCATAAGAGCTTCTATGACTTTCCCATTTGTTTTTACTCCTATAGAATTGGAAGGAAAAATGATGTGTGACGGAGGAATTTATAACAATTTCCCGGCAGAAGAGATGCAGAATTTTTATTCTCCTACACTGATAGTTGGTTCAAAGGTTGTGAACAATTATGATAATCCTAATGATGAAGACTTTCTTTTGTATCTTGAAAATATTATTACCTATGATACAAAATACGACATACCGACAGAAAACGGTATAATGATAGAAATAGATATGAAGGATGTGGCTATTATGGATTTTAACAAAAAAAAGGAGTGTATCAACAGAGGTTATATTCAGGCTAAGCAATATATAAAAGACATAAAAAAAGAAATAACAAGAACATTAGGCAAAGAAGAACTTGAACAGAAAAGACAGGAATTCAAGACACAGAAAACAGATGTAACCATAGGAAATATCATAATAAAAGGAGTGAATGACAATCAAAAAAGTTTCTTTGAACGAATGCTTACACAAAATCTTCACGATGATACATTGACACTTGAAAGCCTTAAATCCAATTATTTTGCATTAAGCCGCTATCCAAATGTAAAAAGTATAAGTCCTTATATCTATTATGACTATTTTCTTTCAGATTATGTCTTGGAACTCAATATCAAGACACAAAGCAATTTGGAGACAAGTATAGGAGGTATTATTTCCTCTGACCCTATCAGTAATATCTTTCTTGGATTGGATTATACTTCAATACGTACAAATGCTTGGCGACATAGAATCAATGGCTATTTAGGCAGATACTATAAATCTTTTATGTATGATGTTTCCTTGCATGTGCCAAACCGTAATGCTCCATTTGTTTTGGAAGGAGTAATAAATCTGAACAGATGGAATTTTTATAGAAGCCATTCTCCTTTGTTTGAATATTCCGCTATAAACTACATGATACAACAAGAAGACAATGTACAAATAAAACTGTCTATTCCTACTTCAAGAAAAGAAAGATTTGTTTTCAAAGTCGGTTATGGCTTGATTGATGATGATTATTTTCTAAGAGATTATATACTTTCTACCGATACAAGCGATAATACCAAGTTTAATCATTTTGTGTTGGGATTAAACAGAGAATTCAATTCCATGGACAATGACTTACTGCCAACAAAAGGTGTGTATTCCCAGTTTAATATGCAGTATATTTATGGTTTGGAAAGATTTACGGCAGGAAACACTGCAGACTATTACGAAGACTATAAGAGAAAACATAGTTGGTTGCAGATTACTTTTGACAATAGATTTTATACAGCTGTTAGTAATAAATATTCTTTAGGTTTTAGTTCAAAGATTTTCTATTCTTTCCAAGAATTGTTTTACAACAAAAAGACTTCTTTGCTCAATGCTGGAATATATGAACCAACATTGGAAACATTGACAGGTTTCTATCCGGAATACAGGTCCAACCAGTATTTGGCCGGAGGTATGGAACAAGTCTTTAAGCTAGGTTCTTTTATTTGGGGAGGATTGGAGTTCAGGTTGGGGACATATATCTTTGTGCCAATAAGACAGATATTGGAAAACAATCAGATGCAACCTTATTATGGAGAATTTTTCCAGAGAGCCTATGGTATAGCAACTTCGTCTTTAGTCCTTGCAACAAGATTGGGTAATTTGTCTTTATCACTTTCCTATCATCAACGTGAAGATGGAAGTACCAATCCATGGAATATTACTTGTAGTTTTGGTAAAATAGTGTTTAATGAAAAAAATATTGCCAGATGATAGTACTGAATAATATTTCAAAGTCTTTTGATTCCTTACAAGTGTTAAAAGATATAAGTCTAAAAATCAACGATGCAGAAATAGTAAGCATAAGCGGAGTGTCGGGAGCAGGCAAAACAACTCTTTTAAACATAATGGGGACTTTGGATAGAGCCGACAGTGGAGAGATAATCATAAATGGCAAGGAGGTAACCAAACTTTCTGATAAAGAACTGTCTGCTTTTAGAAACAAAGAGATTGGTTTTGTGTTTCAGTTTCATCATCTGTTGAGCGAATTTACAGCTTTGGAAAATGCAATTATGCCGGCTTTGATTTGTGGAACCAACGAAAAAGAGGCTTCAAAAAAAGCAATGGAATTGTTTGATTTGCTTGGAATAAAAGGTAAAGAAGAGAATTTCCCTGCAGAACTATCTGGTGGAGAACAACAGAGAGTGGCAATAATAAGAGCTTTGATAAATTCTCCTTCTGTGGTGCTTGCAGATGAACCAACAGGAAACCTTGATTCAAAAAATGCCAAGGCTTTGTTTGATTTGTTTTTTATGCTTAGGGATAAACTTGGACAGACCTTTGTAATAGTAACCCATGCAAAAGACTTGTCTGCCCATTGTGACAGGGAACTGATAATAAGTGATGGTAAAATATTATAAACATATACATCAATGGCAAAAGAGAATATAATATATGGATTTCGTCCTATTGTAGAGGCGATAAGAGAAGGCAAACAGATAGAGAAATTACTTGTTCAAACCAACTTGAACAATGAATCTATAAGAAATATAAAAGACGAAATAAGACAATCAGACCAAAATATAAAGATACAATATGTTCCAATAGAGAAACTGAATTCAATAACGAGAGGAGAAAACCATCAAGGTTTGGTGGCTTATGCTTCTTTGGTGGAATATAAGAACTTGGAAACGGTTGTTGAACAAGCGGTAGAGCAAAAACAAGTGCCTTTTGTTATTATTCTTGACCATATTACAGATGTAAGAAACCTTGGAGCAATAGCACGAACAGCAGAATGTGCAGGTGCTACATGTCTGGTTGTGCCTGAAGATGGCTCAGCGGCAATAAATGAAGATGCAATCAAGACTTCTGCCGGTGCATTGCTGAGATTGTCGATCTGCAAAGTAAAAAATATCAAAACAACACTGAATTATTTAAAGCAGTGTGAGATTTCCATATTTGCAGCAACAGAAAAAGCATCCAATCTCTACACTCAGCAAGATTATACTACTGCATGTGCTATTGTTATGGGAGCAGAAGACAAGGGAATTTCAAAAGAGGTGCTAAAAATGTCTGATGCTTTGATAAAAATACCAATAAAAGGCAACATAGAGTCCCTTAATGTAAGCGTTGCAGCAGGAGTTATAATATACGAAGTAGTAAGACAGCGAAGTTAGTTTTCTTCTTTGTTGTCAGGAATTTGAAAGAAAGAGAAATTTACTTTTCCGTAGTGTCGTTGTTCTACGAAATAGGGATTATCTTTATAGGAATGTTCTTTGGAATGCTCCAATACAAACAAGCCTCCTTCCTTTACGAATGATTTTAAGACCAATTCAGGTACGAGGTCAAAGTTTTTCATATCATAGGGAGGATCTGCAAACACAACATCAAAACTCATCTTGCTTCTACCCAAGTAAGCGAAAGCATCTTGTCTAAGAGCAAACAGGTTATCCACCTTAAACTGCTCTTTTGTCTTGTTGATGAATGCTATGCATTTTGGATTTATATCTATGGAGGTTATTTGTTTTATCCCACGAGAAACAAATTCAAAACTGATGCCACCTGTTCCGCAGAATAAGTCTAATGCGGTGCATTCTTCAAAGTCTATTCTGTTTCTAAGTATATTGAACAGACTTTCTTTTGCAAAATCTGTTGTTGGTCTAACTTCTATGTTTGTTGGTGGATTGAGTCTTCTTCCTCTAAGTTCTCCCGCAACTATTCTCATCTTTTGCTGGTTGTTCTAAGTTATGCAAGTACCATGAAGTATTTTTGCAGGTTCATAGTCTCAAATTCCTTGTCAACTATGATACTTTCTTTTACATTGGCAAAAGAAACTTCTTTTATAAACTTCTGCAACAAAGACAGTTCTTTGTCAGAAAACTCTTCACCAGTGATTAGCAGACAAACTTCACCGCTGTTTATTCCTGTTTGTTGCAGGGTGTTAAGGATAAAATAAATCATATCTTCGGGAGTAGAGTAGGAGAAGCTGTTGCTTAAAGTAAATTCATTGCCTTTGAATACAGCAAAGTCGCATGCGTCGTTTCTCTTGCAAAGAATCATGGTATTGGTCTTCAAAGATGCAATATCAAAAGCGTATTCTGCCAAAACTTGTGATGGAGTAACAAACATAGCTTTAGGCATAACAACTTTCAAACCGCTATGTACATGCAATGGATAAGCGAAAATATTTTCTGCATCCAGCTTTTCAGAAGTGTTTGCAATGATTGTTTCGCTACTGTGTATAGCATTTGTTGTTGAAAGATAGTCTCTGTTTTTTGTTGCATCATACAGACGATAAGGAATCCAGACATTTTTGCTTGTTTGACAAACTATTCTTATCTTGTTGAAGTTAAATATATGTATGCCTATGGATTTAAAACATTCTTTTACGGTCATCATTATCTGGGTGATGCCTCCGTTTAAGTCAGCCTCAAACTCTCCCATGCATTTCAAAATATACTTCTTGTCTATCAAAGAAAAATAAAATCCACTTGCTGTCAAGCAAATGGATAAATTTGTTTCACTTGTAATAATATTAGACTCAATATTCTTAAGGTCTATCAACTTATAAGTATTCATAAAAATCTTTTTTAATAAAACACAAAAACTTATTCCCAGTTTCCGTCTGTTATTGTCTGATCCAAAGAACCTACTTTATATCCTGCATAGCCATTTTCTCTTTGTTCAAGTTCAGCTTTGCGGTTTATAACAGTTTGTTCGTCCATTCCCTTTGTGTAAGTTTCTATTGGAGCTTTTGCTTCAAAAACAGCAACAGGAACACCACCTTTGTCTATCACGTCAGCACCCATTATAAACTCCTGACCATCAGAGAAAGGTATATATTTCAAGTCTTTGATTTTATCTTTAGGAGTTATCAGCTTGCCTTCTTCGTATAGTTTATCCAATGGATTGACAACTGTTGTATCACGTTTCAATATACCTTTTGCGAGAGCTTCTGCTTCTGTCATATTATCAGGAACAGTACCAGTCTTTTTTACCAAAAGAGCTTTACCTTCTTGTGCAAAATCTATAAGAGAATCTATAGAAGAGCAAAATCTTCCGTTGGTGTTCTTAAACTGTTCTTGCAAAGCACGAATGTCTTTTAATTTGTTAATAACCTGTTCTGAACGTGCATTGTATTCGTTTTCAAACTTAACAGGTTTAAGTATGCAATTGTATAAATATATTGCAAGGGCAACAACGCCTGCTGCCAATACGATGGTTAAGACTAATCTTACGTTTTTATTCATGGTATATTATTTTTTTTATTCTAAAGTATTTATTGTTCTATGTTTTTACTCTGCAAAGTTAGTCTTTTTAACTGAAAAGACAATCATTTTATTTGAAAAAAATTAAAGATTTTGTTCTATATGTTTTACAACAATATTTAAATCAGTGTTTTGTAATAATTCTTTTGTTATCTTTTCTGCCATAAAAACACTTCTGTGTTGTCCTCCGGTGCAGCCAAAACATATCATAAGATGAGTAAAACCTCGTTCCAAATACTTATTTACACTTTGCCATACAATGTTTTTTACATTGGAAAGAAAATATTGAACTTCCTCTTTTTCTTCCAGGTAGTTTATTACTTCAGGGTCTTTACCCGTAAGATGTTTGAAGGCTTCCAGTCTTCCCGGGTTTGGCAAAGCTCTGCAGTCAAAAACAAAACCGCCTCCATTACCCGAAATATCCATTGGATAGCCTTTTTTATATGAAAAACTTTTTATGGTTACGGTTAGTTTTTGTCTGTCTTTTGCAACAGAATAAAGCTTTTCAGAGTGTATCATCTGTTGAAAAACTCTGTTTAGTTCAGGTAAAGATATTGGCAGGGTAGTGTTCTCTTGCAGATATTTTATGTTGTCAAGTGCATTTGGAATACTTTTCAGGAAAGATTCTTTCTTCTGGAAATAGCCTCTGTATCCGTATGCACCCATTGCCTGCATAATTCTTATATAACAGAATGCATAAAAATGTTTTACAAAAGAGTCTTTGTCTATGGTTGTTTCTTTGGACAGTTCTTCTATATAATAATGTAGCAGTTCTTCTCTCTGAAGAGCAGAAAGCTTTACTTTGCCGTCAAAAAGCAATGAGGCAACATCGTATTGCAAAGCACCTTTTCTTCCTCCTTGGAAATCTATAAAATAAACATCATTGTCTTTCAGCATTATATTTCTGCTTTGAAAGTCTCTGTAAAGAAAATAATCACAAGGAGAAGAAAGCAGGCATGAAGTCAGTTCCTTGAAATCGTTTTCCAAAAGCTGTTCATCAAAAGCAATATCGGCAAGTTTTAGAAAATAGTATTTGAAATAATTTAAATCCCATTCTATGCTTTGTCGGTCAAAAGCTTTTCTCGGATAAGCATTTGTATAGTCAAAATCTTTTATTGTCTGTATTTTTACCAAACTTTTCAGAGCCTTTTTATATACTTCCAAAGATTGTTCTGTTCCATTTTTCTCAACAAAGGAAAACAATGTCTCATCGCCTAAGTCTTCTTGCAGGTATATATTCTTGGACAAATCAACAGCATATATCACAGGCACATTTATATTGTTTTGTTTCAGTTGTGCAGCGTATGAGACAAAGGCTTCATTTTCTTTTCTGTCTTCATTATATACACCTATGCAGGTTCTTTCTTCTGAAACGATACGAAAATATTTTCTGTTACTGCCGTGAGCAGACATTTCTTCCACTTTAGTAGGCTGTGAATGAAATGTTTTATAAAATAAATCTGTCAGTCCTGTTTTCATTGTTTTAATAAACTTTCTGCTATTGTCAAATCTTCTGGCGTTGTAATCTTTATGTTTTTTCTGTCTCCTTCACAAAGAAATATTCTTTCTCCCAAGTGTTCTACAACAGAAGCGTCATCTGTGAAGTCTTTGGAGTATTCTTGTTGATAAGCTTTCCTTAGTTTAGACAAAAGAAAACACTGTGGGGTCTGTATCAGTCTGATGTTGTCTCTCTTGCAGGTATGATTTTCTTCTTTTTCGTTGATTATCCTTACAGAATCCACACACTTTACAGAGCATACAGCACTGCCTTTCTCTTCTGTCAAACAAAAACATCTGTCCAACATCTCTTTATCTATCAAAGGTCTTACTCCATCGTGGATAGCTACCAGACAATCTTCTTGTTCTTCTATGCTGTCTATGGCATTTTTTACAGAAAAAAACCTTTCACTTCCGCCATAAACAACCTTATGAGGAATACTTACCTTATATTCTCTTATTATGTCTTGCCAAAAATGTAGATGTTCTTTGTTTATTACAACTATGATATTGTATTCAGAAGAAGACTTATACACGTTTTCCAAGGTAAGCAAAAGAATAGGTTTGTCCTTTAGTACAATAAACTGCTTGGGAATGTTTTCTCCCATTCTTTTGCCAACACCTGAAGCAACAATTATTACATATTTTTTCATTTATGTAACAATTTTGAATACATATTTATATTATAAGCATTGCGTCTCCGTAGGTAAGAAACCTGTAATTCTTTTCCACTGCTTCCTGATAGGCTTTCATTATTAAATCATAGCCACCAAAACTGCAAGCCATGATAAGCATGGAAGACAATGGCTTATGGAAGTTTGTTATCATAGCATCTGCAATCTGGAATTCATAGTCAGGGATTATAAACTTGTTTGTCCAGCCAGAAAAGACTTTTACTTTGCCGTTTATTGTTGCAGCACTTTCCACAGCTTTCATTGTTGTTGTTCCTATGATGCAGACTTTGTTGTTGTTCTTTTTGGCATTGTTTATTGTGTTGGCTGTCTCTTCATTGAGAAACATTTCTTCAGAATCCATCTTGTGTTTGCTAAGATCTTCCACTTCTATTTGTCTGAAATTGCCCAGGCCCGAATGAAGAGTAACAAAAGCACGGTTTATGCCTTTTATCTCCATACGTTTCATAAGCTCTCTTGAGAAATGGAAACCTGCAGTCGGTGCAACCACAGCTCCTTCATTAGCTGCATATATAGTCTGATATCTTTCGTTGTCTTCTTTTGTTAAATCTCTTAGCTTCAATATATCTTCTGGCAGAGGAGTTTTGCCAAGTTGTTTTAGTACTTTATGAAATTCCTCATTGCTTCCGTCAAATAAAAATCTTAGAGTACGGCCTCTGCTTGTGGTGTTGTCTATAACCTCAGCAGTAAGTTCGTTGTTTTCTCCAAAATAAAGTTTGTTTCCTATTCTTATTTTTCTTGCAGGTTCAACCAATATGTCCCACAATCTTGTGTTTTCGTTTATCTCTCTAAGAAGGAAAACTTCTATTTTCGCATTTGTTTTCTCTTTTATACCTAACAATCTTGCAGGGAAAACCTTGGTGTCGTTAAATACGAATAAATCATCTTCGTTGAAATAGTCCAAGATGTCTTTAAACATCTTGTGTTCTATTTCGCCTGAATCTCTATGAACCACCATCAATCTCGATTCATCTCTGTTTTTTGATGGAAATTCTGCAATAAGTTCTTTAGGAAGATTAAATTTAAACTGAGAAAGTTTCATACTCATAATATACTGTCCTTTATCTAATTAAATCTATTTTACGATATGATAACGAAATTTGTTTCATTCTATTGTATATCCAAGACAAAAAAAACAAGTTAAAAAAAAATAGATTTACTCAAATAAAGGACAGAAAGTTTTTATCGTTTAATCAACTTCTTTGTAGTTACATAGTCTGTAGTTTCTATTCTTATATAATATACTCCACTTGCAAGAGAAGATGTTTCTATTTCCATTGTTTCTTTTTCAAAAGCAAGTATGGTTTTAGATATAGTTCTGCCGCTTTGGTCTATGACAACTATGTTTGCATCTTCTTTTAATCCCTTGATACTTAACAAAGAGTTGTTTATTGTAGGATTTGGGTAGATAGAAATATTTATGTCTTGTTGTGTAGTGGAGTTTAAACCTACTTCATCTTCTTTCACAACAAAGTTAGCAATAAAAGTAGAATCGTTTTCTACTCTTATCTGCCTTGGATTATCCGTATTGCCGTCATTCCATTGCAGAAACATATAGCCATCACTGCTTGTCGCTGATATAAAGATATTTTCTCCATATTCATATTCTCCACTTCCGCTTACTGTTCCCATTGATAAGTTTCCACTCTCAACACTTATAAGATAGGTATTCTTTGCAAAGTTTGCTATAAATGTATTGTCACTGATAACTGTTACCCAACGAGGATTGTCTGTGTTGCCGTCAGACCATTGGGAGAAATGATAATGTTCGTTGGCTATGGCTTTTATTCTTGCGGTTTCACCTGCATAATAAACTCCCGAACCTTCCACTGTTCCCATAGTGTTGTTGCTGCTGACAACCTGCAAAGAATACTTATCATCTTCTTCAAACACGGCAACAAAAGTAGTATCTTTGTCTATAACCACAATTCTCGGATTACTTGTATTGCCGTCAGACCAAGAAACAAAATGATAGTGTTCTTCTGCTGTTGCTGTGATAGTTATCTCAGTATTCCAATCATATATTCCACTACCAAGTGTTGTTCCCATTGATTCATCATCTGCTACAACATTTACAAAGAAAGTATCAATCTCAAATATTGCAACAAAACCTGTATCTTGTGAAACAACAATATTTCTTGGATTATCTGTATTTCCGTCAGACCAAGCGACAAAATGATAACCTGTAATTGCTGTTGCTTGTATGACAACAGGCGTATTATAATCAAATATACCACCTCCTGTAACTTGACCTAATGTCTCGTCATTGCAAGCAATAACAACGCTATGAGTGTCTATTTCAAATATTGCTGTAAAACTTGTGTCTTGTATAAGAGTGATTGTTCTTGGATTTTGTGTTATTCCGTCAGACCAAGCGACAAAATGATAATGTTCGTTTGCTGTTGCATTCAGAATTACATTTGACAAATAATTATATTCTCCATTTCCGCTTACACTTCCCATTGCTTCATTTTCTGCATTGGTATTTAAACTATATACATTGTAATCAAACACAGCAACAAGAGTAGTATCTTTTTCAATAAAAATGTTCCTTGGATTATCTGTGTTTCCGTCTGACCATTGCACAAAATGATATCCATATTTTGCTATTGCAGTAAGTATGCCTTGAGAAAGATAGGTATATTCTCCACTTCCTGCAACTCTGCCTCTGTTGGTATCATTGACATATAAAGATACGTTGTAATTGTTCTCCACAAAGTAGGCTGTAAGTATGGTGTCTTGAGTCAAGTGGATGTTTCTTGGATTTTGTGTGCTTCCGTCCGACCAAGAAACAAAATGATAACCATAGTTGGCTGTGGCAGTAATGGTCTGCAATGAGCCATAGTCAAAATTGCCCGCTCCTGTTACTACTCCCATTGTCTCATTGGAAGAAAGAAGGGTGACACTATGAGTATCTATCTCAAAGAATGCTGTAAATACAGAGTCTTGTAAAACATTTATCGTTCTTGGATTGTCTGTTATGTTGTCGTTCCAGCGAAGAAAATGATAATGACTGTTTGCTTGTGCAGTAAGAGAAGTAATGGTGTTGTATTCGTAGGAGCCTCCTCCATAGACATTGCCTAATGCGTTGTTGTTACTGTTGGTTGTTATTGTATAATAGTTGTTGTCAAACTGAGCAGTGAAAGATACGTCTTGTGTTACTATTACTGTCCTTGGATTTTCTGTGTTGCCGTCATTCCATTGAGTAAAATGATAACCATAGTTGGCTGTGGCTGATATAGTAGCAGGAGTATTATAGATATAACTTCCATTACCAGATACATTACCTTTGGTCTGATTGTTGCTTTCCACATTTACACTATATGAATTTATTCCAAACTGTGCTGTATATGTAGCATTTTGCATAACAGTTACAAGACGTGGATTGTCTGTGTTCCCGTCTGACCACTGAGTAAAATGATAGCCATAGTTGGCGTTTGCATATATATTTACAGGAGTATTATATTCATACGTTCCGCCACCCGATGCAGAGCCGATAGCTGGATTGGAAGAGTTTGTAATAATATCGTAGGTGTTTATCTCAAACATTGCTGTATAGTTAGCGTTGTTGGTTATGATTATTGTGCGAGGATTTTCTGTGTTTCCGTCAGACCAAGCGACAAAATGATAACCATAGTTGGCAGCAGCAGATATAACTTTTTGGGTGTTGTAACTATAAGCACCACCTCCGTATGCACTGCCCATAACATAGTCGTTGGCTTCTGTGGTTATAGTATATGTGTTAGCAACAAACTGAGCTATGAATACAGAATCCCTTTCTATGATTACAGTCCGTGGATTGTTGGTATTGCCGTCTGACCATTGAGTAAAATGATAGCCATAGTTGTTGGTAGCACTTATTCCTACCTGTGAAAGATAGTTGTAGTTGCCGGTTCCTGTGGTATATCCCATGGTGGTATTGCTGCTGTTCACAGAAAGAGAATACATATTTACTCCAAAGTTGGCAGTAAATACAGAATCCCTGTCCACTGTTATCATTCGTGGATTGTCTGTGTTACCGTCATTCCATTGAGTAAAGTGATAGCCATAGTTGGCTGTGGCAGATATTACTACTTGGTTCTGATAATAGAAAACTCCAGAACCATTTACTGTTCCCATATCTGCATTGTTGTTAAGCACAGAGATATTGGATATATTTGAAGCAAACAAGGCTGTAAATACTGAATCCTGTGTTGCAAGTATTATTCTCGGATTGTCTGTATTGCCGTCAGACCACTGTAAGAAATGATAGTTGGTATTAGGAGTGGCGCTGATAGTTACATTTTGTCTATAAGCATATAACCCTGTTCCGCTCACATTACCCATAACAGTGTCCTCGCTATGTATTGTAAGAAAGGCAGTATTCTGCATAAATATAGCAGTAAAACTACTGTCTCGGTCAGCATAGAAAACTCTTGGATTGTTTTCGTTGCCGTCATTCCAACGTACGAAATGATAGGAGTCGTTTGCGTTGGCTCGTATTATTGTCTGATAGTTGTTGCAGACAGGCTCTTGCCCCTGCCGAGGGCGCAGATGCAGAGTTGGAAGCAAAGCTTGCGGCCATGGACCCCG
>CAZXEN010000031.1:0-20579 GCA_964639765.1 uncultured Bacteroidaceae bacterium
GAGCCTTACGCTGTGAAGCGTAAGGTTTTTTTTAATTTACAAAATGAGATAGAATATAATTTTACACAGCGACATAGTTATTAATCAACTTGAAATAGTGTGTAGGCTTTTCTGATAAATAAAAACTTATAGATTTTTATAGAATTTATAATAATTTTGTAATTTTGCAGGTGAGTAACTATTAACAGAAAGGCGAATATTATGCAGAATTTACCTATAGGAATGCAGAGTTTTGAAAGTATTAGACAGAATGATTATCTTTATGTTGATAAGACAAAACATATTTATAATCTTGCGAATAGTAATAGATATTACTTTCTTTCCCGTCCAAGAAGATTTGGGAAGAGTCTTTTTCTTTCAACATTGGAGGCTTACTTTCTTGCTAAGAAAGAATTGTTTAAAGGCTTATATATAGAAACAGTAGAAAAACAATGGACAGAATATCCTGTGTTATATCTTGATATGAATTCTGGCATATATGACAGTGAAGAACGATTATTGAATAGTTTGAATTATCATTTGTCAGAATGGGAAAAAGAGTATAACATACAGACGAAATTTGTTAATCCTGAAGATAGGTTTTCTAATATAATCAAGACAGCTGTTAAGCAGACTGGCAAGCAGGTTGTAATCCTTGTAGATGAGTACGATAAACCACTTTTACAGACAATAGATAACGAAGAACTGCATGATAAATTCAAAGGCATACTTAAAGGCGTTTATTCTGTGCTAAAGGGTTGCGATAAGTATATTCGTTTTGGTTTTCTTACAGGAGTTACCAAGTTTTCTAAGATAAGTCTGTTCAGTGATTTGAATAATTTGATGGATATTTCGCTTGATGAAAACTACACCGATATTTGCGGAATAACAGAAGAGGAAATAAAGACCAACTTTGTAGAACACTTGCAGGCCTTTGCAGAAAAAGAAAACACGACAAGCGAAGTGATACTTTCCAAACTGAAAGCAATGTATGACGGTTATCATTTCTCAGAAAACACAGAGATAGATATATATAATCCATTCTCTTTGCTAAACTCTCTGACAAGAAAAGAATTTGAGAACTATTGGTTTCAGACAGGTACGCCGACGTTTCTTACTAAGTTGTTGAAAGAAAATGACTATGACTTAAAAGATTTCTCTGAAGGGAATATAACTGCAAGAGATTTGACCAGTAAAGAGAGTATGTTGTCTGCACCTGTTGCGTTGTTTTATCAGTCAGGTTATCTGACTATAAAGGATTACGACAAAGAATTGCAAGAATACACCTTAGGTTATCCAAATAAAGAAGTGGAACAAAGTTTTTTGGAGTTCTTACTTCCAAGATATGTTCAATACTATAGATGACAAGTCTGCATCTTATCTTTCTAAATTTATCAAAGACCTAAGAGCAGGAAGAATAGAAGACTTTCTTGAGAAGATGAAAGTATTCTTTGCTGGCATTCCTTATGATATTATCAAAGACACAGAGAATTATTACCAAACAATACTATTCCTCATCTGTCGTTTGGTTGGATTCTATTCACAAGCAGAGTATCGCACTTCACGAGGAAGGATGGATATGGTAATAAAGACCAAAGACTATATCTATGTTTTTGAGTTCAAGTTTGACAAATCAGCAAAAGAGGCCTTGCAGCAGATAGACAGCAAAGATTATCCTCTTGCATTCCAACAGGATGAAAGAAAACTATATAAGATAGGAGTGAATTTCTCTTCCCAGACAAAGAATATTGACGAATATATAATAGGATAGGGATTATTGACAAAGGGAGTGTTTTTGCTTAGATTTCTTATAGAGCAATAGACACTAAGACTTGATTAAAAAACATCAAGACTTTTGATCAAAAAGACTAAGTCTTTTGGTGCAAAAGTCTTAGTCTTTTTTTCTTAAAACGAAGACTTTTTTCAAGAGTATTTAATTATCTGATATAGAGAAGAAAAACAGAAAGGGAAATACTTGAAATTATCTGACATATATTTACTAATTGAAAATTATACCTTATATATAATATAAAAGTGTGAAGTAATTCACATATTTTTGTTGAATAGTGTGTGAAAAATCTTCCTATTTGCTTGTTTTAAAATGAGTAAAATAAAAAAAAATGAAAAATATTTTGCAGGTATTATAAATTGTTGTAATTTTGCACGCTGAAAATCAGAAATGCGTCCTCTTTAAAGAGTACTTAAAAATAATAGGTATCAGTATTATTAGGGTTGCGTACTTAATGGGGGATTTATCATTAAAGAATTGTTGGCTGCTTTTCTTTGGTGACGCTAAAAGAGGATTTTCTGCTGTCCTTATATAGCAAAAAAGCGAAAAAGGAAGATAAAAAAAAGAAAATAATAAAGTTTAATTAAAAAAAGAACATATTATTAGATATGCCAACAATTCAACAATTAGTTCGTAAAGGACGTCAAACTGCAGAGTACAAGAGTAAATCTCCTGCATTGGATTCTTGTCCTCAACGTAGAGGTGTTTGTACGAGAGTATATACAACAACACCAAAGAAACCTAATTCAGCTATGAGAAAGGTTGCCAGAGTAAAACTTACAAATGGAAAAGAAGTTAATGCTTACATTCCAGGAGAAGGACACAACTTGCAAGAACACTCTATAGTAATGATTAGAGGGGGTAGAGTAAAAGACCTTCCAGGTGTAAGATACCATATAATAAGAGGTGCTTTGGATACAGCTGGCGTTGATGGAAGAAAACAAAGACGTTCAAAATACGGTGCAAAGAGACCTAAAGACGCAAAGAAATAATCAAAATTAGGTTTAACAAAAAAGGCAGAAAAATAAAATGAGAAAAGCGAGACCAAGGAAAAGAATAATACTTCCAGATCCTAAGTTTAATGATACTTTGGTTACAAAGTTTGTAAACAATATTATGCTTAAGGGAAAGAAGAGTGTAGCATATAAAATATTTTACGATGCAATAGACATCGTTGGTGAGAAAACAAAGGAAAACGGATTGGATGTTTGGAAGAAAGGTCTTTCAAATGTAACTCCTAACGTTGAGGTAAGAAGCAGACGTATTGGTGGTGCTACTTTCCAGATTCCTACAGAAATTCGCCCTGACAGAAAAATGTCTATGGGAATGAAGAACTTGATAGGATTTGCTCGCAAACGTTCGGAGAAAACAATGGCTATGCGTTTGGCTGCAGAAATTATCGCTGCTTCAAAAGAAGAAGGTGCAGCATTCAAACGTAAAGAGGATATTCACAGAATGGCTGAAGCTAACAAGGCATTCTCTCACTTTAGAATGTAAGAAATCTTTTAGGATAGACAAGGAGAATAGATGGCAGATTTACGCAACATACGAAACATCGGCATAATGGCCCACATAGACGCAGGCAAAACTACGACTACTGAGCGTATATTGTTTTATACTGGTAAGAATCACAAGATAGGTGAAACACATGACGGTACTGCGACAATGGATTGGATGGCTCAAGAACAAGAAAGAGGTATCACAATTACTTCAGCCGCAACTACAGTGTTTTGGAAGTACAATAATAAGGACTATAAAATAAATATTATAGATACACCTGGACACGTTGATTTTACAGTGGAAGTAGAACGCTCGCTAAGAGTCTTGGATGGAGCTATTGCCTTGTTCTGTGCTGTTGGTGGAGTAGAGCCTCAAAGTGAAACAGTTTGGAGACAGGCAGACAAATATAATGTACCTCGTATTGCATTTGTTAATAAAATGGATAGAGCGGGTGCAGATTTCTTTAAGGTTTTAGGAGAGATAAGAGAGAAACTTGGTTCTCATCCTGTTCCTTTGGAAATACCAATAGGACAGGAAGATATGTTTAAGGGTGTTATTGACTTGATAAGCAACAAAGCCCTTATGTATGATGAGGAATCTAAGGGTACTAAGCTTTATGAAGTGCCAATGCCTGATGATTTGAAAGAAATAGCAGCTAAATACAGAAAAGAACTTATAGAGGGAGTTGCTGAAGAAGATGATGAACTTCTTGAAAGATATATGGAAGATGAAGAATCCATAACAGAGGAGGAAATTATCAAGCATGTTAGAAAAGCAACTTGCGAACAGAGAATAGTTCCTGTATTGTGTGGCTCTGCTTTCAAAAACAAAGGTATCCAAAACCTTATTGATGCTGTTTGTGAGTTCTTGCCTTCTCCTGTAGATGTGCCAGAAGTTGCTGGTATTAATCCAAAGAACAATGAGGAAATTACTCGTCCTGTAAGCGTGAAATCTCCTTTCAGTGCATTAGCTTTCAAAATTGCTACCGACCCATACGTTGGAAGAATTTGTTTCTTCAGAGTTTATTCTGGTAGTTTGGATTCAGGTTCATATGTTTATAATGCAAATACAGGCAAAAAAGAAAGAATATCACGTATAATGCAGATGCACGCAAATCACCAGAACCCTCTTGATAAGATAGAGGCTGGAGATATCGGTGCTGCTGTAGGATTCAAAGAAATAAAGACAGGAAACACTCTTTGTGATGAAGCTCACCCTATTATATTAGAGTCTATGTCTTTCCCTGAACCTGTGATTTCTATTGCTATTGAACCAAAACAACAGGCAGATGTTGATAAATTCAACAATGCTTTAACTAAACTTACGGAAGAAGACCCTACTTTGCAAGTTCAGACAGATGATGCATCTGGCCAGACAATATTAAAAGGTATGGGAGAATTACATTTGGACATTATACTTGATAGAATAAAAAGAGAGTTTAATGTTGAATGCAATGAAGGAAAACCACAGGTAGCTTACAAAGAAGCAATCACTACAGAAGTTGAGCACAGAGAAGTTTATAAGAAACAAACAGGTGGTAGAGGAAAATTTGCTGATATCATATTCTCTATTGGTCCTGCTGATGAAGGCTTCAAGGGATTGCAATTTGTTAATGAGGTTAAAGGTGGTAATATACCAAAAGAATATATACCTTCAATTGAGAAAGGATTCAAGGACGCTATGAATAATGGTGTTTTGGCAGGATTCCCTATGGAGAGTATGAAAGTTGTTGTGAAAGACGGTTCATATCATCCAGTGGATTCAGATGCTCTTTCTTTTGAAATATGCGCTCGCTTGGCGTTTAAAGCGGCTGCAAGAAAGGCAATGCCAGTCCTTATGGAACCAATCATGTCTGTTGAGATAAATACTCCTGATGCTTATCTTGGTGATGTGACAGGAGACCTTAACCGCAGAAGAGCTATCTTGGAAAGCATAACAGCGAAGGTTGGTGTTCAATCTGTGAGAGCCAAAGTTCCATTGAGCCAAATGTTCGGTTATGTTACAGCTTTGCGTACCATAACTTCTGGTAGAGCCAATTCAACAATGGAATTTTCACATTATACACAAGCTCCTAAAGATGTAACAGATGAAGTTTTGAAAGAAAATAATTAACATATAAAATAACTTATAATTGTGAGTCAAGAAAAACAAAAAATTAGAATTAAATTGAAGTCTTACGACCACAACTTGGTTGATAAGTCTGCTGAGAAAATCGTTAAGACTGTAAAGATGACAGGTGCTCACGTTCAAGGACCTATCCCTTTGCCAACAGCAAAGAAAATCTTTACTGTCAATCGTTCTACCTTTGTTAACAAAAAATCTCGTGAGCAATTTGAGTTGAATTCATACAAACGTCTTATGGATATAAGCAGTACTTCTGCTCAAACTATAGACGCTTTGATGAAACTTGAACTGCCTTCAGGAGTTGAAGTAGAGATAAAGGTTTGATAAAAGTTTTATTAACGGTTTTAAAGAATTAGTAAATAGTCCAGCCGCTGAACAAAGAATCAAGCTGGAGATAAAGAGTAAAAAACAAAAAACAAAAAATGTCAGGATTAATTGGAAAAAAAATCGGAATGACTAGCATTTTTGATGCCTCTGGCAAGCAACAGCCATGCACTGTGATAGAAGCTGGTCCTTGTGTAGTAACACAAGTAAAAACACCTGAGAAGGATGGTTATAGTGCTATCCAATTGGCATTTGAGGAGATGAAAGAAAGCAAAGTAACAAAACCTATGAAAGGTCACTTTGCTAAAGCTGAAACAACTCCAAAAAGATATCTTGCCGAATTTTCTCGTTTTGAGGAAGGTGAAAGAAAACATTTTGGTGAAGTCTTAACATGTAATGTTTTCACTGAAGGCGAATTCGTGGATGTTGTAGGTATCTCTAAAGGTAAAGGTTTCCAAGGTGTTGTTAAACGTCATGGATTTGGTGGTGTTGGTGATAGAACACACGGTCAAGATGACAGAGATAGGGCACCTGGTTCTGTAGGAGCTTCTTCTTACCCTTCAAGAGTATTCAAGGGAATGAGAATGGCTGGCCAAATGGGTAACCACAGAGTAAAAATTCAAAATCTTAGAATACTTAAGATATTTGAAGAAAAGAATTTGATATTAGTTAAAGGATCTGTTCCTGGTCCTAAGGGTTCAATTTTAAAACTTGAGAGATGGAGCTAAAAGTATATAACATAAAAGGAGAAGACACCGGAAGAACCATAGAGGTTATGGATTCTTTGTTTCAAACCGAACCTAACGATCACGTTATTTGGTTGACTGTAAAACAATTTTTAGCAGACCAAAGACAAGGAACTCATAAGGCAAAAGAACGTTCCGAGGTTTCAGGTTCTACTAGGAAGTTAAAGAGACAAAAAGGTACAGGTGGTGCCAGAGCTGGTGATATAAATAGCCCTTTGATGGTCGGTGGTGGTAGAGTTTTCGGACCAAGACCAAGAGATTATAGATTTAAACTTAACAAGAAAGTTAAATCTTTGGCAAAGCTTTCAGCTCTGTATTATAAGGCTAAGGATGAGCAGATTAAAGTGGTTGAAGACTTTTCTTTTGAGGCTCCTAAAACAAAACAAATGGTTGAAGTTTTGGATTCATTACAACTAAAAGATAAAAAATCTTTGTTTGTTTTATTGCCAAGTAAGGAAAACTTTGTAACTTTGTCGGCCAGAAATCTTAAGCAGGTTAAGGTGATGAGTGCACATACACTTAATACATACGAAATATTACATGCTAATACTTTGGTGTTTAGTGAATCTGCACTTAAGGAATTTAATGACATGCATAAAAATTCCTAATTAGTGTTAAGATAAAAAAGAGTAGATAGAAATGAGTATCATTGTAAAACCGCTTATTACAGAGAAGATGACAAAGATAAACGAGAAAGATGCTTCTCGTTGTGCTTTCATCGTTGATAAAAAGGCGAATAAAATAGAAATAAAAAAAGCAATAGAAGACCTGTATAGTGTAAAAGTTGAAAGTGTAAATACTATTAACTATAATGGAAAAAGAAAAGCAAGATACACTAAGGCTGGTTACATCCAAGGTCGTACAAATGCTTATAAGAAGGCCATGATAACTTTGGCCAAAGGTGAAACAATTGACTTTTTTAGCAATATTTAATTAAAGAGATGGCTTTAAAGAAATTAAAACCGACAACACCGGGACAGAGACACAAAATAGCTAGTTCTTTTGAAGAAATTACAAAGAGCAAACCTGAGAAGAGTTTGGTTTTTGGGATTCGTAAGACAGGTGGAAGAAATAATCAAGGAAAAATGACCATGAGATATATAGGTGGTGGTCATAAGAGATTATATCGTGTAATAGATTTCCGCAGAGATAAGGACAATATACCTGCTATAGTAAAATCAATAGAATACGATCCAAATCGTACTGCTCGTATTGCTTTGGTTTGCTATGCTGATGGTGAAAAACGCTATATTGTTTCTCCAAACGGATTAAAGGTTGGTCAGACAATTATGTCAGGTAAAGGAGTTGCCCCTGAAATAGGCAATACATTGTTGCTTGGTGAGATACCTTTCGGAACAATGATTCATAATATAGAATTAAGACCGGGTGAAGGTGCTAAATTGGTAAGAAGTGCAGGTTCATACGCACAACTTATGTCTCGTGATGGTAAGTATGCAATCATAAAAATGCCTTCAGGTGAAACTCGTATGATACTTCAGGCTTGTAAAGCTACAGTAGGTGTTGTTTCAAACACTGAACATAGTTTGGAAGTATCTGGTAAAGCAGGTCGTTCTCGTTGGTTGGGACGAAGACCTAGAGTAAGAGGCGTTGTTATGAACCCTGTTGATCACCCAATGGGTGGTGGTGAAGGACGTGCATCAGGAGGACATCCTCGTACACGTAAAGGCATACCAGCTAAGGGCTACAAGACAAGAGCTCCTAAGAAGACCTCAAATAAGTATATAATAGAAAGACGTAAGAAATAATTAAAATCAGAGAAGTATGAGCCGTTCATTAAAAAAAGGACCTTATATTTATTATAAGTTAGAGAAAAAAGTTTTGGATGCACAAGCCAAAAACAACAAGAACACTATCAAAACATGGTCAAGAGCTTCAATGATTTCTCCTGATTTTGTTGGTTTGACAATAGCTGTTCATAATGGCAACAAATTCATTCCTGTTTATGTTACAGAAAATATGGTTGGTCATAAATTGGGTGAGTTTGCTCCAACAAGAATTTTTAGAGGACATGCTGGTCAAAAAGATAAAGGTAAGAAATAAAAAGACGTATAGAAGATGGGATCAAGAAAACATAAACGTGCCGAAGAATATAAAGAGGCAAGAAAGAGCAGATATGTTGCAAGATTGAATAACAATCCTACATCTCCAAGAAAAACACGTCTTATGGCAGATGCTATAAGAGGTCTTGATGTTAATAAGGCTTTGGGTGTGTTGCAATATTCACATAGAGAATCTGCACCAAAATTAAGAAAATTATTACTTTCTGCTATTGCAAATTGGCAAGCAAAAAATATAGGCAAATCAGTAGAAGATAGTAATCTTTTTGTAAAGCAAATATGTGTTAATGGTGGAAGGCAACTAAAACGTCTTCGCACTGCTCCTCAAGGTCGTGGTTATAGAATTAGAAAGCGTTCTAACCATATTATATTAGAGATAGGTAGTAGAAATGAAACTGTTGCTACTCCACAATCTAATGATGTAGAAAAATAATAGTTTGGAAAAATTAAGAAAATTTTAAAAGGATGGGACAAAAAACAAATCCGATAGGAAACAGACTAGGTATCATCAGAGGTTGGGATTCAAATTGGTATGGTGGTAGAGCATTCGAATCCAAATTAGTTGAAGATGATAAGATAAGAAAGTATCTTGGTGTGCGTTTAAGCAATGCTGAAATATCAAAGATTTATATTGAACGTACATTGAAACGTATAACTGTTACTATTAATACAGCAAAACCAGGCTTTATAATTGGTAAAGGTGGACAAGAAGTTGATAAGATAAAAGAAGAGTTGAAAAAACTTACTGAAAAAGAAGTTCAAATCAACATCTTGGAAGTAAAACGTCCAGAATTGGAAGCAAGACTTGTAGCTGAAAACATAGCTCGTCAGATAGAAGGTAGAGTGTCTTACAGAAGAGCTGTAAAGATGGCCATAACTTCTACAATGCGTGTTGGTGCAGAAGGTATCAAGGTTTCTGTTTCAGGTCGTATAGGTGGTGCTGAAATGGCAAGAACTGAACACTATAAAGAAGGTAGAACACCTCTGCACACTCTACGTGCAGATATAGATTATGCTTTAGCAGAAGCTCATACAACATACGGTCGTATAGGTATAAAGGTATGGATTTGTAGAGGCATAGTTTATAATAAGGTTGAATTAGTTCCTTCAACTATAGGTGGAATGAAAGATAATGGTAGATCAGGACAAAGATTTAACATGGGTTCACGTCCTCGTCGTAAAAATAATAGTAAGGATTTTAAATAATAGAGTGATATGTTACAGCCAAACAAGACAAAATATAGAAAACAGCAGAAGGGCAAGATGAAAGGAATGGCTTTCAGGGGTCATGAGTTGGCTTTTGGAAGTTTCGGAATCAAATCTTTGAACACTTCATTTATTACAGGTCGTCAAATAGAGGCTGCTCGTCAGGCCATTACTCGTTATATGAAACGTGAAGGACAATTGTGGATTAGAATCTTTCCAGATAAACCTATAACCAAGAAACCTAACGAAGTTCGTATGGGTAAAGGTAAGGGAGCTCCAGAATATTTTGTTGCAAGAGTAAAACCTGGTACAGTTTTATTTGAAGCAGAGGGTGTACCTGTAGCTATTGCAAAAGAGGCTATGAGACTCGGAGCTCAAAAATTGCCTGTAATAACAAAGTTTGTAGTACGCAGAGATTATGTAGAACAATAAATTGAAAGGAGATAAACGATGAAAAACAATTTAGGTTTAAAAGAACTTTCTGATAAAGAATTACAAGAAAGACTTGAAGCTGAACAGATGCAGCTTGTAAAAATGAAAATAAATCATGCAGTATCTCCATTGGAGAATCCTAATTTATTGGCAACTACTCGTAAAAACATAGCAAGAATAAACACTGAGATTTCTCTTAGAAGAAAACTTGCTAATGAAAATAAGTAAGTAATTAAAAGAAATTTAATAGACGATGGAAAGAAATCTTAGAAAAGAGAAAGTTGGTGTAGTTGTGAGCGATAAAATGGATAAAACTATCAATGTTTTGGTTGAAAGAAAAGTAAAACACCCAAAATATGGTAAGTTTTTGAAGAGAAGTAAAAAGTTCATGGCGCACGACGAAAAGCAAGAAGCTAAAATAGGAGATACTGTTCGCATAATGGAAACAAGACCATTGAGTAAGAACAAGTGTTGGAGATTAGTTGAAATAATAGAAAAAGCTAAATAAGATATGATACAACAAGAAACGAGATTAGTTGTCGCAGATAATAGTGGAGCGAAAAGTGCTTTATGTATTAGAGTTCTGGGAGGAACAAAGGCACGCTATGCTTCAGTAGGAGACAAGATAGTTATTGCCGTAAAAGATGCATTACCTTCAGGTAATGTAAAGAAAGGGTCTGTATCCAAAGCTGTTGTTGTCAGAACAAAGAAAGAAGTAAGACGTCAAGATGGTTCTTATATTCGTTTTGATGACAATGCTTGTGTATTACTTACGGCGACTGATGAATTAAGAGGAACTCGTATTTTTGGACCAGTAGCAAGAGAGTTACGTGAGAAACAATTTATGAAAATAGTTTCTTTAGCTCCAGAAGTACTATAACGCAAAAAAATATTATAGATATGAAATTGCATATTAAAAAAGGGGATACAGTAAAAGTTATAGCAGGAAACTCAAAGGGTATTACAGGAAAGGTTTTGGTTGTATATCCAGAGGATAATAGAGCAATTGTGGAAGGTGTTAATAAAATAAAAAAACACACAAAACCTAATCCAAAGAATACACAAGGCGGTATAATAGAGAAAGAAGCCCCTATACATATTTCTAACCTTATGGTTGTAGATGCTAAAGGCAATGCGACAAGAGTTGGAAGACGTCTTGATGAGAAAACAAATAAATTAGTTCGTTATTCTAAAAAAACAGGGGAGGTAATAAAATAATGTATAGTCCAAGATTAAAAAACAAATACAAGGAAGAAATAATGCAGTCCTTGATGAAAGAGTATAACTATACAACAGTTATGCAAGTACCTCGTTTGTTGAAGATATCTCTGAATCAAGGATTGGGTAAATTGGCTTTGAATGATAAGAAAGTCATTGATAAAGGTGTAGAAGAGATGACTGCAGTCGCTGGTCAAAGAGCAGTTGCTACAAAGTCTAAAAAGGATATTTCTAACTTCAAACTTAGAAAAGGTATGCCTGTAGGTGTTAGAGTTACACTTAGAGGAGATAGAATGTATGAGTTTTTAGATAGATTGATTTCTACAGCAATACCTCGTATTAGAGATTTTAGAGGAATAGATGCTAAAGGATTTGATGGAAAAGGAAATTACACTTTTGGTGTTCAAGAACAAATAATATTCCCTGAAATTGATATAGATAAAATAGATCATATCAACGGAATGGATATTACATTTGTTACTTCTGCAAACACAGACAAAGAGGCTTTCTCTTTACTTAAAGCGTTTGGTTTTCCATTTAAGAATGAATCAGAAAAATAAGATTAAAGATGGCAAAAGAATCAATAAAAGCTCGCGAGAGAAAAAGAGAGTATTTGGTAAATAAATATGCAGCAAAACGTCAAGCTCTTTTGGAGGCAGGTGACTATGAAGGTTTGCAGAAATTACCAAAGAATGCGTCTCCAGTACGTTTACACAATCGTTGTAAATTAACAGGAAGACCAAAAGGATATATGAGACAATTTGGCATTTCAAGAATTAATTTCAGAGAAATGGCATTGGCAGGTTTGATACCAGGAGTAAAAAAAGCTTCTTGGTAAGAGAATACCACCAGTAAAAATAGTGAATTAATAAATAAAAAGAAAAGAAATGTTAACAGATCCAATTGCAGATTATTTGACTCGCATAAGAAATGCAGTGAATGCAAGACATAGAGTTGTTGAGATACCTTCTTCAAAGATGAAAAAAGAAATGACAAAGATTCTCTTTGATAAAGGATATATCTTAAATTATAAATTTGAGGACGATACTTTCCCAAGAACAATAAAAATAGCTTTGAAGTATCACCAACAAACAAAAGAACCTGCTATTTCAATGTTAAAAAGAATAAGTACCCCAGGTTTAAGAAGATATGTTGGTGTTGATGAATTACCAAGAGTATTGAACGGTTTAGGAATAGCTATTATTTCTACTTCACGTGGATTAATGACCGATAAAGAAGCAAGAGCTTTGAGAGTTGGTGGTGAAGTAATATGTTATGTTAGTTAAATAATGGAGGGTGTAAAATGTCAAGAATAGGAAAGTTACCAATCAATATTCCTGCGGGAGTTGAAGTAAATGTAAGCAAAGATAATGTTGTTACAGTAAAGGGGAAACTTGGAACTTTACAACAGGCAGTTAATCCTTGCATAAGTGTAAATATTGAAGATAGTGTAATGCATTTGACTCGTGAGTCTGATTCTAAGACACACAAATCTCTTCATGGTTTATATAGAGCTTTGATAAACAATATGGTTGTTGGAGTTTCAGAAGGCTTCCACACTACACAAGAAGTTATAGGCGTTGGATATAAAGCTCAAGCACAAGGACAGGTTCTTGAATTAGCATTGGGTTATTCTCACAGCATATTCATGGTTTTGCCAGATGAAATAAAGGTTGAAACTATAAATGAAAAAGGTAAGAACCCTTTGATTAAGATGACTTGTTGTGACAAACAACTTATTGGTCAAGTTGCAGCAAAAATACGTTCTCTACGTAAGCCTGAACCATATAAAGGAAAAGGTATTCGTTTCCAAGGTGAAGTTGTACGTAAGAAAGCTGGTAAAGCTGCTGCAAAATAAAATAATATAAGAAATTAAGAAAATCTGAGGATACGTAAATGGCAACTAAGAAAGATTTAAGAAGATTGAAGATTAAGATGAGGATCCGTAAGAAAGTGAGCGGTTCTGCTCAAAAACCTCGTCTTTCAGTATTTAGGAGTAATAAAGAAATTTATACTCAGTTGATTGATGATGTAAATGGAGTGACATTGACTGCAGCATCGTCATTGGAAAAGAATTTTCAAAAGGAGGGCAACAAAACAGAGGTTGCAAAACAAGTTGGTAAAGTGTTAGCAGAAAGAGCTAAAGAAAAAGGTATTGAAACAGTTGTTTTCGATAGAAATGGTTATTTATATCATGGCCGTGTTAAAGCTTTAGCAGATTCCGCAAGAGAAAATGGTTTAAAATTCTAAGAAGATGGCAGAACTGAATATAAAAAGAGTAAAATCAAGCGAAATAGAATTTAATGATAAGCTTGTAAGTATAAATAGAGTTACCAAAGTAACAAAGGGAGGTAGAACATTTAGTTTTTCTGCTATCGTTGTAGTAGGAAATGGAAATGGTATTGTAGGATACGGCTTGGGAAAAGCAAAAGAAGTTGCAGCTGCTATTTCCAAAGGTTCTGATGATGCGAAAAAGAATCTAATCAAAGTTCCTATTCTTAAGGGTACTATACCTCATGAACAAGAAGGCAAATATAGTGGTGCAAGAGTATTTTTGAAACCTGCAGCTCCCGGTACTGGAGTTATAGCTGGTGGTGCAATGCGTGCTGTTTTGGAGAGTGTCGGTGTTAAGGACGTTTTGGCTAAGTCAAAAGGCTCATCTAATCCTCATAGCGTTGTAAAAGCTACTATAGCAGCTTTGTTGAAAATGAAGGATCCATATACTGTTGCCAAGTTAAGAGGCATAGAAATGGATAGAGTTTTTAATGGTTAATACAAGTATGACTATGAAAGTAAGAATAACTCAAATAAAGAGTGGTATAGGTTATCCACTACGTCAAAAGCAAACCCTAAAATCTTTGGGTATAAGAAAAATGAATCACTCTGTGGAGCATGAGCTTAATCCTCAAATTCAGGGTATGATAGACAAAGTAAAACATTTGGTTAAAGTAGAAGAGATTAATTAACATAAAATAAAGTAATTAATTATGGATTTAAGTAATTTAAAACCTGCTTTAGGCTCAACAAAAAGCCGTAAAAGAATAGGAAGAGGACAAGGTTCTGGATATGGTGGTACATCTACTCGTGGACACAAAGGTGCTAAATCTCGTTCTGGATATAGTAGAAAAGTAGGATTTGAAGGTGGTCAAATGCCTTTGTATAGATTAGTTCCAAAGTTTGGTTTCAAAAATATAAATCGTGTAGAATATGTTGGAATCAACTTAGATGTTTTGGAAAAAATATCTGAAAAATTTAATACAAACGATATCACTCTTGATCTTTTGAAAGAAAATCGTATTATATCAAGAAACGAAAAAGTTAAAATACTTGGAAATGGCGAATTAACTAAGGGCATAAATGTTACAGTTAATGCTGTTTCTAAGAGCGCTAAAGCTGCTATTGAATCAAAAGGTGGTGTAGTTACTATAATCTAAAAACTATAATTTAATGAAGCGATTTATCAATACAATCAAAAACATTTGGAGTATAAACGATTTAAGAGCCAAGATAATTTATACATTGGGATTGGTCCTTGTGTATAGAATCGGTTCGTACGTTGTTATTCCCGGTATCAATCCTTCAGACTTGGGTGCTTTGCAGAGCCAAACGCAAGATGGAGTATTGGGTTTATTGAATATGTTTTCTGGTGGAGCATTTTCCAATGCATCAGTTTTTGCATTGGGTATTATGCCTTATATCACTGCATCCATTGTTGTTCAGCTTTTGACAATGGTTGTACCTTACTTTATGAAGATGCAACGTGAGGGAGAAAGTGGTAGAAATAAAATTAATCAAATAACTCGTTGGCTTACAGTCATTGTTACAATTTTCCAATCCTTTGCTTATTTGGCAAATTTACGTAACCAATTACAAGGAGCTCATATTTTCAATATATTTGGAGGAAGTGATATAACATTTTTGAATTGGGTATTACCAATCTCAATACTATTGACATGTGGAACTTTATTCGTTATGTGGATGGGAGAAAGAATTACTGACAGAGGGATAGGAAATGGTATATCCTTGTTGATTATGATTGGTATTATTGCTCGTTTGCCTTTTGCATTGTTTGCAGAGTTTGCTTCAAGAATGGAGAGTCAGGCTGGACAGCTTGTTATATTATTTGTTGAGTTAATAATATGGCTTGTTGTTATTATGCTATGTATTTTGTTGGTTCAAGGAACAAGAAGGATTCCAGTTCAATATGCAAAGCGTATAGTAGGTAATAAACAATATGGCGGCGTTAGACAATACATACCTATAAAGGTAAATGCTGCTGGAGTTATGCCTATCATTTTTGCTCAGGCAATAATGTTTATACCTATAACAATCATGGGATTTTCTGGACCAGACTCTTCCATGAGTGGTATTGCTTCTGTTTTATCCAATTTTGATGGCTTTTGGTATAACTTTATCTTTGGACTACTGGTTATAGTTTTCACATATTTCTATACTGCAGTTGCAATTAATCCAAAGCAAATGGCAGATGATATGAAAAAGAATGGTGGTTTTGTTCCTGGTGTAAAACCTGGCAAGAAAACAGAAGAGTTCTTTGATAACATCCTATCCAAAGTAACATTACCTGGTTCTATATTCCTTGCATTTGTTGCAATATTGCCTGCTATTGTGAGATTGTTTGGAGTGAATTCTCAGTTTGCACAATTTTATGGCGGTACATCTCTTCTAATCCTTGTAGGAGTTGTATTGGATACTTTGCAACAGATTGAAAGCCACTTATTGATGAGACACTATGATGGTCTTACAAAAACTGGTCGTATAAAAGGTAGAGGAGGAAACATATAATTTTTTAAAGAGGTAAAAAACAGAAATGATACATACAAAAACTTCTGAAGAAATAGAGCAAATGAAGGTATCTGCTCTTATGGTCGGGGAAACTTTAGCTGAGGTTGCAAAGGTTCTCAAACCTGGAGTAAGTACTCTTTCTTTGGATAAACTTGCTGAAGAGTTTATCCATTCAAAAGGAGCGGTGCCTACATTTAAAGGCTATGGAGGTTTCCCTGCTTCCTTGTGTATATCCATAAATGAAGTTGTTGTTCATGGAATACCAGGGAAAAGAGAAATACAAGAAGGAGATGTCGTTTCTGTAGATTGTGGTTGTACTTATAATGGTTGGGTTGGTGATTCTGCCTACACTTTTGCAGTAAAAGGAATAAAAGAAGAAGACCGTCAATTATTAAAAGTAACTAAAGAATCTCTTTATAAGGCAATAGAAGTATGCAAGATAGGTAATCGTTTGGGAGATATAGGCAATGCCGTACAATCTTATTGCGAATCTTTTGGCTATGGAGTTGTCAGAGAATTGTGTGGTCATGGTTTAGGACATGTTATGCATGAAGAACCAAATGTTCTTAATTATGGAAGAAAAGGCACAGGAGCAAAGCTTAGAGATGGTATGACGATTGCTATTGAACCAATGATAACATTAGGAAACAAAGAAATTGTTTTTCATAATGACGGTTGGACTTGCACTACAGTGGATAATTCAACAGCGGCACATTATGAACACGATGTTGCTATAACAAAGGATGGTCCTATTGTCTTATCAAGTTTCTTACTGATAGAAGAGGCAATCAAAAATAACGATAATTTGGAATTAATAAACTAGGCAATATGGCAAAACAGGAGCCGATACAGTTAGATGGTGTTGTATTAGAGTCATTGGGAAATGCAATGTTCAGAGTTGAATTGGATAGCGGGCATGTCATCACAGCTTCTATATCTGGAAAGATGCGTATGCACTATATCAAGATTCTTCCAGGGGATAAAGTTCAAGTGGAAATGTCACCATACGATTTGACTAAGGGCAGAATAACATACAGACACAAATAGAACAAAATAAAATTTAAGATATAGATATGAAAGTAAAAACATCAGTTAAGAAAAGATCTCCAGAGTGCATAGTTGTACGTAGAAAAGGAGTTGTCTATGTTATAAATAAGAAAAACCCTAAATTTAAACAACGTCAAGGTTGATTCTTATTTGATTAATAAATATTAAAAGTAAAAATAATAATTAATTTATGGCAAGAATTGCAGGAATAGACTTACCAAGAACAAAGAGCGGTGTAATAGGCCTTACCTATATATATGGTATAGGTAGAAGTTCTGCTTCTAAAATTTTAGCTGAGGCTGGAATAGATGAACAGAAAAAGGTAAGCGATTGGAGTGATGACGAGCAAAATGCTATTCGTAACGTCATTAGCGAAAAGTTTAAGGTAGAAGGTGATCTTCGTTCAGAAGTTCAGATGAACATTAAACGTTTGATGGATATAGGATGTTACAGAGGTATTAGGCATCGTTCAGGATTACCAGTACGCGGACAAAGCACTAAGAACAACGCTCGTACCCGTAAAGGTAGAAAGAAAACTGTTGCGAACAAAAAGAAAGCAACTAAGTAAGTAAAGTAAATTAACGATTGGATGCGGATTACCTACAGCAAAATTTGAGATGATAAACGGAGCATTCAATAAAACTACGAAAAAATGGCAAAAAATTCAAAACCAACAAAGAAAAGAGTAGTAAAAGTTGAACCACAAGGCAGAGCAACGATCTTTGCATCTTTCAACAATTGCATTATTTCCTTGACCAATAATGCAGGACAAGTAATTTCATGGTCTTCAGCTGGAAAGATGGGTTTCAAGGGTTCAAAGAAGAATACCCCATACGCTTCACAAATGGCAGCAGAGGATTGCGCTAAAGTTGCGTATGATTATGGTTTAAGAAAAGTAAAGGTATTCGTAAAGGGTCCTGGAGCAGGACGTGAAGCAGCAATACGTGCAATTAACACATGCGGTATTGAGGTATTGGAAATAACAGACGTTACTCCGTTACCACACAATGGCTGTCGTCCTCCAAAAAGAAGACGTGTATAAGTTTTTTTAGTGATTAATTTAATAAATGTTGTAGAAAATGGCAAGATACACAGGACCTAAAACCAAAATAGCAAGAAAATTCAGAGAACCAATATACGGACCTGATAAGTCATACGATAAACGTCCATATGCACCAGGTCAACATGGAAGTCGCAGACGTTCAAAACAGTCTGAATATGGTGTTCAGTTGATGGAAAAACAAAAAGCAAAATACACTTATGGTATATTGGAAAGACAATTCCGCAACTTGTTTGACAAAGCTTCTCGTAAGGGAGGTATCACAGGCGAAGTTTTGCTTCAATTAATAGAATCCCGTTTAGACAACGTTGTTTATCGTTTGGGTATAGCAAAGACTCGTAATCAAGCACGTCAATTGGTATCTCACAAACATATAACCGTTAATGGTTCAGTTGTTAATATTCCTTCTTACCTGTTAAGAGAAGGTGATAGCGTTGGCGTTAGAGAGCGTTCGAAATCTTTGGAGATAATAGAAGATTCTTTGGCTTCAAGAATGCAATATTCATGGCTTGAATGGGATGAGGCTAAGAAAGAAGGTAAGTTTATGAACTATCCTCAAAGAGCAGACATCCCTGAGAACATTAACGAACAAGCTATCGTTGAGTTGTATTCTAAATAAAAATAATAAATAGGAGAAATAATATATGGCCATATTAGCTTTTCAACAACCTGAAAAGGTTATAATGATAGAGTCAGACGATTACAAAGGAAAATTTGAGTTTCGTCCTTTGGAGTCTGGCTACGGTAATACGATAGGAAATGCTTTACGTAGAATATTGTTATCTTCATTAGAGGGTTTTGCAATTACTTCAGTACGTATTGAGGGAGTGGATCATGAATTTGATACTATTCATGGTGTTGTTGAGGATATGACAGAAATAATACTTAATCTAAAACGTCTTAGCTTTAAGCGTCAGATTGAGGACCAAGAAAGTGAAGAAGTGTCTTTCAAGATAGAAGGCAAAACAACTTTCATGGCAAGTGAAATGAACAAATACCTTAACGCATTTCAAGTTCTTAATACAGATGTAGAAATATGCCATATGACTTCTGATGTAAGTTTGGACATAACTATGCGTATTGAAAAAGGAAGAGGATATGTGCCTTCAGAAGAAAATGTAAGAAGTAACGATCCAATAGGAACTATTGCTATTGATTCTATTTTTACTCCAATCAAGAATGTAAAATATTCTGTTGAGAACTATAGAGTAGGGCAGAAGACCGACTATGACAAACTTGTGTTTGACATAGAAACAGATGGATCTATCACTCCAAAAGATGCATTGAAGGAGGCAGCTCAGATACTTATTCAGCATTTAGTATTATTCTCCGATAAAAAAATAGATATTCAAACCGATATCCAGAATCAGTCTGAAGAATTTGATGAAGAAACACTTCATATTCGTCAAATGCTTAAGACAAGACTTGTTGATATGGACTTGTCTGTTAGAGCCCTTAATTGCCTAAAGGCAGCAGAGGTTGATACCCTTGGAGATCTTGTTCAGATAGCTAAATCTGAATTATTGAAGTTCCGTAATTTTGGTAGAAAATCTCTAACAGAATTGGAAAACTTAGTTAAGTCCAGAAACTTGGAATTTGGTATGGATATTTCAAAGTATAAATTAGAAAAAGAGTAAAATAAGATGAGACACGGTTGTAAAGTAAATCATTTATCAAGAACAGCAGCCCACAGAAGTTCTATGCTTTCTAACATGGCATCTTCCTTGATAAAACATAAGAGAATAGAAACAACTTTGGCTAAGGCTAAAGCTTTAAGAAAATATGTAGAGCCATTGATAAATAAATCCAAAGAAGATTCAACTCACCAAAGACGTATAGTTTTTGCACAACTTAGAGATAAAGAAGCTGTAACAGAATTGTTCCGTGAAGTATCTCAAAAAGTTGCAAACCGTAATGGTGGATATACGCGTATTCTTAAATTAGGAAGACGTTTAGGAGACGGTGCAGAGATGGCTATGATGGAATTGGTAGATTATAATGAAAACATGCTTAAGGAGACTACAAAGAAAGCTAAGACTACTCGTAGAGGTGGTAGAAAAAAAGCTGTTAACGTAGAAGTTCCTGTAGCAGAAGTTGCTGAGGAAGTAAAGGCAGAAGAACCTCTTGTTGAGACTGCAACAGAAGAAGCTCCAAAGGCAGAATAATCATCTATTGATTTCTTATGTAGAAGAAAGAATCTGTTTATCTGAAGAGATAGGCAGGTTCTTTTGTAATGTTTTTCTGTCTTTGTGAAGAATGGCAAGCTTTTTTAT
>CAZXEN010000032.1:0-19897 GCA_964639765.1 uncultured Bacteroidaceae bacterium
ACAAAGCCCGAACGAACGACGGTTTTCCCTATAGGGGGAACGTTCGTTCGACCCTATTTAATAGTCAAAATTAAGTATTATGTATTTTATATATTTTTATCCTAAATTTGCCCGAACGAACGACGGAATTCCCTATAGGGGGAACGTTCGTTCGACCCCTCTTGTTTCTTTTTGTTGTGTTTTTGAATTTTGGAAGAAAAGAAAATAAAAGGAACAACTTATTTCAAAATAACATATCAATTAACTTTACTTTGATACAAGACATCTAAATACAAAAAACGTAGAGCAATTATGTTGATGTGTATTTTTTAATTCAAGACAAACAATAGAAATTAAAAAAAAGTAATACTTAACTCTTTGTAATATAAATAGTTGAAGTATTTTACTAAAGTATTGGTTTTTGTATGTAAAAAAGGTATTTTCCTTAAGTCTTTGATTATCAAATGTAAAAGGTCTAAAAAGGGTCGAACGAACGTTCCCCCTATAGGGAAAACCGTCGTTCGTTCGGGCTTTAGCACTGATTTCTATGTATGGTGTTTATCTTAAAAAGGACATAACCATTTTGTTATTTCGGGGTTGTGATGAGAGCCGACAACAATAGACTGTCCGGTATCCAGTTCAAGTATTCTGTCCATATCCTCAGCATTCAGTTCAAAGTCAAAAATATCAAGGTTTTGTTGCATCCTTTCTATATGGGAGGACTTAAGGACAATGATGACATCTCTTTGAAACAGGTATCTAAGGGCAATCTGTGCAGCACTCTTGTTGTACTTCTTGCTATTTCGGGAAGGCAGGGTTGTGAAAAATCCCTTCTTGCCTTATTAGAAACCTAAACCTTTTATCCAATCAATAACTTTCTTCTCGTTTGTACGTACTTCATGACCGTAAATGGAGAAACCTTTCAAGACATTTGCCTTAGGATAAGCCTGTTTTATATCCTCAACGCAAGAAGCCAGACCGCTACCCTCGTGTGTTGTGAAAGGAATAATGGTCTTGTTGTTTAAATCATATTTTTTGAAGAAAGTGAACATAACCTGAGGATAGGTTCCCCACCATACAGGACCGCCGATGAAGATTGTGGAATATTGGTCTATGTTTTCCACTTCTCCTTTGAAAGCAGGCAGCTCACCCTTGTTTGTTTCTTCTTTTGCAACCTGAATCAACTTGTTATAAGGCATATTATAATCCTTTTCAGCCACTATTTCAAACTGTTTGCAGCCTATATGTTTGCAAATATAGTCTGCTACTATCTTTGTGTTGCCTACTTTAATGTTGCCTACAGAGTATTGCTCTCCAGCTTGTGAGAAGAATACTACAAGGACTTTTTCTTTGTTTGTATCTATTTGTGTGTTCATTGTTTTATTTGTTTTGTTATTATCGTTTTCGTTGTTGGCATTTGTTTTTGAACATGAAATGCAAAGCAATATTGTTGCTATACCCAATAAGCCTATTATCTTTTTCATAATTTTTCCTTTCTATATTGTTTAATGTGTTTTTTTCAGGTATTGTAAATCTCCGTAGAAATAGGAAGCCGTTGTTCCTCCGTCGATAAGAAAGTCTGAGCCGGTGATAAACCTTCCCTTTTCACTCATAATGAACTGGGCCAAATCGCCTACCTCGTCAGGAGTTCCGGCACGCTTTGCAGGAGAAGACGACAGCATATTCCTATAACCTTCACCTCGTGGTCCTTTTAGTTCGTCAGCAGCCAAAGGGGTGATGATGATTCCAGGAGATATGGAATTGATTGTTGCACATCTCTTTGCCCATCGTGTTGCTTCAAACATAACTTTTAGGACATTGCAGCGTTTGGAGTATTGATATGCTTTCAAAGTATCTGTTATGTTTTTTACCAGAGGCAAGTCAAGAAGTTTTTCTGTTGGTGTTGTGGCTAAAAGCTCGCTGTCTTCGTCGGCAATGGCTCCCAACCGATGACCGCTTTGGGAAGAAATGACAACACAAGAACCTCCCTCAGCAATTACTTTGCCAAATTCTTCAATGAGAACAGCCGTGCCGTACATATCTACTTTTAAGATTTGTTCAACAGAGGCTTGCGAAGGGGATACTCCTGCCGCATTTATCAGGTATTTTATTTCTCCTTTTGATTTGGCAAAGTCTGCAAGTTCCAAAACAGACTCTCTGCTTGACAAGTCAAACTTAAGGGTAGAGACCTCAAAGCCTGCTTGTTCCAAGACCTGTTGTGCAGAAGCAAGATTTGTTTCACTGTAGTCGGCTATGACAATATGCTTGCCAGCACCTATTCTTCTGACTATGGCAAGACCGATACTTCCAGCACCTGTTAATACTACTGTTTCTTTTGTCATAATGTTTTTATATTTTTTTTTAGTTTAATAAGTTGAAGCTTGTGATTGATATTGCAACCATTTGCCATTTTGTTTGATGTACCAGAATTTTAGTTGCAGTCTCCAAGTATTTCTTCCGCCACCAAACACTGCTGCATTCACTATGCTTTGTCCTGTAAGAATAGCCTTGTTCCCCTCTATGCTTACTTCCAAGTTTTCGTGCGTTGCAGAATAGTAGTTCAATGTTTCGTCAGCAATACAGCGCAGATAAGTTTCTTTATCCTGTTTCAAGCCTGTCATGTGTATCAGTATAAAATCATCTGTCATCAGTCTGCTTAGTATGGCAGTGTCTTTGCTAACCATGTAGGAGTACATATCTTTGTAAGTCTGCAATATCTGTTCTTTGTCTGAAAAAGTGTCCATATTTTTCCCCATTTTGTTTTGAGAACAAGCACTGAAACCTATTATGCACAGAAAAATGACCAACAGCCTTTTCATCCTATCTTGCTGTAAGGGTTGTCAATACTTTGCGTATAGGTTCGGAATATTGTCTGCCAAGATTGGTTTCAGTGATATTTAAGAGAGCATTCAGCTGTTCAGGTGTTATTCCTATATGAAGACACATCGCCATGTGTCCCATAGCCATAGGTTCCACTCCGCCCAAGCCTGCAAGCATACTTACGGTAAAAAGTTCCCTGTCCTTGTATGAAAGAAGGTCCCGTTCAAATATATCACAAAACAGATGTTCTTTCAAAAAAGTATCTATTACAGGAGCAAGTACTGCATACGCTCCTTTTGGAGCATCCTTGCTTACACCTGAAAGGTTTTCCAGCATTTCTGCTCCTCTTAGGTATTTGTCTCTTTTATCTTTGATGTCAGAACATTCTTTTCCCAAATTATCCTTTATTCCTTTTGACTGTCTTTCTTTCAATAATTCATCCAAGGCTGTCAAAGCTCTAAGCGAACGGGGAAAACCACAATATGCGTATGCCTGAACCAACAGCTCCTTAACTTCATTCACCGTCATATTTTCTTTAAAGGCCTCTTCTATTGCTTGTCTGAGCATAAAAAGATTTCCCTGTGCAGTGTGGTTTCCTAAACTTACGATTGCTTTTTGGCGAGAAGAAAGAACAGCGTTTTCTTTTTCAAATATGTTTTTTGCGTCGTTGCACACTTTAAGATATTCTTTGTCATTCACAGCCTCAAGCCATGTTGTACCTCCTTCTCTACCGGGGTTGCATTCTATGGCAAGATGAGCAAACCAGCTCTCTGGTGCTGCTCCGTGCCAATGCTCTACATTTGGAAGAATTTCCACTACATCGCCAGGGTAAAGTCTCCGTGCTTGTTTTCCTCTTTCTTGGTAATATCCTATTCCTGCCGTGGCAATAAGCATCTGTCCTCCTGCATGTTTATGCCAATTGTTTCTGCAAGAAGGTTCAAAAGTAACATTAAACACAGGCACATTCAGTTCTTTGTTGAAAGAAACAACGGAGAGATAACTCTGACCAATAAAGTATTGTGCAAATGCCTCATTCTTTTCTCCCATAGGATACGGCTGACGGAAATTATCGGGTTTTTGAGCTTTTATTGTTGTCATAGTTGCTATAATTATTAATATGAATACCAGTTTTGTCTTCATATTTGAGTTCTTAGTGAATAAAATTCATAAATGTTTTTTCTTCTATTGCAGGAGGATTAATACCTGCTTTGTTGCCAGCATCAATACATTTAAGCACCCAAGCCATATTTTTTGCAAGAACACGCATTATTTGCAATCCTTCAGTGTCCTGCATTACTTCCTCTGGACTGGAACCATGTATAACGTTCCAATATCGTGAAGATATTATAGGCATCTGGTTATATGCAAGCCATTTCTGCATTTGGTCAAGAGTGGCAGAACCTCCTGTTCTTCTCAATGATGAGATTACTGCCGCTGGTTTTCTAAGAAGATAATTGTTGCCAGCTCCGTCAGAAAAGAATGCTCTGTCCATAAACGAAGTCATCGCTCCAGACATGGAAGCAAAATGAACGGGACTTCCAAAAATAAAGCCGTCAGCCTCTTTTGCTTTTTCTGAAAATTGATTTACCACATCATTGAAACAGCATCTTTGATGTTGATAACAAAATTCACAACCAATACATCCGTTTATTGCCTTGTTACCTATCCAAAATATTTCAGTATCTATACTTTCTGAAGTAAGAATTTCAGAAATATAGTTTAATGCTGTGTAAGTGCAGCCGTTCTTGTGTGGAGAACCATTTACCAATATTACTTTCATAGTTGTATAATCTTTAATTTTTGCAAAATTATATATATAAAATAAAAGGCAGTTTGTTAAAAATACCTTTTATTTTTCACTTTTTCCCTTTTTTCTGTAATCTGAGGGAGATTGTTTCAGAAATTTTGTACTGTATTTTGAAAAATAACTGAGGGAGGAAAAATTGAAAAGGTCGGCTATCTGTGTGAGTGTAAGACTGGAATCTTTAAGATGTCTTTGCAGTTCTATGCTTGTAAACCTGTTTATCCAATAGTTTGCTGAAAAACCGCTTACAGTCTTGCATATCTGGGAAAGATGTTTGCTGGTGATGAAGAGTTTGTCTGCATAATAGCTTACTTCTCGGTGTTGTTTGTATTCTCCTTGCTCAAGCATAGTGAAAAACCTTTGTATTATATCGGCTTGGGAAGGGGATATGTGTTTTTCGTTACGGTTAATATGATAATGGAAGTCAAAATAATCTATAAAAAGTGAACGGAGAGCAGACTGCAATGCTTCCTGATAGAAATGATGCTCCTTGTTGTTCAGCCTGTCCTCCACATGTATAAAGTCTTTTTTGCATATACGTCTGCGTTTATCGTCAAGCCATATCACAGGATTGTTGAACAAGGATATTGTTCCCTTTATCTGATAACTGTTGTAAGGATTGGCAAGAGCGATGTAGTTTTCGGATACATAGATGCATGTTGCCTCAAAGTCCTTGGAGGGCTCTATATCACAGACAAGCTTTGTGATGGTGAAAATGGCACAGTCTCCAGCATTGATTGTAAAAAGCCTTTCATTGAAAACAACACTACAGGACCCTTTGTCACAATAGACATGGGCGATATAATCCTTTACCTTGTCGCTTCCAAGACTCCACAGGTCTTTTTCTATTATCACACCATCAAATTCTTTCATCAAGAGAGAAAAACTTATTTCAGATTGTATTTCTTTTTTAGTTCAGCCTGCTTTTCAGCGTCCTGATGACTGAAATAGTTCTTCCAACCGGGGCAAAAACCTATATGCCATCGCCAAAATCTGCCTAAAAGAGACTTAGGCTTTTTGTCATAATACGCCCTGAACTTACAATTTTCACACGGATATGCCATAATAATATTCTTTTTTGTTCCTTAATGACAAGCATTGGCTTTGTTTTACTTTCTGTATGAGCAAAGCCAAAGCTGTATGTTTTCTTACATTTGTCTTATCAGCCAGTTCTGGTAACCTATCTTTTCTATCAGGTCAAGTTGAGTCTCGCTCCAATACATATCTTCTTCCTCGTCTTTAAGATACTCTTTCATGATATCAAAAGTGGTAACGTCTTCGCATATCTCTGCCATGCATTTTCTTAACAGTTCTATGCCGTTGATGGATACCTGTAGTTCATTCTTTACATACTCGCAAGGTTCATTTACAAGTTTTACTTCTGCCCTTGCTTCTTGCTTTACTTCTCCGCCAAGGTCAAGCAAACGGTCAATAAACTTATCCACCCATGACATTTCTTCTTCAAAGTGTGCTGTGTATTTTTCGCCAAGTTTCTCAAAACCCAAAGAAGAGAATATCTTTCCTTGCAGTTTGTGGGCAAAAGCTTGGTTTGACAGATTGGTTACAAAGAACTGTAAAGTGTCAATTGATTTTTGTTTGTTCATAATTTTTTGATTTTATTGTTATTAACTATGTATTTATCAACATTTTTTTCAAAAAAGTTTTGCTTGTTTTGCTTTTCAGACTGCAAAGTTCTGATTTTTTTTTATAATTTGCAAAAGATTTTGATGTTTATTTCAGGATTCTGTCCCAATCCTTATAGATAACATCATAGCCTTGTTTCCTAATCATTTCCTCCATTTCCTTTGGCGAACGGTCATCGTTGATATGAAACTGTTCAAGTGATGCATCTGGGTTGGAATATCCTCCTGGTTCTGTCTTGCTGCCTGCACTTATGGAAGTAACACCAAGGGTAACGAAATGGTCTCTCATATTGCGGGTCTCTCTTGTGGACATGGCAATATCTATATCGTTTTCAAAGATACGGAAAGCCCACAGTGTCTGAGCAAACTGTCTTTCATTCATAAGAAAGTTGGGTTTATAGCCTCCTGCAGCAGGACGCATACGAGGAAAACTTATGCTATATTTTTGTTTCCAGTAGTGTTTCTGCATAAATCTCAGGTGCAAGGCGAGGTAAAGCATCTCAGTACGCCATTCTTCCAGACCTATCAAGGCTCCCATTCCTATCTTGTGAATGCCAGCCTGTGCCACACGCTCAGGAGTGCCTAATCTCCATTTGTAGTTTGATTTCATACCTTTAGGGTGGTAGTATTTGTAGCGTTTTTCGTTAAAAGTCTCCTGATAGACATAAAGAGTGTTGGCTCCTGCCTGAACAAGTTTTTCGTAATCCGTAGTCTTCATAGGAAAGACTTCTAAGTTTATAGCAGAGAAATGAGGACGGCAAAGGTCTATGGCGTGTTTGATATAATCCACGCCGGCAACTTTTGGAAACTCTCCTGTAAGCAGTAATACATTGTCGTATCCCATACCCTTGATAACCTGTATTTCTTTCATTATCTCTTCATCGTCAAGCGTTTTTCTTGCCATAGGATTGTTGTGGTTGAAACCGCAATAGATACAATGGTTGCTACATGCATTGCTGAGGTACATAGGTATGTACAAAAGCATAACCTTGCCAAAACGCCTTTGTGTTATGGAACGGGACATCTGTGCCATAGTCTCCAAGAAAGGTTCTGCAGCAGGAGAAATCAAAGCTTTGAAATCCTCCATATTAAGACTTGTCTTACTTAGGGCTTTCTCTACGTCCCTTGTCGTTTTGCTGTATATAGATTTGGTCATATCCTCCCACACCAAATCTTTTATAGTATCATAGAATTCCATGTCGCAGTTTTTTTATTTTATCTGTTGGCTTATTTTCATTGCACAGAAGTTAGGACCACACATAGTGCAGAAAGGAGTGTTCTTTATCTTTTCTGCTCCAAAGTATTCCATTGCTTTTTCAGGATCAAGGCTAAGATTGAACTGGTCTATCCAGCGGAATTCGAAGCGGGCTTTACTAAGAGCATCGTCTCTCAAATGTGCTGTGGGATGATGTTTTGCCAAATCGGCAGCATGTGCGGCAATCTTATACGTTATGATACCTTCTCTTACATCGTCTTTGTTAGGAAGTCCTAAATGTTCTTTCGGAGTAACATAGCAAAGCATGGCAGTTCCAAGCCAGCCGATTATTGCAGCACCTATGGCAGAAGTTATATGGTCATAGGCTGGAGCAATGTCTGTCGTCAAAGGGCCTAAAGTATAGAAAGGAGCATTGTGGCACCATTCTTTTTGAAGTTCCATATTTTCTTTAATCTTGTCCATTGGTACATGACCGGGACCTTCTATAAGCACTTGAACATTCTTAGCCCAAGCCCGTTTGCATAGGTCTCCCATTACTTTCAGTTCTCCAAGCTGTGCTTCATCGTTTGCATCGTGCGTTGAGCCGGGACGCAAACCATCTCCAATGCTTACTGCTACATCATACATGGCAAGTATATCACAAATCTCATCCCAATGAGTATAAAGAAAGTTTTCCTCATCGTGGTCTGACATCCATTTAGCCATAATACTTCCTCCACGGGATACACAGCCAGTAAGACGCTTCTTTATGGCAGGAAGAAGACTTTTGACCAGTCCTGCATGAATAGTGAAATAATCCACTCCTTGTTCGCATTGTTCTATAAGAGTATCGCGATACATTTCCCAAGTTAAGGCATTTGCATCTCCATTTACTTTTTCCAAAGCCTGATACATAGGTACCGTTCCCATAGGTACAGGACAGTTTCTTATAATCCATTCTCTTGTCTGATGTATATGCTTGCCTGTTGAAAGGTCCATAAGTGTATCTCCTCCGAGTTTTGCACTATAGACGCTTTTCTCCACTTCTTCTTCTATGGATGAGCCAAGGGCGGAATTACCTATGTTTGTATTTATCTTGACAAAGAACTTTGAACCGATAATCATTGGTTCTGCTTCAGGGTGATTTGGATTACAAGGAATAGTAGCTCTTCCCTCTGCTACTTCTTTTCTTATGAATTCAGGAGTTATATAGGATTTTTCATCAGCACAGCCCAAGTTCTCTCTTATGGCTATGTATTCCATTTCAGGAGTAATGATGCCTTGTTTTGCAAGTGCCATTTGAGTAAAAGCAACCCCTTTCTTGGCACGCTTAGGCAGATACTTTACAGGAAAGGCTATCTTTTTTACTTCTTCATTGTTTTCTTGTTCGTTGGTGTATGTGGAAGTAAAAGCTTTTAGTTGTTCAAAGTTGTCATCGTTTTTGTGCCACTCTTCCCTAAGACGAGGAATACCCTTACGGACATCATGTTTGTAGTTTTCGTCTCCAAAGACTCCGCTTGTGTCATAAATGTTTACAGGATTGTTGGGAATATTCTTTCCGTCCTTTACGCTGTCCATAAGCAAGACTTGTTTCATTCCCACAGAGAAAGGAAATTTCTTGCTCTTGACGTAAATCTTTTTTATTCTGTTTTCGCTGTTACAATTTTCCATATTATATTGTTGTTATTTATTTTTTATTATGTCTTGTCTTTATTGTTGTTTATTGCAGACTGTTAAATTTCTATAATACAGTTTGGCAGTTTTTATTTTTTTGTCGTCAGTTGTTTTCTGAGACATAAGGGACTTTTGTGTGAGAATATTCCACTCGGTTGCCGTGTTCATCAAAACGTCTGTCCTGAGAGAGTGGAGTATCTTTCACAGCATTCAGTAACTGTTTGTTGGCTTTGTAGTTGATACGTAAGTTTTCTATGGTCTTAACAGAAACATCTTCAAGATTGTCGCAGGCTTTGGAAGAGAAACATGGTTTGAAACGTCCTAATTCTCCCAAATCCACAATTTCTCCGTTACAAAGATGTCGTTTCAACAGCGTAACAAGATGTTTTGTGGTGGCTTCAAAGTCTGCTGCACTCATAGAAGAGCTATGTTCAACCTCCCTTGCTATGAATTTCAAATCCACAACTCCGTTCAGCAGTATCTTTGCGAAATATTTTTCCTTTATCTCGCCCTTATCCATATATCTCTTTATAGTTTTTCTGTATCGTATCGCCATAAAATTTTTTTACAAATGTTTTTGTTCTCCCTGTTTTAACTAATATTTCTACTTACTTTTAATTGTTTTATTCCTGTAGTATTTTCTAAAAAATAAACCAATATTATTTAAATTTATTGTTATCTATTTGTTTTTGCCATTTTTTGATAATAATAGAAAAATACCAGCTCTTAGTAAAACTCTTTTCACAAGTGTCAAAATCTTTTATCATATCAACATTTAGCAGTATTAAACTTATAATTATTATTTGTATTTTACATAATTTGTTTAATAATATTCATCAATTCGTCGAGAGTCATAGCATCTTCTAAAGAATTGTTTTCAAATACCATAAAATATCTGAATTTATCTCCTGCCTTCTCCTGCCATTTCTTTCCTAAATACAATTTATTTTTAGAATCAGAATTATCTCTGTCGTCTCCTTTTGTTTCAATTAGCAGGACTTTGCCATTAGTAAGTTTTACAATAAAGTCCGGATAATGATTGATAAATCCGTTAATATAGAATCCTCTGCCTTTGCTTAGATTTCTGTGCCAAAATTCCACATTGTCCATTTCTGCAACGGAAGATATAACTTTTCTTTCAAATCCGTTCATTTTGTCTTCTGCAACATATAAGGATTTCGGAATATCTGTAACAGGATTATATATTATTATATTGTTAGGCAGAGTATAATTGAGGTTACATTGTATCTTTGAGGTATTTAACCACAAATCAAAAATCTCTTTTCTATGTTGTAATATTACTGAATTTATCTTTATCTTGAATTTTTCTACAACTTCATTAATATTGTTGTGTAAAAGATTAATGTCTTCTTCCGTCTTTCCGTCTAACACGGATAAGACATAATTTTCTAATTGTTTTTGAACAATGAAATCGTAATTTAACTTATTTACAATCGAACTTATTAAAAAACGTTTCTTACCTTGAGAAGAAAGATTGTCAATATATGATTTTAATTTTGTTTGTTGTGCTTGTGTAACTCCGTGAGTTTTTATTTGAGTATCATCGTTATTTACTTCTATATCCAATCGTTTTATTTCAGATGATACAAATTCAAAGTTTATGAATTTATCCGCTTTTGTCAAATTTATTCCTTCGGATAAAGTTTCTTCGGAAAGCACTGTGTTTTCATTTTCTTCTGCAAATATATCATTAGAATTTGTTATCTGTAAAGAAAATTGCGGTAAAGATAATCTTCCGCTATTTATAAACTTATCCGAGATTCTATAACTGTTTTGTTGCATATCCTCTATAGGTACTGTTATTTCTGTTTGTTCTATTTTTTCTTCGTACTCTTCCTGTGTTTGCAATGCAATGTCTATATCTTTTTGTAAAGTATTATCGGATTTATTGGTTTTACAAATATTTTCTTTGATTTGTTCAGTATCAAAAATCGTTTCTTCATTTTCTTCTTCAAAAGAAAAAATATCTGTTTGTAATATATAGGTAGTATCTTCTGTATGTTGTTCAATAGTATTTTCTGTGTCGTCTTTTGCTCTGTAATCTTTGGAAGAAAAACCTGCACATTCCAATCCTTTGATTACATTTTGTATTGTAGCATTGAAATTGTCCGAAGAAGTGAAAACATAAGACATATTCAATAAAGAAGATTTGTGCTTTCTTGTATAAGGTTGTCTAAGAATTCGCCCTAATATTTGTTCAACTTCCACTTGAGAGCTTCTGTTGGATATGGAAGCAAGGATATAAGCAAAAGGACAGTCCCAACCTTCTTTTAAAGCATTGACTGTGATAATATATCTTACTTTGCAATCTTTACTTAACAATTCTGTATTTTTCAGTTCGTCTTTGTTTGCAGTCTTTATCTTTATTTCTTCTTCATTTATTCCAGACTCTACAAGTTGTTGCTTTATTTTCTCAAAAGTAATGTTGTCATCATTGCCTTTTTGTTGTGCTTGGAATAAAACAATAGGACGGATGTATTTTCCTGTCAATTTTTCATTTTCTATTGCTTGCAACTCCAAGTTATTACGAAGATTAACTGCTGTGGAGATAACATCGTTTTTGTTATTCTTGTTATAAACAATTACAGGAAGTTTTACCATATTGTTTTTCTTTAACTCCATAGCATTTACAAAAGAAATAATATTGCTGTTTTCTCTTGGTGTTGCAGTTAAATCCAAAATAAAGCAAGGTTTTATTTCTTTTATAGCATCCAAACGCAAAGAAGAAGTAAAGTTATGGCTTTCGTCTATAATCACAACAGGATTTAGGTGGGCAAGTAAGTTTATCAATGCTGTTTCGTCTGCACCCTTTACAGTCTGTCCGTCATTATAATGTTTAGTATGTTCTGCTAAATTTTGATTTTCTTGATAGGATTTTCTTCCCTCTTTGGTGTTGGAGGCAAAAGATTGTATGCTGAGAACAAATATTGTTAATTGATTTCTTAATTCATTAGGAGAAATACCTTGCCCTGACAATGCCTGTTGTTTGTCTGCCACACAAACTCTGCCGTTAAATAGAGAATCTATCTTTTGTCTGTAAGGATGATTGACATTGGAAAGATTTCTGTATGTTTGTTTCAATATACTGTCTGAAGCAACAAACCAAGTAACCACTTGAGGAGAGTTTGCATAATAATGATTGAATATACTTCTTACGGCATTGCAGGCTACAAATGTTTTCCCTCCTGCAGTCGGAACTTTCAAAGTAACATTAGGAACATTTTTTATTTCATTATTATAAGGTTTCAAATATTTGCTGCCTTGTAAAGGTAGCGAGATTCCTTTACTCTGCCAGTATTCTTTAAAAGCACTCTCTACCTCAAATTTATCCAAGCATTCAAGGTAGTGTTCCAAATCATTTATTACTTGTTGTTGATAATTCTTTAATTCCATGATATTCTTTAATTCTTCCTTTTCAGAGTCTTGTTGATTTGCATTATATTATCTACAAACTCTTTCTCTACTTCACTTAAAGTTCTTTTTTGATATTTTTTGTATTCATTTTTAGCTTTCTCTATTGCCTTTTCATGTGTTATTTTTCCTGCATCCTGCAACAACTCTTCGCCCGACATTGTTAAAATTTTATCTAAATGTTCCGCCCAATCTTTCATATACATAACTTGCATCCGTTCTGCCTGTCTTTCTGCAAAATCCAAATAGCCACTGACAATCTGTCCCATTGCTCTAAGCTCTTTTTCATCTAAATAGTTTTTTGCGACAACAATGTCTTTCAGATGAGGTCTTGTTCCTTCGAAAGAGTGCAAGCCCATAAATTCTTTTTCTGCATCAGCACGATTATATATAACCTCACTTGCCGTTTGTCCATGAACAGCATAATGTATTTTATTTTGAACCTTTTTAAAAAACTCAATCGAAATATCACTCTTAGGATTATAGTCCATACTTGTAGCATAAATATCCAGAATTTGACGATAGAAAACTTTTTCGCTTGCACGTATGTCCCTTATGCGTTCCAAAAGTTCTTTCCAATAGCCTCCACCACCGAGTTTTTTCAGACGGTCGTCATCCAAAACAAATCCTTTTCTTATATATTCGTTTAAACGTTTTGTTGCCCATTGTCTAAACTGAGTACCACGCAAAGATTTTACGCGGTAACCAACAGATATTATTACGTCAAGGTTATAGAAGTTAGTAGGTTTCTTAGAAAAATCGGAATTCCCGATTTTCTTCACCGAAATATCTTCTTTTAGTTCACCCTCCTTGAATATATTTAATATATGTTCGTTGATAGTAGAACGTGATTTTTTAAACAATACCGACATTTGCTCTATTGTAAGCCATACAGTTTCGTTTTCAAAAAGTACATCTACCTTTATTTGTCCGTCTTCTGTCGTAAATAATATAAGATTATTATCTTGCATTGTATTACTTTTGTTTTTTTTTATATTAAAATCTCCTTATATCTCTCGGTATTTTCTTAAAAAGAATATGATATTTCTTCTTTACCTCTTCACTTAAAGTACAGATGTCTGCATAAATAATATAGGATTCTTGTTTGTCTTTTATTATCTTTGCAAAACTCTCCAATGAAAGCGTTGTCAGACTGTCTTTTTCATAATAGAAATAATAACCTGTATAATTATAATTGTCAAGCAAGTATTTCTTTTCTTTATCTTGCTCACGTGTAAGCGGTTGTTTTGTTTCAGAGTAATAGATATATTGTCTTATTTTTTCTTCACCCACTTCTTCGTTAAGGTTTTCTTCATCTTTGAACATAGGCTTTCCTAATTCATAATAGGAAAAATCTCCTTTTAAACCTTCAACGTCTTTATATCCTTCTATTACCCGTTTTACTCTTTCGGCAGTGATATTTTCAGCATAATCCATCATTTCTATTAAGATAAATTTCCTGTTACCTCCGTCTTCCTTGTTTAATTTTAAGACAGCATGTGCCGTTGTTCCGCTACCTGCAAAAGAATCTAAAATAATATCGTCTTTATTTGTTCCAATAGATAAAATATTAGATAGTAGTTGTGATGGTTTAGGAAAATCAAATACTCGTTTGTCAAATATTTTTTCTAATTCGATACTTGCCTGTTGATTTGTTCCGAATTCTATACCCCAAAAATTATTTGGTATTTGTCCTTTTGAATCTGATAAATATATTTTTCCATATGGTTGTCCGTCTCCATTTTCAGTCCAATAGATTTCATTATTAGCATTCATCCTGTCAAATTCTTCTTCTGTTACCATCCAAGGACCGTTTAATATATTTCCTAATTTAGTTTCTTTTGGATAAAACTTGCGACCGCGAGTTTTATGCAAAAGGATTGACCTTCGGAACAATCCTTTTGCATCGGAGTATCTATATTCTTTTCTTGCTTTTTCAGTCAGAGGAAGTTTGCCGAGCAAACACTGTCTTATATCCTTTGCATATATGAAAATATATTCTGCAACTTTAGCAATCTTTCCAATATTAGGTTGATTATCTGAACGTCGCCACGTTATAGTCATTATAAAGTTATTTACACCAAAGATTTCATCACAAAGAAGTTTAAGGTTTGCCTGTTCGTTGTCGTCTATGGAAATAAATATTACACCGTCATTGGAAAGGAGTTTTTGCAAGAGTTTCAAACGCGGGTACATCATACAGAGCCATTTATCATCTCTTGATAGGTCTTCTCCTTGTTTGCCGACAACTTCTCCAAGCCACTTTTTTATTCTCGGGTCATTGACATTATCGTTATATACCCAACCTTCGTTACCTGTGTTATAAGGTGGATCAATGTAAATACATTTTATCTTTCCTTCGTATTGTGGCAAAAGAGATTTCAAGGCAATAAGATTATCGGCATGTATTATCTTATTTTCACTTTCCTTTTCAATGTTAAAATTATATTGTTTCTCCAATGTATGAAAAACAACTTTGTCGTGATAATTCTCTACCTTATCTTTTCCTATCCAATCCAACCGTGGCATAATATCCTTATTTTAATTTGTATATGTTTCTATAAAAATATGTAACTCTTTTCCTATGGCATTAATAATATCCTTAGTGTCTTTTTCTGTTAAAGATTCATTGTAGAACAATTCTTTTTCATAGATTTTATTTGAATCAAAAGAAGAATTATCTGTCGTTTTATATATGTGGTATTTATATATAAATTGTTGAAATTCCACATTTATTGAAAAAGATAGTGTTACTAAGTCTTTAGATTTTTCTTGTTCAAACCAAACATAAGAAGAATAAATGTTCTCTTCATAGTCAAGCCATTCTTTTTTTGTATTCCATTCAACATTAGTAAATAGAGAATAAAACTCAGATAGTTCTAAATCTATTTTTCTTAATAAAGAATTAAATTCTTCGTGTAATATTTCTTCTTTTATATCTTCTGTAAGTTCAGGTTTATTAAGGTGATTATGATATTTTTTTTTCAATGCTTTCCGCCAATCATTACCTTCTTCAAGATTTTCTCCTTTTGCAGCCTTTATTGATAATTTTAGAGAAGATTCCAGACATTTACTCAAATATTCTACAAGTGGTATTATCTTGTCAATAGTTGCATTCGCTCCGTCAAAAGGCAATGAACCAACATTCACATCACATTGATGTAAGGCAGAAAGATAATTGTGTTTATCATCTGTTTTTACTACAATCATCGGATAGTTATGTTTTGTAAGAATATAATTGACTATCAAACGTGATATTCTGCCGTTGCCGTCTTCAAACGGATGTATTCTTGTATAACGATAGTGAAACAGACTTGCAAGTTCTATAACGGATAAATGATGGTTTTGTTCTTCTTTGTTATACCACGCAATTAAATCTGACATCAAAGAAGGCGTTTCTTCTACACTTGCATATTCAAAAACTTCTCCCGTAATTGTTTTTACAGAATTAGGACGTGTTTTATATATTCCTGCATGGACGGTGTAAGTTTTACCGTTCTTTGTTTCGGAATAATCTTCCCTAACCATTGTATGGTGAAGATTTCTTATGAAAGATTCAGTTAAAGGTCGCTCTTTGTCTTTTGCTTCTTCTCTAATAATTTTTAAGCAAAGGTTATGGGCTTTCATATCTTCCAAATCTTTCATCTTGGCATTATCCGTAACTTCTCCGAATTTCAATAATAATTCCGTTTGTCCGTAAGTTAGAGTATTCCCTTCTATATGATTGGAATTATAATTAAACTCCAGCATAAACTTTTCGTCTAACCGTCTTTGATATTCATCTTTCAATGGTTGTAACGACTGCCATTCTCTATATAATTTCTCTGTGGTATTCATAATCGTTTCTACTTCATATCCACGTTTGCCTGTTCGTCATCAAGAAAAGAGGTTAGGGGAGAGGTTGCTTGAGCGAAAACAGATGTAGCAGGTATTCCTGCAAGAAAGGCTTTTCTTCCGGCCTCAATACCCATGGCAAAGGCTTCAGCCATTGTTATAGGATTGTCTGCAATGGCGATTGCAGTGTTAATCATACAGGCATCTGCTCCCATCTCCATACTTTCACAAGCATCCTTGGGAGATCCAAGTCCGGCATCCACTATAACAGGCACATTGCTTTGGTCTATGATGATTTGAAGCATATCCTTGCATTTGATACCTTTGTTTGTGCCAATAGGGGAAGCCAAAGGCATAACTGCAACGGCTCCCATTTCCTCCAATTGCTTGCATGCGGTTGGGTCCGGCATAATATAAGGCATGACATTGAAACCAAGTTTAACCAGTTCTTCGGTAGCCAAAAGGGTTTCTTTTACATCTGGAAGAAGATACTTGGCATCCGGGTGGATTTCTAACTTTATCCACTCCGTCTGGTAGAGTTCCCTACTCATTTTTGCAGCAAAGACGGCTTCTTTTGTATCCCTTACACCAGAAGTGTTAGGCAAAAGCATACAGTCTTTTGGTATGTAGTCCAAAATGTTTTCACTTGCCGAGTCTTCTGTGCCTAAACGTTTCAAGGCAGTTGTTACCATTGCTGATTTGCTTGCAATGATGCTCTGACGCATTACTTCGTTACTTGGAAATTTTCCTGTTCCTATTATAAGACGGGAAGAAAGCTCTTTGTCTGCTATTTTTAGGATATCATTCATAATATTGAAATGTTTTAATTATCGTTTCTATTGTTTGTTTTTTGTTATATGAGTTGGATATAAGTCCTGAAATGGCAACGCCATAAACTCCTGTTTCCTTCAATGCTGCCAAGTCCTCTGACTCTATACCTCCTATGGCGTAAAAAGGAATTCTTATTCTTTCATTGTTTAGTCTTTCTATTATTTTTCCATAACCTTCCAAGCCAAGAATAGGAGAGAGGTTCTTTTTTGTTGTGGTGAATCTGTAAGGTCCTATTCCCAGATAGTCTGCACCGTGTTTTATGGCTTGCAGTACATCTTCTATGGTATTGCAAGTTGCACCAAGTAGATATTTGTTAGAAGTTATCTCTTTGGCTTGTTGTATTGGCATATCGTTTTTGCCTAAATGTACTCCGTCAAAAAGATTGCTTTGCAGAAGATTTATCCTGTCATCCACGGTAAGCAAAGCACAATGCTTATCACAAAGAGGACGGAGAACCTTTGCAAGTTCCACAACCAGACTGTCTTCGGCTTTTTTCATCCTGAGTTGAATAAATTTTATGCCGTGCTGTAATACATCCTTGCAATCCTGCAGTGTCTCTTCCGCATCTTTGTTCGGAGAAATGAACATGGTCTTAGGAAGATTCCAGAGTTCCGAAAGCATAGCAAAGGATTTGAAACCGATGCCTTGCAACTTGTCTATGTTGTCATAAGTTATGCCTCCGAGTGCCACAACCTTGTCGTCCAAGATGTCGTCATTGAAGCCCTGTTGCAAATCTTTTAAGGAAAATTTGGAAGTGTAGCCTTGTTTGCTTATGCTGTCAAATATTGGCGAAAGAAAACAATATTCTGCCTTGTGTTTCCAAAGATTTATTTCCTCCAGACTATGACAAGAGACGGAGATACGTTTGTTTTTGTACTCTTCCTTGGGGATTGGATTGCGTTTGTTGAGATGTATTCCTCCTAAGTCAAACTCCAAAGCCAAATGATGATAATCGTGTAAGGAAAGGCGTTCTTTCACAAAAGGATTATCAAAACGGGAAAGATATTCTTTCATCTGTTCTTCGGTGAAAAAGGGCTTGCGGATGTGGAAATACTCAACCTCGCCGCTAAGAATAAGGTTTGTTATCCTGCGATGTTCAGAAAAAACATTCTCTTGCGGTGTAATTCCTATCAGCCTCCGCATGTGGCACGTATTATTGTTATCCTGTCACCTTCTTTCAGTACTGTTTTCTGCCAGTTTTCCTGTTGCAGGACTTCTTCTCCAAGTGCCAATGCAACAGGTTCGTCTTTTTTTATGCCTATGATTTCAACAAGTTCACAGACGGTGCAACCCACAGGGACGATTTTTTCTTTGTTATTTACCCTTACTTTCATATTTTGCCTATTTTTTAGTTAAGGGTGTCTGATATTAAAATATTAAGGAAAGAATACAGTGAGAAAACATTTTTCAAAGTCTGCATTACCAGACTTGTCAAAGGGTATAATCTCAGCCTATCCTTTTTCTTATATAAGCACCCCTAATTATTTCAGACCGCAAAGATAAGACAATTATTTTATCTGTTGTATTTTTTTGAGAAGTTTTTCCGGTGCAAAGAAATGATTAAGACTTCCATTGCCGTGACCTAATTCCATATCTGAGGCTTCTTTTATTGCAGAATGTACATATAGTTTTGCTTTTTCCACTGCTTGTTTCATCTCAAAGCCCAAAGCAAGACAAGAACATATTGCAGAAGAAAGGCTGCAGCCTGTTCCGTGTGTGTTGCTGGAATCTATCTTTTCCAAGGAAAACATCTCTATTTCTCCCTTATTGTTCAAGAAAACATCTGTCATTCTGTTGCTTTCCAGATGTCCTCCTTTGATTAAGACGTTTCTGCACTTGAAATTTTTTTGTATTTCTTTTGCAGCCATGACCATTTCATCCAAGTTTTTTACACCAAACCCGCAAATCTTTCCTGCCTCAAAAAGATTTGGGGTAAGAATGTCTGTCATCGGGAATAATTCTTTTTTCAGAGTGTCAAGAAAATCTTCTTTTGCCAGCATTCCTCCAGATGTGGCTATCAGGACAGGGTCTAAAACAACAAAGCCTTTATAGTTCATTTTCTTCAGAGACTGTTTTATTGCAAAAACATTTTCGGTTGTATATATCATACCTATCTTTATTGCAAGAATATCAAAGTCTTTCAGGACGCATTCTATCTGAGCCGAAAGAACATCGGGTTTTGTTGCCATAATGTCTCTTACTTCCATAGTGTTTTGTGCAGTTATGGCAGTGATACACGATGTAGCATAACAGCCTAAAGCACTCATGGTCTTGATATCTGCCTGTATTCCTGCACCACCGCAAGAATCACTGCCGGCAATGGTCATTGTTGCAAAAGGTTTTTGTTTCATGATAACATTATTGTAAATATTGACTTTGCAAAGTTAGTATTTTTTTTGTCCACCTCTTGGGAAAAGAAGCAAATTAATTTGCAAAACTATACGGAAAACAAAATATTTGCAGTCAAATAACGTTAAATACTAATAAAATACCGCAAAAACAGACAATATGGATATATCAGTTGTAATATCACTTTTAAACGAAGAGGAATCACTTCAGCCATTGACAGAATGGATTGCAAAGGTTATGCAGGAAAATTCCTACACATACGAAATAATAATGATAGACGATGGAAGCAAGGACGGTTCATGGAAAGAAATAGAAAGACTATCTGCAGAAAACAAC
>CAZXEN010000033.1:0-19164 GCA_964639765.1 uncultured Bacteroidaceae bacterium
TTCCTCTGTCCAACAACCAAAGTCAGAAGAAGTAAGTGTTTCAAAATCTTCTGTAAATGGATTAGAATTAGTTACTGTAAAAGTAGAGCATTCTGTACGGAAAGAAGCAGTAGTGTATGTTGAAAGTTCATCACCACATTGACTTGCAGCTCTTACAGAATAAAATGTTGCTGGCAGAAGATCTGTAAGTTGTGCAACGTTGTCTGTCAAAGTTGCTTCTGTCCAATCTTCTTCTGCATCAGTTTTATATTCTACCACGAAATCGCCTCCTTCTGGTAAAGTTACTGTTGCTGTATATGCTGTTACTTCACTTACATTAACGAAAGCAGGAGCAGAACATTCAACAGCAGACAGACTGAAGTTTGTTATTTCCACTGCAGGCTGTTCTCCACCAGAACCATCATTTCTCCATAGGAAAGTAACTTTGATTTCTCCTTCTGGATTAGGATTGAATACATCTGCAGAGATATGAACAGTGTTAGATCCGGTAAGATTGTATTTGTAAGGGTATGATGTATATGAATATGATGATTGAGAAAGATAATCAGCAAAACTAAATGCATTGGTTGTATATGAGTAACTGTATGCACTTGCCTGGTCTTGTGCTGACCACATAGCAGGAGAAATAAATAACTTCATGTAATCATAAGAAGATTCACCACCTGCTTTTACATCAAACTCTATATGCAGTTGCCCTTCTGAACCTGTTGCGAATGTTTTTTCAGCATAAACGGTAGTTGGAGAATATTCATTTGCATTGTATCCGGAAGTTGTTCCGTCGTTGGTTACAAACATTCCATAAGCATCGCCAAGAGAGCCTATTGTCCAATAGTTGCTATAAGTACCGTTTGTGAATAACCAAGCTCTGTCGCCTGTTTCTTCATCGCCTGAGAAATCTGTTGCGTATGGTAATTCAACTGCAGACTGTAATGTAGAGAATGTTAAAGTAGCAGCTGCACTTTCACCATCTTCTTCACCACAATCTGCTTTTACACTTGCAGTGTATGAAGTAGATTCTGGTAAATCTTCAAAAGTATATTCATTTTCTGAAACAGTTATTTCTTCTGCTCCTCCTACAAATTCGCCAGTTATTGCATTTTTCAAAGATACGATATAATTGTCTGCATCACCTGTCCAAGTAAGAGTTGCAGTACTTGTTGTTGCGTCTGAAAGAGTTACTGTAGGTGCAGGACAAGCTATAGCTGTAGTGAATGTTTTTTCAAGAGACCAAGCTATATCTCCACTACCACAATCTACACCAACTTTAACTGTGTAGGCAGTTTCAGGAGCAAGACCTGTAAGAGTGAAAGGATTTTCTGATGCAGTAGTTGTTGTCCAATCTTCATCTGCATTTGTCTTGTAAGCAACAGTAACAGTCTCTACATCGCTTACCCAAGACAAATTTATGCTATGACCTAAAGGATTGCTTACTGCAAAACTTGTAGGTTCAGAACAGCTTGGACGAATAGATACAGTAAAGTCATCTAAGTTCCAAGAAGCTGAAGTAGATGTTGTGGAAACATAAATAATGGCTATTCTACCACCTTCAGCTTCAACGTTTGTGAAGTCAAAAGGTCCTTGAAGGTTACCATTGCCTGTAGAACCAGAGCCACCTCTTGAAGCAGGAGTTTCACAAACTCCTACAAGTTCAAATGTATTTGTGTCCGCAGCATCTGTCATAACACCTACTCTGACATAACCATTGCTGGTGGTTGTTGCTGTTGTCCAGAATGTAAGTCTAAGATTGTGGATATCTTCTGAGAATTCAGGAAGAACGATAACGTTTGCTGAACCCTTGAACTCAGCAGAGTTTGACCCTGAATGACAAGCAGGAGAGTGTCCGCAATAAACGAAAGGTCCATTATTTACTATAGGGGTAGCCCAACAGTTGAAAGGTTGTTCTCCACCACCTGTATAGGATTCAAAGTCTTCAAACCATGCGTTATCTTCAGTAGGTAAATCTGTTATTATAGCACAAGCAGTACGGAAAGAAGCATTCTTCCAAGAAGAAGTAGAACTTCCACAATCAGATTGTATTCTTACTTTGTAGGCAGTGCTTGCAGTCAAATCGGTAAGAATATATTCTTCTCCTGATAATCCTGCAATAGTAGTTACAGCGTCTTCATCATCCCAATCTGCACTTGCAAGAGCATATTGTAAATTGATGGAAGCATCAGAATTGTTTTCGTTCATTGTCCAAGATACAGTAGCAGTATTTGTTTCAACATTACCTACTGTTATTGTAGCAGGAGCATAACAGAAATCTGCTCCAGAAGAAACAATTGTTAACTGAATATTTGGATAAGAACTTAAAGGATTTGTAGCATTTGCAAAAGTATAAGGAATATAACCACTATAAGAACCAGAACCATAATCACTATATTTATACAAGCAACGGCCTGATGCTGAAGTAGAAGTCCAATACGTAGTACTTTCATAGCTTCCTGTATTATCAAATACACCAACAACCAAATTGCTTGTACCATCGTAAGTGAATGGTACATCTAATTCTATTGTTGTCCAATCAGAAGATGAAAAAGTAACACTTCCATCAAAGACCTCAGTCATATTCTCTTCACTAATAGCTGTAGTTAAACTTGACTCTGTTGTTGATCCAAGATAGATTTTTAAAGTTCTTGTATAACCACTATTACCCTTATATGCAATATGAGTAATAGTCCCTGCCATGTTTATATCTTCTGCAAGATATACTGTCTGATTGACAGAATAGTTATAATAGGTATGAGAGGGAACATAATTCTGTGTTTCTGTTCCCGTTCCGATTGTAATGGTTTCTTGCGACCATCCGCTAATGGACATTATTATTGCCATTAGCATAAACATAAATAACTTTTTCATTTTTAATAAAATTTTAGTTTATAATTAAGTTAATTGTTTTCTTATACTTTTAAGTCTATTTTTTAGAGAAAAGAGATGTCAGTCAAAGTATGAAATTTAGTGACCACAAAGTTACGAATTTTTTTTTGAATAAACCAAATAAAATTGACAATAAATTTTATTTTTTTATTATGCAGGCTTAATGTTTTTTAGTAACTTTGCATTCTGTTATGAAGAATAAAAATTGACAATGAAACATATTTTATTTTTATATATTTCACTTATAGTTATAATAACAAGTGTATATTCTCAAAGTTATGACAATGGTTTTGCAAAACCTATTGTAACAGAAAACGGGTCTTTTACCTATTATGAACTTCCTCCACTTCAAACTTCAGAGGGAATACTTGTTTTTTTGGATAGAAATTTGGGAGCTTTAAGCGAAGATGTTTCTTCTTCGGATTCTTGGGGAGATTTATATCAATGGGGAAGATCAACAGATGGACACGAAAAGCGTTTATCAGATACTATTATGAAAATATCGCCCAATTTTATTACAACAACCAAGAAGTTTATAATAGACTATTCTCATGCAAATGATTGGATTTCTTCTCCCAAAGATGATTTATGGGGTGATGAACAGACAAATAATCCTTGTCCTTGTGGCTATCGTTTGCCTACAGAAAAAGAATGGAGAGCAGTCTTGGTTTTGGGAGCAGAGATAAAACCTACAGGAACAGGAGCATATTATCTAAGCATTGCAGACGGGCAAATAAAACTTCCTTGTGCTGGATTGAGAAATGCTTATTCTGGAGATATTCAATATCAAGGAATGCGTGGATATTATTGGGGAGGAGATGCCAAGTCAAGAGGACTCTCTTCCTGTATGGATTTCAACAAGTCTGAGATTACAACCAATGTTACCGTCTATGGTTTCAGGGCATTTGGCAGAAGTGTCAGATGTATGAAAAAGCAATGAACATCTTTTGCCTATGACAAGCAACCAAATCATAGCCTTGCTGATATTTGTATTAAGTTATTCAGGTATAATCTTCAACAAGTTGCCTCTTATAAATCTGAACAGAAAGACCTCAGCCTTTGTAGGTGCGGTCTTGATGGTGGCTTTGGGGGTTATAGACTTTGATTTTGCCTTGCAGAGCATAGACTTCAACACTATTGTCCTGCTTTTGGGAATGATGATTATCATTTCGGCGCTTAGGCTGGACGGATTTTTTGAATTTATATCCTACACCACAACAGAACATGCAAAAAACACAACGGCTTTGCTTGGCGTTATTGTACTTATTACCGGTTTTGCTTCTGCTTTTTTGGTGAATGATGCTGTGGTCCTGCTTTTTACTCCTGTAATTATCAATATATGCAGACAATCTAAATTGAATCCTGTGCCGTTTTTACTTGGAGAAATATTTTCTGCTAATGCTGGTTCTTTGATGACAATAACGGGTAATCCCCAAAATATGATTATTGGTATTGCTTCTAATATCAGTTACGCAAAGTTTATGATTTGTATGTTGCCGGTTGCGTTGTTGTCTATGGTTGTAATTATTTTTGTGATAAAGAAAACAAATAGAGATATTTTTTCAAAATATACCAATATAAGCATCGCAAAACAGAACTATCCCAAGGCAGAACTGAAAAAGATGAGGTTTTCCCTGCTTGTCTTTGCTTTGGTTGTGGCAGGTTTTTTCTTTGGCAAGTTGCTCCGTCTGTCCATACCGGTGATTGCTATAAGCGGTTCTGCTCTTATCCTTCTGTTTTCCAGACATGATGCAAAAAAAGTTTTTCAGGGTGTGGATTTTTCTCTCTTGCTGTTCTTTGCAAGTCTCTTTGTCTTGGTTGCAGGGATAAAACAAAGTGGAGTTTTAGACTTTATCTTCAATATATCCCTACAGGAAAACGCTCTTTCCATACTTTTCCTATTCGTTATCTCCATTCTGCTTTCCCAAGTTTTGAGCAATGTGCCTTATACCGTCTTTATGCTTCCGTTGATGAACATCGCCAAGAGTGAAATCCTGTGGCTTACCTTGGCTTCTGCCTCTACCCTTGCCGGCAACCTGACCATAGTGGGAGCAATGGCTAACCTTATAGTAATAGAAGAAGCGGAGAAAGAAAATGTACTTATCTCCTCAAAACATTTCTTGCGCCCAGCCATACTTATCACGACAATAACCTGTGTTGTCGCACTGCTGTTCAATATGTTTCTTTTGCTTGTACTTTAAAAAGGGTGATAAACTATACGGAACAGACGCTGTATAATTTTATAAGGTCCAGAAATCTCAGACAAGGTCTTGAAGAATGTAGTTGTCTGACAAAAAAAACTCTGAAAAAAGGAAAAACCTTGGCATATACCTTTGCAATGTGCAGGGCATTCAGCTTTTTGTAGGCTTTTATAAGGGATAAATCTCCCAAAAAATCTTTGTATTTCGGGTTCTTGTATAGGATTGCAAGGTTGCGGCTTGCGTTTATGGTATCGGAAATAAATCTGTCTGTTTCTTTTAATCCCAGATGTTCCACAGGATTGTCTGCAAAGCAAATATTATAATTATGCTTGGCTAATTCGCAGGCAAATAAAGTGTCTTCATGTCCATAACCTTTTATCTGCTCGTTAAACCTTACGCTGCGAAATATTTCCTTGCGTATCATGAAATTGTTTGTGGTGAAATGTTTTCTCTGTTCTTCTCTCTGTTTTCCATTCTTCCAATGCAGGAGATATTCCCTGCTTATAGCAGATTTTGGACAATAGACAGTACCTCCGCATACGATATCATATTGTTTTGTCTGTGAGATATAGTTGTGAAGAAAATCTTCTCTGACCACACCACTGTCGCAATCCAAGAACAACAGCCATTCTCCATTGGCCTGGTCTGCAAGGAAGTTTCTTATCTTTGAACGGCCAAAGTTTTCTTTTAGCTCTATGTATCGTGTGTTTGGCAGAGAGGAAAGAAAGACCCTGTTCCTATAAGCCAATTCTTTGTCAGAGGAAAAATCGTCTGCAAAGACTAACTCACAGTCCCTGTTCTCTTTCTCTGACAACAAAGACAAGTCTTGTGCAAGTTTTGTTACATCATAGTTGTATATGGGTACAAGTATGGAAAACATATATTCTTTTTAGTAAGAGAAAACATTTAAGGTCTTCAAAGCCATTAATGACCTTAAAGACCTTAAACACATTTTATCTATCTAAACTCAGCAATTAAAGTTTTGCAAGTATAGCTTCCAAAGTTTCCATGATTTTGTCTTGGTCTGCCTTTATAGGAAGATTAACCGGCTTAATCATGTTTTCAGGTGCGAAGATAGTATCAAGCTGTTCTTTTGTAAGAACACCATTTTCCAATGCTATTTCATAAACACCTTTACCTGTTTTCTTAGCTATCTTGGCAATTCTTGTACTGTTTTTGTATCCAATGTAAGGGTTCAAAGCAGTAACTGTGCCTATAGCTTTTGCTATGAAGTTCTTGCAGTTTTCTTCGTCTGCCTCTATACCATCGATGCAAAGGGTACGCAATGTATTGAAACCGTTTGTCAATAGATTGATGCTTTCGAACAAGCAATATACAGCAACAGGTTCCATAACGTTAAGTTCCAGTTGTGCATTTTCGCTTGCAAGCATAACAGCAGTGTCATTTCCTATTACTTTATAGCAAAGTTGGTTCATAACTTCTGGTATAACAGGATTTACTTTTCCTGGCATGATAGAAGAACCTGGCTGCATTTCTGGAAGATGAATTTCTGCCAAACCACATCTTGGACCGCTACCCATAAGACGAAGGTCGTTGCATATTTTTATTGCTCTAAGTGCGGTACGTTTTAGTTCGCTTGACAAACCTACCAATGCACTTGTGTCAGGAGTTGCCTCTATAAGATTTTCTGCCAAAGTAACGTTCCAACCTGTTATATCCCTAAGAGCTTTGATACATAATTCAGAATAACCTGGCTCTGCACAGATACCTGTACCTATTGCAGTAGCACCCATATTAACTTCCAAAAGATTTTCTCTTACTCTTTCTACATCCTTAGCTGCTTTTCTAAGCATGGTTGCAAAAGCACCAAAGCTCTGTCCTAAAGTCATAGGAACACCGTCTTGCAACTGAGTACGTCCCATCTTGACAATGTTCTTGAACTCGTTGGCCTTCTTTTCCAAACTTGCAGCGCAATCGTTGATAGCCTTGATAAGTTTTTCACTTTCCAAGTAAAGTCCAAAATGGAATCCTGTTGGATAAGCATCGTTAGTTGATTGAGAAGCGTTGGAATGGTCATTTGGTGAACAATATTTGTATTCTCCTGGTTTATGTCCCATTATCTGCAATGCACGGTTGGCAATTACTTCGTTTGCATTCATATTGACAGTAGTACCTGCTCCTCCTTGAATCATATCACTTAGGAAATACTGATCCAATTTTCCTTCTTTCATTTCTTCACAAGCCTGTACCATCGCTTTGAACTGCTCGTCTGTAAGTTTTCCTTGAGCGTGGTTGGCAATGGCTGCACCATGTTTGGTAATTGCAAAACCTTTGATGAAATTAGGATAAGCGTTCATTGGAACACCTGAAATCTTGAAATTATTAAATCCTCTAAGGGATTGTACTCCGTATAAAGCATCTACAGGAACATTAAGTTCGCCTATAAGGTCGCTTTCTTTTCTGAAATCTGCCATGTCTTTTAATAAAAATTTTTATTGTTTTGTACTATATTATTTATAATCCACCTCTATAACTTACTTTTTATTCGTTTATTGTATAAAATCAAAAAAATTTTTTTGCTGTTTTTCGGATTATTTGTGAATATATGACTAAAAACTCTTCCAAGGATATGCTGTAAGCTTGGTTGCAGGATAGTTTCCCAAAGGTCTGATGGGTCATACAGCAAATCCTTTAGAACAAAAGTAAAAACATGGTAGTTTTTTTATTTTGTATTCAACAAACTGTGTTTAGGAAAACTTTCGTATCTTTGCAGATACAAATATTGGTATGACGGTATGAGTTTTTTATATCCATATTTTCTTTTGTTAGGTTTGGCTATTGTAATTCCAATAGTTGTGCATTTGTTTAACTTTCACAGATTTAAACAAGTGCTGTTTACCAATGTGGCTATGTTGAAAAACATTGCCATCGCAAACAAAAAACACAACAAATTACTTGAAAGACTTTTGCTTTTGTCCCGTTGTCTTATTATTCTTTTGCTTGCTCTTTTGTTTTCCCAGCCTTATATAAAAAACAACAACACCCAACTGAAAGGAGAAGACAGCAATGCTGTGGTTATTATATTGGACAACAGTTTTTCCATGCAGAACATTGCAAAAAAAGGTTCTGCTCTACAGACCGCAAAAAGCAAGGCTGAGGAAATCCTAAAAGAATATTCTGACAACGACGTCTTTTGTCTGCTGACTATGGACTTGGAAGGCAGACACAAACACTTTGTAGGCAAGAAAACATTCATGGAGTTTCTCAAACAAGTAGAAGTTTCCCCTTCGTCCTATCCTTATTCCACATTGCTGAATACAGCACATCATCTCTTAGGTATGCGAAACGAGGCAAACAAAAGGGTTTTTCTTGTCTCGGATTTTCAAGTTTCGCAAACAGACTTAAGCAATGTAAAACCAGACACCACACTGCAGGATATTTTTCTTCCGTTGCAGGTATCCAATATAAACAATGTATATGTTGATTCCCTTTCTTTTGACAGGAATATCTATCAACAAGGACAAAAGGCGGGTATAACCGTAAGGATAAAGAACGCTTCAGATGAAAATATTGACAACCTTCCTGTCAAACTCTTCATAGACGATGTTCAACAAAGTATGGTCAATGTCAGTCTTGCCAAGCATTCTTCCACAAATGTTGATATGTCGTTTGTGATAAAGCACTCCGGAGTACTAAAAGGCAAGGTACAAATCCTTGATAGTCCTATAACCTACGATGATGACTTCTATTTTGCAATGAACATCAACGAAAAGATAAAGGTTTTGTCCCTTAACGGCAAAGACAACAAGTATCTTGACCGTCTTTTCAACCATAGTGCTGAAGTGCAACTGGACAATATGTCGGAACATCAGATGGATTTTTCTGTTTTTGCAAAATATAATGTTATTATCCTATCTTCTCTAAGTGAAATATCCTCCGGGTTGGCAAATGCCTTGAATGTTTTCAGGGAAAAAGGCGGTTCGCTCATCATTATTCCGTCTCCTGACAACACCGTTTCTTCCTATTCTTCTGCTTTAGGTTCAATGCATCTGCCATCATATCAGTCTTTGGAGGAAAAGAAAATGAAAGTAAATTCCTTGGACGATAAAAATCCATTGTATAAAGCTGTTTTCTCTTCTGTTACAGAAAATATGCCTCTGCCGGAAGTTAAAAAATACTATAAATTCCTAAAATCCTCTGGTATCTCACAACAAGATATAATGACACTTGCAAACGGAGACGCTTTTCTTGTTGAAAGTGCCACCAAAACCAGCAAGACCTATATGTTTGCCGTGCCTTTTTCTGAAGAGTTTTCCGATTTTCCCTCCCAGAGTATCTTTGTCCCTACTCTTTGGAACATGATTCTTTATTCCGAAAAACTCCTTAAGCCCTTTCTTTTTATGAATGACAACTCTTTTATGGACCTTTCCCTGTTTTCTGATGAACTTTCATCTGAAACAATCACCATAAGCAATGACAATAACACTGTTTCTGTTGTTCCGCAGATGATAAGGCAAAACGACCGCACAGGTTTCCGTCTTAACTATCAAATAAAACAAGCCGGAATATACAAACTCACCGACAAGGACAAAACTCTTGGAGCCTTGGCTGTAAACTATCCACGCAAAGAGTCTGAATTGATGTTTTATGATGTCTCTTCCCTAAACAAAGAGCTGAAAAAAGCAGGTTTGCAAACCGTTCAGGTTTTTAATAACAGGAAAATGATAAGCACTTACTTCAAACAGAGTAATAAAAAGTTTGATTTTACGTTTCTAATTTTAACATTATTGCTTCTATGTATCATAGGAGAAGGCTTTTTAATCCGTAAATTGAAAAAACACTAACAAAACGACAATATCATGAAAAAACAGATTATATTTCTAATGGCTTGTTTGGTTGTCTCTCTGACTATATCTGCACAGACAAACGAAAAAACAGATTCCATACCTCCAAAGCCAAAGCATTGGACAGAGAAAACAGACCTTATTTTTACGTTGGAACAAAACCAAATCAGCAACTGGTCTGCCGGAGGTTATAGTAACTTTGCGTTCGGTTCTTTTTTGAAAGGCTACTACAACTACATCAATGGAAAACACAAAATGGACAATACACTGGAAATGTCGTATGGAAGAACTCGTCAGGATGTTAGCGGAGAAGGTATATGGGACAAGACAAACCATTGGATAAAGAGCGATGATAAATTTGAATGGAACTCAATATATGGCTACAAAGCCGTCGGCAATTGGAACTATTCTGCATTGATAAACCTGAAGACACAGTTTGACAACGGATATAAAAATGACACTATCTTTATTTCTGCAGGTCTGGCACCGGCTATCTTGACTTCTTCCATAGGATTGGAGTATAAGATCAAGCATTTCTCTGCTTTGTTCTCTGTGCTTACAGGCAAGACAACATACGTTTTGGACAAGAGATTGAGAGGTTCTGCCTTTGGATACACAGATGAAATAGACGATGCATGGAAATTCTCTTTGGGTTCATACGTAAAGCTGTTCTATAAAAGAGATATCGCCACCAACATCAATCTTTTGTGCAAGCTGGATTTGTTTTACGATTATGAAAAGCCGCTTGTGGATACTGATATCAACGGTGAGGTCTTTGTTACTGTAAAGATATTCAAGTTCCTCAATGCCTTCTTCAATGTGCAGACAGCAATAGACAAAGACTTTTCAACCAAAATACAGTTCAAGGAAAGATTTGGTATCTCCATTCCTTTCTCTTTCTGAGAAATTTTGTAATTTTGCACCCGAAATTGTAAGCATCTGAAATTAAATAGTAGGACTTGGGAACTGTATCCCCTTGCTTTGTCTTCTCGTTCCGAATGTTTTTTGTAAGTGTCTGAAGATTTCAAAAACAGAAAAGACCCAACATTAAAAAAACATTGAAAAGACTATGAAGACAAAAATTTCAAAAAAGGTAACATTTACCATTCTTAGTATTTCTCTCCTTACTGTCATGGCAGGCGCAGCAATGGCTCCAGCACTTGGAACCATAAGGCATCATTTTTCTTCCTCCTCGGATATTCTCATACAGTTTGTGGTTTCCCTGCCTGCATTGTTCATCATTATTACAAATCTTTTCTTCTCCTATATCTGCAGGTTTTTCAAGACGAAGACAATAGCAGTGACAGGCTTGCTGATTTATATAATCGCCGGCAGTGCTGCCTTCTTTGCAGACAACATGGTTCTTCTGCTTGTCCTGAGAGCATTGCTGGGAATAAGTGTAGGACTCATCATGCCTTTGTCAACAGGATTGCTTTCCTTTTATTTTCCACCAGAAGAACAGGCAAGGCTTATGGGTTTGGCAGGTGCTATGAGTCAGATGGGAGGAGTTATAGCCACTTTGCTTGCAGGTCTTCTGGCAAATATTGCATGGAACTATGCTTTCCTTGTCTATCTGCTGGGAATATTGGCATTGTTGCTGGTGCTGGCTTATCTGCCTAACGACAGAATAACGGCTTCGGGCAACATATCCATAAAGAGTCTGTCAAGATTTCATCCTTCTGTTACGGGGATGCTGTTTGTCATGGTGATATTTTTTATCTTTCCTACAAACTTTGCAATCATATCTTCCCAAACCACAAACCTTTCTTCCAACGGGATAACTGTGATAATGGTAGGTCTGGATCTTGTGGCAGTATTTATGGGACTGCTGTTTGGCAAGATAATGAATATTGTACCAAAAGCCATGAAATACTTTGCCCCTCTTTTGTTTCTGCTCGGGTATGTCTGCTATGCCTATGGCATATCTTCCATGTGGCTGCTGGCAGGTTCTTTGTTGATTGGCATGGCCAACGGAATAGCTATACCCTATCTGAATACCATTGCTTCCATCAAGGGAGGAAAAGATGCTGCGACAACAGTTATGCCTTTGATTTCAGCTTCGCTATACTTGGGACAGTTTATTTCTCCCATAATAGTAAATCCTTTGAGTAAAATTCTTTTTAGTCCCAACGATATAACCTCTCCTTACAAAATAGGTATTATTATATGTATTCTTTTCTTTGTTCAGACGTTCCTGACACGCAACTATCAATCTTTACCTCCAAGAAATAACAAATAGAACTATTTTACGTTATATTCTTAGAAAAATTTTGATAGATGAGACGAAAGAAAAGAGACAACAATACTTTATATTTTACGGGAATAATAGAGATAAAACACTCACGACCTATATATGTTACCGTGGACAATACTGATGATCTTGTAAAAATAAAAAGGGAAGACTCCCTTAATGCAATAGATGGAGACAGAGTAAGAATATATGTCCTTCCACGCCGCAGAAGCAAGGAAAAACGAGGACAGGTTGTAGAGGTAATAGAAAGAAAACGTACACAGTTTGCAGGAATACTGGAGAAACACAAAGGCTTTGCGTATTTCTATCCTGATGATGACAGCATAAGCCGTTTCTACATCAAAAAAACTCAGGTATCTTTTGCCAATGGGGACAAAGCTATAGCAAGACTTGTTGAAGAGGAGAACAATCACGCAGAATTCTCTGCAGAGATAGTGAAAGTTCTGGGCAAGAGCGGAGACAACGAAGTAGAGATGCAAAGTATTCTTGTGAACAATGACCTCGTTTCTGATTTTCCAAAAGAGGTTATAAAAGAAGCTTCAAAAATCAGTTTTGACATAAAATCAGAACTTCAGCATCGCAGGGATTATCGTGCAACAACTACATTTACAATAGACCCATCAGATGCCAAAGACTTTGATGATGCTTTGTCTTTCCGCACTCTTGAAAACGGAAATTATGAAATTGGCGTACATATAGCCGACGTTACCTATTTTGTAAAAGAAGATTCATCTATCAACGAAGAAGCATACAAACGTGGAACCTCGGTTTATCTTGTTGATAGGACAGTCCCTATGCTTCCAGAGAGGCTTTGCAATGAACTTTGCTCCTTGCGTGAGGGAGAAGACTCTCTTTGCTACAGTGTGGTTTTTGAAGTCAGCAAAGAAAAAGAAATCATAAACCATTGGATAGGCAGAACTGTCATTCATTCCGACAAGAGGTTCAAATACGAGGAAGTTCAAAAGGAGATAGAAGAGAAAACAGGCTATCTTTCCGAATATATCCTTCCGCTTTGGGAAATAGCAAATCATTTTCGCAGTGAAAGAATAAAAAAAGGAGCCATAAACTTTGAGACTCCCGAATATGTCTTTGACCTTGACGAGCAAAAGAAACCTATAGGCATACATCTAAAGGAAAGCAAGGAAGCCAACTGGCTTGTGGAGGAATGGATGCTGCTGGCAAACAGAACAGTGGCTGAAGAGATAGGTCTTGCGAAAGAGAGGAAGGACAAAAGAACGTTTGTATACCGTGTTCATGATGAGCCTAACAGTGATAAGGTGGATTCGTTCAAACAGTTTGCTTCAAAACTTGGTTTTCTTATCAAGAACGATAACCGCAAAGCTCTTATACAATCCTATAACAGTGTTCTGAACGAAGTAAAAGGTTCTTCTTTTGAGACGATGTTTTCTTCCATAGCTTTAAGAACGATGAGCAAGGCTTTTTATTCCTGCAAAAACATTGGACACTATGGATTGTCCTTCCGCTATTATACTCATTTCACATCGCCTATACGACGTTATCCTGACATGCTTGTGCATCGTTTGCTGACTCATTATCAGAACAACGGTGCTTCCGTAAGCTCAGAAGAATATGAAGAATACTGTAAGCATTGTTCTGAAATGGAGAAAAAGGCTGCCGAGGCTGAAAGAGAGAGTGTAAAATTCAAACAGGCAGAATTTCTTCTAAACAAGATTGGAGAAGAGTTTGAGGGAGAAATAAACAGTGTCAGCAGATGGGGGATACACGTTGTAACAAGCAAAGAAAAATGTGAGGGATTGGTAAGGATAACTTCACTGAAAGATGATTTCTATATGTTTGACGAAGATAATTACCAGATAATAGGAAGAGACACAGAAAAAGCTTATCGTCTGGGTGACAAGGTAAGGGTGCTGCTGACAAAAGTAGATTTGGACAAAAGACAAATAGATTTCAAATTAATACAAGATAAAGAATAAAATACATATTATGTTTACCGGAATAGTAGAAAAAACGGCTAAAGTCGTTAAGATAGAACAGGAGAACACAAACTTTCATTTCACACTTGAATGTGATATTGCAAAAGACCTGCATATTGACCAAAGTTTTGCACACGATGGATGTTGCCTTACGGTGGTAAAGCTTGACAAGGAGAAATGCCAGTATGTTGTTACTGCAATGAAAGAAACAATGGACAAGACAAACCTTGGACAATGGCAAGTAGGTTCAGAAGTAAATGTGGAAAGAAGCATGCTTATGGACGGAAGATTTGACGGTCATATAGTTCAAGGACATGTTGATACCACTGCTGTCTGTACAAAAGTTGTTGATGAAAAAGGATCATGGAGATATTTCTTCAGATACAGCAGCAATGAACACATAACAGTGCCAAAAGGTTCCATTTGTGTCAATGGTGTAAGTTTGACGGTTGTGGACAGTGAAAAGGACATGTTTTCTGTTTCCATAATACCTTATACCTTTGAACACACCAATTTCCATTCTTTCAAAGAGGGAACGGTTGTCAATATAGAATTTGATGTTTTGGGCAAGTATATAGAAAAACTCTTGAAAGAATATCTGAAACAAATCAAATAAATATTTCTTTTTGCTTGTGATGTTATAAATTAATTGTATATTTGCAAACGATAATTTATTTACTAACCTTAAAAAAAGTATAACGATATGGATACTTACGAATGCACAGTTTGCGGATACATTTACAATCCTGCAGTTGGTGACCCTGACGGTGGTATTGCACCAGGAACAAAGTTTGAAGATATTCCAGAAGACTGGGTTTGCCCTGTTTGTGGAGTAGGTAAAGGTGATTTTGAAAAGAAATAAATCCGTTTTACAACAAGAAAAGGAGACAGACAAATATGTCTCTTTTTTCTTTTTTACAAAAGATACAAGACCATGGCTATAATAAAAACACTTTTGAACAAAACACCTCAATTTGGCAAAGACTGCTATCTTAGCGAAAACGCTGCTGTCATAGGGGATGTTATTATGGGAGACAATTGTTCTGTATGGTTCTCTGCTGTTATACGTGGAGATGTGAACAGCATACGCATAGGCAACAATACCAACATTCAGGACTGTTCCTGTATCCACGCAACATACAAAACCGGTCCTGTAAACATAGGTAACAATGTAAGCATAGGACACAATGTAACTGTTCATGCCTGCGATATAAAAGACGGTGCTTTAATAGGAATGGGAGCAACGCTTCTTGACGGTTGTGAGATAGGAGAAGGAGCAGTGGTGGCAGCAGGAGCTTTGGTCCTTTCCAACACCAAGGTTGGCAAGGGAGAACTTTGGGGAGGAGTACCTGCAAAGTTTATCAAGATGGCAAGAGTCGGTCAGGCGGAAAGTTTTGCCGAACACTATATGATGTACAAAGAATGGTATAAATAAAATGTATTGTGCTTTGCTGGTGCTGAGGCTCTTTGTTGTTTTCTTCACCAATAAAGAAAATATATTTATCAATTCAATAAAATTTTTGTAATTTTGTAGCAAATTAAACAACAAATATTATGAGAAGAATTTTACTTATAGTGATTATGTTTTCCTTGTCTTATATTTCCAATGCACAAGGGATATTGGGAGGTAAAGTAACAGGGAACTTCCAGACAGATTTGCAGTCTTCCAAGAAAGACAGCGTCATAGGTTCTGCAGCTTTGGAAGACAAGATGCGTATCAATGCTTTTGCCAACATACTCTACAGCACAGACAATTTCTCAGCCGGTTTTCGTTACGAAGCCTATCTGAATCCTATCCTTGGCTTTGACAACGAGTACAAGGGAGCAGGCATTGCCTACAGGTTTGCATCATACAAGAAAGATTTCTTTGAGATTACGGTGGGAAATTACTATGAACAGTTTGGCAATGGTCTTGTCTTCCGTTCATACGAGGAGAGAAACCTTGGTTTGGACAATGCCATGGACGGCTTGCGTATTGTGGCAAAACCTTTCAATGGCGTTACTCTTAAAGGTATTGTAGGCAAACAAAGATATTACTGGGACGATGTTTGGGAAACAGACAATGGGCTGGTGAGAGGAGCAGATGCAGAAGTTTCTTTCAACGATATTATACCAAAGTTTGCTTTTTCTGATTTGAGGATAAGCCTTGGCGGTAGTTTTGTCTCTGTCTATGAACAGGCAGCAACAGAAAACATCACGGTAGGTACAAGTCTTTACAAACTAAATATTCCCGAAAACATAGGAGCTGGAGCAATACGTCTGAATTTAGGATACAAGAATTTCAACCTTCAAGGAGAATTTGCCCAAAAAGGACAGGATCCCAACGCAATGAATAATTATATCTACCACAAAGGTAATGCTTTGTTGCTTGCTGCCGACTACAGCATAAAAGGTTTTGCTGTCCGTTTGGAAGGAAAACGCATAGACAATATGTCTTTCAAATCAAAGAGGACTCTGCAAGGCAGAATGCTTAATGTCAATTATCTTCCAGCCATCACAAAACAACACTCCTATTCCCTTATGTCCATGTATTCATACGCAACCCAGCTGGACGGCGAAATGGGTTTTCAGGCAGATGTCATGTATAAGATAAAGAAAGGAACTTTCCTTGGCGGTAAAAACGGAATGGACGTAAAACTCAACTACTCTTATGTTACCTCAATAGATAAGACTGCTCCAAAGGGTCATACCCTAAACGAAAAAGGTTCGCTGGGTTATGAAAGCGATTTCTTTAAACTTGGCGATGAAAAATATTTTCAGGAAATCAACCTTGAGTTAAACAAAAAATTCTCCAAGGACTACAAAATGAATTTTATGTATTCCTATCAGGAGTTTAATCCTATCGCATACGGACATCCGGGCAATCCTATGATATATGCCCATATTTTGGTGGCAGAAGGTATATACAGGTTTTCTTCTCACAATTCTTTGAAAGGAGAAATACAATGGCTCACCACAAAACAAGACTATGACGAGTTTGCAAAAGGCGATTGGTTGCAAGTTGGAGCGGAATACAATCTGAAAGGAAACTATTTCTTTGCTCTTTCAGACCAATGGAACTATGGAACAGAGCAAGGCGACAAAGTACATTATTATAATATCTCTGCAGGATATACTATCAACACCACAAGAATACAAATATCATACGGGAAACAAAGACAAGGTATTCTTTGTATAGGAGGTGTGTGCAGAGAAGTTCCTGCAAGCAATGGTTTGTTTATGACTATCACAAGTTCTTTCTGACAAACGTTGCTTTCTTTAAATGACACAAAAAAGACAGCGGAAAATTGTTTTTCCGCTGTCTTTTTGTAGATATTTTCTTATAAGAACATAGACATAAACACAGGAACGCACAGCAAGTCTTGTTCCTTTCGCAAATCCTTAGGATAAATCATATATCGGTTGCCTATGCGGTTGGAGAACTTTTTCTGAAAAGCATCAAGAGATGCATGTGATTTGTATCCGGAGGATTTCACTTCTATCGGGCAAATCTTGTTGCCTCTCGAAAGAATAAAATCTATCTCATAGTTATGCTTCCCGCTTTCTGTCGGCCAAGTATGGTAAAACAATCTGTTCCCTGCGGCGACAAGCATTTGTGCAACAAGATTTTCATACACATATCCAAGATCGGCAGAAAGTTTATCTGACAAGAGTTTCTGGTATATTACATTTTCTGTTGCAGACTTATCCCAGAAAGCAAGAGTAATAAACAGGCCTGTATCTCCAAGATACAATTTATATTGATTGTAATCGGTATGCATAGGCATTCCTACATTGGGGTCGTCAGCGTGATGGGCAAAGATAACGGTTTGACTCTCCTCTAATTCTTTGAGCAATTTGGACATGGAGTTTTTGCTTCCGTGGTTTTCCAATACTTTGTTTACTGAATAGCGTGAAGCATTTTTGTTAAGCTGAGAGGGAATGGCACTGAACAGTTGTGATATTCTTCCAGAGGAGTCTATCTTTTGAAAGTCGTCATTGTACAGTTCAAGTATCTCACGTTTCTTGTTATCCACATCGGTAAGGTTTTTTGTGTGAAGATAAGTCTCCACAGCTTGAGGCATACCGCCCACAAGCATATAAAGACGCATATCTCTCAAAAGCTTTCGGCACATATCATCGCCCAAGGACTTGCCAGATTGAAAAACCTCCTTTAACATAGGTATTGTAACAGTGTCCCCCAAAGCCCAGCGAAATTCCTCATAATCCATAGGAAGCATTGTTATACGAGTTTCTTCACTTGGTATCACAATATGCTGCACATTCTTTTTTATGGAAAGCAGGGAGCCTGTTTCAATATAGTCATACCGCCCGTCTTTCACAAGATATTTGATAGCTTGTCGGACTTCCGGACATTTCTGTATCTCGTCAAAGATAATTACAGACTGTCTTTCGTATAGTCTTACCCCATAGATGAACTGCAATCTCATAAAAAAGTCATCTCTGTCTGATATATGTTTTACAGCTTCCCACACAGACTCTGGAGCGTCAGCAAAATCGACAGCAATATAGCTTTTATACTCTCTTTTTGCAAACTCTTCTGCAATGGTTGATTTCCCTACACGTCTTGCTCCTTTGATAAGAAGAGCTGTTGCCCCAACTCTCTCTTGCTTCCATTGAAGCATAGTGTCGTATATCTTTCTTTTGAAAATCAATTGTTTATTAATCATATATATCTTTTGTTTTCTGATTTTTACGATGCAAAAATATAATATTTTTTCAAAACCTCAAAATTTATTTGGGTGAAAATATAGGGTTTCCTCAAAATCTATTTAGGCAAAATATAGGGTTTCCTCAAAATTTAAGTTCTTAAACAAGGATTTTGTCGGGTTGTAATGGGAAGGGGGCATTGCTTTGAAAGTATGGTTTATTTAAAGTTAGATTGCTTGAAATAAAACGGCGTTCTAAAGTTTTAAAACTTCGTTTTATTGCAACGCAAACTTCGTTTTAAGAAATTAAAACTTCGTTTTGTAGCGTCTCTTTGAGACGCTACAAGGTTGCTTTTTCTTAAACAAAACAGCCTTACGCTTCACAGCGTAAGGCTCAACAAATTAAAATTTAAAAAAAATGATAAA
>CAZXEN010000034.1:0-17371 GCA_964639765.1 uncultured Bacteroidaceae bacterium
CAATACCAATCAAAGTTAATGTACTTTAAATTCATCGCACGATAATAAGTGCGATTATGCGAAACGTACATTCAGGACGTTTGACGCTTTTTCCTAAAAAGAACGCTTCTTTGGGTTCGTTCTCTTCTAAAGAAAATGAACAATAAAAAAAAGGATGTAGCGTCTCGGAGAGACGCTACATCAATAGTCTATGCTAAGCAAACAATAAATACGCACTGTTATCATCTTTTTGCGACTTTTGTAGAGGATATATTTATCATATTTACAGATGTTTAGCTATTCGTGAAAAAAACTTCGTTTTTAATTTTTAAATCTTCGTTTTTAGGGTCCAAAAACCTACTTTTTAGGGTATGAAAACTTCGTTTTTTTTCACGAAAACGAAGTCTTTTTTTCTGAAAACTTGGTCTTCACAGAATAAAGCCCCTGTGTTTGGTGATAATACTTATTGTTGTTCTTGTGAAGATGGAAAACACTGTCTTTATTTGCATACAGTTACCACTCTTACTGCCAAATAGAAAAATAGCTCTTAAAAAAATAGGTCTATTCCAATAACTTATAGTATTTTTGCAAAATGTTTTACAAGTAAGAAAACATAACATAAACAAGAACGAATAAAAAGAATTATGGCGACAAAAAATATTATGAGAAAAACAGATGCTGTTGTCAGATTTGCTGGCGATAGCGGTGATGGAATGCAGCTTTCCGGAACTTTGTTTTCTGATACTTCTGCCTTGGACGGAAATGATATTGCAACGTTTCCTGACTATCCGGCAGAAATACGTGCTCCTCACAATACAATAGCAGGTGTTTCCGGTTTTCAGGTGCATATTGGAAAGACAATATACTCTTCCGGAGACAAGGCAGACGTGCTTGTCTGTATGAATCCTGCTTCCCTTAAATCCAACCTGAAATGGGCTGTAAAAGGTGCTACCATTATAGTGGATTTGGACACTTTTACAGAGGAGGCTATCAAAAAGGCGGGTTACGAATCCTCTCCTTTGGACTCAGAGGAGTTTTCTTCCTACAATGTTGTCAAGGCTCCTATTACCACATTGACATTGGAGGCAGTGAAAGATATATTCTCAGACAGAAAAAGTGCGTTGAAGTGCAGAAATATGTTTGCCTTGGGAATGATATTCTTCATTTTTGGGAAGCAGACAACACATGCCGACGAATACTTGCAGGCTAAATTCAAGAATAAGCCTGAGGTGGTGGATGCCAACAAAAGAGTGATACGTGCTGGTTACAACTATTGCGAGAATATAGACGTACAGGAAGTGCCTTTGCAAAGACTGGATGTGGATACTGCCGATATGCCAAAGGGAAAATACAGAAACATAACGGGTAACATTGCAACAGCATGGGGTTTGCTTGCTGCTGCTGAAAAATCACGTTTGAATCTTTTCCTTGGTTCATATCCTATCACTCCTGCTACTGATATAATGGTAGAGTTAGCAAAAAGAAAGAGTCTGGGAGCAAGAGTTTTTCAGGCTGAAGACGAGATAGCAGGAATATGTTCAGCCATAGGAGCATCATTTGCAGGTGCTTTGGCTTGTACCTCAACTTCTGGTCCAGGCTTGTCCCTGAAGAGTGAAGCTTTGGGCTTGGCTGTTATGGCAGAGCTTCCTTTGGTGGTGATAGATGTTCAGCGTGGCGGCCCTTCCACAGGTCTGCCTACAAAAACAGAGCAGGCCGACTTGAGCCAGGCTTTGTTTGGAAGAAACGGAGAAGCACCTTGTATCATTGTTGCACCATCCACTTCAGCCAATTGCTTCTATTGGGCTTTTGAAGCAGCCAGACTTGCCTTGGAGACAATGACTCCGGTGATACTTCTTTCAGATGCTTATCTTGGCAACGGTTCCCAGTTGTTCAAAATACCAAAAATGAGCGATTTCCCTGAGATTCATCCGCCATTTGCTACGCCTAATGACCCTAACTATCAGCCATACAGAAGAGATCCAAAGACTTTGGTGCGTCAATGGGCTATTCCTGGAATGGACGGTTTGAGACACAGGATAGGCGGCTTGGAAAAGACAGACGGAAAAGGAGAGGTTTCAACCGATAATCTTAACCATGAGAAAATGGTTCATTATCGTAAGGAAAAAATAGACAGACTTGCAGAACGTCTTCCTTTGCAAGAGGTTTATGGAGATGAAGATGCAGAACTTCTTGTTGTAGGCTGGGGCGGAACACATGGAGCTTTGAAAACAGCCATCAATGAATTGAGAGCAGAAGGCAAGAAAGTGGCATACACCCACTTCAACTATATATCTCCTTTGCCAAAGAACACAGGAGAGATACTTGGAAAGTATAAAAAGATTGTTGTATGTGAATTGAATATGGGTCAGTTTGTGAATTATCTACGAATGAACTACCAAGGTATTCTTTTCCATCAGTACAACAAAGTACAAGGTCTGCCATTTGAGGTTGCAGAATTGAAAGAAGAGTTTAACAAAATAATGAACGGAGGAAAATAATCATGATAGAACATTCAAACGTTGCTTTAACCAAAACAGATTTTACGTCAAATCAAATGGTAAAATGGTGTCCTGGATGCGGAGATCACGCTATTCTTGCTGCCGTTCATAATGTTTTTCCAAAGATAAACTACAAGAAAGAAGACTATTGTATCGTTTCTGGTATAGGCTGTTCTTCACGTTTCCCATACTATGTGAATTCATACGGTTTCCATGGCATTCACGGAAGACCTGCAGCCATAGCAACAGGAGTAAAGATAGCCAATCCTAAGCTTTCTGTCTGGATTACTTCAGGCGACGGGGACAGTACTGCCATTGGAGGCAACCATTTTATGCATCTTATCCGTAGAAACATGGATGTTAATCTTATAATGTTCAACAACCGTATCTATGGTTTGACAAAGGGACAGTATTCTCCTACAACAAAACAAGGACAGGTAACAAAGACATCTCCTTTCGGCGTTATCGATTACCAGCTTAACCCCGGTGAGTTGGTTCTCGGCGTAAGGGGAACATTTTTTGCCCGTGCCATAGACTCGCAGAGTGCTTCTTTGCAAAAAGTTTGCGAACGTATGGCTGCACATGATGGTACTGCTGTAGTGGAAGTTCTTCAAAATTGTATGATATTCAACAACGGCACACACGCTGATGTAACCGACAAAGAAACACGTGAGGACAGACAGCTGTGGGTTGAACATGGCAAACCAATGATTTTTGGCAAGAACAGGGATAAAGGATTGGTGATGATAGGACGAAGCCTTAAGGTTGTAAAAATTGGAGAAGGTATCACAGAAAAGGATATAATGGTCCATGATGAGACAACTGAGGATACAGGTATTCACCATATGCTGGCACAAATGCGTCCTCCTGAGTTCCCGATGGTGTTTGGCGTTATCCGTGCGGTGAAAAAACCAACCTATAACGAAATGTTCAAGGCACAGGAAGAAGAACAGATGCAGCATGGTCCAGTCCACAATGTTGATGAACTGTTGAATTCAGGCGAAACATGGGAGATAAAATAGCCGATTGAAGATTTATAACACATTTATCAAAGGTTGCGAAACAAAACGCAGCCTTTTCTTTTTTTATTGTTATTGTTTGCGTTTGACTTGCGGGTCCAGATAACCATAAAGTATGTCTGTGAAGATATTTATTAGGACAAGGAAGATACAAACGACCAACAAGGAAGCCATGATTACAGGAAAGTCGTAAGTTTCTAGGCTGTTTACTATAACAACGCCCATTCCTTTCCAGTCAAAGATGTATTCCACGAACACAGCTCCTGCAATCAAGGAGGCAAACCAGCCACTTACGGCAGTTATTACAGGATTCAGTGCATTTTTTAGAGCATGATGATAAATAACTTGAAAAGTTGAGAGTCCCTTTGCTTTGGCAGTGCGTATGTAGTCCTGCTGGAAGACATCATACATGGTGCTTTTTGTAAGTTCGGTTATGACAGCCAAAGGACGAATACCAAGAGTCAGGGCTGGAAGTATAAGATTTTTAAGACATATATGTTCGCCTTCTCCCATATCATCTACCACTTTTAGTGAGCCGAACATAGAAAGATGAGTCCAATCCGACAGTTTGAATGCAAATAGCCAGGCAATAATAATGGCAGCGAAGAAAGAAGGGAGACTCATACCGACAGATGTTATTATTTGTATTAACCTGTCAACCCAAGTGTTGATATATATGGAAGAAATACTTCCCAAGACAACACCGACAACAAAAGCAAACAATATGCTTGCAAGAGCAAGAATAACAGTGTTTGGCAAACTTGAAGAAAGTATTTCACTTACATTTCTTTTGCTTTGATAACTTTTTCTCAAGTATGGTTTCTTCAATACAAGTTTTGTTTTTCCTATGTTTAACAGGGAGATAGCAGAAGAATATTTCTGCTTGTCAAAATAGAAATAGCTCGTTTCTGATTCAGAATACAAAGAGAGCGGAGAAATATCGTCAAGATAATTAAGATATTGTATGCCAAGCGGCCTGTCCAATCCAAGTTCTTTGTGTATCATGTCTATACTTTCCTTGTCGGCTCTTTGTCCCAGCATCATGCGGGCAGGATCTCCAGGAAGTATGTTAAAGAGAAAGAACACCAGACTTACAACTCCAAAAATTACCAGCAAACCATAGCCAAGTTTTCTCAAGACAAAAGACAGCATCTGTTGAAGTTTTTATATTTCAGTAATCTTTTTTATAAGTTTCTCCAAGAGAATTTTTCCTTTACAACGGACTTTGAGATATGAACAATTCCAGGATTTGAACGAATCATGGCCTTTATTGCTTTGTCATCACAGGAATAAAACATATAGTCCTGCAAAGAATACTTCTCAGAGAAGTCATACCAGTCTTTAGGGGTGGTTGCTGTAACAAATATGATGTTGTTCTTTTCCTTGTCCAGCCTGTTTATGTACTGCATCAAGCGTTTCATTCCTTTTTCGCTTGCTGTTTTCAGATTCCATACAGCAACGATATACAAATCTTGTGCAGTGTCTCCTATGATATCCAGACTGTTGTCCTTGCTCTCACCCAATTCCACCAAGGAAAAGCCGTCAGCAGCAATGGTATTAGTGTTTATTATCCTTTCCTTCCCCTCCATATAGGTCCAATGTTCAGAAAAATCAGGATCTTTTTCGTAAGCTTCCATAAGAGTTCCTGCTCCTTCACTCGCCATGGAAAATTCTTTTTCCTCGCCTGTTGCATTGTTCTTGTAGGTAGCGTATGCCAAAGGCGGTTTTTGTTCGTCTATGGTAGGAGCCATTTTGTTTCCTACTTTCCAAGGGCGAAAATCTATAACAGGTTCATACATTATGTTTCTGACAGAGAAGAATACACCCGACAAAACCGCAACAACAGTGATAACAAGAGGAAGTTTTCCTGAGTAGTCTTCTTTTCCTTTTTTGTCAAGCAGGAATATGCCTGCAAGAACAATATCCAAGGCGATATTTTTCCAGAAAGTCTGCCAATTGGTCAGTTTTATCGCATCACCAAAGCAACCGCAGTCATCAACATTGTTGGTAAGTGCATCTATAAATGTTGTTATGGTAAAGAAAGCCATAAATAATACCGCAATCCAGCGGACAGGTTTGTTGTAGATATGCAGAAACATCATTACACCTAAGGTAAATTCCATTAAACAAAGCAAGACTGCAAGGATTACAGGCAGAGTCAATGCATCGTTAAGCAGGAAACCGAAACCAAAAACATTGAGGTATTCTTCTATTTTGTAGGCTGTCCCCATTGGATCCACAGCTTTTACAAATCCAGAGAACATAAACACCACACCAAACAGACATCTCAGGATATGGTTGCAAATTATTTTAGTCTTGTTGTTCATTTATCGTTACAAACTTTTATAATATGATTAAACCAATTTGACTTTCTTTATTTTTCTTCTTCCAACAGGATAAGACAAAAAATGGAATAGTTTATGATATCGCTGTAACTTCCTTCCACTCCTTCGGAGACAATGGTCTTTCCTTGGTTGTCTTCTATTTGTTTCAGACGTTTTATCTTCATAAGTATGACATCGGTCATGGAACTTACTCGCATATCTCTCCAAGCCTCGCCATAGTCATGGTTTTTTTTCATCATGAGGTCTTTTGTCTGGTTGGCATACTTGTCATACAGCTTTTCTGCCAAAGAATATTCCACCTCTTCAGAGGAAGATGTGCCTAATTCACATTGAATCAAGGCAATGATACTATAGTTAAGGATAGCTATGAATTCTTCCTTGATGTCGTCTCCCACAAGATTGACTCCGCTCTCCTGTATGCTTCTTATGCGGTTGGCTTTAATGAATATCTGGTCTGTCAATGAAGGTAACCGCATTATTCTCCAAGAAGTGCCGTAGTCTTTCATCTTGTTCAAAAAAAGACTTCTCGCTTTTTTTATTACATTGTCGTATTCTATGCTTGTATTGCTCATTTTATTCCCAATCTTTTCAGTGGCAAAGATACAAATATTTTTTTATCTGAGTATATTATGGATATAATACTTGAAGACTTGTTGTCGGAAAAAAACAATAGCAGTAATTTTCAGATATTGTCCTGTCTGTTGAGCTTTGATTCCAAAAAAGATTTCTCAGCCATGTAGGAAGAACGTACCAGAGGGCCACTCTCCACATTGGCAAAGCCCATTTTCATTCCGATTTCCTTGTATTCTGCAAATTGTTCTGGGGTTACATATTCCTTTACTTCCAGATGTTTTTTTGTGGGTTGAAGATATTGTCCTATGGTAAATAGTTTCACTCCCGCATTTCTTACATCTTTCATAAGTTCTTCCACTTCCTGAGGTGTTTCTCCCACTCCTACCATTATACCTGTTTTTGTCAGGAATCCTTTTTTTGCAGAGTGTTCCAAAACTTTCATACTTACATCGTATTTTGCCCTTGAGCGTGTGGCATCAGAAAGCCTCTGGATTGTTTCCATGTTATGTGAGAATATGTCAGGCTTTGATGCAAGGACAATATCCAGAAGTTCTTCCCTGCCATCGAAGTCAGGGGTGAGAATTTCTATGGTTGTGCTTGGATTTTCCCTGCGTATTGCTTCCACAGTCCTGCTCCAGTGTTCTGCTCCTTTATCATCTAAGTCATCTCTATCAACAGAAGTGATAACACAGTGCTTTAATCCCATTAGTTTAACAGAAGATGCTATTTTTTCAGGTTCGTTTTCGTCCAAAGGTTTAGGCTTTCCTGTCATGGTAGCACAGAACTTGCAGGAGCGGGTGCAGATATCTCCGGCTATCATAAAGGTTGCTGTTCCCCTGCCCCAGCATTTGCTTGCATTAGGACATCTTCCACTTGAGCAGATAGTGTGAAGCTTGTTCAGTTCTACAATCTTTTTTACTTTAAGATATTCTTCTCCGTTCTCCAAAGATATTTTTAACCATGACGGTTTTCTTTTTATTTCCATAAAATAGAGTGGTTTCTTTTTATTAATCTTGTGTCTTTTATCAAAACTCCCGTTGAAAAAAAATCAAGGCTTGCAAAATTACTATTTATTTCGCAAATGCTTTTCCAAAGAGCAGAATTGTTTTTGTTGGAATGAATATTTTCTATGATTATGACTATGTTTTTGTCTTCCTGTTTCAGACTGCTGTCTATAAAGTCAAAATCGTTGCTTTTCTCTATACAGGTTTTTGTGAAATAGTCCGTAGTCCTTTGACAGACAGAGCTTTTTTTGTGTTTTATTGCTTTTGTATAGAAATCAAAAACCAAAGGAGAGTGAATGGAGTACTCGTCTTTTGCCTTATATACATAAATAATGTATTCCTTCAGTTTGAACAATAAGTCAGACATTTCGTTTTTGCGGTTCTCTATCAAAAGAAATAAAAATATCGGTCCGCAAAATTACAAAATAATTATGAGTAGTCCTTAAAAAAAAGATAATTAAACGTAGAGATTTGCAAAGATTTTGTAATTTTGCACAAAAATAACGAATATGGAACTTAGCGAACAAGAATTGCAAAGAAGAAATGATGCAGAAGAATTAAGGAGATTGGGTATCAATCCTTATCCTGCACCGATGTATGACGTGAATACCAACAGTCAAGAGATAAAAGAAGGTTTTGATAAAGACAATTCTAAATTTCAAGATATAAAGATAGCAGGAAGAATCATGAGCCGTAGAATTATGGGTGCTGCTTCTTTCTGTGAGATTCAGGACGAACAAGGTAGAATACAATTATATTTAAATCGCGATGAGATTTGTCCTAACGAAGACAAAACCATGTATAATACTGTCTTCAAGAAACTGCTTGATATAGGTGATATCATAGGCGTACAAGGTTTTGTTTTCCGTACTAAAATGGGAGAGATAAGCGTACATGTCAAGGAATTGACCGTTCTTTGCAAGAGCGTGCGTCCATTACCTGTGGTAAAGGAAAAAGACGGCAAGGTTTATGATGCATTTTCAGACCCGGAGCAGAGATATCGTCAAAGATATGTTGATTTAATTGTCAATCCTCAGGTAAAAGATACTTTCATCAAGCGTACTATCTTGGTAAATACAATGAGAAACTACCTTAATGAAAAAGGTTATCTGGAAGTAGAGACACCAATCCTGCAACCTATATACGGAGGAGCAGCTGCCCGTCCTTTCAAAACTCATCATAATACCTTGGATATGGATCTTTATCTGAGAATTGCTGATGAATTGTATCTGAAAAAATTGATTGTTGGAGGTTATTCCGGCGTATATGAGTTCAGTAAGGACTTTAGAAACGAAGGAATGGACCGTTTCCATAATCCGGAATTTACACAAATGGAACTGTATGTTGCATATAAGGATTATTTCTGGATGATGAATACCGTGGAAGAAATGGTTGAGAGAATAGCTCTTGCTTTACATGGTACAACAAAGGTGAAAGTAGGGGAGAATGTTATTGATTTCAAACGTCCATGGAAGAGATATACTATGTACGAGGCAATAGAACACTTCACAGGAATAGATATTTCAAATATGGATGAAAAACAATTGCGAGAAACAGCAGCAAAACTTAACGTACCTGTTGATGATACAATGGGAAAAGGAAAACTTATAGATGAAATATTCGGTGAAACTTGTGAAGGAAAACTTATCCAGCCAACATTTATCTATGATTATCCTATAGAAATGTCTCCTTTGGCAAAAAAACACAGAAGCAAGGAAGGATTGGTTGAGAGATTTGAGGCAGTATGTAACTGCAAGGAGATATGCAATGCTTATTCTGAGTTGAATGATCCAATAGACCAGAGAAAACGTTTTGAAGAACAGCTTGAACTTGGAAAACGTGGAGACCCGGAAAGTATGGTTTTGGACGAAGACTTCCTAAGAGCGATAGAATTTGGTATGCCTCCAACATCTGGTTTAGGAATAGGAATAGACAGATTGGCAATGATGATGACTGATTCAAACAGTATTCAAGATGTTTTGTTCTTCCCTCAAATGAAACCTGAGGTTCAGCAAGCTATATCTTCCGATGACGATTTTAAAGAAAAAGGAATACCTGAGGAATGGATAGATTTGTTAAGAAAGGCAGGCATCGGTACGTTGGAAAACTTGAAATCTGCTAATATCAACAAGCTGTTTAACGACTTGAACGGACTTAGGAAGAAAAACAAACTGCAAATTCCAGCTCTTAAACTTGAAGAGTTGAAATCTTGGGCAGAATAGGTCTGTAAGATTTTTTTCTAAGCAGATATTTACTAAGAACAATATTGCCTGATAGGATTACCTGTCAGGCAATATGTTATTAAAAGGAAACCTCAGAATAAAAATTCTGAGGTTCAATGAAAAAATTATTTATGCATAGTAAAAGATTTACAGAAGAACTCTATTATTCTTTTATTATCTTGATAGTTTGTATTAAATTATTGTCATCTATAATTCTAAGGTAATAGACACCTGCTGCAAGGGAACCTGTCTCTATGTTTAGCTTTCTGTCAAAGGCTTTCAAGGAAAGCAAGATTATATAAGGAGCCTTGACCAGGATTTGCAAAAAAAAGTATTTTTATAGAAAATAGACTTAAATACGAAGCATAAAAAAAAAGACTCACAATTCTGTAAGTCTTTTTTCTTATTAATAGTTTCTTGCAAATATCACTCGTTGTTTTGAAGGCTTACCTGAATAAATACATTTGCCTTCTTCTTGTGGATTGTCTATAGGAATGCAACGAATAGTTGCCTTTGTTTCTTCTTTTATCTTCAGTTCTGTTTCTGTTGTTCCGTCCCAATGACAAAGTAGGAAACCACCTTTCTCTATTTCTTGTTTGAAATCTTCCCAAGTCTCAACCTTTCTTGTTTTCTGTTCCCTTAGAGCAAGGGCTTTTTGGAACAAGTTGTCTTGAATATCTTTCAGAAGTTGTTCTATATATTCGCAAATACCCTCTGTCTGATGTAAAAGTTTTTCGCAAGTATCTCTGCGGAAGACTTCTATTTTGTCTTCTTTCAAATCTCTTGCTCCTAAAGTCAAACGTATAGGCACTCCTTTAAACTCATATTCATTAAACTTCCAACCCGGTTTTGTCTTAGGGTCGTCATCATATTTTACTGTGATGTTTTTAGCCTTCAATTCTTGTTGAATCTTTGCTGCAAGCTCGTCTATCATTTGTTTTTCTTCGTCTGTCTTGTAGATAGGCACGATAACAACTTGCAAAGGTGCCAGAGCAGGAGGCAGAACCAGACCATTGTCATCAGAATGTGTCATTATCAACGCACCCATCAGTCTTGTGGAAACGCCCCACGAAGTTGCCCAAACATATTCCAACTTGTTGTCCTTTGAAAGAAACTTAACATCAAAGGCTTTTGCGAAGTTCTGACCCAAAAAGTGCGAAGTTCCTGCCTGAAGAGCCTTACCGTCTTGCATCATTGCTTCAATACAATATGTATCAACAGCACCTGCAAAACGTTCATTAGCAGTTTTTACTCCTCTTATAACAGGCATAGCCATATATTTTTCTGCAAAATCCGCATAAACGTGCATCATTTTTATGGTTTCTTGTTCTGCTTGTTCAGAAGTTTCATGTGCTGTATGACCTTCCTGCCATAGGAACTCAGCAGTACGCAGAAACATTCTGGTTCTCATCTCCCAGCGTACAACATTAGCCCATTGGTTACAAAGTATAGGCAAATCCCTGTAGGATTTTATCCATTTGCGATAGGTATCCCAGATAATGGTTTCGGAAGTAGGACGTACAATCAGTTCTTCTTCCAGTTTGGCATCAGGATCAGGCACAAGACCTTTGCCGTCAGGAGATTTAGCCAAGCGATGATGAGTTACAACAGCACATTCTTTGGCAAAGCCTTCAACATGTTCAGCTTCTTTCTCAAAAAAAGACTTTGGAATAAACAAAGGAAAGTAAGCATTCTGAACCCCTGTCTCTTTGAACATGGAATCCAAAGTATGTTGCATTTTTTCCCATATTGCGTAGCCATAAGGTTTTATTACCATACAACCTCTTACAGAAGAATTTTCTGCAAGGTCTGCTCTTACCACTAATTCATTATACCATTCGGAGTAGTTTTCTGCTCTTTTTACGAAATCTTTTGCCATTATATTATTATTTTTGGTATAGTTTTTGTTTTAAATTCAGATGAAGTCTTTTGTTTGCAAAGACTCTGCAAAATTATAAAAAAAAATTGAACTGAACTATAATAAATAAAGGAGTATATTATGAATTTTTTGAAAAACAGAGATTGGAAGTTAGGAACTATTGTTTTGATAGTTGCTTCTCTTTTTGTTTCTTGTGCAGTAGAAAGTACAGGATTTGTCTATGATGACATCTATCTTGACGATACAGAAATAAATGAACAGGATGAAGCTTTTGCAAAGCAGCAGGAGCAAGAAAAGAAATTAAGAGAAGAAAGAATTCGTGCTTATCAGCAAGCAATGGAACAGGAAAACAGTGAAAATGAAGAAGCAGAAGAAGAGTATAAATACAATCCTGATGATACAGTATTCAATATGGATGACTATTATGACTATGCGTATGCTGCTCGTATCAAAAGATTTCATTCTCCTACCATAATATATAACTATTACGATGACTATTATACAGATCTTTGCTGGTATGATCCTGATCCTATGCTTTGGGGAACAAGTATATATTTGGGTTATCGTTGGTGGTATCCTACATATTCCTACTATTGGACTTGGAATTATGGCTGGGGTTGGCACAGACCTTTCTATTGGCACAATCCTTGGGCTTATGATTACTATGCTTGGCATCATCATCCTTGGGGGTACTATCATGCTCCTTGGTATTACAACTCATGGGACAGAAATTCCCATTTCTACAACAGACCTGACTACAATATGTCAAGATCTCCAAGACACAACAACCGCAATACTCAAACAGGATTCCGTTATAACAACAATACTGGAACAAATGGGGTAGGTGAGAACGAAAAAACTTTTGGAGAGAGATATACTCAAAGATATGGCAACCCAACAACCAGAACAACCAGAACAAATACCACAAATGTACGTTCAAAAAACACAAACAACAATAACTCTGTTAACAACAACACACGTAAAAGAAATACAAACAACAACAGCACCATAAAATCCAACAACAATACCCGCACTTATACTCCGGCAAAAGAACGTCAGCCAAGAAACTCCAACGAATACAGAAGAAACAACACCAACACCAACAATAACAACCGCTCTATAAATACAAACCGCTCAAACAACAACAGAAGCTCTTCAATGAACAGGAGTTCAAACAGCCATTCTTCTTCCCGTTCAACAGGAGGTGGCAGAAGAAGATAGGACTTGAAGAATAATAAAAAACAGATATAGTCGTTAATAATAAAAAAAATAAATAAAAAAATGAAAAAGATAGTTTTCTTAGTGATAGGTTTATTTGGATTATCTTTGGTTAATGCACAAACAATTGATTTTCCTTTGATGTCTTCTCAGTATGGAATGAACGGAACTGCTTCTTTTATCGGCAAAGGTGGAGCCATAGGAGCATTGGGAGGCGATATTATGTCAGCGCATTACAATCCTGCAGGTTTAGGTTTGTATCGTTCAAGTGAATTAACTTTCTCAATGGGTTTGGATATCAATTCCACTGAATCAAACTACAAAGGTTTAATAAGCAAAGACTCACATCCTTCTTTCAACTATGGTAATCTTGGTTTGGTGTTGGATTTCAACAATGGTAAAAAGTCAGCTTGGAAGCATGTTCAGTTGTCTTTTGGCTTGAACCGTTTGGTGAACTTCAACAACAGAATAAAGATTGCACGTCCCAACCTGACCCGTTCTTATATTGACGCAAACTACATCAATAATTTTGATGCAGACGGAGATGGTATATTGGATGCTCAATATGATTTTGATGATGTGGGCAAAGAAGACTTCTTCCGTGCAGGTGTAGTGGATATAGACACAGACTATGTTTTGTCTTCTGAGTACTTCAATGGTAGTTTTGACCAGATAATTGCCTATAGAGAGAGTGGTTATCTTAATGAGTTTTCCATGTCTTTGTCTGCTAACTATCAAAATTGGCTTTATCTTGGAGCAACAGTAGGTATTCCTTTTGGAGAATACACGGCTAAGTATATGTTTTCCGAGACTGTAACCAACCTGAACGGCACAGGCAAGTACAATTACAACACAGAACAGGACCTTTCTCTTACAGGTTTCAACCTGAAAGTTGGAGCTATAGTAAAACCTGTTAGTTTTTGGAGAATAGGTGGAGCAATCCATACTCCTACATTCTACACTGTTGATGATGATTTCTATCAGAGCGTGTCCTATACAACAACTTCCGGCGGCTGGTTTAATCCTATAACATATCATATGCAAAGTCCTTGGCGTTTTATTGCAAGTACTGCCTTCGTGTTTGGCAACAATAAATCCAAATTGTCAGGAACTTTGAGTCTGGATTATGAATATGCAGATTACAGCTCAATGAGTTTTGACATGGATGACAATATTTCCACAGAAACTTACCTTAATTCAGGCATAGAAAATACCTTTACAGGTGCAAGCAATATAAGATTGGGCGGAGAGTTGAAAGCAGACCGTTTATACATTAGGGCAGGTTATGCTTATTATGGCAGTCCTTACAAAGAAGAGTCAGTAAATGACTGTGCTTGGAACTACATTACATTTGGATTGGGCTACAAAGGCAAGGTTTGTAATTTTGATATTGCATACGCTTACGGCAAACAAAAATCTAAGTACTATGTTTATGATGAATACAACTCTGCTGCAGCAGGCAATGACCCTTGGTCTTCTGATAGTAACCCAACAGAAGTAACCCGTAACAAACATCTTATTCAAGCAACATTAGGATTTAAATTCTAAAAAAATATTTAAAACATAAAAATAGTTTACAAACTATTACTATATTATAAAGGAACGATAAGAATATCGTTCCTTTATTATTAAAAAAATATTAAAATATATTGTCAGTTAAAAAAAATATACTATTTTTGCAGCTTGAAAGAAATTTTTCACGAAAAACAAATTAATAATAAAAAAAATGAAAACACTTACAAATGGGCGTTGTCTAACGCCAAAAGAGACCTTTATGGGGGGGTTGATTTATCATGATTCTTTGGTTACAAAGAATTCCTCATTTAAAACTTTAACCAAAAACATTGTTTTAGCCTTTCTTTTATTACTTTTAGCTGTTCCTTCTTTTGCACAAACATTTACAGTTGAGAATCTTAAATATACAGTCACAACTACTGCTAATAACGATGGCAATGGTGGAGAGGTTAAGGTAGCTGGGTATTCTGGGACTGTTAGCGGAGCTCTTAACATCCCTTCGGATGTAACATACGACAATATTACCTACAGAGTAACGTCAATAGGTGAGGGTGCGTTTGGCTGGTGTAGCAGTTTAACATCTATCACTATTCCAGACGGCGTTACTTCTATCGGTAACTATGCGTTTTCCTATTGTAGTGGTTTAATAAGTATAACTATTCCAGACGGTGTTACTTCTATTGGTTCCAGTGCTTTTTACAATTGTACAGGTTTAACAAGTATAACTATTCCAGACGGTGTTACTTCTATCGGTAACGGTGTTTTTCAAGGTTGTAGAAGTTTAACATCTATCACTATTCCAGACGGTGTTACTTCTATCGGTAACAATGCTTTTTACGGTTGTACAGGTGTGACTGATATAACATTCATTCGTAGTGAGTCTGTGTCTAATCTACAAATAGACAATAATGCTTTCTATAATCTATGCAACGGTGTAATATTCCGTGTTCCAACAGGAAAGGTTAATGCATATAAGACTGCTCTGAATTGGGTAGCTAATGGATACTCTGAAATCTATTATATTACAGACAGAGCTGATGGAGCTTTTGTGGTAACTGTTAATGGAATAAGATACGGAGTTGTAGATGCAGCAAGCAGAACAGCGAGAGTTGTTAGTAGTAGTGTCTCAGGCGATGTAACCATTGAACCTTCTGTCAGTGGTTTTGGATCAGAATCTTAGACTTCTCAAGACTATACAGTAATAGAAATAGGTGTCGATGCTTTTAACGGTTGTACAGGTTTAACAAGTGTAACTATTCCAGACGGTGTTACTTCTATCGGTAACTATGCTTTTAAAAATTGTACAAGTTTAACATCTGTTGATATTCCAGACGGTGTTACTTCTATCGGTCGTTCTGCTTTTTCTGGCTGTTCCAGTTCCAGTTTAACATCTATCACTATTCCAGACGGTGTTACTTCTATCGGTGACAGTACTTTTTACTATTGTCGCAGTTTAACATCTATCACTATTCCAGACGGCGTTACTTCTATCGGTAACTATGCGTTTTCCTATTGTAGTGGTTTAATAAGTATCACTATTCCAGACGGTGTTACTTCTATTGGTTCCAGTGCTTTTCAAGGTTGTAGAAGTTTAACATCTATCACTATTCCAGACGGTGTTACTTCTATCGGTAGCTATGCGTTTTACGGTTGTACAGGTTTAACATCTATCACTATTCCAAATAGAGTAACGTCAATAGGTTTTGGTACGTTTACCAATTGTACAGGTTTAACAAGTATCACTATAGGGACAGGCGTAACGTCGTCACTAAGTTTTTCTCACTTTACCTCTTGTAGCAATTTACAATCTATTAGTGTAGAAGAAGGTAATACATCTTATTCTTCTCAAGATGGTATATTATACAACTCTGCCAAGACAACGTTGATATGCTGCCCTCGTGCCAAGACAGGATCTGTAACTATTCCAAATAGTGTTACTTCAATAGGTCAGTATGCTTTTAGCAATTGTAGCGGTTTAATATCTGTAACTATTCCGAATAGTGTAACCTCAATAGAACAGTATGCTTTTAAAGGCTGTACAGGTTTAGCAAGTATAACTATTCCAAACAGTGTTACTTCTATCGTTGGTGTTTTTCAAGACTGTACAGGTTTAACAAGTATAACTATTCCAAATAGTGTTACTTCTATCGGTAGCTCTGCTTTTCGAAATACAGGTTTAACAAGTGTTGTTATTCCAAACGGTGTTACTTCTATCGGTGTCTATGCTTTTTACGGTTGTACAGGTTTAACTTCTGTTACTATGGAAAGAGCTACTCATCCAACATTATCTAGTTATAATGCTTTCCCTTATTCAAATGCAGATTTAAAAATCTATGTTCCTTGCGGAAGTAAGGCAGATTATACTGCTGCAGCACAGTGGAGTAATAGTAATATATCATATAAAATTGAAGCAAGTGCTTTGCCTACAGAGATAACAGAAGACAGATATCTTGCCGATTGTGATTGCGACTTCCCAGGTACAATTACCATTAAAGATGGAGCAAGCCTTAGTGCAGGGGATTATTCTGACTTATCTACAAAACTAAGTGGCAAGACTGTAAAGGTAGAAAAAAAACTTATAATAGATGAGTTTAGCCTTATTGGGAATATTGGTGGTTATGCAAACTATGACTTTATAGGAAATAACAAAGGAGACTACACAGGGAATGCACACTCAGTGGTTGCCCTGCCTTTCTATTATGCAGGTAATTCTTGGGGTGTAGATGCAAATGGTAGCGGTGCAACAAACGGAACGCATACTCCTGTAAGCTACGGAGAAAGTTACTTTATCTATCCAACAACAATTGAATATGGCTCAGGCAACAACAACACTCTTGCAGGGGATACATATATAACTCTTCCTCAGAGTATCTCTTATTCTAATCTTCAACTTTCCGACTTTACTGTATCTCTTACAAATAATAATGACACAAAATGGTTTGCTTTGAGCAATCCTTTTATCGGTCGTTTGAATATGAGTGAATTCTATACTTCCAACTCTTCTGCTTTGCAAGGAACTTATGCGTATGTATGGGATAATACAGAACACGATTGGGTTGCATTAGAAAATATAAACACTACTAACAAATATGCTCTTTATCCTGCAACAGGATTTTTGA
>CAZXEN010000035.1:0-17214 GCA_964639765.1 uncultured Bacteroidaceae bacterium
AATTTTGATATAAACAAAAGAAAATTAGCTGTTTAATTTATAGAACTCCCCTTATTTCAAGTTGTTTTATCAGTTTTGCTTTTACGGCCTGTTCATCTGTTATTTCTATATTTGGAAACTGTCCTCTTCTTAACTTGGGAGTAGCAGAGAAATTAATGGTTTTAGCAAAGAAATCCTTACTTAAATTATCCAAATTGTTAGTTGCTTGATGACATTCATCTTTTATAAGATATATTTGTTTATTCAATCCTTGTCCAAATAGATTATTGGTTATTGTTTCTAAGAAGAAAATCATTGCACCTTGCATCAAACGTCCGCCTTTTTTGTATAAATCTCTTGGAAGTACATAAATATTATAGTCTGTGGGAATATATAGATTTTCCTCCGCACTTATTTCCGAAGAAATCAAAAAAGGTTTCAAAGCAGGAAAAGTGTTATTGTCCGCAAGTTGTTTGAATACATCATAATTCTGTTTTGCCAACTCTCCTTTTGACAGAGTAGAAACAAGAAATACGATGTTATCATTTTGAGACAATATTCTATTCATATAATCTGCCATTATATGTGTTTTGCCACTGCCGGTAGGAGCCCGAAATGTTATTTCCTTTTCTCCTTTTTCTATATCACTTAATGCGACCAATTCTCTGACGGCTCTTTGTTGCAAATCTTTTGCTTCTTGTAACATTTTATTTTTCCTCCGTAATTCTTTTTAGCCATTCTTCTTCAGATTCTACACCTATTTGCGTACGGTAAAAGTTTTTACATACCCAATCAATTTTTTCTTTCAAAGTCTTAAACTTTTCTTTTCCATAAAGTTTTTCATCTATTACATCAAAAGCTGTCTTCCCTTTGGTATTTTCTCTGTTGCTTACTACTTCCAGTTCATAAACATCCAAATTGCCACCATATTTTTCATTATCTTCTATCCATTTAAAATCATTTGTTCCGTCATAACTTTCTCCCGTCATTATACATTTCAATCTTTTGCTTGTAACATCATACGCAATACCGTTAGGAGTTGTATCTGTCTTTTCATTCATTTGTACCAAGATAAATTCTCTGTTTCCTCCGTCTTTTTTATTTAGTTCCAAAACAGCATGACCTGTTGTTCCACTTCCTGCAAAGAAATCTAAAACAATAGAATCAGGATTCATAGTTGATAGAATTAAATTAGAGATTAACAAAACAGGTTTTGGGTTATTAAAAATATTTGTTTCATCATCTATATTAAAAATACTTTTTAATTCATTTGAACCATCTTGATTTTGACCCCATTCTGTGAGTAAATCTGTTATTGCTTTGCTATTTTGTTTTTCTTCTTCTGTTAAATCTCTTCTTAATCCAAGATTTTTTGTAATAAATAACTGCCCTCCTTTACAAAAATTATCTATTTCTGTTTGACCTGTTCTAAACTTTGCCATACAAGAGAAGTCATTTTGAACTATACCATTTTCTATAATCACATCATTTAGGTAATTTATTTTCATAGTTTTGTTCTGATACTCTCCCTTTTTGATAAAGGCAATATCTTTTTTACATCTTATCCCCGCTCTAATTATCCTTTCTGATATTTGGTTGCTGGCATTAATTATTGGTTTATTGGATTCTTCCAATGTTTCTACAGATAGTTTTTTAATATTTGCATATTCTTTACTATACACAAGAACATATTCAATAACAGAAGCAACTGTGGAAAGAAATGATGGTTGTTTCTTCTTTTTCCAATTTAAAGTTGCAATAGAATTATATTCACTAAAGATCTCATCAAATAAACATTTGATGTATGCATAATTTCTAATATCTATACTGCAAAAGATTACGCCATTATCTGAAAGAAGTTCTTTTGCCAATTGCAGACGTGGATAAAGCATTGAGAGGAGATTATCTCTTGTTATATTGTTTTGATAATTAGTTTTTGCAAATTCTCCCATGGAATCTTTGCCGTATGGAGGATCTATATAGATAACATCTATCTTGCCTTTGTATTGAATAAGGAGGTTTTGTAGGGCAGGGTAGTTGTCGCCTATAATAAGTTTATTTGTTGGTTTATTATCATCTGTATGAAAACTAAGGCTTTCATTCTTCTTGAAGTAGTGTATATCCGAAGTAAGCCTTTCTAATCTTTTGTCAAAATGCAGACCTGTGCGTTTGTAGGTTGTACCTAAGGCGGCAATATTTATAGCCTCTGTATCGCTGTCAGCATTTCTTATAAGTTTGCTTAACAATTCCGCATTGGCAGGTTCCAATACTTTGTCAGTAACTCTTTTGTCTAAGTCAGCGATAAGATTTTTCTTTATTTCTGTAAGTCCTTTTTCCATTGCATTGTCAATTTTATTGCTTTTGCCCCTATTAACAGCAATAGAAAAAGCGTACTCAATTTCTATTACTTACTTCAACAATGGGTACCGCCAAGAACCCTCAAGGAAAAATAAGTACATAAAACGACTACGCTAATATGCGTAAGCCTTTTACTCTGCTTATTCTTTCCTTTATAAAATTTGGCGGATTTTATTGTTAAGAATAAGAGCGTAAAGCTCAAGTTTATGATTTATTTAATTCTATTTTTTACATAGTTTTATTTGTTTTTGCAAAAGTATAAAATTTATTTTTAATAAAATAAAGTTTTAATAAAATAACTCTTTGTTTCGTTTTAAAAAGAGTTGGTTTTTGTGAAAAAAGATAAACTCTTTTGTATCAAAATATCAAGACTTTTTTTCTGAAAACGAAGATATTTTTTGTGAAGTTTAAAAGTTAATAGAAAGATTTCAAAATTTTCTTAAAAATAAGTAGTAATATATTTGTTTGCAGTTGTTTATACTTAACGTAATTTTTGGTCATAACAAAGGTTTCCATTTATAATGAAAAAAAGGTTTCATTCACAATGGAAACTTTTGGCAGTTTGTTGTATTAGAATAAAATAGATATAGAAATTATATAAATTTATGGGTATAGCAAAGGTATAGAGACTTGCGTAATGCAGAAAAGCGGACAGTGATTCATGAGAAATGTCAAAATACCATATCCATGTAAAAATAAACAGAACAGATTTTGCTAACAGAACTGCCTTTGAAAATAATTGTTTGAAAACTTGTGTTTTTAGTAAAAAACTTTGTACCTTTGCAGTTTGATTTTTTTAAGTAAAAAACAACGTAATATATTATGTCAAAGGAAATAAAAATATCTAAGGGGTTGGATATACACCTAATGGGAGAGGCTAAGCAAGAGACAAAAGAGGTTCTTACTCCCGCAACGGTGGCTTTGAAACCTTTGGATTATATAGGAATCACACCAAAGCTTCTTGTTAATGCAGGAGATAAAGTTGAGGTTGGCACACCTGTTTTCTTTTCCAAGGAAAAGCCAAATATCAAGTTTGTTTCTCCTGTCAGCGGTGAGATACAAGAGGTAAAGCGTGGTGAGAAAAGAGTCATTCAGGAGATAATAATCAAGAATGACGGACAGAATACAAGTAAAGATTTTGGCACACATTCTCTTGCAGAAATATCAAAGGAGGATATAAAAGCCAAAATGTTGGAAAGCGGACTTTGGACTTTGCTCAGACAACGTCCTTACGATGTTATTCCAAACGAAGAGAGTCTTCCTAAGTACATTATTCTGAAAGGCTTTGAATCTTCTCCGCTTGCACCGGATTATAACTACATTCTGAAAGGCGAGAAGGCTTCTTTGCAATTAGGAATAGATGTTTTGAAGAAACTGACAGAGACAACTCTTTACCTAAGCACTAATCCACAGACAACATGTGAAGACATTCTTTCTTTACAGAATGTAGAAAAGATATGTTTCAAAGGAAAGCATCCATACGGTAATGTTTCTGTTCAGGCAGAGAAAATATCTCCGATAAATAAAGGTGAAAGAATCTGGTACATCTCTCTTTTAGATGTATTGACTATTGGAAAGTTCTTCATGACAGGAAAATATAATCCGACAAAAACTATTGCCTTGACAGGGGAAGAGGTAAAAAATCCTTGTTATTACAAAGTTGTAAGAGGAACTTCTATAGAAGAGATAGTAAAGGGTAATTTAAATACAGAAAAACACCTCAGATATATTTCAGGAACTATTCTTACAGGCACAAGAATAGAAAACAACGGCTATCTTGGAGCTTCTGACAATCAGATAACGGTAATAGAAGAGGGCGACTACAAAGAAGGCTTGGGCTGGGTTATGCCTGGTTTCAAGAAATTCAGCGTTTCCCACACGTTTCCAAGAGGATTCTTTGCACGTTGTTGCAAAAAGCCTTTCTCAATAGACTCCAATATACACGGAGGTCAAAGAGCATACGTCTTTACAGGTGAGTTTGAGAGGGTATTCCCTATGGATATTTATCCTTTACATCTTATAAAAGCTTGCTTGTCAAAAGATATAGACAAGATGGAAGAACTTGGAATCTATGAAGTGGATGCAGAGGATTTTGCTCTTTGTGAAGTTATAGATGTTTCCAAGACAGAGATTCAGACCATTGTAAGAAACGGTTTGGAACTTATGCGAAAGGAAATGGGAGAATAGTATTAAATGAATAAAAGACAAATAGAGATATGAACTTTGTAGAGAAATTTTTTGACAAACAAAGACCAAAGGTTCAAAAAGGGGCAAAATTTCATTGGCTTGCTTCCACTTTTGAGGCCTTTGAGAGTTTTGCTTTTGTCAGTGATAGGACTGCAGGGAAAAAAGGAGCTCATTTCAGAGATGCAATAGACTTAAAAAGAGCTATGTCTGTCGTTGTTATTGCTTTGGTCCCTGCTTTGTTGTTCGGAATGTACAACGTGGGTTATCAACACTTCCTTTCCCATGGAGAAAGCGCAGGCTTTTGGGCTACATTCTTCTATGGCTTTTGGAGAGTGCTGCCAATGATAGTTGTTTCATACGTTGTGGGTTTGGCAATAGAGTTTGCCTTTGCACAGATTCGCAACGAAGAAGTCAATGAAGGCTATCTTGTTACAGGGCTTATTATTCCTATGATTTGTCCTCCGGATATTCCTCTTTGGCAATTGGGATTGGCTGTTGTTTTTGCAGTTGTTATCGGCAAGGAAGTCTTTGGCGGAACAGGAATGAACTTTATGAATCCTGCATTGGTTGCAAGAGCTTTCTTGTTCTTCTCCTATCCATCACAGATGTCTGGTGATATGGTATGGATATTTGACAAAGGCGATGCAGTTTCAGGAGCTACTCCATTGGGAGAGTTGGCTGTAGGTCCAAATGCAAGTGCAAGTCTTTGCGATATGTTTACAGGTTTCATTCCAGGATGTGTTGGTGAAACATCTGTAATAGCTATTTTGCTTGGAGCTTGTATTCTTTTGATAACAAATATTGCTTCTTGGAGAATAATGCTTTCTATTTTCGTAGGAGGTGCAGCAATGGGATTAGTATTCAATTGTATTGGTGCAAATGATTATATGAATATACCGTTCTATCAGCATTTCCTAATGGGTGGTTTTGCTTTTGGAGCAGTATTTATGGCTACTGACCCTGTAACTTCTTCTCATACCAACACAGGTAAGTATATCTATGGATTTCTTATTGGAGTTATGGCGGTGCTTATAAGAGTTCTTAATCCGGCTTATCCAGAAGGAATGATGTTGGCTATTTTGTTGCTAAATGTTTTTGCTCCATTGATAGACTACTATGTTGTGGATGCAAACATCAGAAGAAGAAAGAAGAGAATGAAACTTGCAACTGCTAAATAAGGAGGATTGATATGAAAAAGTTTAGTAATAGATACATATATATATATTCTACCATTCTTGTAGTTGTGGTTGCAACGGTGTTGGCGAGTGTTTCCTTGATATTGAGAAAACCACAGGACAAAAACATTGTTGCTGAACAAATGCAGATGATACTTCAGGCAGCCAACGAGAATGTTGACAGAAACGGAGCAGAAGAGTTGTACAACAAATGTTTCACAACAGAGCTTGGAGTTAAAGCAAATGGTGAGATTGTTGCCAGATACAATAATGGCAAACAGGAAACAGGCGATATAAGACCTTTTTCCTTAAACATAAAGGACCAATACAAAAAATATAAATCAGGAGACAAGGACGCTGTCCTTCCTGTGTTTATCTATAACAGACAAGACGGAGAAACAATATATGTTGTTCCTGTCAGAGGAGTTGGTCTTTGGGACGAAATATGGGGATATGTTGCATTGAGAAAAGATGCAAACACAATAGAAAATGTTGTTTTTGACCACGCAGGAGAGACTCCGGGCTTGGGAGGAAATATCAAAGACGACCCTTCTTTCCCTGCTTCTTTTGTAGGCAAGACTATTTTTGAAGGAGATGACTTTGTTTCTGTTGCAGTGGAGAAACGTGTCGGAAAGGACAATCCTCACAAAGTGGATGCTTTAACCGGTGCTACACTTACTTCCAATGGTGTCAGCGATATGTTAAACAAAGGTTTGGAATTCTTTGTTCCTTATTTTAAATCATTAAAAAACGTAGAGAGTCATGAGTGCAAAGAATAAGAAATTAATAACAACGCCATTTTCAAAAGAGAATCCTATTATAGTACAAGTATTAGGTATTTGTTCTTGTTTGGCTGTTACAGTGAAATTGCAACCTGCCGTAGTTATGGCTTTGTCTGTTACGGTTGTTGTTATGATGAGTAATCTGTTTATCTCGTTGCTTAGAAATACTATTCCACCTCGTATAAGAATCATTGTTCAGTTGGTGGTTGTAGCTATGTTTGTTATTTTGGTGGATCAATTTTTGAAAGCGTTTGCATACGATGTTTCCAAACAGTTAAGTGTTTATGTAGGTTTGATTATTACCAACTGTATTGTTATGGGACGATTGGAAGCCTTTGCAATGAGTAATAAACCAATACCTTCTTTACTTGATGGATTGGGAAATGGTATCGGTTACGGTATTATTCTTATTATCGTTGGTTTCGTAAGAGAATTGTTCGGCTTTGGTACTCTTTGGGGATACAAAGTTCTACCAGAAAGCTTCTATGCTCATGGTTACGAAAACAATGGCCTTATGGTAATGCCGGCTATGGCTCTTATACTTGTAGGTATAATTATCTGGGTACATAGAAACAAGAATAAAGACTTGATTGAAAACGAATAGGAAAAATAAGGAGGAAAAACAATGGATGCATTAAATATATTTATAAAGTCAATATTTGTTGACAATATGATATTTGCCTTTTTCTTGGGTATGTGTTCCTATTTGGCAATATCAAAAACAGTAAAAACTTCCATGGGCTTAGGTCTTGCAGTAGTATTCGTACTTATTATTACCGTGCCCGTAAACTATTTTATAGACCATTATCTTTTGCAGAAAGGAGCTTTGACTTGGCTTTCAAAAGACTTTGCAAACGTGGATTTAAGTTTTCTTAGCCTTATAATATTTATTGCTGTTGTGGCAGGTATAGTTCAGTTGGTAGAGATGTTCGTAGAAAGATATTCTCCTTCTCTTTATTCCCAGCTTGGAATCTTTCTTCCTTTGATAGCAGTAAATTGTGCCATACTTGGATGTTCTCTGTTTATGCAAAAAAGAGATTATAGCAACATAGGAGAAGTATTCTCTTTTGCTTTTGGCTCTGGTATTGGTTGGCTTTTGGCTATTGTCGGCATTGCCGCTATAAGGGAAAGACTAAAATATTCTAACATACCTCCAGCATTGAAAGGTTTGGGTATAGCGTTTATAATAACAGGTTTGATGGCTCTTGCTTTTCAATCATTTTCAGGTATAAAACTATAAGAAAGGAGAAAAGACTATGCAGATAATATTAAGTATAATAGTATTTTTGTTCGTTACCTTGCTTTTGGTCGCCGTGCTTTTGTTTGCACGAAAGAAACTTGTACCACAAGGAAATGTAACCATAAACATCAATGGTAAAAAAGATGTTACTGTTCAGACAGGTTCTTCTTTGCTTTCTACTCTTGCAGAACAAAAGATATTTCTTCCATCAGCTTGTGGAGGTAAAGGCTCTTGTGGTCAATGTAAATGTCAGGTTTTGGAAGGCGGTGGAGAAATTCTTCCAACAGAAAAATCACATTTCTCCCGTAAAGAACAGGAAAATCATTTTCGTTTGGGTTGTCAGGTAAAGGTTAAGAATGATTTAAAAATACAGATTCCGGAATCTATTCTTGGAGTTAAGGAATATGAATGTACTGTTATCTCAAATAAGAATGTTGCTACATTTATAAAAGAGTTCAAAGTACAACTTCCAGAGGGAGCTCAAATGGATTTCCTTCCTGGTTCATACGCTCAAATCAAGATACCAACCTTTACAATCAACTATTCTGATTACGATAAATCCTTAATAACAGATGAATATCTTCCAGCATGGGAAAAATTCAAGATGTTTGATTTGAAATGTGTAAATACAGAACCAACAATACGTGCTTACTCTATGGCAAACTACCCTGCAGAAGGCAATGTATTTATGCTTACAGTTCGTATAGCTACTCCTCCTTTCAAACCAGACAGAAGCGGATTTATGAATGTTAATCCAGGTATTGCTTCTTCCTATATCTTTAGTTTGAAACCTGGAGATAAAGTTATAATGAGCGGACCTTATGGAGATTTTCACCCACATTTTGACACCAAAAACGAAATGATTTGGGTTGGAGGCGGAGCAGGAATGGCTCCTTTACGAGCTCAGATTATGCACATGGCAAAAACACTTCATACAACAGACAGACAAATGCATTATTTCTATGGTGCAAGAGCATTGAATGAGGTGTTCTATTTAGATGATTTCTTGGCATTGGAAAAAGAATTTCCAAACTTTAAGTTCCATCTTGCATTGGATAGGGAAGATCCTGCAGCAGATGCAGCAGGTGTTAAATATACAGCAGGCTTTGTTCACAATGTTATGTATGAAACTTATCTGAAAGACCATGAAGCTCCTGAAGATATAGAATACTACATGTGCGGACCTGGTCCTATGTCAAAAGCAGTTACAACTATGCTTGACAATCTTGGAGTTCCAGAAGAAAACATTATGTATGATAACTTTGGCGGCTAATAAATAAAAGATAAATATCAAAGGCTTTAAAATCATAAATGGTTCTAAAGCCTTTTTCTTTTATCCTTCTTTTCTTGTAAAAAGTCTTTACCACTTAAATACTGCTAAACGGTTGTTCAGATGTGGAAAGAAGAATGCAAAGAGTTTAGCACGAATAGAGTATTTTTTCATTTCTTCGTTATAACTCTTTTCTGAGATTAAAGTCATACGAGGTTCTAATTCAAGATATTCTTTTCCTGATTTTGTTCCCCAATGAAATTGTGCCTTAGTGTGTTTTACAGCATCGTGATACTTGGTGTTTCTTCCTAAAAGAGGGTGATGCAACTCGGCAAGTAAATATCCGTGTTCAAATGAATCACAAAGCATTTTCAAGCATTTGCGAACCTCTTCTTTAGTAAAGTATTCCAGAACCCCTTCCATAATTATTATATTAGTGGATCGTTGTTTGGGAAGACCTTTTGTCCAATTTGATTCCAAAGCATTCCCTTCCTTCATTATACAACGTTCTCTATCCTTATATATCTTGCGGCGAACAGCAAGAATATCGGGTAAATCGACATCATACCATATAATTTTTCCATTATCAACTTGAACAAACTTATCGTCAAATCCACATCCCAAGTTAACACATAAGGCATCTGGGTGACGTATTATGAGTTCATTTAGTTGATTTTTGTACATAATAGTACGGGCAACAACACCTTCGTGTGACAAAAAAGGATCGTATTTACGAACATCAATACCCAAAGTGTCTATTATTTCCTTTGCCACAAGATCTTTTATTCTTGCATTTTTGCGAGCTGTTTCGCTGGCACGTATGGCAAGAGTTACTAATGCTGTTTCTTGAACATCTCCTATTTTTAGATCCATAATTATAAAAAATTTAAATACTGATTTTAAAAAGATGTTGCAAAGTTAGACACATTACTATGACTCAGCAATACCTAAAAAAGATGATTTGCATTACCTATAAATGATTATCCTTCTTTTGAAAAAAGAAAAGAATTAATATTTTGTCAAATAAAAAAAATTTATTAACTTTGCGGATAATTAATACTTAAACCTTCTATAAATATGAAAAATAGATTATTCTTGTTTTTGATAAGCATTGTAATGGTTTGCTTGTTTTTGTCTTGTAGTAAGGGAGCCAAGAACTATACAATAGAATATATTCCTTATAAAATGGAAGAGGAAGATAGTTGGGGAATGTTAAAACCAGATGGGACACCTTTGTTTAAAGATGAGTTTAAAGGGACTCCTTCTGTAGTGATAAATGGTGTATTTACAGTAACAGACAAAAATGGTGTTTCTGTTTATACTATTGGAGAAAAGCCAAAACCTATAAAAGATTGTGAAAATCTGAAATCAGCAGGTATAATGTCAGAAGGCGTTATTCCTATTGTTAAAAAAGGAGAGAGAATAAAATATATTGATATAAACGGTAAAGAGAAATTTACTTTGATGCCTTACAAGAACAAGGAGATAGAAGAAGTTTCTTCTAAGTTTTATGAAGGTTTAGCGTTGATTAGGACATCCGAAAACAAATATGGTTGGATAAATAATAAGGGTAAGGTTGTTATAGAACCAAAATATGATGGTTTTAATGTTTATTTTTCTAATGGCGTGGCTATTATGTTAAAGAAAACTAAAGACAAAGAAGGAAAAGAAAAATACATAAAAGTTATTATTGACAAGACGGGAAAAGAAAAAGGTAAATTAAAAGAAGATATGGAGATCTTAGTATCTGAATATACCGAAAAGGGTTTTGTTGCAACTATGGGAGAAAAAGAACCTCGTGTGGTTCTCTTAGATAAAGAAGCAAAGATAACAAAAAAGTTTCCGTCAAAGGTTAAATATGTTAAAGATATAAGTAAAGACAGATACATTTATAGAAATAAAGAAGGAAAGTGGGGAATCAATAATAATAACGATGAGTCGTTGATAAGAGCAAAATATTTATCTATTTCTTCGTTAGAGAATGGTACTTTTGTAGCACAAAAAGAAAATGACAAGTTAGTTATCATAAACGACAATGATGATATAATCAAAGAATTTGAAGATTACACCGGAATGGGTTTTTTGGAAGATTGGAAGACTATTATAGCTTACAATAAAAATGATAAATATGAACTGATAAATCCAAAGGGCGAACTAATATCCAAAGAGGAATATATTTTAGGCTTCTATACTCCTTCTTATGTTGCTTCCGATTATTTTAATGTTTCTGCTCTTGCAAAGACCATATCAGACTATTTTATTGATAATAGGGTAGGAGATATAGAATTTGGACAGAGTGTTACCAACTTTTTGCCAGAAAATAGCAGTCCTTATGGCTATAGAAATCAAAATTTTTTAGCTGTGTATAGTGAGAAAAGTGGAATAACTTCTGGTAATAAATATTTTTTATCCTCTACTATCTTTACAGATTCTCCAATAGCAATTGAAAAATATCGTACAGAATATTACTATGGTTATGCTTATGACCATTATGAAGGTATGCAGTTTAATTCTTCTTCAAAAGTTTGTGGTATTATGCTTTCTGTTCAGCTAAACACATCAGAAAATGTAAGCAATATAGAAATTTTGTCTAAGGCGTTGAAAGAGAATTTTGAAAGCAAAGGATACAAAACAACTGATAAAGGACAATATTCTTTTGAACTTGCGAAAGGAAATAAGGTTATTATTGTAAGTCCTACTGCAGGAGATAAACTTTGTGTATTTCTTATGAAGAAAGATAATAGAGCAATGTTCAAATCTAGAAGTGAGATAGAAAAACAATACCTTGAAGCAAAAGAAAAGTATAATCAAGACGAAGATACTTATGAGAAAAAAGAATACAACGAAGACGCAATTGCAGAAGCCGTCGCTACTCCAACTGAAGAAGTTGTTGAAACTTCGCCTTATGATTATTAAAGAAAAGTAAAATAGAGAGTTTTTTATTTTAACCTTATTCTTTTATAAAAATAAGGAAGAAGGACTTGGTCTAAAGAAAGATTTATATCGCAATTAACACAATCTATTCTCATTCCAAGACAAGCATCGTGTATTCTTTTAAAGCGTTCTGCAATTTGTTTTTGATATTCTTCTCTTATATCGGCTGGGTTTATTTTTATTTCTTCGCCAGTTTCAACGTCTTTAAAACGATAAGGACGGTTTTTGTATAGCAATTCTTCTTCTGCTTGCTTGTCTGTACAGTGAAACAACAATACTTCGTGTTTGTTATACCTAAGATGTTGAAGGGATTTAATTATATCTTCTTCCGAGTCGTTGGTAGAAAGTAAATCAGTGAAGATAATAACGAGGGAGCGTTTGTGTATCTGTTCTGCTAATTGGTGCAGAAGAGGAGAAATATTGGTTTGTACGGCTTTTTCTTTTTGTTTTTCAGTAAGCAGATTTTCCAATAAAGAGAAAACAAAGCGTTTGTGGGCAAAATTGGACTTAATATCAGAAATAAAATCTATTTTGTCTGAAAGGAAAGACAAACCAAATGCATCTCTTTGACGATAAAGCATTGAAACAAGAGCTGCTGCAGAGTAAATAGCATAAGTTATCTTGTTTGGATTGTCCAAAGTCAGATTTTTTTTATTAAAAGGAAAGAACATGGAAGAGGAATGGTCAATAGCAATAACACATCTGAGATTTGTTTCCTGTTCATAGTTCTTTACAAATAATTTGTCTGTTCGTGCAAACAGTTTCCAATCAATGTATTTTGTATCCTCTCCTGTATTGTATGCTCTATAATCAGCAAATTCTACCGAAAAACCATGGAACGGACTTTTGTGTAGGCCCATAAGAAAGCCTTCTACTCTTTTATTTGCACGGAACTCTAAAGAAGAATATCCGCTGAAATACTCTAAATCAACGGACATTCTTGGAAAGTTTAAAGGTTGTTGTTTTTGAAATCATAAAAACACTTATAGAGATTATAAGTATTGTTCTATTTTTTCCACGTAAGCAGATTTTGGTTGAGCTCCGACAAGTCTGTCTTTCATTTCACCGTTTTTGATAAACAAGACTGTTGGAACATTTCTTATTCCATACTTTGCAGGAATTTCAGGGCTTTCATCTACATCGCATTTAAATATTTCTGCTTTGCCCTCATATTCTTTTGCCAGTTCATCTATGATTGGAGCAATGTGCTGACAAGGTCCGCACCAAGAAGCTCCACAATCCAAAACTATAAGTTTTTGTTCTTCTTTAAGCAACTGTTCAAATGTTGCATCTGTTATTTCTTTTGCCATGATTTATCCTTTGTTTTAATAACAATTTACTCTGCAAAGATATTATAAAAATTTGTTTTAGATGAAATTTTTTGAAAAATAATCATCGTTTTGCAAAATTTTATTATCTTTGCATTCCTAACATGAAACTAAAAAACAAGAAATAATTATGTACAAGCAATTGATTTTGGCTATTAATCCTGGTAGTACTTCTACTAAAATAGCTGTTTTTGACGGAGAAGAAAAGTTATTTGATAAGAACATCAAACATCAATCAGAGGATTTAAAACAATTTGAGCATATAGCTGACCAATATGCTTTTAGAAAAGAACTTGTTATTAATGAAGTAAAGCAAGCTGGTTTTAATATTGAAGAGTTTAAGATAGTAATAGGCAGAGGCGGACTTACAAAAGCAACCCAAGGAGGTATTTGGGCTGTTAATGATGCAATGATAAAAGACTTGAAGATTGGAGTTCAGGGACAACATGCCTGCAATCTTGGAGGTCTTATTGCACATGAGATAGCACAAGAAATAGGTGTTGAAGCCGTTATAGCAGATCCCGGTATTACAGACGAAAGAGAAGAAATAGCAAAAGTAAGTGGTCACCCTCTTATGCCAAGAAACTCTATCTTCCATTGTTTAAACCAAAAAGCAATAGCAAGACGTTACGCAAGAGAACACGGAGAAGGAAAGAAATATGAAGATCTTAACCTTGTTGTTGTTCATCTTGGTGGAGGTATAAGTGTAGGAGCTCACTACAAAGGTAAGGTTATTGATGTTAATCAGGCTTTAGATGGTGATGGTCCTTTCTCTCCAGAACGTAGTGGAAGTGTTCCTATGTCTGCATTGATTTCTTTATGTTTCTCTGGCAAATATTCAGAACAACAAATCAGAAAGATGATAGTTGGTGAGGGAGGCTTTGTTGCTTACCTTGGAACAAACGATGCTCTTACTGTAGAGTTGGCAGCAAAAGATGGAGATGAGAAAGCTGCATTCATTCAGTCAGCAATGGCTTATCAAGTTGCGAAAGAAGTAGGTGCTCAAGCAACGGTTCTTCATGGAAAACCAGATGTAGATAAAATAGATGCTATCCTTCTTACTGGAGGTATTGCATATGGAAAACCGTTTATCAAGGAACTTACAGAAAGAATAGACTATCTTGCTCCTGTTTATGTTTATCCAGGAGAAGATGAAATGGGTGCTTTGGCAATGAATGCTTCTATGTACCTTAACAAAGAACTTGAATGTCAAATTTATGGATAAGATTCATTAAACATAAATGAAAAAAAGCAAGACTGATTTCAGTCTTGCTTTTTTCTTTAACTGTCTTTTAGTATTTGTTTGCTATGTTCTTTAGTATTTACTTTACCTATTGCCTCGGTTATAAATCCTTTTTCATCAATGATGTATGTTGTACGCAAGGTTCCCATACTTGTCTTTCCATACATTTTCTTTTCTCCCCAAGCTTCGTAATCCTGCAATATTTTAGTTTCTGTATCAGAAACTAAATGAAAAGGCAGAGAATACTTTTCTATGAACCGCTTATGAGAGTTTTGGGAATCTTTGCTTACTCCTAAAACTTCATAACCCAAAGCAATGAACCTATTGTAATTGTCTCTTAAATCGCATGCCTCTGACGTGCATCCCGGAGTAGAATCCTTTGGATAGAAATACAGGACAAGTTTTTTCCCTGCGAAATCTGTTAGTTTTACAACATTGTTGTTTTCATCTAAACCCTCAAAGTAAGGGGCTTTACTTCCTATTGCTAACATAACCATATATTATTTGTTGTTGCAAAGATAAGATAAAAATTTATTTTGTATTAATTTTGCCGAACTTTATTAAATAATTTATCAATAAAAAAAACAAGAAATGAAAAAGAAACAATGTTTCAAGATTAAGAGTTTCCGATTCAAGCGTTTTGAAAGGAAATCTTATGCTGCTTACAATTCCATGCATAAAGCAGTAACCATTGGAGTTGTGTCTATTATGACTCTTACGTTTTCCAATGTATCAAAATCACAAAACAACACAACAGTCAGCAATGAAGCCTACCTACAGGAAAAGACTTTGGATGAATTTGTTGTGCAGGACTCTTCTCTTCTGCCTGTCAACCAAGTAGGAAAAACCATTACCATTCTTACTTCAAGAGAAATAGAAGGTCTCAAAGTCCAAAGCGTAGAAGAACTCCTTTCCACAATAGCTTCTGTGGATATACAGACAAGAGGTTCTCATGGAGTTCAGTCAGATGTCTCTCTCAGAGGAGGTAATTTCGACCAGACAGCCATACTTATAGACGGCATCAATGTTTCAAATCCCCAGACCGGTCATTACTCCATGGACATTCCAATAAATCTCTCCGATATAGAACGAATAGAAATAATCAAAGGTCCTTCAGCAATAATTTATGGAGCTTCTGCTTTTTTAGGAGGAATAAACATTATCACAAAAAAGAACACAAAAAATCAGGTATATACCGTCACAGAAGCAGGACAAAACAGATTTGCAAAAATAGAAACCTCCATTTCCCGGAAGATACAAAACACAGAAAACACAATTTCTTTTGGATACAAGACATCAGAAGGCTATATCAAAAATTCAGCATACGATATATATAATGTTTTGTTCCGCAACAGAATAAATTTGGCAAATGACAACAAAATAGATTTTGCTTTTGGTTACAATTATAAAGATTATGATGCAAATACTTTTTATTCTGCAAAATATCCTAATCAACACGATAAAACATCTTCTCTGCTTGGTTCTGCAAAAGGATATTTTTCTTTCCTAAGGTCTTCTTTTAAGTTTATACCTTCGCTTTATTACAATCTGCATACAGATGACTACGAGCTTATAAAAGGAACCGAGACAGGGCATAATCATCATAACAGCAACGTTGTTGGAGCCAACATGGATTTTCAGTATAATTTCAAAAACTTTGCCTTGAATTTTGGTTCAGATATAAGATATGAAGATGTTCTTAGCAACAAACTTGGAGAGCCGACCCATATTTTGCATGGGGATTATTTCAATCATTACAAGCAAAGAACCAATATTTCCAACTTCCTGCAAGGCAATTATTTTTACAAAAACTTTGTGGCAACCTTAGGTTTGTTGTCTTTCTACAATACTACGATAAAACAGGATGATTTCAATATTTATCCATCATTAAACTTGTCCTATCGTTTTTCTTCCCACTTTGATGTGTTTGCATCCTTCTCTTCTGCTTCACGTTTGCCATCCTATACGGAACTTTACTATTCTGATGCAATTCACAAAGCCAATCCTGACCTTAAACAGGAAAAATCCGTTTCATACGACGGAGGACTGCAATACCGTAACCGTTATTTCTTAAGCAACTTCTCCGCTTTCTACACCAAAGGAGAAGACCTCATAGACTGGATGCAGGACAAAGATGGTTCAGGTCTGTGGATAAGCAAGAACATCAATGAGTTGAACAAATACGGCTTGGATTTTTCAGCAAAGATTTTTGTTGATGAGGTTTTTGATATCTTTGCCAGAAATACTACCTTGACCTTTTCTTATTCATATCTGAAAACAGACAAGGCAAAAGACGATTATGTTTCCCAATATGTCTTCAATTACCTTAAACACAAACTATCTGCAAATCTTTCCCTACCTTTTATGAAAGATTTCACACTTAATCTTTTAGGAAAATATTGTCAGAGAGAGGGGATGTTTGTAAGTTATGCTAACAATCCTGCGGGCGAAAACAAGAAATATGATCCTTTCTTCACAATGGATTTAAATTTAAACTATCAATTGAATTCCTTTACCGATATTTATTTCTCTGCCACAAATATTTTCAATAAAGAGTATTACGATATAGGCAATATTCCACAGGCAGGCAGATGGATAATCTTCGGGACCAAGATAGTGTTCTAAAAATCTTGACTTATATCACCTTTATATAAGCATGGAAAACAATAATTTATCTATTTGCAGAAAAAGAGTTGATTTTTAGAAAAAAAGATCAAC
>CAZXEN010000036.1:0-15096 GCA_964639765.1 uncultured Bacteroidaceae bacterium
ACTTCACGAAATATAATATCAAAATTATCTTCATTTATCAAGGTATCATATCTTACTTGATAGATAAGATTACTAAAATTGTGATTCCATACTTGTATGTAATAAGCATTACTATCTATTTCATAATGATCTATGCCTAAACCCGTTGTCGTTCCTCCATTAAAAACAACACTTTTTATAGGTGTGGAACCAGAAATCCTAAAAGGCTGTGCTATAGAATATATTGAAAAAACATCTGGAATATAATTTATGGAGCTAAATTCAAATGGGTGATAAGAAAATACATTAATATCCAAGCAAGGCAGGTCAAAAAACTCTGGTTTTATAAGACTATTCGTATCTGTATACATTTGCTGCCCAATAGTTGCTTTCAAAGACAACACATTTAATATTAAAATAAAGATAAATAATCTTGTTTTCATAACTCTGAACTACATTTAATTTTGTATATTTCTTCAGAAATAGGATATCTTGTTAAACTATAATTACCTGTAGAAAAGAATTCTGTAATATCTGCTTTTGCTACGTAACCCTCCGAATAATTTTTGTTCAATACAAAAGCACCACAAAAATATAAAGTATCATTCAATACTTTTATATCCAAAACAGAAATATTTTCCCTTATTTTTGCTTCTTGAATAGAAACTGGATTATTCTTTATAAGAAAAAATTTATGATAACCAACATTAACAGTATCTATTCCATACATATAAGATATAGATACACTATCATTAACCATAGCAATTTTGGAAGTACGAGGATGCACTTTTTCGTTTGCTACTTTTACCATAGAATGATAGCCACTACTTATCTGTGCAAAGAGACCTTTTTGCACGAATACTGCTAAACATATAAAAAAGATATATTTTCTTTTCATAACTATACTTGTTTATTTAGTAATGCCACAAATTTATAAAATTATTTTTAAATAACAAAATAATAGGAAAGAAAATAACATAAAAATAGATAATAGTTATCACAACTATTATCTATTTCCAGTTATACATGTTTAATTTAAATATCTTATTTTTCTCTAAGAACTTCCACGCTCCCTTTGAACTCAACATTACGTATAGGTCCTCTACCAATAAAGCGGTAGAAATAAGTTCCTGTTGGAGAATTGGTTTTATCAGGATCCCAGAAATCTTCTGGATTCCTAAGGTCTTGAATAAAGTATATTCGTTTTCCGTATCGGTTATAGATTGCAAGTTCATTGTCAGGAAAAGCTTGTCCTTCTATAAGATTGTGAATAGCAAATACATCGTTTATTCCGTCTCCATTTGGTGTTACAACGGTTGGGAACATAATGTTGTCATTTACTATTGTTATAACTTTGCTTATAGTGTCGTGACATTCGTATATTCTGCCTGATGGAGATTCGTTGTATGTATAAGCATCCAACAGTATATTGTATTCACCTGCAACACTTTGTCCTGTTTGAGGATGCCATGTATAAGTTGGGTCAAATCCAAATACATTTTCCACAGAAGTTACGTCGTTTTTGTTTGTCTGATATTGCCAATGGTAGCGGTTTGAGGAAATATCAGGAGTTGTAAGATTAACCATATGAACTGATGGATTGGAAGCGTATGGCAAAGCAGGATCCCAACCAAAATCTGCAACAGGTTTTTTGAATACATTGATGATATTGTTATATCTTATTGTGTCCTTACAACCTTTCCCTGTTTCCACTGCAAGCATTAAATCATAAGAACCACTCATAAATTCAAAACTTGGATTAGGGTCTGTGGAAATTTGGTCTCCTACTACCCAATAGTGATTAATTGCGTTTTCAGAAGTACTTCTCAGATTTACCTGAAGAGGTTCACAACCTTCCATATAATCCAAATCAGAAGAGAATGAAGCCAAACCAGCTGAATCTATAAGTATATTTATTGTATCCAAGCCATAGCAGTACAGGGTACCATTGTAGTTGGTTACCTGAACAATATACTCTTGATTTCCTGTTACATTTTCTGGTAAATCTACTAATATAGTTTTTGTATTTTCTCCTGTTGGTTCCCAATCGTATGCGTATGCTCCTTCATTACCTGCATCTAACTCCATGGTACCACCTTCACAATAGGAAGTATCACTACCCAAATCAACTACAGGAGTGCGGACGACATTTAGATGAGTTACTGTATCCCAAGGACAACCAAAAGCATCAACAATACTAATGTTATAAGTAACATGTCCTTCTGCATCGATAGGTGGAGCTATTAAACCGATGTTATATCCTAAAGATGAAATATAAGGACCTTCCCAAATAACAGTATCCAAAGGAACTTGATACTGCCAATCTGTTGCTGATGTTTTTCCAAGGTCCATCCACCAAGAACAAACCCAGCCGTTATCTATTCCATAGTCATCACAAACCCTAAGTCTCCATTCACCATTAAGTTCGCATCCTATCAATGCTTCAAAACCATTTAAATCTACAACATCACAAGCATCATTGTAATGAGTATCTCCTGTTATACCTTGTGTCGGTGTTTGAAAATAATATGCAGAATCAACAATATGGGTAGAATCTATTGTACTTCCATATGCTATCTGATTATAATTATATAACTGACCTGTTAATAGGTGATTTGCATTTGAGCCTATAACTCCTTGCCCATTTGTAGTATATTGATTGGAGAAACAATATGTCCAGCAAGTTCCTATAGGATTTACATTTGAATCAAGTTTAGGCTCATTATCATAAGGACTACTATCCAAAGGTTCTCCCATAAACCAACCGTTTCTATGTGTATTATATTTCAATGTAACCATTTGCCCATTTGGACATACAAGCCAAAAACCTAAATCGCCTATGAAAGAGTGTTCCATACTAACACATATATCAAGGACCTCATCCTTATCATCAATGGTTGCTCCAGGTGAAAAAGTAGTAAATGTTACAGGAGCATCAAAACAACCTCCATTACTACCACCTCCGTCTGGTATAAATGTTCTTGTGTAATATTCTTCTCTTGCTGCCTGAGAAAAAGTAATAGTATCCAGAATAATGCTACTGTTAGCAGAATATCCAGAAAAAATTGTTTGCTTATCTCCTGAACACATATCCGGAATACTTGCAACTGTCTTAATAGGATTTTTTGCCACACGCACACGAGCAGAAATAGCATTCCTACTTGAACAAGAATGACCATCAGTCGTATCTACAATTCTAAGATTTAAATTATAACCTTGCAAGAAAGGATAGTGATGTGATACTGTTGGATTACCATGTACTGTATCATATTCTTCATCACCAAAAGACCAATAATAAACACAATTTTCTGGGAATTGTTGATAACCCACGACAGAGTCTATAGTATATGGGGTACTATCAGGGAGATAATGTACAACAGGAATAGAATATTCACTATAAGGAAATTCTGGCTTAGCATTTATTATCAAAAGAGAATCCCCTAAACACATATTCAAGGCATAAAAATCAATAATGTTATACACCAAAGTATCTGTACCTATAATCGTGTCGTAGATAAGATTACCTGCTGCATCGTGTTTTTTTGCCCTTACAAGTGATGAATCATATTCTATATTCAAAGGAAAAGTATGCATTTCTCCTAAAGAATCTATTCTTGAGAAAACAGTATCAAGTGCAGCTACAACATCCTGACACATATCTTCACAAGTTATTTTTGCTTTCCATCCTGCTGCATTACCTGCATCATCTGCTTTAAATCTAAAAGTCAGACAGCCTGAAACATTTGTCGGTGGAGCTGTGATTACAGCTCCAAGCAAGAAATCTCCAGTAAAACCAATATCACCATCATTAAGTACTACTGTTTCATTTGTAGAATTACCTTGATATATTATCAAAGTATCGCTTTCGTCTAAATCAAAAGCCTCAAATTCCACACTGATTCTTTGCAAAGCACCGGTAGGACAAAAAGTTATAACTCTATCCTGATCATTTGCATATTTTCCTGTTGTACCTCCATTATCCACAAAAATGAAGTTGCATCCTGTTCTTGTTGTACCGTCTGTTGAGGCATCAAGCTTGACTGTTGTCTGTGCAAAAACGTTACCAAACAACACAAACAACATAACTGACAACACTTTAAAACAATTAATTCTCATTTCTTTTTACGTTTATTATTAATTCTAAAACTACATTTCAAGGCATTTTCCCTTAAAATTTTCTGCCTTATATATATATAAACAACTTTTAAGGTGCAAAGGTATACAAAATAGTTGATTTTTTTTTATTTTTTTTGCATTTTTTTTATTCTTATGCTTTTTTTTAGGCAGATTTCAGCAAAAACTTCACCCTGCAAGAACAACATCTTTCATAAAAAGTATTACGTTTTTGTTATCAGAATTGGATTTTTTTTTATTTTTGCACATCATTAGGCTCAAAAGCTTAAAAAATTAAATGCTATGTCATCATTCAGAATCACAGGAGGAAAACATCTAAATGGAGAAATACATATACAAGGAGCAAAAAACGAAGCCCTGCAAGTGATATGTGCCACTATTTTGACCAAAGAGAAAGTAACCATTCACAATATTCCAGAAATAAGGGATGTAAACAATCTTATAAATCTTATGGAATATCTTGGATGCAAGGTTAAGCAGGAAGATAGCAACACATACTCTTTTCAGTGTGATGATATAGACGTTGAAAAGATGTATACCGAGAGATGCATAGAAAAAACACGTGCATTAAGAGGCAGTGTTATGCTTATCGGTCCTATGCTTGCGAGATTTCATAAAGCACATATTCCAACCCCGGGAGGAGATAAAATAGGACGAAGAAGACTTGACACCCACTTCAACAGTTTTGAAAAACTTGGAGCAAGAGTCTCATATAATTTTGAAACAATGTCCTACGAAGTACAAGGGCAACATCTCAAAGGCAGTTATATGCTTTTGGATGAAGCATCCATTACAGGTACTGCAAACGCTGTAATGGCAAGTGTTTTTGCAGAAGGCAAGACCCAGATTTTCAATGCAGCATGTGAGCCTTATCTTTATCAGCTATGCAGCATGTTAAACAGAATGGGAGCAAAGATAAGCGGAGTTGGAAGCAACCTTCTGACCATTGAAGGAGTAAGCGAACTTAAAGGAACAGAACATACCCTTCTGCCTGACATGATAGAGGTAGGCAGTTTTATAGGTCTGGCTGCAATGACAAGGAGCAACCTGAGATTAAAAGATGTACATTGGCAACATCTTGGTATCATTCCAGAAATATTCTCCCGTTTGGGTATAAAAATAGAGAAAGAAAACGATGATATGCTTATACCACCACAAGAAATATACGAAATAGAGAAGTTTATGGACGGTTCCATAATGCATATTTCAGATGCACCTTGGCCTGGTTTTACTCCAGACTTGATTAGTATTGCTCTTGTGGTATCCACCATGGCTAAAGGCAGTGTACTTATACATCAGAAGATGTTTGAAAGCCGTCTTTTCTTTGTTGATAAACTGATAGACATGGGTGCTAAGATAATACTATGCGACCCACACCGTGCTACCGTCATAGGCAACGAAAGAAAGTATGCTTTAAGAGGCATACGTATGTCTTCTCCTGATATACGTGCAGGTGTAGCTCTTCTTATAGCTGCTCTAAGTGCAGAAGGTACAAGCATTATAGATAATATAGAACAAATAGACCGAGGCTATCAGAACATAGATACCCGTCTTAACAACATAGGTGCAGAAATAGAACGAATAAACTAACATCCACATAAAAAGAATATGGCAGAGATAGAAAAATATTTGAACCCAATAGATTTGTCAAACATAGAGTTTGACTTTGAAAAAGAACGTTTTGAATCTTGGGGAGACAGAATAGAGATGTATATAGAAGGCAAGCCTTTACCCCAAATAAACCATGATGTAAATATGGCGATTGTAGGAGTGTGTGAAGATAGGCTTTCTGTAAAAAACAAAGGTTGTGCATTTGCTCCAAACAGAGTACGTTCTTTTTTCTATCAGCTTATGCCTCAAAGTGAAGACATAAAGATAATAGACATAGGAGATATAAAATTAGGAGCAACACCAACAGACACCTATGCTGCTGTTGCTGAAGTGGTAGGCAAACTGCTTGAGTATGGTATAATACCTGTTGTGCTTGGCGGAAGCAATGACATTGCCATAGGTTTGTATAAAGCTTATGTAAACCTTGCTCAGATAATAAACGTTTTAAACGTGGATTCACGATTGGACCTTATAAGTGAAGAATCCGAGGTAAGTGATGAGAATTTCATTCATAAGCTTCTCTGCAACGAGCCTAACTATCTTTTTGACTATACACATATAGCATATCAGTCCTATTTTGTAGACAAGAAAGCATTGGAACTATTGGACAGCCTAAGGTTTGAATATAAACGCTTGGGAGAAGTTCAGCGAAAGATAGAAGATATAGAACCTATGATAAGGGATGCTGATATGCTTATGCTTGATATTGACGCTATAAGGGCTTCTGATTCTCCTGCTTCATGTTCTCCTCACGGTTTGTATGGTGAAGAGTTCTGCAAGATAGTCAATTATGCAGGTATGAGTGACAAACTTACTTCCATCTGTTTTACAGGCTTGAATCCTATAAAAGACTCTCAAGACCGTTCAGCACAGATTATAGCACATGCCATCTATTATCTTATAGACGGATACTTGTGGAGAAAACAGGATTTCCCTTATAAGGACAAAGAAAACTACCTTAAATTCAACGTGCAGATGCAAGAAGATGGTGGAGAGGTAATATTCTACAAAAGCAAGAAAACCTCTCGCTGGTGGGTTGAAGTACCTTGCTCCCAAGAATCTCAGTACAAGTATTTACGCCACTATATAGTACCTTGCCTTTACGAAGACTATCTTTCAGCTATGGAAGGTGAAGTGCCTGTACGCTGGCTTATAGCCTACAATAAAATGAATCTTTAGCACCCTGCTATAATACAAACAAGAACACAAAGAAAAAGATGAACAGCATTTTGATTGTTGATGATGAAAGGCCTATAAGAAGAGCAATGAGGGATATTCTTGAGTTTGAAGACTATGAAGTTGTTGAGGCTCAAGATGGGAGAGAGGGTTTGGATTTGTTGAAACAGAGAGTTTTTGATGTTATCTTCTGTGATATAAAAATGCCCAAGATGGACGGCATAGACTTTTTGTCCAAAGCCAAGGAAATGACTGATGCACCTGTTGTTATGATTTCTGGTCATGGTACTATTGCCACTGCTGTTGAATGTCTTAAGAACGGAGCTTCAGATTATATAGAAAAGCCATTGGACCTCAACAGAATACTTTCTTGTGTTAAAGAACAGATACAAAAGAACAAAGCCAACATAACCATTACCCAAAAAGCACCTGCAAAGAAAAAAGCACCTGCAATGGGTTCCACTGTTATAATAGGTGAATCGCCTAAGGTTAAGCAAATGCTTGCTCTTATAGAAAAGGTTGCTCCTACCGATGCAAAAGTGCTTATAACAGGAGACAATGGTTCTGGAAAAGAACTTGTGGCTAAAATGCTGCATGAGAAAAGTCTAAGAAACAAAAATCCTTTTGTAGAACTGAACTGTGCTGCCATACCAAATGAACTGATAGAAAGTGAACTGTTTGGACACGAAAAAGGTTCCTTCACATCTGCCATATCAAAACAGAAAGGAAAGTTTCAGCTTGCAGACTCAGGCACTTTGTTCTTGGATGAGATAGGAGATATGTCGCTAAACACACAAAGCAAGGTACTGCAAGCCATACAAGAAAAGAAAATACTGCCTGTGGGTAGTGAAAAAGAGATACAGGTGAATGTTCGTATTCTTTCTGCTACAAACAAAAACCTTAGACAAGAGATAGATGAAGGACGTTTCAGGGAAGACCTATACCACAGGATAAATGTAATAGAAATAAGAGTACCTTCGCTTAACGAAAGAAGGGAAGATATTCCACTTTTGGCTGAACATTTTCTTAACCTTATTGCCAACGAAAGCAACACAGAAAAAAGCACTGTAGAAAAAGATGCTATGAAATTCCTTATGGATTTTGACTACAAGGGTAATATAAGGCAACTGAGAAACATAATAGAAAGACTTACTATCCTTTCAGGCAAAACCATAACCCTTAACGATGTAAAAAACTATCTATAAAAACAGAACTAAAAGAAGCGTTCTTTTTAGGGAAAAAAGCAAAAACAAGATCGCTTACAATTTTTGTTGCTTACAGAAAATGATATCCCCGCACATAAAGTGGCGGAACTATTGGTATTGACTTAGCAAATAAACGATTATTAAAACCTGCTAATAAGCAACCAAAGATAAATTTTCATATTCTATTGCAAATTTTGTAAAACATGCAAGTTTTTTGCAAGTTTAAAATACTTTCGAATTTTACACACGTTTTTCAATACTACCATTCTTTTACCGAATTGGTGTTATTTTTTTTGTCCTCCCCCAGCTTAGCAATGCCTGAAAGGAAAACAGCAAGTTAAACTATCGGGACAGAGCGAGGCGGAAGCCGAGGTCGTCGTACCCGTTCGAAGGATAGATGTGGATGCGAGAAGCAACGCGACAGCCCTTCGCATTGAAGGACCAAGAGCCACCGCGAATCACCCGATAAGACCCGGAAGAAGGACCCTGCGGATTTGTCTGCGAATAACTTGTATAATCTCCGTACCAATCAGAACACCATTCCTCTACATTGCCACTCATATCATAGATACCTAATTCATTAGGCTGTTTTGTCTTTACAGAATGTGTTTTACTATTGCTGTTATCATAATACCATGCAACATCATTTATATTATTACTACCAGAATATTTATAGCCTTTGCTTTTCTTTCCTCCTCGTGCAGCATATTCCCATTCTGCTTCGGTCGGAAGTCGGAATGTTTTGCCTGTCTTTTGATTCAACTTTGTGATAAATTTTTGTACATCCTTGTAACTTACTCGCTCTACAGGAAGATCATTACCCTTGAAATAAGAAGGATTTTTACCCATAACGGCTTTCCAAAGTTCTTGTGTTACTTCTGTCTCTCCTATATAATAATCTGAAAGAGTAACACTATGTGTAGGTTTCTCATCACTAAAGGCATCGCTACCTTGTTCTTCTGTTGCTCCCATAGTAAATGTTCCGCCTTCTACAAATACCATTTTAAAGGAAATGCCATTGACAGTAAAAGGTATTTTTTCTTTCTGCGGTTCGGGTTGAGGTTGTGGAACTGGTTGATGAATAGGCTGAAGATCTGGATTAGGACTATCGCCAAGAAATCTTAGGATTCCTTCTTGATAATTGCGTGGAGTAAATGATTGAACAGTCCTTAGCCTAATAGGTAAATCACCAATATTTACTCCATCAAGTATTGTAATTAATGAACCAGATTTACGACCAGCACGTTGTTCTTCAACAAAAGTTCTCCATTCATCTTTAACATAACCCGTTCTAACATAATTTGCATCTGAGGTAAAAACAATCATATTGTTTGCTTCTTCAAGAGCAGCGTCTATTTCATCACCAAAAACTACAGGCTCTCCTTGAATTTCAGAAATCTTAAGACTAACGGGAGAAAAGAATGGGTGATAACCTTTATCTACTAACCATTTATAAATAGGCATTGCCTTGTCATAATCTTGGCTTTTACATGATATAAAAACATCGTACATAATATTCTTTCATTTTTTATAGTTCTATACCGCAGTGGCGGCAGAATTTCCATGTTGTTTCTATTGGTTTATGGCAGTTAGGGCAAATATTTGTTTGCGTTAAGAGAGGTTTGATTTTGTTTCTCAGATTTGAGTAATTGGAGGTGCAGCTCCAGCTGACAATCTCTCTTACTCTCACTGCTGCAAATGGATGAGTGTTATTCATAGTTACCATTAGTTGCAGAAACTTCTCCCATTTGCCGCCGTCTCTTATCTCTTCGTAATCCTCAGCCTGCTTTATCCATTCATCTATATTGATATTCTGTGTTATCTGCTTGCTTCCACCTGCAAGTCTTACTTGTGTTTCTATCACACTTTCAACTCCAAAAAGCGTTGCTGCAGCCCTGTCGGCAGAAAGTTCGCTCTTACGTTGCCAATACAGAAGTGCAAGTTCTATGGGTTTTGAGAAAAATTTTATCAATCCAAGACTTTCTCCAGCCAAAACCAGATAGTTGGCCATAGTATGATAAAGCACATGATGACAGGCTATGTGTCCGCATTCGTGAGCGATGACAGAGTTAATCTCATCATCGTCCAAATACTCCAACAATCCCGATGTAATCACAAGAAAGACCTTGGTATCACCCATAGTGTAGGCATTGGGCATAGGATTCATCTCAAGATAGAACTCGGGTTCGGTTATCCCAAGCATTTTGCAGATAGGTGGCAAACGCTTATAGATATGAGGCAACTGAGTCGGGGAGAGGCGTATCTTAGACGCCATAAAAAGCCCGTGAATCATAGTCTCGTTGAAGTATTTCATAAAAGCCTTAACCGCAGTGGTAAATCCCGGTATGGCTTTCATCGTTGTCAAAGCGTTTTCATCCTGAGGATGTACAAATTCTCTGTAATCTATCATCATAATATCTTATTTTGTTGCAAAGATAAATAATTGTGTTTCACCAATATAAAAATCTTGTAAAAAAACATCAAATTTTCACGAAAAAAGATCAAGACTTTTGCATGCAAACATCAAGATCTGAGAAAAAAAGATCAAGACTTTTTTTGCTAAAACCAAGTCTTTTTTTGAAACGGTATAAATATTACTGCTTAATGATTTGAAAACCTAACTTTTTAATAATCTTTATAGTCTTCATAGCCGTCTCCCTGTCATAAAGTTTTTCTTCCTCGGGCAGTTCTTCGTAGGGTACAAGACAAGGATGTTGCTTCTTATCGTCATCGCGTTTCTCCCCGTATGTCCAACCTTGTTCTATACGGTTTTCCGACCAGATGTCATGAACATTCTTTGCCAGCAGTTCCGTAAGGCTCTTCAATTCTTCTGACAAAACCACATCCGAAATATCCAAAGGCTGTGGTTTATAGGTATTGTTATTGTTTTTCATCTTTATTTGTTTTTGTCGTTTATATCTTCCTCAGCTATATCCAAACTGACCTTTATTACAGGATAGTCAAAGCGTATTGTATTTTCTATTACCTTGTAATCAGACATTTCTTCACAAGTACGCATACAACCCATTCGCTTGTTTATATAATCTTTATCATACATTACGTCTTCATCAGAAGCTTCTCCCCGTTGATAGCCTAACATCTCTCCTGCTCTAACCCAGCGTACATGTTCACACTTTGCAAGATTGGATATCCAAGTATATTTTTCGTCCAACTGATAGGTGGATATATTATCATAGTCCTTGTTGAAGTCTGCATACTCGTTGATATAATGTTCCAATTCATTGACACTGTCTTTATTTACGCCAATCAGGGCAAGTTTTGTACTGATATGCCAATTATTGGATTTGTTCTGATAGGCGTTGTAATGTTCTTTGTTCTTATACTCCAACGTTCCTTCTTTCGGCTTAATAAATTTAGCAATATACTTATTATCCTTATTCTTTTCATTTAGAATTTTATATTCTGTATAATACGCATTATCAAATTTTTCTGCACGCTGTTTATCATCATCAGCGATAATATTTGAGTTAGTGTAGATTTGGTCGTTCTTGCCAAAGACAAAAATATTTGCCATTAGATATTTGTCTCCAATAACTTTCAGATTATTATAGTATTCTGCAATTTCATCCAGACGGTATTTGTTGTTATTGCTGTAGGAACGCACACAAATCTGTAATACACTCTTACGTGGAGTCGTTTGTCTTGTAGTAAGTTCGGCTATCTTTGAAGCAATGTTCATAGCAAGAAGATCATCACCAATAGATATAACTACATAGTTCAGTTTATCTATAAGTCTGTCCAGCGTTTGAGTAAATGTTTTGCTTGAAGTATCACATTGTATTAGTTCAACAGATCTATTGCCAAGCAAGGCAGGATGTTTTTCATAGAACTTATGCTTTAACCTATCCATATCCCTGTCAATTACATAAATCTTTGTATCGGCTTCCCTACCCTCCTGATTTATGAAAGCAGAATATTCGTAAAGGAACTTAAAGGCTTCAAGTCCCGTCTCTGAATAGCCGATTATCATTGCAGTAAATCGGTCTTTTACCGTAGCAGTCTTGGTATCTGTATCTATAAAATTGACTGGATGATACTTACTGTTTTTCTTCAAATCCAAAACAGAAAGATAGGCTTCATCAACAATATGTGCTGCAAACTCGGATGTATCTTTCTTGTCTTTAGGATTATAATCTATATTCTCAAAAACAGAATTAAACTTAGTATCACGTGCCTGAAAACAGACATTTACTTCTTTATTCTTTAGGGAAACGTCGCCATATTCCTTTGCCTTTCTGATTGCAGACATGGATTCTATGCTATATAAACGGTCATCCTGATAGTTCTTGCTGTCATCAAAAAGAAAGAAAAACGAAACAGCCTTTGTATGCTTTAGAAACCTCTTAAGTGTTGTCATTCCTGCAGCACCAAAAATATCAAAACATTTTCTTTTCTCTATATTTTTGTTTTCCTTTCTGTAAGTGCGGTAGGTGTCAGCCACCAACTCGTCTGACAAAGGCTTTCCGCCATAGACAACCAAGGCATTTAAACTATGAAGAAGAGAAACCTCATCACGTTCTATAGGATTATAACCAAGAAGAGTCAAAAAGTTGAATGACTTTGTCTCGGTATTGCCTTCTTTTCCGCATTTCACAAAAATAATTCTTCCTGTTTTGGATGAGTTTTCTTTTTGCAAAGAAGAAAGGATATTACCTGCTAAAATAAGAGAGTTTTCATTTATTCCGAAAAATACGTATGTGTCTTCTATTGTTCTATGAGAGAAAGAACGCCACCACGAAACAACTCTGAAACCAAACAGATTAAGAATAAATATAAAACTTACCAACAATGCTGCAAAATGTGTAAGAGCAAACAAAGACATATAGATAACAGAAGTCAAAGGATAAGCAGATGAATTTTTGAAATGCTCACTTACTGCTATCAACTGGTTTTGTGAGATAAACATTCCCAAGGATGCTATCACAGAACGATAGAATAGAGAAAGCGGATTCCAATAAGAACCAATCTGGTTGGAAGTGTTAAATCCGATAAAATACAAAACAATTCCTAAAACGAATATTCCTATTGCATGCCAATGCAAATGACGTTGCAGTTTATTCATCCAGCGGTTGTAGGTAAATAATGTATATAAAAACCACAAGGAAACAATAAGACAGACGCCTGTTGTTGCATAAGAGTATTTTTTGTTTGCAGACGTAGATTGTGGCAGGCAAATATAAACTACTATCAGAACCAATGCTATCAGAACTGATATAATCCATTTTTTATTCCCTAAGATAAAATTCTTAATTCTATTCATAATCTGCTAAAAACTATCTTTTTTTTAATAAACAAATATAAATTACTGAATAATATATTCGTCAATGTTTTTTGTTTGGGAAGAGAAGTTGATTCCTATCTTATATAGTTTTCTTTCATCCTGCTGGAATGGAAGAGGATAGTCTTTACTATCTATCTGCTCCAAAGCCTCTTTTGCTGATTTATCAAACTTAAACTCAAAAACATAGATGTAGCCTTTGGTTTTTATCAGCATATCTATTCTGCCATTAACAATTTTGTATTCTGCTTCACTATAATAACCTAACAATTTGCAGATAATAAAGATAATGGTTTGATAATGGTTTTCTGTATCTTTGATAAGGTCGTATGGCGTTTTTGCAAAGAATACTTTTAACCTGTTTAAGAAGTCTTCTATCCTTCCTGCCCGCAAATCCCTTGCAAAAGCTATGAGAAAAGAGGTAGATATATTATCATCCTCAGTTTTGATATACTTTGGAAGAAGAAAGTCAAGAAAACTTTGCTCCACTTCTTTGTTTGGATAACCAAGAACATAAGAAGAAAAATCTCTATCATAATCCTTTATGGTAAGATAGCCAGACTGATAGAACAAAGCTATAGGAGCATTCATCATACTCTCTTTGCTGGTTAAATCCACTGCATCTATATTCCCTTCAGAAAAGTCTTTTAAATCATAATCGTTTTCTTTCAACAACTTAATAAGAAACGTAGGTGTGCCTGTCTGAAACCAATAGTTTCTGAAATCAAAATCAGTCAAAGAATTCAAAAGAGAAAACGGATTGTAAATATCTGTCTTTGTATCCTTTGAGAAATGATAGCCGTCATACATTGCTTTTAATCTTTGAAGTATATCTTCGCTTGTCGTGTTCTCTTTTTCTGCAAAAGCCTGCAAATGTTCTTTAAATTTGTTTTTTATTTCTTCTTCTGTTATTCCGCAAATATCAGTATAAGTCTCATCAAGTGAGATGTCTTTCAGATTATTCAAATCACTGAAAAGACTTATCTTGGAAAACTTTGTAACTCCTGTAAGAAATCCGAAGCGGATATACTCATCACAACCCTTTAAGACGGAATAAACTCCCTTGAGTATTCCTCTGAATTTATCGTGCAGTTCTTCGTTATCTATAGTCTGTAAAAGAGGTTTATCGTATTCATCTACAAGTATTACAACCTGTTTGCCAGTCTGCTTAACTGCTGTCTTGATTATATTTGCAAATCTGTCCTCGGGATTAACAAATCTTATCTGTATATTGTATTCTTCTTCCCACTCAGACAGATGATAATTCAAGTTATTCAAAAGACGCTCTTCACTATCATATATACCAGAATTTAAATCTAAATACAAAACAGGATATTCCGTCCAGTCTTTTTCTACAGTCTCAATATAAAGGTCTTTGAACAAGTCTTTCTTACCAAGAAAGTAAGCCTTTAAGGTTGAAAGAAAAAGACTCTTCCCAAATCTTCTCGGACGGGAAAGGAAGTAATACTTGTTAGTTGTAACAAGTCTTTCCAAGTGTTTTGTTTTATCTACATAAAGGTAGTTGGCTTTTCGTACTGCCTCAAAACTCTGCATTCCTATAGGTAAATTCTGCATAATATCCGTCTTTCTGTTAAAGGTTACTCACCTGCAAAATTACAAAAAATCCTTATAACTACTAAAATAATTAATAAAAATAAAAAAAGAAGGGGACTTGTAAAGTATGTAAACAAA
>CAZXEN010000037.1:0-14731 GCA_964639765.1 uncultured Bacteroidaceae bacterium
CTTATACGAAATACTGGATAAAAAAGATTAAAAACAGATAATTTCTGCATAAACATATTATTAGACAAGCGTTGTGACAAAAGATGTTACAACGCTTGTTTTGTTTTATAATCCAATGACTAAAAATAAAGTGTTAAACTTTAATGAAATAATTTTTATAGTTTTATTAAAAATTTATACCTTTGCAGTTTGTATTTAATTAAAATTAAAATTAAATAAAGTTATGTCAATAGCAAAACAGGATACTTTGAAAAAAGTTACAGTTCACACACTTGGGAATATGACTCTCAAGGGAGAAAAAATTGCAATGATAACCGCTTATGACTATTCTATGGCAAAGCTTGTAGACAGTTCAGGGATAGATGTTATTCTTGTAGGCGACAGTGCTGCCAATGTTATGGCTGGATACGAAACAACCTTGCCTATCACTTTGGATGAAATGATATATCATGCAGCTTCCGTTGTCAGAGGAGTGAACCGAGCTTTGGTTGTTGTTGATTTGCCTTTTGGTTCTTATCAAGGAAACAGCAAAATGGCTCTGTCTTCTGCCATAAGAATAATGAAAGAAACAGCAGCCAATGCAATAAAACTTGAAGGAGGACAAGAAATAGTGGAAAGTATAAGCAGAATTCTTTCTGCAGGTATTCCTGTTATGGGACATTTGGGTTTGACTCCTCAAAGTATAAACAAATTTGGGACATATACTGTCAGAGCAACAACAGAAAGTGAGGCCGAAAAGATTATTACAGATGCTGTGGCATTGGAGAAAGCAGGTTGTTTTGCAGTTGTTCTGGAGAAAATCCCAGCTGTTCTTGCCAAAAGAATAACAGAACAACTAACCATTCCGACAATAGGCATAGGAGCAGGAAGATATACAGACGGACAAGTTCTTGTCTTGCACGATATGCTTGGAATAACACAGGAGTTTTCTCCTCGTTTTCTTAGAAGATATATGTCAATGGGAGATGAAATACGTTCTGCTGTCAGACAATATACTTCAGATGTCAAAACGTGTGATTTTCCAAACGAAAGCGAGCAATACTAAGTCAGAATTCCTATAACTTATGTCAGACAAAACAAAACAGATAAAAGAAGAAGTCAGCAACTTTAACATGACCATAACACAAAGAGTGAAATCCAACACACCTTTACAGTTAAGGTATATTGTCGGTGTGTATTTTTTGTGTATTTTCTTTATGATGATTTTCAGGGTGATGGTATTCTTTGTTCATTGTATTGCCACTCTTTCAGACCTTAACTTTCTTATGCTTCTGAATTCTTTGGCACGCGGAGTAATCTTTGACAGTATGATAGTTTGTGGTGTGCTTTCCCCGTTTCTTCTGTTGATGATTTTGTTTGCTCTGACCAATTTTAACAGACGTTGGATTCTTCGTTCTTTACATATAATACTGATTTTTTTGTGTTTTCTTTTGTTTTTGTTGCATTTTTTGGATACTGCTTATTTTACTTATTTTCAAAGTCACATAAATGTTATGGTTTTGTCTTGGATGAAAACTCCAAAGTATCTTTTTGAAATCATTTTGCGCTCTCCAATCTATCTTTTGTATATCCTGACTTTCTTAGGTTCTTTGGCTTGGTTCCTGTGGTTAATGTATTGCTTATACAATGCCACTCTTTTCCATACTATTCCTCCATACAATGCCAAACAACCTGTCGCAAAGGTTATTGTTGTTGGTATGATTTGTTCAGCACTATGTTTCGTAGGAATGCGAGGCAGGATAACAAGCGAAAAACCTGTTACAATATCCTCTGCTTATTTTTCAGACAACGACTTTTTCAACCAGTTAGGAGTCAGTCCTGTGTTTTCTTTGGTACGAAGCTTTGAAGAAGAAAAAGAATCCAAAAAAAATCAAATTCCTTATTTGGACCCGATAAAAGGAATGGGAATAGTCTCACAGGAGTTTGCAAACAGAGATGATTTTATTGGTTCCATGCCAATGCTGAAAGAAAAGACAAATATCCTTTTTGTTATAATGGAGGGCGTAACTTCAGAAGATATTAAAAGAAAAAATACTCCTACACTTTACAGTATTTCCTCTTCTTCCCTTAATTTTACAAATGTCTATGCAGATGGAGAAAATGCTTACAATGGTTTATACTCAATACTCTTTGCCTATCCAAATATTTTTTCAAACAACTCAATGGTTTCTACCATAATTCCAAAGATGAATGGTTTACCGACTTTGTTGAAACAATATGGATACAAAACTTTTTTCTTTACTTCCAAAGCACAAAAAACAGACAACACAACCCGTTTTCTTCTTGCTAATGATATTGATATAATATATTCAGGCAAGGCAAATGATCTGAAACGTGATGCAAAAGCATTGACAGAAGCGAATGCTCCGTTTTTTGCATGTGTGCTGGTTGATAAGGAAGAAGGAGAAAATTCTCTGAAAGCATCAGATAGAAAGGTTTCCAGAATACTTGCAGAGGCAAAAAAATACCCTTGGTATAAAAATACTCTTATTGTATTTGTGGGAGCCAATGGATATGACAAAAAAATACCTCTTTATTTCTATGCTCCAAAGATGCTTAAAGCAGAAAAGAACACAACCATTGCCTGTCAAATGGATATAATGCCTACACTTTTGGCGATGATAGACAAGAATTACAAGAATGAAACAATGGGATTGAATATCTATACGGAAAGACGTTCTTTTGCGTTCTCTTCCAAAAAAGATGAAATGACTGTAAGAAACGACAATCTTGTCTATATCTGGCATAAAGATAAAAAAGCTGCGTTTAAGAACATGGGCGAAGAAGATATGAATACAGTTCAGTCCGACAGTCTTAGCGTACAAATCTTTACAGATGAAGAAATGTCAAACAAGATGAAAGAATATGTCTTTTCCATGTTTCAGTCAGCGGAATATAACGTTGCACAAATGAAGATGAAAAAACAATGAAAAAACCATTTTATTTTCTAAGCGTTTGTTTTATTGTTCTTGTATGTTTTTCTTGTCAAAAAACGGAAAAAAAATATGTCTTTGACGGACTGACTCAAGGAACATATTATCATATAATATTGTATTCTTCAGATACAACAGGGGTAAAACAGGCTTTTGACAGTATATTCTCTGAAATAGACAATACTTTTTCTTTGTGGAACAGGAATTCCCTGCTTACAAAGTCAAACAACAACGAGGATGTTGAACTTAACAGTATGTTTGTTGATAATTTCAATGCTGCAATGGAGATAAATAAACTTACTCGCGGAGCTTTGGATTTGACTGTCGGAGGAATTGTGCAGGCATACGGTTTTGCAAACAAAAACAAGCAAGAGATATCCGATACTCTTTTGGATTCCTTGCTGCGTTTTGTCGGAATGGACAAGGTAAGGATAGAAAACAACAAATTGGTTAAAGTCTATAAGGAGACACAGTTGGATTTTAACTCTATAGCACAAGGATATACTACAGATACAATAAGCAGATACCTCATAAAAAGAGGGATAAACAATTTTATTGTTGATGTTGGGGGAGAAGTTTATTGCAAAGGAGAGAAACCGGATAAAAGACAATGGAATATAGCCATAGAAAAACCGTCGGAAAACCCTGATTCCGAAAGAATATACGATATAAAAATAAACCTGAAAGACAAAGGAATAGTTACTTCAGGCAGTTATAGAAAGTTTTATATTGAAAACGGGGTGAAGTATTCTCATACCATAGACCCAAGAACAGCAAGAAGTGTCAGACATTCTCTTCTCAGTGCTTCTGTCATAGCAAAAGATGCAACGACTGCTGACGGATTGGCTACAGCCTTTATGGTTATGGGGCTGGAAAAGACAAAAGAATTCCTAAAGACACACAAAGAATATGCTGCCTACCTTATTTATTCAGACAAAGACGGCAAGATGCTTTCTTGGCAAAGCGATAACTTTAATCAATATATCAGCAAGTAAACAATGCAAGGAAGTTTTGAAGATATATTCTTGAATAATCTTGGATTTGTTCCTACAGATGACCAGAAGAATGCTATCTCTTTGCTTGAAAAATTTGTGTTTTACAGCGACAACAGGCTGTTTGTTCTCAAAGGATATGCAGGCACAGGCAAAACAACGCTTATGTCTGCTTTGATAAAGACGCTTCCAAAGTTTCATCTTTATTCTGTCTTGCTTGCACCCACAGGAAGAGCGGCAAAAGTCCTTGCAATGTATTCCCAAAAGAAAGCCTACACTATTCACAAACGGATATATTTTCCCCATCACGAAGACTCTGTATTTACTTTTCGTCTGAAGGAAAACCGTTCCAAGGATACTGTGTTTATTGTTGATGAGTCTTCTATGATAGGCACAGACAACAATATGTTCCAACGAAATCTTTTGGAGGATTTAATTCAATATGTTTTCTCGGGAGATGGTTGCAAGGCTATATTTATTGGAGATACAGCACAGTTGCCTCCTGTCGGTCAGGATCTTTCTTTTGCATTGAATGCAGAATATCTGAATAATTATTTTAATATCCCGACTCTTTCTTTCCAGCTTACACAAGTGGTTCGTCAGGCTTTGGAATCGGGGATACTGAAAAATGCTTCCAACCTCAGATACAGGCTATCCAAAGAAAACTATTCCCTGCCCATATTCAAGATATTGGATCTGCAGGACGTGAAGACCATTTCTTCCACAGATTTTGAAGAATATCTGAGAAGTGCATACAAAGAATATGGCGAGCAGGAAGTAATAGTCATAGCCAAGAGCAACTATCAAGCCAATACTCTCAACAATCTGATACGCTATACCATACTTGAGAGAGAAACTCTGTTGGAAGCAGGCGACAGACTAATGGTTGTCAAGAACAATTATTTTTGGCTGGAAGATGATAATGCAATGGGTTTTATTGCAAACGGAGATATTTTCAGGATAAACCGTGTGATAGGCTACGAAGACAGGTTTGATTTTCGCTTTGCTGATGTTGCCATAAGTTTCGATGACTATGACAATGCACCAGAAATAGAAGTAAAGATACTGCTTGATACTCTCAATATAGAAAAGGCATCTTTGGACAGGGAAGGTGAAAGCAAACTATATAACAATGTTTTCCAATACCATTATGAAAAAACACATAACAAAGCACAAGCAAAGAAAAATACACTGAATGATGAATATTTCAATGCCTTGCAAGTGAAGTTTGCCTCTTGTCTTACTTGCCATAAATCACAAGGAGGAGGCTGGGACGCCGTCTTTGTATTTCAAAGCTATATAACAGAAGAATCCCTTAACAAAGAATATTTTCGTTGGCTCTATACAGCGATAACAAGGGCAAAAAAGCAATTGTATCTGGTTAATTTTGCTGAAGATTTTTTCAAAAACTGATGTAATTGCTGTTTGTTTATAATATTTTTGTAATTTTGCAAGGCAAATAAGATTATACTATGTCAAAGACACTTTCTGAAATAACTGATTGTATTCAACAAGAGCTAAATAATTTTGAGAAAATGTTTTCCTCTTGTTTCTCTTCCAATAATTCTTCCTTGGATAGTATGTTAGGCTATGTGGTTTCTTTAAAAGGAAAACGTATAAGACCTATTATCACTATTCTTTCTGCATTAACCTTTGGCAAAGCCACGCAGCAGACATTCCGTTCTGCTGTTATAGTGGAATTGCTTCATACCGCTTCATTGCTGCACGATGATGTCATAGACGAAAGCGAACTAAGACGAGGAAAGAAAACACTTAATGCGCTTAGAGGCAATCATTCTGCAATATTGGCAGGCGATTATCTGTACGGCAAGGCTCTTTCTCTGTTGAGGACACAGGAGGACTTCAATCTTATGCCTATATATGCAAAGATAGCCATGGACTTGCCGCAGGGAGAACTGAGAGAAGACGAGGTAACCCAAAACAAAGACACTTCAAAGGACTTGTATCTGAAAGTTATCTACGAAAAGACCGCCTCACTTATAGAGGCCTCTGTCCTATGTGGCGTAAGTTCATGCGGGAACAAGGATATTGACGTGGAACAGTTGCAGGTTTTAGGAAAAGCAGTAGGCATGGCTTTCCAGATAAAGGACGACATATTGGATTACCACGACAATACAGGCAAAGAAAAGGGCATAGACCTGAAAGAAAGCAAGATTACTCTTCCACTAATTTATTATATGGACAGCATGGAAGAAAAGGAAAAAGAAGAAGTAATCAGTTTTCTTTATTCTGAAGAAAAAACAGAAGAACAGATACAAGCTCTTTTGCGGAAAGTAGACAACAGCGGTGCGATACAAAGGGCAGAGAAAACCATGTCTTCATATACACAGCAGGCTTTGGATATTATAAGAACCTTGCCGGTGAATCCTTATTCTCAAAGTCTGTCTGACTTGGTACAGTATTTGATAAACAGAAACAAATAACAATAAAAACATATACAGTGATGAAAAGAATTTGCATATTTTTGGTTATGTTGGCAGGTGCTTTTATGCTTAATGCACAAAATGCAAAGATTGCCAACACAAATATTAAAAACATGGAAGGTAAAGTTGTCAATACTTCTTCTTTCAACAATGATGGGAAACCTTATGTTGTCTGTTTTTGGGCAACATGGTGTCATCCTTGTCTGCAAGAACTGTCTGCAATGGCAGAACTCTATGAAGATTGGCAGAAAGAAACAGGTATAAAAATCTATGCTATATCCTTGGACGACACAAGAACAAAAGGAAAAGTAAAGCCTATGGTTGCTTCTCAGGAATGGGCATACGAAGTCTTTATTGATGAAAATTCTGATTTCAAACGGGCAATGGGTGTCAATAATCCTCCTCATACATTTATCATTGGAGCAAATGGAGATATACTTTGGCAACATGCCGGCTATGCTGAAGGAGATGAAGAAAACCTTATAAGAAAATACATGGAACTTTCAAAATAAAATTTTCGGCAAACAGGACAAAAGCGACAGCATAACAGCAGATTATGTTGTCGTTTTTGTCTTCTGGTAAAAAGAGTTGATTTTTATTCTCAAAAACGAAGACTTTATACCCAAAACATCAAGACTTTTTTTCTAAAAACGAAGACTTTTTTTATAGAGACCAACACTAAGGAAAATATCTTGAAAAAAAAGACAAAACGACAGCAAAAGATGGTTTTGTAAGACAAAGATTTATGTCAAAAACATAGAACAGAAAGGAACAGAAACAGATGTTTTGTTGGAAAATATTTTGTTATAAAGGCATTGAATGTATATTTTTTTTGTAATTTCGCAACCTGTTATAATACGTATGGACTATGATAAGTATAGATATTTTGAATCTTACAAAACAATATGGGCATCAGTTGGCTTTGGACGGTGTGAATCTTTCAATAGAGGAAGGAGAGATAGTAGGTCTTTTGGGTCCCAACGGAGCAGGCAAGAGTACCATGATGAAAATCATCACCTGCTTTATTCCACAGACCTCCGGCACAGTGAAAGTCTATGATTATGACACCACGGAAGAACCTATGAAGATACGTTCCTTGATAGGTTATCTGCCCGAGCAGAACCCTTTGTATAATGAGTTGTATGTCAGGGAAAGCCTTGAGTTTATTGCTGGAATACATGGCATAAAAGGAAAGAACGCAAAGGAAAGAGTGGAGCAGATGGTGGAAAAAGTGGGTCTTACCAAAGAAGTAAGAAAAAAAATAGGTATGCTTTCCAAAGGATATAAGCAGAGAGTGGGTATAGCACAGGCATTGATTCACGATCCCAAGATTCTTATCCTTGATGAGCCGACAACAGGACTTGATCCTAATCAGTTGGTGGAAATACGCTCCCTTATAAAAGACTTGGGAAAAGACAAGACGGTTATTCTTTCCACTCACATAATGCAGGAGGTGGAGGCTGTGTGCTCACGTGCTATTATCATAAACAACGGAAAACTTGTTGCCGATGACAGTGTTGAAGCTTTGGCACAGGGAGAAAGTCTGGAACAGAAATTCAGAGAAATAACATCACATACTTAATGAACTTTCAGTTTAAGGGTATATTATTGTGCATCTTGTTTGCGTTAGTGTCTCTTGCCCTCAAAAGTCAGGAGGTGGAAATCAATACCCACGGCATAATCAACAAGGATATTGATACCATATCTTATTGTGGAAACAGTAAGAAGATGTTCAAGCCCTTGTTTTCCAAGTTCCGTTCCATGATAATTGGCGGCAACAGGCAGATAAACATCATTCATATTGGAGATGACTACATTGGAGCAGAAACCATGACGGAAGAGACAAGAAAGAGTTTCCAATCTTTTATGACGGGCTTGCAAGCAACACGAGGAATGGTAAGCCCGATAAGAGAAAGTTCAAACAGCTACAAGATAAAATACTCTTCAGGCTGGAAATATACCAATGTGCTTTCCAATACCGATAAAACAAGTACAGGATTGTGGTTGTCAAGTGTTTATACCAACGGAACAAAGGAAAGCATAGAGATAAATGTAAACAACAAGAACTCTGTGAAATACGATTTCAATTCTTTCAGGGTGTATCACAGCGATTTGAATGCAGCGGACAAGATAAAGATAGAAGATTTTAACATTGCTTATCAGACAATACACAACCGTGAAGAGGGATACACGGAGTTTGTCTTGTCGGACTATGTTTCCTCTGTCAAGGTGGTGATAAACAGGAAGAGCAGGGAAGACTTCTATATTTATGGTTTCTATTTTCAGAACCAAGATGCAGGAGTGGTGTACAACAGCATAGGTCTTAGTGACCTGAAGACTGAACATCTGACAAACAATGCAGGATTGCTGTATTCTCAGCTAAAAACCTTGGCACCTGATGTTGTCATCCTTTCTTTTGGTTTGAATGATTCAAGCGAGGAAGCAGGAGAAAATCAGTTTGAAGAAAATCTGGAGGCTCTGATAAATGGAATAAGAAAAGTATGTCCAAATGTTCCTGTATTATTGACAACACCTGTGGAAACATGGGTTCAAAAAAGAAAGATAAATACAAATATTACTCAAAATATAAGAACAATAAACTCCGTGGCAACAAGAACAGATTGCGCTTTGTTTGACTTGTATGCCATAATGGGAGGAGCCAACTCAGCAAGACGACTTCAATCCAGCTCATTAATGCAAAATGACTTGATACATCTTACAAACAAAGGTTATCAGCTTGCAGGAGATTTGCTGTATAATGCTTTGTGGAAAGAAGTTGAAACACAATATTAAAGAATTTTTAAACATATTTATAACGACTTGGAAAGATGAAAAGAATTTTTTTGACCATAATCTTGATATTCTTTGCAACGGGTCTTCATGCCCAAAGGTTCAACAGTTTTTCTGACAATACTGACGAGTATATCAATAACCTTGAGGAGCTGTATAAGACAGATGCCAATATGAAGAAAGAACAAAAGAAAGAATGGGAAACATTGTTGCCAAAATATGACAGTGTCTGGAATACTTTCTCTTCTACTCATAAAAAAGATGTTGTAAAACTGTCTCAGCTTATGCTTAAAAAAAACATAAGAGCAAGAAACGGTTTCTATGATTTTCTTCTTACCCAGATAGCTTTTACTTCTTCCAACCAGTCCAATGAAAGTTATAATCAATGGCTTAAAGGTATGTATAAATATCTTTCAGAACATAATATAACTATTTTTAACCAAGCCATGGATGCAACATATAATCTATTGGCAAACAATTGTCTTTATCTGTCAAAAACAAGTCGTTGGTCTTTTGATGAAAATGTTTACTATATATTCAGAGAAGATACAGCAAGAGGTGTTTATGCGGACTTTTCTTCTCCGATTAATCTGAGCTATTCTTCGAGTTCAGACAAGAATACCATATATAATACTGTCGGACGTCTGTATCTTATGGAAGGAAACTGGGAAGGAAACAACGGAACTGTAACGTGGGAGAAAGTAGGTTTGAACAAGGACAGTGTCTTTGTTACTCTTAGAAAATACAATGTTGTTTTGAAAACAGCAGGATTTAATGCCGATAGCGTGCAATTTACAAACAAGGAATATTTTTCTCATACACTGGAAGGTTATTTTACTGATTTGTGTTCAGAAAAAGTAAAAGGCAAAGGAAAGTATCCATTGTTTACCTCTTATAAAAGAGAGGAGATAATAAAGAATATTTTTCCTCAAGTGGATTATGTTGGTGGATTTACACAACAAGGTGGCCGTTTTCTTGGAACAGGAGATGTGAAGGAACCGGCACGACTTGTGTTCTACAACAAGGAAGGTTCTGTGTTCATGGTTGCAAAAGCCATAGAACATCCTTTTTCCCGTGATGGAATAATAACTGACAACTGTCAGGTAACGTTTTATGTTCAGAAAGATTCTGTCTATCATCCCGGAACTAAAATGAATTTTAACAAAAGTACCCGACAAATTCTTTGTTCAGATACAAAAACAGGAATATCTTCTTCTCCTTGGATAGATTCTTACCATTGTCTGGATATTTATACAGAAGCTGTTTATGCAGGTTTGGATGAACATACAATAGAATTTACTTCCATTAAAGGACCTAACAAAAAAAGTTTCGCTACTTTTGAAAGCATCAACTACTATTCTGCAAAACGCTGGTATGAAGTGCAGAAAATGGACGAAATATCTCCTTTGGAAAGAGTAATGTTATACACAAACAAGACAGGAAAACAGTCTTTTACCGTTAAACAGTTCTCCAAATATACAGGATTGGACGAAACCCAGTGCAAACTGTTGCTGATGAATCTTTCTTTGAACGGTTTTATGAGCTATGAGTCGTATAGGGAAACCGCAATAGTGAAAGACAAGCTTTATGCTTATATAAAAGCGTCACGCAAACAGCAGGACTATGATGCACTTCGCTTTATCTCCTCCACAACACAAGGAGAAGCCAATGCAGTGCTTAATATTTTTGACATGGATTTGCGTTTGAACGGTGTGGAGACATTTCTTGTAAGCGATACACACAGTGTTTCCATCACTCCTAAAGGAGGCAAGATGGTTATGCAAAAGAATAGGGATTTTTCTTTTGACGGTCTTATTGCAGCAGGAAGATTCCGTATGTCGGGAACAGATTGCAGGTTTTCGTATGATGATTTCAAGATAAACCTTCCAAAAATGGATTCTATGAAGTTTTATGTTCCGTCTTTCACAGATTCAAATACGTTCGTAATGATTCAAACTCCTATTCAGAATCTGACATGTGAACTTGTGATAGATTCTTCTTCAAACAAAAGTTCCATAAAACATATAGACGGTTATCCAATGCTGACTTCGTTAAAAAATTCTTTTGTCTATTATGACTATTCCCACATTCAGGGAGGAGTATATAGCAGGGAAAATTTCTATTATGAGCTTCAGCCCTTTGTAATTAAGAATATGTTTTCTTTCAAATCAGAGGATATAAGCTTGGACGGCGAATTGCATTCCGCAGGTATTTTCCCTGTTATCAAGGAACCTCTTGTTGTTATGAGGGATTATTCCCTTGGATTCAAAAAAGACTTTTCCACACAAGGCCTGCTTGCATACAATGGTAAGGCGAACTATTACAATTCCGTGGATTTGAGCGCCAATGGTTTGCTGGGTACGGGAAAATTCGTCTATGGTTCGTCTTCTTCGTTGTCAAAGAAGTTTGTTTTTCATCCTGATTCAATGTTTTGTTATACAAACAGTTTTGAATATAAAGCACCTGAAGTAAAGGTAACAAAAACTTTGGAACATTTCTATCCTTCCTTGGATTATATGATTGTAGAGCAGAAAGCAGAACCTTTTGACATGTACTCAGATAATCATTCCCAGCACAAAGGTTTTCTGAAAGTAACTTCATCTGCTCTAACCGGAGGAGGAGAAAACCATACTGAAGAAATGATTGTAAGAGCCGAGGAATTCAGATACCTTCCTGATGGTTATACTTCAGACAGTGCGTCATTGACTATTCTTTCTTTGGACAAAAACTCTGTAGCTTTTGAATCAGAAGACCTTTCTGCAAGTGTATCACTTAAAGAACGCAAAGGAAACTTTACCTCCAAGACAGGAATAAGGCAAAGTACAATGCCTATGTTGCAGTATATGTGTTTTGCAGACAAGTTTTCATGGGATATGAACACAAAACTTCTTTCTCTTCAGAAGTCTGGAACAAAATACCCTTCGGAAATGGAAGGCAAGAGCATAAAAGAGCTTTTGGATTTGGAACAGCAAGGAGCTGAATTCATAAGTATTCATCAAAATCAGGACAGTTTGAGTTTCCATTCCCTTAATGCAAAACTTAATCTGCAAACCAATGAGCTTACAGCACAGGGAGTTTATCTTATACTTTGCGCAGATGCAGGCATAAAGCCAAGTGACAATACCATAGTTATACATCCGGGAGCTCAGATGGATACAATAGAGAAGGCAGATATTGTATTCAATACCACAAACCGTCTTCATCTTTCCTATAATTCAAGGGTTCATATTGCTTCACGAAGACTTTATTCTGCAAATGGTTTTGTAGATTACAAAGATGCTGAAGGAAAGAAGACACCTGTTTTCTTCAAAGAAATAACTTCTGCAACTGGATATTCAGTAGGCTATGCCGACATACTGAAAGAGCAACCTTTGAACCTCAGTGATGCTTTCCGTTTCTATGGACAAGTAAGTCTTGTTGCAGCAGACAGTGCTTTTATGTTTGATGGAGGAGTAAGCATAGCAATGGACTGCTCTGAAAAAGAAAGTCCTTATCTTAGATTTTCTTCTAAAATAAATGCTGAAAATATAGAAATACCTATTTCAGAAGCTCCTGTAGATGTAGATGGAAACAGGATAACAACGTCCATATTGTTCAAAGAAAGAAACCTTGAACCTAAGCTCGCTTTCTTTACTTCCGATGTGGAAGCCGACAATGTCTTCCTTAAGGCACAAGGTTTTCTTACTTATGACAAGAAATCAAATGAATATCGTATAGCAAGTAGAGAAAAACTTGAGGATTTTGCCAACGTAACGGGAGACTATCTGTCTGTTAATCGTAAAACATGCAAGGCAAAAGGTCTGGGAAACATTCAAATAGGTTTGCCAATCGGCGGTGTTGTGGAGAGCAACAACTATGGCGAGATAGCACTCAGCGGAGACAATACCTCAATAAAAATGTCCATGGCTCTTGTCTTTCCGTTCTCAGAAGAAGCACTGAACATCATGGGAGCAAACCTTTATGATGATATGAATTTGGAGCAGCTGGACATAGAAAACTCACGTTACAAAGAATATTTGCCGTATATCTTCGGGGAAGAGAAAGGCGAGGAATATCTGATAGACCTTGTTAGCAACAACGAGTGGGAGAAGATACCAAAAGAAATGGGTTTCACAATATTTTTCCCTGATGTCAATCTTAGATGGGACGAGATACGCAACTGTTATCTTGCCATGGGAGATGTGTCTGTTGGTATTGTGGGCAAACATCAGATAAACAAAAAAATCAAGTCACGTATCCAGATGATAAAAACAGGTGTTTCCACGGAAATACGCATATATTTGGAACAGGATATGGACAATTGGTATTATTTCTCCTACAATGGAGCAAGCATGTCGGCGGTTTCTTCAGACGAAAACTTCAACGACTTGGTTAAAAATGCAAAGAAGAACGAATTTAAGGGAAAGAATGGCAAAGTATATACTTTCCGCCTTGCTCCGGAATCTGATAAACGCCAATTTATACGAAACATAGAACTGAACGAATAAGTCTTTTCACAATAAACAAAGAAAAATTGCGTTATAAACCTAAATAAAATTCATAGCCGATGAAAAAGAAATTTGTCATAATAGCAATATGCTTGGGAGTAATGCTTCCTTTGTTTGCACAGGAAATTCAACAAAGCTGCACCATAGTGGAAACATCCGTAAAGAATAACCTATACTACAATTTCACTCTTTCTGGTGATGGTTTTCTTTCCTATAATTGGGGCGACAATGATGATAACCATACGACCATTTCGGTGGATCTGGCTAAGGTAACCATATCAAAAGACTATACATTCTCCTCTCCAAAGGTGTGGATCAACTGTATAGACAACAATTCCTGCATAGACGAGGTTGGTACCATGGGTTCAAAAGACGGAATGTATTTCAACTATTCCAGAACCTATCTTCCTGCCAACAATGAGGGCGATATGGAAGCCATGTATATACATCTTAACTATCTTATCAAAATAGCAACGGGCAAGTATTAAAGACTTGCCTTTTGCTTTTCAAAACTACTGGTAAAGTATATTTTGTCTTTGAAAAAAAACATCAAGACTTTTTTTCTAAAAACCAAGACTTTTACATGTAAACATCAAGACTTTTTTTCTAAAAACCAAGTCTTTTTTTCAGACTGTTTCGTTTTACTGTTTCCATTCAAAAGTATTGATGATGTGTTGCATGTCTTTTTTCAGTCTTTTCACAACACCTGAAATGGAATCATTGTTCGGAACTATCTTGTTGTTAAGAGCAAAGCGTATGAAATGTTTTGTGCTGTCGGTAAGATAGAACTGGTACGGAGAAACGACGTCCCTGCCTTTCAACTCAAAAGCAGTGCCATATACCTTGCGTTCATGGTTTCTGTAGTCTTGCTGAAGTATGCCGGCAGACAGTTTTTCGTGTCTGTTGACGAAGGTGAAGCAATCATTAACGGCTTCCTGCAAGTCTTTTTTTGAAGCTATGTTGAAATAGCTTACATTTATTTCAAAATTATATTTCTCCACGTTTATATTAAACCAAAGCATATTCTTGTTTTTGCTTTCCATTCTTTCTATTTTGCAGTCGTTCGGATACTCAAAGCTGAACGG
>CAZXEN010000038.1:0-13700 GCA_964639765.1 uncultured Bacteroidaceae bacterium
GCTTTCTACTTCGTTTATGCCGGATGTCAATGTAGAAACAGGTATTTCATAGTATGTTGAATCTGTTCCTGTGATTGCAAGAATATACACGTTAAGAGCTTCTTCACCAGCATACAAACCTTCAACTACTACAGTCTGAGGTTGGTTTGGAGTAGCATTGTACCAGCCATTTTCGTTGGTAATATAAACATCCAAAACATATAATGCAGAAAGTCCATAATAATCTGCAGTTTCTTCTACATCATAATCCCAAGTTACACCAAATTTGTCACAAGCTTCAGTTGTGGTAACTGTGAATGTTGCAGAGAATGTTGAATCTGTTGTTTGAGTAAGAACAGGAGTTGTCCAAGTCAACAATTCTGGCATTTCAGTTGTTGTCCAAGTGATTGTCTGACATTGACCTTGTTCGTCGTTAGCATTAACAGGAATAGCATACATAGTATATGATTCACCTTCATCCAAACCGGAGATTGTGTAGTTTACAAGTTCTTCTACAACATACATATTGTGGTCTGAAGCATATTGGAATGCAGATGCACAATCCGTAATATTGTTGTCGTTCAAAAGGTCTGTAGCTCCATAGATAACATAAACAAGTTTAGTATCTTCGTTCATAGATAAAGAAACTGTTGCTGAAGTGTGACCAACTGAATTGACAGTAAGAGTAGCAACTGCTTCTCCGTCTCCACCTTGGAATATTGGAGTAGTTATATCAACATAGTCATATATAGTAGAACCACTTGTTGTTTCAAATCCAAAGAATACATAATAATTTGTAACAGGTTGTAACCCTTCTGCTGTTATGGTTACAGGAGAAGTTGTTACGGTTTCTGTTGCTATTTCTCCAACAACAGCAGCAGCTGCTTGGCTGAAAGAATATCCAAAATATTGCATGTATAGGTTTATATAGCTTGCCATGGTGCCATCATAATCAACAGCCACACCGTAGTTTGCTATACAATCCTCATCCAATGTTATGTCAAATGCAGCATCAACCAATGCTGTATTTGTATCATTAGCAGAGAACTCAGGCTCGCCGATAGAATATGTTTCTTCAATAGTTACATTATATGATTGTCCAACAAGATATCCATTCTGGTTTGCAGCAACAACCCAGAAAACATAGTTACCAGCACTAATGCCACTAAAGGAAGCATCTGTAAAGTCTGTATAGTATTTATTTCCTATAGAATACATAGAATCAGCATTGTTGTATTCAGGATATTCAGTGAAAGTCTCTACAGAGAACAAACTAATTGTATAACTTGCAACTTCTGAGTTCATTTCTGTGCTGAAAACAACATCATTACATGATGCATTAACTGTAGTAGTAACAGCAGGAGTACCTGTGCCACCTATTGCCTCAAGTGTAAATGTAGTAGATACAGTTGTAGTGTCGCCATTTGCTCCAAAGCAAAGAACATATATTTGTCCTGTTTCACCAGGAACAAGATTTACCCACCAAGAATAATCTTCTGTGATAGTTTCTGTTCCGGTGTGAGGAGTGGCAAATTGTTCTGCATAAGTCTCACCATAATAATCATTATACCACCAGAAATTCTCGTTAAGGTTTCCACCATACTCTATGCATTCATCTTCCAAACGGTTTGCTTTCCAAATCTGGAAATACCAAGAAGTAACGTCTGAATTAGGAGTAACAGTGAATGTTACATTAGTTCCACTAATGCTGACATTGGAAATAGTGGCAGAAGCGGTTTTATAAGGAACACCGCCATTGTTTTGAGCAAATGATACAAATGAAAATACCATTGCCAACATAAGAATAGTAATTCTTTTCATCGTTTTTAATTGTTTTTTGTTTAACATGTATTTAATTTCTTATTTATTTCTTTTTAAAGAACGTGCAAAATTACTATTATTTTTTATAATAGAAAAAACTATTTGTGTAAAAATTCTTTTTTATACACCCAATTCAGTAGCTATTCTTTCAGCAGTATTAATGCCGTCAAGAGCTGAAGAAGTTATTCCGCCGGCATATCCTGCTCCTTCACCACAAGGATAAAGATTTTTCAGTTGAGTGTGTTGCAGGTTTGCTCCTCTTGGTATTCTTACAGGAGAAGATGTTCTGCTTTCCAAACCTATAAGCAAAGCCTCTTCGGTTATAAATCCTTTCATCTTTTTGTTGAAGTCCAAAAAGCCCAAGGCCAAGTTTTGGGAGATGTAGTCAGGCAAAAGTTCCTTGAAATTGCAACTCATAATGCCCGGCATATAGGAACAAGAACATAGGGTGGAGGATGTTCTGCCTTTAATGAAGTCTGTTATTCTTTGGGCAGGAGCTGTCTGTTTGTCAAGGTATAGAGATGTTTCCAGTTCTTCTTGTAGTTTCATAAGAGATAAAGCTCCAAACGAAGAATATTTTGAAGCGTCTTCTTCTTTTATTGTAACAACTATGGCAGCATTGCCTTTTTCTCCGCTTCTAAGAGAATTGCTCATTCCATTTACAGACATTATCTTTGGTCTGTCCATTGCCGGTACAACAATTCCTCCAGGGCACATGCAGAAAGAAAATACTCCTCTCTGTTCTGTGTTGAATGTAAGTGAATAATTTGCAGGAGGAAGAAGAGGAGACGGATTAGAAGAATGATATTGTATTTGGTTGATTAAAGCCTGAGGATGTTCTACTCTTACTCCTACAGCAAAAGGCTTGGCTTCTATATCCCAGTTGTTGTCATAGAAAAGTTGATAAATATCTCTTGCAGAGTGACCTGTGGCAAGAATGGTTTTGTGGGCAAATATTTCTTCTCCTTCAGAAGTTTTTACTCCTACGACAGTGTTTCCTTTAAGTATGAAATCTTCTACTTTTGTGTCAAACAGGTATTCTCCTCCGCAGTTGATAATGGTTTCTCTTATGTTTTTGAGGATAAGGGAAAGTTTGTCCGTTCCTATATGTGCGTGAGTTTGTCTTAGTATTTTCTCATCTGCTCCAAAATACACAAGAAGAGAAAGAACTTCATCTATATTGCCTTTTTTATTTGAACGGGTAAACAGTTTTCCATCAGAAAAAGCACCAGCCCCCCCTTCACCAAAACAAAAATTGCTTTCTTCGTTTATTTCTTCGTTGCGACAAATGGCAGCAATATCTTTTTTTCTTTCCTCAACCGGTTTGCCACGTTCTATTATTATGGGTTTTAACCCTTTTTGTATTAAGCGTAAAGCAGCAGCCAGACCACAAGGACCTGCTCCTATGACCAAGACTTCAGAAGAATTTTTTACATCAAGAAAAGGCAGAGGATTGTTATTTGGCAAATCGTTGTTGTTTGAACAAACTACAGAAAGATTATATACAGGTCTTTTTCTGCAATCCAGACTTTCCTTTGTAATCTTGTAGGATAGAAACGATTTATCTATTCCGCTTGCGATACTAATCTGTTTTTCCAAAGTCTCCTTGTTGTAATCTTCGGGCGACACTTTAATTTGTACAATCTTTCTCATGTTATTCAAATGTTAGATTAATATAAAAGATCTGTGATTTAATCTTATCCAAGCAGTCAGTATAAGCATTGTTGAAGTTATGGTCCAATATATCAGTCAAACCAAAAGAAGTTTTCAGTTCTATTCCTATCTTGCACATAGGAAGATAAAAATCAAAGCCGACACCAAGAGTATAGAAAAACTCTTTGTTTTCCAATTTCATGAGATATTCATCTGGTTTGAGTTTCTTTCGTTTTATGGAGCCCATGTCATAGACAAATTTTCCACCACCTATAAGATAAGGACGGAAATTGTGGTAACGTTTGCTTTGAAGTTTGAGTTCCAACGGTGCTTCCAGATAAATAACCTCCAAGGCATTCCTTCTCTCTATCAATTCATTGTTCTTTATTACATCATAGACAAAAGTTCTCTGGCTAAGTACAAGAGTCGGTACAAATCTAAGATGCAAGAAAGATAATAAACGCAAATCTGCTGACACACCTATTGCCAATCCGGGTTCAGATTCAGAATAAAATCCCATAATACTGTCATACAAAGGCAGTGAAGTTTTACCTACTAAATTGGAGTAAAGAGAATTGTAGCCGAAAGTAACTCCGAAGTGAATTGTTTTTTCATCAAATTCAGGCATATTTGGAGGAGAGGATTGAGAAAAGCCTTTAAATCCCAAGCAAGCAAACAATATTATGAGCAAATACCTTTTCATTACTATATAAACTAAAAAATATGGTCTTTTATTGTGATAGTGAAAAAAAAAAGAGGACAATAATTTTACTGAAACAAATATAACACCCTTCAACTTTTGATTTGGAATATCTGTTTGTCAAGGATTTTGTTGTTTTCAGAGGCTTTTTTGGAAAGCATGCTTAGAAATTTATTCCCACGGTAAAGACCCAAGGAAATGTTTCTATGTTTCTTATTCTGTCAGACTTGCCATTGTAGGCGGTTCTTTCAGTACTTTTGAACCAATAATAATCATCATCGTAGTAGTAATCGTTGTCATCATTGATTTCAACTTTTACCCTGCTTTTCAAAAATCTGAACCTATAGGTAAAATCCACAAAGATACGTTTGTAATATAGTCTTATACCCACAGGAACAAAAGCAGAATGCTGTTCCAGATGCTCATCTTCATAAACATAATAGCCTGCCAGCATACCATTGTCAAAATTACGTAGTGAAGCAAAGAAATAGCCTATGCCGGCGTGGGCGGTAAGATAGGTTTTCTCCTTTGGTTTTGAAAAGATATCATAACCCACATTCAACGCAACAGGCACATTGAACATAAAAACATCTTTATGCCAGCCGATATCTACACCGCAGTCCAGAAACAAGCTGTAGTTGGATACGTTATAGGCGCCTACACCAATATAAAGACCGAGTGCATACCAGTTTTCCTTGTTCTGACGGCTCAGCCTGTTTTCATTGTTGGCCTTAAACTGGGAATAATACAATCCCAAATCAACATTATGCCCTGCATCTGAGAATGGTTTGTCTAAAAAATCACCTTTCACTGAAGTATTTTGACCTATAGCCGTGCCAAGAGCAAAAAGAAAGACGATAAAAATATTTTTTTTCATACGTAATAGTAGTTTTGTTTTTCTGCGTCAAATATCATACCATTTTATATAGTACATCTTATTCTGAAACCCCATTCCGGCATGTTCATAGGATTTGTTTTGGCAATACGTTTTACAACTTCTGCTCCAAAGAAAGCAAATATATGATCAATACCAAATCCTACTTCCAGATAAGGGTCATAATCTTGAGTGAAAAGAGCTTTCAGGTTTACAAATTCGTTTGGTTTGAATTGTTTAAAAAACTTTATGTTGTCCAAAAGCAGTCCTCCAAGATTAAACTGAGCAAAAGTTTGTACATATTCCTTGAACCGCATTTCCACATTTGAGTATAGGTTGAAGCCAAACATATTTGATACATCGCTTACTCTGTAATTAGGAGAAAAATAGGTGTAGTCATAGCTGTTGCCAAAGATTTTTCCTCCTGTAACCATTATATCCAAAGCCATAGGCTTGATAAGAAAACGGTGTTGTGCAGAAAGATAGACGTAATTATAATATTTGTCCTGTTTATAGTTCTGATAGTTGTAGGTATATGTAAAATCTATGGAAGAAGGGAAATAATAGAAACGTGAATTCAGCAGGTTTGTTAAATTTTTACGGTTCTTTACAGGTGAAAAGCTGAAGCTTACACCGGCAGAGTAGTTTTCCAGATTCTCAAACGGGGAAAGTAACTGAAAAACATCGCCGTTGTCATACAAAAGATAAGAATTTATCTTCTCATACTTTGCAAATGGTCTGACGGAAAACCCTGTTTTGAAATCCTGAAGGAAACTTAGTGTTGTGGTCTGTTTCTTTCCAAAATAAAATCTGTCCCAGTCTCCTAAGGAAAAGTAAGCTACATCATAATTTGAATACGATGGAATAAAAGTATTGTCGGAATAGTTGATGGAAAGCGTGGAAGCAGGGAAAGCAAACACGCCTTGTGGCTTTTTTGCGAAGTTGTATGCAGCACCAAGGGAGTATTTGAATTCCTTATCCAAGGTTCCGTATGCCCCCATCGCACTAATACCAAAGCGTTTGGAGAATTTGTTGTTGGTCTCTAAGGAAAAGCGGATACGGGTCCCTTCTATAGGGTTGTAACTTACCATGTTCAGTATGTTGGTAATGTTTATAGGACCCACAGGCAAGGATTGCGTAATAAAAAACTCGCTTAGGCTCCTGTTGTTCATAGTATTGGATATATAATCCTTGTCATTCTGGCTCAAAGGTTGATAATCCGGCTTTCTCTGTGCAGAAAGTGAAAGGCCAAGACTTAGTAAAATCAACAGTATTATCGTTTTTCTCTTCTCCATTTTAAAAAGTATATAAGTTCTATAAAAAATGTTATGCTATAAGATATACATGCTGTTATGGCAGCTCCGTTTATTCCATATACAGGTATCAGGCAAAAAGACAGAATCAAGGTAATGGCAAGCCCAATCAAAGATGCTACTGTGGATATTGAGAAGTTGCCTTTGGAAGCAAAGTATTGTGTAAAGTTGCTTGAACAGGAAAGCAACATTATTCCGACAGAGAGCAACCGCAACATCTTTCCTATGTCTTGAAATCCTTCTCCGAAAGCAAAAACCCAGAACCTTTCGGGCAGAACACAAAGAACAAGTAAAGCAATGAAAGTAAAAAGAGCATTGGCACGTGTAAGGTTAAGCGTTAAGTTCATTCCTTTTCCGTGTTCTTTTGTGTTGCTCAGGGAAGAATACTGAACCAACGCCAGAGAAGTGCCAAATAACATTACTGCTTCTCCTATGGAGCAAGCATTGGAGTAAATTCCTACTATACTTTTTGAACAATAGATATCCAAAACATAGAACGACAGCCTATAAGAGAAAGTCTGTGCTATGCTGCCTATCTGTTTTACAAAGCCAAGAGAGAACAGAAGCCTGAAGTTTTCAAGGATTTCCTTCCACTTCAAAAGACGCAAGGCGAAATATTCTTTTCTTAGTGCGACAAAGCCAAACAAAAAACCAAGAAAATGAGCAGCCAGCATGGAATAGACATAATAAATGACATCGTTGAAAACATTCAAGAGGGAAAGTACTCCTATTATAAGTATGTTTGAGGAACATATCACAAGTTTCACCCAGTTGGCCAAGATGATTTTTTCCTTTCCCATAAGGATATAGTAGTTTATCTCGCTTAAAGCCCCAAAGAATGCAATCAGTACAATAAGTTGAGGTTCCCAGCCTACGAATAAAGCAATACAGATGCTGCTTATTATTATCCAAAGCAAGGAAGGTATAAACAGAGAGGAGAAATCTTTGCGTGGAGTCAAGTATATAAGAGTGGAATTGCCGATAAGAGTAAGCACAAGCATGGAAATATATATGTTGAAGGAAATAATAGCCTGTTCTCCTTTGCCGCTTGTTCCAAGCATGTGGGATATGATGACAAGGATTATGAAATTAACCCCGGCAAAAAAGAATTTGGTGAATAATGTGTTGAATATGTTTTTAAGCATTCAAAAAAATAGTTGATATTTGTCTGCAAAGGTAGTAAAATAACGCCAATCCGATGCAAAGAAAGTTAAAAAAAATATTGTCAGGTCTTTTTTTATTGAATAATATTGTATCTTTGCAAAAACAAAAATATTTATCTATGACACAAAATCCTCCACAGTTACAAGGCAATGACAGGGTAGCAATCTTATCTACTGCCCGCAAGATTACCTTACCGGAAGTTCTTCCAGCCATTCAGCTGTATTCTTCTTGGGGACTCAATGTTGTTGTCGGCAGAACAATCAGCAAGGTATGTAATCAATATGCAGGCACAGACGAAGAAAGAGCAGGAGACTTGCAGGCAATGTTGGACAACAAAGATATAAGAGCTGTCTTTTGTGCAAGAGGAGGCTATGGCAGTACACGAATAATAGACAGGCTCAATTTTGCTTTCATGGAGAAAAATCCCAAATGGATTGTAGGATATTCAGATGTTACGGCTCTGCTTATGCACTTGTATTACAAGCACGGCATAAGTTCCATTCACGGAACCATGCCTGTAAACATAACAGACAGAAAATCCTGTGTGGCTTATGACAGTCTGAAAAAAGTTCTTTTTGAGAACGCAAACGAGATGCAGGCACCATACGATGAGAAGAACGTTTGCGGAAAGGCAAAAGGCGATTTGATAGGAGGGAATCTGTCTGTCATGTATTCTTTGCTGGGTTCTGAAAGTTTTGGCGAAACAAAAGACAAAATACTTGTGATAGAGGATTTGGACGAGTATCTTTATCATATAGACAGAATGCTTCTGGCTTTGAAAAGAGCAGACAAACTTTCAGGGATAAAAGCTCTTGTTGTGGGGAGATTTACGGATTTGCATGACAATGACACTCCTTTTGGAAAAGATTACAAAGAAATTATCCTTAATACAATGAAAGATTATAATATCCCTATTGCTTTTGATGTGCCTATAGGACATATAGGAAAGGAAAACCATGCTTTTATCCATGGAAAGCAGGCTGAGGTGGAAATAACAACACAAGGGACAAGGATTTCTCAATAACGGGCAAAAAGATGAAAAAAATAATAGGCTTGGTAATATCTGTTTTGATTGTATATTCCTGTGCAAGGATAGTAACCCCAAATGGAGGTCCAAGGGACTACACTCCGCCGAAGGTGAAGAAGAGTTTTCCTGAAAACAATTCCACCAATTTCTCCAAAAAAGAGATAAGAATAGACTTTGACGAGTATATTGTGTTGGAAAACGTGTCCCAGAAACTTATTGTCTCTCCTCCTTTGAGGCACAAGCCAAATGTGGTTTCCAGATTGAAGTCTCTTTATATAAAGGACTTGGATTCTTTGCAGGAGAATACGACATATATCTTTGATTTAGGCGATGCGGTAAGGGATTTCAACGAAAACAATCCTATACCACATTTTGTTTTTGCTTTTTCCACAGGAAATGACATAGACACTATGACCTATTATGGGCGTTTGCTTAATTCCTATACACTGAAAGCAGAGAAAGGAAAATATGTTGCCTTGTATTCTTCTGACAACAAAGACATACAGACTTCCACTCTTCCGGATTATATCACAAGGTGCGACAGCATGGGAAGGTTTCGTTTCTACAATATAAAGGAAGGAGATTATTCTTTGCTCGCATACGATGACCACAACAACAATCTTATATATGATTTGGCAACAGAGGGAATAGGATTTTCCACAGGTGTGGTTTCTGTCAAAGGGAATGATACTTTGTTCAGGGGTGATACTGTTTTCTTCAACGAGGCAAGAGACACCGTACTGAAACTTGATGAGGTTAAATTCTCTGCAGAAAAAGAGATAACGCTTGCCTTGTCTAGGCCGATTAGCGATAGTTTTCTTATAGAGTTTCTTTCACCTGTTCTGCAGGAAAATGAGTATATTGTCAATAAACAAAACACCGACACTTCGGCAAACGTGAATATCTATATACTTTCAAAAGAAAATGCGGATACTGTGAAATTCATTGTTCAGGACAAAAACGGTTTCAAGGAAAAGAAAGAACTCACCTACCAAAGAAAGAAAGCAAGAAAGGATGAAAGGAAAACATTTGCTTTCACTTTGGAGCAGAACAAGATACCATATTACGATACCATAGCCTTGAACTGCCCTTTTCCGCTGAAACAGGATTTTGTCTTGCCTGCTGTTCTTATAAAAGACAGCGACACTGTGGCAATACATTTTACACAGGACAGAAGTAATGCTAAAAGGCTTGTATCTGATTATGCCTTACAGGAAAATTCCAGATATACTCTTGTTGTGGATTCTTCTCTTGCTGTTAATGGCAGAGGAGAGACGAATGACAGCCTCGTGGCTCCTTTCTCCACAGACTCAAGAGATGACTATTCCCGCTTTATTCTTGCTCTTACGGACAGCATCAACAAAGACAAGCAATACATACTTACTCTTTTTGACAGCAAAAACAACAAAGTGGGCAAGGATATTGTCTGTCTTGCAAACAAAGAAAAGATAGTCTTTGAGCATCTGCAGGAAGGAGAATATAAACTAAGGCTTATAAGCGATGACAACCACAACGGTCAATGGGACAGGGGAGACTTTGTTTTGCACAAGCAGGCAGAAAAAATACAGTACTATCCCCAGACAATCAATATCCGCAGGGGCTGGGAGAGAGAAGAAGAATGGATACTTGAAAGATAAGACTGTTTGTCTGAGATTAGTTTTCTTACTTTTTATGGATAAGGTTAAAAGGAAGAAGAATGTAGCATTCTTCTTCTTTTTACTGTTGTATTGGATTAAGTTCCAAGATTTTTGCATTTACGTTGATGTATGACGGTTGAGACATACCTACACTTGCTCCTATATATGTAGGGTCGCATACATAATATTTCTTTCCTTTGTGAATAAAATAATCACCTGTAACATTGAAATTTTCAGGGAAACATACCGCTGTTGCGATGTGGTCGGGATAATCCAACAGGACAACATCAAGTTTCAGGATATACCTTACAAGATATGAGAATAAAATGGCTCTGTCTTCACAATCATTCTTGGGATAAAAGAAATTCTCTTCAAAAAAGAAAGGTTTTTCATAGCCAAACTGCTCTTGATCTGTAGCATAATCAAATCCGTACTGCATATAGTTCAATAATACAGAAACTGCTTGATATGTACTTTGGCCTTTTACCATGGCAACAAAGTATTTGTCAATATTATCCTTTAGTTCATGGCTTATCATTGCATTAGCATAGAAAGTTATTTCCACCTGAGGATAGTTCTTGTAAAAATCTATAATGTTTTCATTTGTTTCTATTTCCACTGTGCTGTTATTTACTGTGCGGACATATCTGTTTGAAGATGTTTTTTTAACAGGCAGTAAAGGACTTTTGCTTATAGACATATCCAGAGGCAGGACAGCATTTTCCATATTACAGGTATAGGAATATATATCGCCGTCTAATTTTCTTTGTTCATTGTTTGGCAGAAAGATATAGTATTTTTTCCCTTCTATTTTTACATAAGGAGTGGAATAAACTGTGCAGTCTATGGCAAGCAGACAGGCAAGTCCTTTGTCTGTACGGGCAATTTTTACGTTGTATTCCATTTGATTCATAAGGAAAACAGTTGCAGCCACTTGTCTGTTGGCGTCACTGAACATAGTCTTTGCCAAATTCAGTGTCATTTCATACACAGCCCAATCGTTCAGGTTTAGCTTCTGTTGTTGCAATAGAAGTCTGTTGATACACGATTGCAGATTGTTTTTGGTCATTTGTTGCCAAAACATACTTACTCCTTGTTCATCTGTATTGGTAAGAATACATTTTTTGATTTTGTCCTTTTGGGGTATTTCCAAAGCAATATTGGCGTTATAAAACATTATGCTTGTTTTTTCCATATTGTTTGTATCTATTGGAAGAGGAAGAACTTTTGGCTTTTCAGGTGCTTTCTGAGGAGATGGTACTACATCTCCTTCTGGCAGACGGTTGTTTCCCTTGTTTTCTCCAACAGTGTCTGGAGGTGTCGTAGGTTTTGGTCTTACAGGTAAAGGTTGAGGTTTATCCACTTTGAACAAAGACCATTCTTCTTCCAAAGCTCTGGCAAAACGCATATTGATACTGTCTCTGAAATCCTGAAACTTTTTCTCTGATTGTTGTTTAAATTTGTCAAAGTTGTCCTGTTCTGTCCATGCGGTGTCTATTAGCCAGCCGTCTTCTTGTGCATATAGGCTTCCAATGCTGATAAACAACAATATCAATAAACTTGCTTTTTTCATTTTCTTGTGTTCTTTGTTTAGTGGTTGAACTTTTTTTTGTCTATTCACTTATGATATATGGCAGAAGTTCTATTTCTGCCATATATCTCAGGATTTTTGTTTTTCTGTTATTTTACTCCGTTGCCAACTGTATTTTCCAAGACTTTCTCGTATTCTGGTTTAAAGTCGTCCAGGTCTTTTTTTAGTTCATCTTTGGCGTTTTGCAGGAGCATGTCTTTTATTGCCTTTGTATTATAAAGCAGTACCACATGCACCTCATAGTTTTTGTTTTCCAGAATTTTGTAATATTCCTGTGCAACCAAAACTCTGTTAAGTTTTTGTGCGACCAACTGAGTACTTTTTTCCAAAGCTTTGGTCACAGAGGCTGCTTCTTCAGAAGAAAGAGTGGAATTGCCTAAAGATATTTTGGCTTCAGCCATTACGGTTGTCTGTACTTGACCAGCAAGACGGACCTTTGCAATATTAACGGCTTCCATTTTTGCTGTATTGAAAGAATTACCTATAGCCATACTTGCTTCCGAAAGATACTTAGGCATTCCTTCTTCATCCTTTTCAGACATTTTTGCATAGAACTCTTCCAACTGCTGGTGTAGAGGCAAGCCCATGGTTTTATATCCTTCTTTAGTTAAACGCTTGGTTTCTTTTTTTGCTTCTTTTTTCTGTTGTTTTGTCTGAGCCTGAGTGTTTGAACCCAACATAACCAATGTTGCCAAAGCAACCATTCCGATAATTGAAACTAATTTTTTCATTTTACTATAATTTTTTTTGTTGATTAATATTATTTCTTTTGTCTTTACAATAATACATAGGCAGGATATTCTGCAAATCTATCATTTATTTGTGCTTTTTTTTGTTTTTTTAGTTTGTTATTTTGTATTTGTTATTGGCTGTTATTGTTTGAAGGACAGAATTTTATAGGTATTAAAAAAAGAGTTGGTTTTTTTCAAAAAAATCTTGGTTTTTATATACAAAAGAGTTGATATTTTTTTTCAAAAACCAACTCTTTTTTTTTGTAATATATCTCTTTATTTACCCACTATGCCTATTGTTTGAAATTTTACCGTTCTTTGGTTGGCAGGAATATCCAACAGCCATTCTATGAATTCCTCATAGTTACATATCTCCTTGTCGTATGGTATCTGTTTTTTCAGAGCAACAACAAATATAAGCGTTGTCTCTATACGGTCATTTGTCTGTTTGAATGTTTCCAACTTCAGAGGATTGCCAAGACAGTATTCCTTTGGTAGAAGCGGGAAATGATACGTGCTTTCTTTCTTGAAAACAAGGTCTGAGTATTTGTTTTTTAGAGGATATATCTGTTCTCCCTCCACTTTTGCATTCGGTTCTTGGTCAAACCAGAATATCCTTACATAGCAGTCTTGTCCATAAGGGGTAATGCTGAACTGTACTCTTTCTTCCTCTCTGTATGTTTCTTTCAGTCCTTCTATTTTTATTCTGAATGTTGCATCGCTTTCTTCTTCTATTACAACATCTGCTACAATTTTTGCAGTTACTTTTATGGCATTGTCTATGACTTCGTCTTTGTATTCGGGTTGTTGTCTTAATCTTACTTGTCCGTCCAAAAGCAGAAGACTCAGTTCTTTGTTGGCAATATTGGAAAAAGATGATCCTTCTTTATCTATCAGCACAGTGCTGAAAGAATGAATCATTTCTGTTACACCTGCTTCTTGCAGGGCAATAAGTTTTGCATTGTACAAAGCTTCTTTGCGTACCTGTGTTATATCCGTTCCTATTGCTTGACCCTCAGCATTTACTTTCTTTGTCTTTTGTGCTTGTGAGGAAAGAACAGTTATGAATATAAACACTATTAGAATCGTTCTTTTCATTGTTTTTTATTATAAATAGGCAAATTGATTTGAAAATCTATCATTGTTTTGCTATCTAATAATATATTCGTCAATGTTTTTTGTTTGGGAAGAGAAGTTGATTCCTATCTTA
>CAZXEN010000039.1:0-13127 GCA_964639765.1 uncultured Bacteroidaceae bacterium
GTTATCAAAAAAATGCTTTATGAATTTATTTGCATTGCACGATAATAAGTGCGATTATGCGAAACGTACATTCAGGACGTTTGACGCTGCAAAAAAGGTAAAAACTTGCAGGCAAAAATCAATTATTTTTTCAAAAAAAAATTAATCTGTTGATTCTCACTAAGAAAAATTTTTATTTTTTTGAAAGAAAATGAACATTAAAAAATGTCTTTGAATAAAAAGTCGCCTTCTGCCAACTTTGGTGCGAAGCACTCTCTGATGTCTGAAGCTGTTGTGAAAAGTAATGCTTTTTATTAAAAAAGTTCACCGAAAAAGTAAATTAGTACCGTACGAAGTGTAACGAAGTGCGAGTTTATCCTTTCCTGTATCCAACCGAAGCCTTGTTTTTGGTTTTTCCCCTAAAAAGAACGCTTTTTTTGCTTCGTTTTCTTCTAAAGAAAATGAATAATAAAAAAAGTGTCTTGCACATAGAATACAAGACACTTTGTATATTATGTTTGATTAGAATTATTCGCCTAAGTCTTTGATTACATCGCCATGGTCTTTTACTATCATTCTGTACCAATCAGCAGGGTAAGCAGGTTGCATTGGAAAGACAGCATCGCCTTTTCTGAAACCTGTTTCTTCAAACTTGCCGTCCTTTTCTTTCTTGATGTTTCCGTCAATATATTTTACTAACAGGTAGTTGTATAAGTTTGACCATTCGGTAAAGGTCTGTTCTGCTTTGGCAAGAGAGAACTTGGTCAGCTCGTTTCTCATCTGACTTTCGCTCATATTCTTTATTCTTGCATCCAATTTGTTAACCTCTTCAACAAAAGAAGATTCCAAACGGGACTGAACCTTTTGTAAATCAACTATCATATCACTCCAACGAGTATAGACAAAGTTGGATACCTGATTGAATTTCCAGAAGGCTGAAGTAGGAGAATACTCGGTCATAGAACCATTACCTTCCTTGAAGTTTACTGGTGTCTCGTTAATGGAAGAATACATTGGAACATAAACAGTAGTATATGTATCATCAACGCCAAACCAAAGAATACCTTTTGCTTTTGCAGGCATCCAATTACGAGTCTGTGCAACAAATGAAAAGCCTGTCTGTTGTGTAGAAGTAGCTCTTTCGTGTATGTATTTTTGTCCATCAACTTCCCAGTTCATAGGTCTCCATCTGTAAGGACATTTGAAAGGACCTGCTCCCAAATCCTTGGACATATCCATAGGAGTGCCTTGATAGTAGTCTCTCATCAAATCCATTGCTTCCTGAACGCTTACTTTGTGATCTGGTTTTATCCATAAAGGCATACGGTTTTTAAGGTCTTTACCCATAGCGTATGATTCATATTGCTTCATATTGCCATTTACTCTGTTGAACATGGCATATACTCTTGCCTCACAACCCCTGGCACCAGAGAAAGTCAAAGGAGCGTATGTATCAGAGAAAGAAAATTCTTCATTTTTACCATTATACCAGCCTTTTATTCTTGCAAACTCTGCTACATCTTCTGCATATACTGTCTCTACTTCTGGACGGAATATTTCTTTAAGGTTTTTGGAAGAGATACTAACAAAAGAACCTTTCTTTTGCCAAGGAAAAGTAGTAATACGTGCCTGGTTTGCATGACCACAAACATAGCCGTCTGGTATTCTTCTTGCTACCCATACAGCACCTTTAGTCCATTTTTTGTTTGCTTTTATGGATTTTACGTTACCTTTCTTGTCTCTTATCGTATCCATTGCTGGCTTTCCTTTTCCTATAAGCTCCATAATCCAAACTTCATCACCGTCTGCAATAGAAAAGCTTTCACCTTCTGAAGCATAGCCGTAGGTTGCCATAAACTCTGCTATGGTTTTGATAGCTTCTCTTGCTGTTTTTGCTCTTTGAAGAGTAAGGTAGATAAGAGAACCGTAGTCAATACCATTGCCTAAATCCCAACATTCTTCCCTGCCACCGTATGTGGTTTCACCAATAGTTAAACCCCATTCATTCATATTACCTACTGTTGTATAGGTTTTTGCTACCTGAGGAATCTTGATAAGAGGTTTGCCTGTGTCCCATTCTATTACCTGAATCATTGTACCTGCTGCATATTGTGCTGCACGATTGTAATACAACTCTCCATAAAGAGTGTGAGAATCGGCTGCATAGGTAATCATTGTAGAACCATCTTTTGTTGCTCCTTTTGTGAAAAGGAAATTGGTACAAGCCTTTGCAGGCATTGTTGCTAACAAGGAAAACGCAACAAACAAAGTCAAAAAAATATTCTTTCTGTTCATAAACATATAATTTATTAGTTAATTATTTACTAAAACAAGTATTAAAATAACGTTTATTTGTATTTATTATTGTTTCACATCTAAGCAAGTGAGAAAAAAGATAGCCCCACAAGTTTCTTTCTCTCGCAAGACTATCTCTGAAAAAAACAATTATTATGTTAAATCTACTTATTTACAAATTGAACAAAGTTGTTCTTAACCTTGGAATCCCTGTAAAGAATTGCGATAGGGTTCAACTGCTGCATTCTTTGTTGCATACGCTGGTTGTAAGTCTGGCAAATCATATTGAAGTCTTCCTTTACAGCACGTTTAGAAATCTTATCTACCTGAATAGCATAGATGCCATTGAAACCTTTGGCAGCTGTTTTTTGCAGACCTGTGTTCTTTACTGCAGAAAGCTTGCCTATAACTCTCATTTCTGCTCCAGCTTTTCCAAAGTATGGAGAAGAAAAGTCTGTACCTGTTACTGTATCAACGACAACACTTGCCTTGGCAGCAAAAGCATCTATAGAATTAGCAGACTTAAGGATGTCATTTGCTTTCTTCATAAGAATCTGAGCTTTCTTTTCCATCTTTACTATACGCTCAAATTGAGGATTTTCTTTTAGCTGTGCAAGTGTCATAAAGCCTTTTTCCTGAATATCTTTCAAACCTATAACAATAAACATTGTATTGTATTGGTTTGCATCTTGTAATTCATAAACAGTGTTTGCAACGTCTCCTTCTTTCACATCGCCCATAGCCCAGCAGATAGCTTCTCTTGCGTATGGAGTACCATCTAATTGATAAGACATAGCGTTGATTGTTGAAGTAAGGACATTAATATTTTGTTTCCCTGCCAAAGCTTTCATAGCGTCAATATTCTTTGACTTGGCAAGAAAATCGTCAGCCTTATTCTTGAAGTTATTGATAGTTGTTTCGCTTGGACGAATACCTATAACTATGGAAGCCATCTGAATCTTTGGCTTCGCAACTGTTTTATCTGTTACTCTTATTATATATTCTCCAACACTGTCTGGACGAGTAAAACGAAATACATCACCAACTTTGCAATTAATCATTGGCTCATACATACTTTCCATGATTGTTCCGTCTGTAACCCAGCCCATATCACCAAGTTTGTCTTTTGTGGTAGGATCATCGGAGAATTTGGATACATTATCTGCAAAAGATGCTGAATCTTTTATTACTCCCATAAGAGAATCCACCAAAAGTCTTTGCTGTTCTGGAGTACGTTTGATTTCATTTGCTCCTGTTTTGTTGTTATATACAGCTATAAGAGAGAATTTTACTGAATCTGGACGAGATTGCTCAGAAAGTATCTTACCCATTATCCAATTGTTTCCGACAATTCTTGGTTCTATCATACTTCCTGCTCCTTTTCCTGAAAGAATGCTGTCAGGGAACAATGCAGCAATGTTTTGTGCAGAACGTTCATAGTAGTTGCTGTCATAGTTATTGTCAAAAGATGTAGAAATAAATCCTTCCATATCTCGCTTGGATGTTTCAGCAAGTTCTGCAAAAACTCTCATTGCAGAATCTTCAAGAGCTTTAATATCTGCCTGAGAAGGGACAACCTCAAATTTAACAAATTCCACTTGACGCATTTCTTCGCTAAGACGGAATTCATTCTTGTGTTCATCATAATATTTTTTGTAGTCTTCTTCTGTAAGTTTTACCTTATCATCTTCTATGGAAGAGAATGGTAAAACAGCATAACGGACATCCGTCGTCTGGTCGTAAGTATCACTGATGTGTTTTGCCATAGCTTTTGGCATATAAAAACTACCAGCAATAAGAGAAGCATATTTACTGTTCAGTCTTTCAGAATAAGCATTCTTTTGTATTTGATTCCACTGTGCTTGTTGTTCTGGCTGCATTTTATCATATTGTTGCATAACCTGACGAACGTTTTGTGCATTATATTGTCCTGTAGTAGGATCTGTGAAAAGTTGTCTCACCTCATTTGAAAGAAACGTTCCAAGAAACATATCATTCATTTCTTCTTCACCTACAACAATACCCAATTTATCACATTCTCTGTCAAGAAGTTTTTCACTAACCAACTCATAGTAAGACTGAGCCTTTACTTGGAATTGTTGTTCTGCAGTAAGTTTTCCGTCCTGAGTACGAGATTTGTAGTTGTTTTCATATTTTTCTCTTGTTGATTCAAACTCAGAATAACTTACTTCCATTCCATCAACCTTTGCTATTTCAGTAGCATGGCCTCTTCTTTTTCCAAAATCATTAAATATAAACGCCAAAGTTGCAAGGGCTACTATAACTGTTACTCCCCAGCCAAAGTTCTTTCTTATTTTACCTATTATAGCCATTTTTTGTTTATTTTTTCTTATTTTTTTAGTTTAAAATTAGTTTGCAAAGTTATAAAGAAATTTTGTAAATGGATAATTTTATTAAAAAAAATTTGAAAAAGAGCTTTTTTTTATTTTAAAATACTATCTTTGCAACGTTTTTAAGATATATATAATTATGAAAAAATTACTTGCAGTATTATTCAATTTTCTTGTTATTTCTGCCATAGCCCAAGAAAATAATATAGACAGAAGTTTCGCCCTTTCAAAAAATCTTGAGATTTTTTCCTCAGTATACAAAACACTTTACACAACTTATGTGGATGATATAAACGAAGGCGAACTTATAAAAACAGCTATAGATGCTATGCTTGCAAAACTTGACCCATACACAAATTACTATCCAGAGTCTGATTTGGAAGATGTAAAGCTGCAACTCCTTGGAGAATATGGCGGAATAGGAGCTTTGATACACCAAAAAGGAGACAGTGTTTATATTTCTGAACCTTATGAAGGCTTACCTGCATACGAAGCCGGTCTGAAAGCAGGAGACCTAATTCTGGAAGTAAATGGCCAGAACGCCAGAGGTAAAAACTCCGACCAAGTAAGAGAGATTCTTAGAGGACAGGCTGGCTCTACTATCAATATAAAGGTAAAACGCTACAATGAAGAGAAGAGTTTTACTTTCAAAAGAAAAGAAATCACTCTTCCAAATGTACCTTACAGTGGAATAATCGGAGAGGACTTGGGTTATATAAAACTTAATGAGTTTACAAAAAACGCTGCCAACAATATTCTCTCTGCCTTCAATACCCTGAAAAAACAAAACATCAAAGGACTTGTCTTAGACCTTAGGGGAAATGGCGGAGGTTTGTTGAACGAGGCTGTTGACATAGTAAACCTATTTGTGGACAAAGGTCAGGTAGTAGTAAGCACAAAAGGAAAAACAAAAGACAAAAACCAGACATTCCGTACTCTTAAAAAAGCGACAGACTTGGATATTCCTATCGTTGTTCTGGTTGATGGTTCTTCTGCAAGTGCCAGCGAAATTGTAGCAGGAAGCCTACAAGACATGGACCGTGCTATCATAATGGGACAAAGAAGTTTTGGAAAAGGACTGGTACAAAACATTCTTCCTCTTACATATAATTCACAAATGAAGGTAACTGTCTCCAAATACTATATTCCAAGCGGAAGATGTATTCAGGCTATTGACTATTCTCACAGAGATTCTTTGGGAAGAGCAAACAAAATAAATGATTCTTTGCGTACTGCATTCAAAACAAAAAACGGAAGGACTGTATATGACGGCTATGGAATAGAACCCGATATTCCCATAGAACCAGAATATGGTAGCAGCATTCTTTTCTCTCTTGTTGCAAAAAGTCTTATCTTTGATTACGCCACAGAGTTTGAACGCAAGCATAAAAGCATTCCAAGTGCAAAAGATTTTGTTATAACTGATGAAATATACAATGACTTTGTTTCATATCTTAGCGATAAAGATTATTCGTATATCAATCCTACAGAATACAGTCTGAAAGAACTTCTGGAGGTGGCAAGGAAAGATAAATGCAATGAAGATATTCTTGCTCAATTAGAAGACATTAAATCAAAAATAGACAAAGACAAAAAGAATGATTTATATAAGTTCAAAGATGAAATAAGCGAAGTTCTGCTAAGTGAAATAGTTGTCAGATACTACAATCAAAAAGGAAGAGTGGAATCCTATATCAATCATGACCCTGAAGTAAAACAAGCCATAACTCTTCTTCACGACACAAAAAGGTACAAAGAAATACTGAAGATAAAATAACATAAATAAAAAAAGATAAAAACATTAACAATATGAATATAATCATTCCAATGGCAGGTATGGGCAAAAGACTAAGACCTCATACACTTTCAACACCAAAGCCGTTAGTAAAGGTATGCAATAAAGAAATAGTAAAAATACTTTGCGAAGATATTGTAAAGACCTGCGGAGGAAAAGTAGACAATATCGGTTTTGTTGTAGGACATTTTGGAGACAAAGTAGAACAGGACCTTGTAGCTGTTGCCCGTTCCTTGGGTGCTGAAGGAAGAATCTTCTATCAGGAAGAACCAAAAGGAACTGCCGATGCTGTATGGCAGGCAAGAGAGATACTGAAAGGAAATACTGTTGTTGCCTTTGCTGATACGCTGTTCAATGCAGACTTTACAATGGATTTGAATAAAGACGGTATTATCTGGACTTCTGAAGTAGAAAATCCGTCTGCTTTTGGTGTGGTAAAGAAAGACAATGCTACAGGAAAGATATTGCAATTTGTAGAGAAGCCAAAAGAATTTGTCAGCAATGAAGCCATTATTGGCATCTATTATTTCAAAAGCGGAGAAAGACTTTATCAGGAAATAAAACGGTTAATAGACAACAACATTGTAAAAGGAGGAGAGTATCAACTGACCGATTGTTTGGAAAATATGCTGCAAACAGGATATTCTTTCACAACAGAAACAGTCAGCAAATGGATGGACTGTGGCAACAAGAACGCTGTTGTTGATACCAACAGACAACTTTTGGATATGAGGGAAGAAATGCGGGGAATGAATACAGATGTCAAAGGTGATAATACCTGCATTATTCCTCCTTACTACATAGGAAAGAATGTAACAATCAATAATTCCATAATCGGTCCTTATGTCACAATTGAAGACAATACAGACATAAACAACAGCATCATAACCAACTCTATCATAGGTAAAGCTTCCAAAATAGAAAATGCCATTTTGGATAATTCCATGACAGGGGAAGGTTCTGTCTATACAGGAAAAGCAAAGGAACTAAGTTTAGGTGCATATAGCGATATAAAAGAATAAATATGTTCAGGAAAATTGTTGTAACAATATTATGTTTCTTGCTTATAGGCTGCTCTTCTTCCAAGAAGACAGTCCAAAAGCCTGAGAACTACAAGGAGAATGCTCTTGTAATAGATGCTGTCACCGAACTAAACAACGGTAGTCTGACAACGGCAGAATCATTATTCAAAAAACTGATAAAAGAATATGACAATGCCACTGCCATGTATTATCTCTCCAACATTTATGCTCTAAAAGGAGACATGGATGAAGCCATTAAATATGGAAAGCTTTGTGTGGAGAAAAGCGACAATCTCTGGTTCAAGATTCAGTTGTGCGAGTTTTACATGGCCTTGCAGGATTATGAAAACAGTGCCTTAATGCTGGAGGAGATCACAAAACAAGAACCTCAGACCTTGGAATATTGGCAGCAATTAGCCTTGATATATCATATCAACAAAGAGTATAAGAAAGAACTTTCGGTTTTGGACAGAATGGAAGAAAGATTTGGCGTCAATGAAGTTACCTCAATGCAAAAATTTCAAATCTACAGAGAACAGAACAACAGCAAAAAGGCAGAACAGGAGATACTAAAACTTTCTGAAAACTATCCTACACAAAGCAAATACCTCTCTATACTTGCAGAACTGAAGATGAAAGAGAAAGATTACAACAAAGCTCTCTTTTATTACAAAAAAGTACAAGAGATAGACCCTGAGGAAGAGAACCTGAACATCACCTTCGCCAACTATTATATGGTAAAAGGCAACGAAGATTCCACTTTCTATTATCTCAACAAAGCCATGTTGCAAAAAAATCTTGACACTCCTACAAAAATCAACGTCCTTTATTCTGTATATGGAAATGAAGTCGATAGCGATACAACAGTTTTCCAGCGTTTCTTTTCTTTATTGAAGAGTGCAGAAAGTGTTGATACCAACGACTGTAGATTATACTTCCTGCTTAATACAGGCTACATGAAGACAGGTGATGATACAAACGGAATTGTTGCAGGCAGGAAAGCAGTGGAAAAAGGTTGCACAGATTATGCTTTATATCAAAATCTGCTATTTGGTATGAGTACCCACAATATGCCAGATGAAGTTATTGAAATAGCAAATCAGGCAATAGAAAACTACCCTGAACAGCCAATACCTTATCTTTTCAAGGGCATCAATCAGGAACTCAAAAAAGATTTCAACGCTGCAATAGAAAGTTTTCTGCTATGCGAGAGTGTATGTGGCTCAAAAGACAGGCAAGTATTGGAAGACTGCTATTCCAATCTTGCAGACTGCTATCATCTCATAGGCGAAAAAGAAAAAAGCTTTTCATATTATGAAAAAGCCTTGAAACTTAATTCATCAAATATCTACATTCTCAACAACTATGCTTATTATCTGGCATTGGAGAACAAAAATCTGGACAAAGCTCTTGACATGATAGAAAAAGTAATAAAGGTTGTCCCTGACAACATCACTTATTTGGATACATATGCTTATGTTTTGTATATGAAGGGTGAGTATTCCAAAGCAAAGAAAGTAATGGAAAGCATCACAATCCCAAAAGAAAAGTGGGATAACGTATATAAGGAACACTATGAGCAGATATTGCAGAAACTAAGGTAGGTTTCGTTCTTTACCCACAGAAACTTTATCAACAAAATCTTTTTCTTGAAACTGCTTACTTTTTCTTTGTCTTCTTGGGTTGCTTCCTTTGAGAAACACCTATAAGTTCTTTGTTTGTCTTGAACTGAAAATCCTCAGGCAAAATAATCTTCCCATCAGACAACTCCTTGATATGCTCTCTCAATATTGCCTCATCGCAAGTATTGATATTGTATTGCAGGTAAAGTTTTTTCATCTGCTGGGCAAGGTCGTTTATAATTTCCCGTTTCTTTTCACCTTCTTCCATATCTGCCACCTTTTTTACCAATGCTTCAAAGAAAGCACCATAAATTCTGAAGGTTATTTTGGAATCCTTGTACTTTAGTGGCTGAGGTTTTTCGTCTTTCTCTTCTCTCTTAGGCTTTTCAAAAGGAGAATCCACGTCCAGCTTGTAATCAGATATGATAAATAGGTGATCCCATAGCTTTTGTTTATAATGGGGTGTATCTTTCCCTACGGGATTTACCTGTCCCATAGCAACAATTATAGATTGTGCATATTCGTTTCTTTCTTCTTTGGAAGGAATTGTAAGACAATAATCCACCATCTTTTGTATATTCCGCCCATATTCAGGGATTATCATCTTTTTGCGTTGTGTGTTGTATTCCATAAAGTGTTTTATTATGTATTTTTTCAGAGTTGCAAAATTACAATTTTTTAACAAAACAAAGAAAATCTAATCACAAGATAAGCATATACAATAGGAAGGACCAACAATAGGATATCAAATCTGTCAAGTATTCCTCCGTGTCCCGGGAGTATTTTTCCTGAATCCTTTACTCCAAGCTGGCGTTTAAACATACTTTCTGTCAAGTCGCCAAAAGTACCCACCACACTTGTAAGAACAGCTATTATTATATAATCCCAAAGCAACAGCGCATCAGAACAAAGAGATATTATTATTCCCGCAACAATCACACTTAGAAAACCACCTATACTTCCTTCCCAAGTCTTTTTTGGAGATATGCTTTCAAACAGTTTATGCTTGCCAAACTTCATTCCCACAAGATAAGCGAAGGTGTCATTGCACCAAGCAAAGACAAAAACAGCCATAAGTATCATAGGAGAAAAGTCTCCCTTGATATTTATTATCAAAGAAGTCAAAGCCAACGGCACAACGACATATAAACATGCGAGAAAGGTATATGCGATGTTTGTAAAATGGTTCTTGCGTCTGCTGTAGAGCTCAAAAACAAACACAAGCATAGACACCACAATAATAGCAGCAAGAAGGACAGAAGACATATACTCTTCACACGAAGAACACAGGACAATGGTTGCATATAGAAGCATTCCTAATATATTTCCCAAAAAAACATTGGGATAAATCTCTGCCTTTTTGGTGTTTATGTAGAATTCATTCAAACCTGTCATCGCAATAATAAAGAAATATGCAATACACACCAAGGGATGAATAAATATTGCTGCAATGACACTTAGAACATAAACAAGTCCTGTTATTCCTCTAACTACTATATTTGGCATATCGATAAAAAGTTTTTGTTAATTCTTTTGCAAAGATATAACATTTATCCAAAAGCAAAGCAATAAATAAAAGTTTTCTTGCGTTAAGACTTATATGAAAAAAGAGAAAATAGGCTTATACTTTGGCAGTTTCAATCCCATTCACAATGGACATCTAATACTTGCTAATCATATTGTAGATAATACTGATTTGGAGAAGATATGTTTTGTTGTCTCTCCTCAGAATCCATTAAAACAACTCTCATCTCTATTAGATAACAAAACAAGACTGCATTTGGTTAATTTGGCTATAGAAGATAATGACAAGTTTTTCGCAAGTGATGTTGAGTTTTCCCTGCCCTCCCCTTCTTATACTATCAATACTTTAAACTATTTAAGCCAGACATATCCTCAAAAGGAAGTTTCTTTAATTATGGGACAAGATAATTTAGTCAATTTTCATAAATGGAAAGATTGGCAAAAGATTTTGTCTGCATATAATATATATGTCTATCCAAGAAAAGAATGTTCTTCTTCTACTCTACAAAAACACGAACATATACATCTACTTAATTCACCTTTAATAGATATTTCTGCAACTTATATCAGAGAACTGATAAAAAAAGGTGAAGACATAAGGAGTCTTGTTCCAGAAAGGGTATGCAAGGAAATAGAAGAAAAAAATCTGTATAAATAAAACAAGAAAAAAATACCGATAACCAAATAAGATTATCGGTATTCCCATTATGAAAAGATAATTATTATTTTGTAACTCTTTCAAGCCATTTGACCATTCCAAGCATTACACACATGGAAATAACGCATACAATTAGGAATACCAACCAGCAATACTGGATTGGCCAAGCGTTGTACATAACAGGTCCTATCCATATAAGAAGGTTACCTACTGCTGTTGCTCCAAGCCACAATCCCTGGCACAATCCCAAAAGATGTTTTGGTGCAACCTTGGAAACAAATGACAATCCCAAAGGAGAAATAAACAATTCTGCAACAGTAAGGAAGAAATAAGTTACAATAAGTACCCACCAGTCTGCTTTCATACCTGCGGCTATTGATTCGTCCATTGCTCTGAAGTCAGTTCCAGATGGATAACCTTGAACAGCAGAGAATATCATTAGGAACAGGTAAGCACAACCAGCTATTGCCATACCGTAAGCTATCTTTCTTGGAGTGGAAATATCTTTCCCTTTTCTTGCCAATGCTCCAAATATCCACATGATTATAGGAGTAAGCACGATAACAAAGAATGGATTGACAGCTTGCCAGATTTCCGGAGCTATTTTATCTGTTTTCACAAAATCTCTTGCAAATACAGAAAGAGACTGTCCATTCTGATGGAAAGAGAACCAGAAGAATATTGCTATACCAAGAACTGCAAACAAAGCATACATTCTTTGTTTGATTTCTTTTGCCATTGCCTGTTTCTCTTCAAAAGTATATTCAACGGCTGCCACTTCTTCTTTCTTGGCAGGAGTTGGGAATGTCTTCTTGTTGTAAAGGAATATTATAAGAGAGATAAGCATTGCAGCGACAGATGCTATGAATGAGAAATGAACACCTTGGTTGAACACCTCCAAGTATCTGCTTGGGTCAAAAATTCCGCTGACTGTTGCAGCAGAGGACAGTTCATTGTACTTGGACAATTGGTCTCCTATGTTGCCATCTATAACTTTGTGGCAAAGCTCAGGAAGATTTGCATTATAAATAAAGCCATTAGCCTTCAACCACCACTGTCTTAGCAAAGGAGCTACAAAAGGAGCAATCAAACCTCCTATATTTATAAACACATAAAAGATTTGGAAGCCGGAATCTCTCTTGCTTTTTGCTATACGAAGTTCTTCTTCGCCTTTCTTTGCAGCCTCTGCCTCAAGATTATCATACATTTGACCGACAATAGCCTGCAAATTACCCTTGAACAATCCGTTACCAAATGCAATCAAAGCCAATGCAAAGCAAGTAAAAGGCAATAACCATGAAGTATTTGTACTTGTTGAAGTGATAGGAATAGCAAGCAGGATATATCCTAAAGCCATTACTATCAAACCTTTTTGGATAGTACCTTTATAGTTTTGAGAACGGTCCGCAATAATACCTCCTACAAGAGAAAGCACATATATTGCAGCATAGAAAACAGAGTAGATTACTCCTGCTACTCCATCTGGAAGACCAAATTTTGAGCAAAGGAATAACAATAAAACGGCATTCATAATATAGTAGCCAAAACGCTCTCCCATATTACTTAAAGCAGCCGCAACTAAACCTTTTGGATGACTTTTAAACATAGTTTTTATTATTTTTAGTTATACTTTAATTATTTATATTTCAACATCTTGAGTTTAATCTTCAAGTCTTGCGAAAAAGTCTTGATTTCTGAGAAAAAAGTCTTGATGTTTATACCAAAAAGTTTTGATCTTTTTCTCTAAAATCCTAATCTTTTTCAGTCCTCTTCAAGTTGGAGTTGCAAAGGTATATATTTTTTGAGTTTTAACAAAGATTTTAATAAAGGTGGGTTCTATTTATTCACTTTTTGGTCATCCAAACAAACAGAACCCGTTAA
>CAZXEN010000040.1:0-13062 GCA_964639765.1 uncultured Bacteroidaceae bacterium
GATGGTGGAGTCAATACACAGAATGCTTCTCTTTTGTATGAGGCAGGTGCAGATGTTTTGGTAGCAGGCAGTGCTGTTTTCTCTTCTGCCAATCCTGTTGAAACGATTGATTTATTAAAACGATAAGAACTTTATGGGTTGGTTATTCGGTAAAAAAAGGGAAGCAGATATTTCTTGGTTGCATACGGATATACATTCTCATGTTGTTCCGGGTATTGATGATGGAGCGGGAACGATGAAAGATTCCTTGCGATTGGTAAGAGAGATGTATAATTTTGGTTACCGCAAGATGATAGTTACTCCACATGTCCGCTATGGTTCCTTTGAAAACGACACGGATACCTTTGACCGCCGATTGGAGCAGTTGGAAGAGGCTGTGGCTGGTGAAGGTATAGACATGACTTTTGCTATTGGGGCGGAACATACGATGGACGAACACTTCAGGGAGTTGGTAAAGATAGACAAGCTAAAGAGTTTCAATGACGGCTATCTGCTGATAGAGTTTCCTTTTCATACATTTCCTGCACATTGGAAGGAGTTGATTTTTGATTTACAGATTGCCGGTTATAAGCTTATACTTGCTCATCCTGAACGTTATGTTGCTTTCTTGCCTTTCAATCAAAAATCCATTGAAGAGCTGAAAGACCGCAATATTATCTTTCAGATGAATATTACTTCGCTTGCCGGCTTTTATGGTCCTGCTGTAAAGAAATTTGCACGCTATCTGGTTGAGCATGATTATATAGAACTTCTTGGAACAGACCTGCATAATCTTCGCCATATAGAATATTTGAGACAATCTTTTCACAATAAGGATGTCTGCAACTTGATAGACAGCGGTGCATTGATTAATAATAAATTTTAGGTTAAAGAATATAAAAACAATAATCATGAACAGTTTGTTAGCAATCAGTCCCATTGACGGGAGATACAGAAATAAAGTAGAGAAGCTTGAGAGCTATTTTTCGGAAAAAGCCCTTATACAATACAGGGTCAGGATAGAGATAGAATACTTTATAGCCTTGTGTAATATTCCTTTGGAAGCATTAAAGGATTTCGACAAGGATAACTTTGAGAATCTGAGGGATATCTACAGAAACTTCTCTGTGGAAGATGCACAAAGGATAAAAGATATAGAGAAGGTAACGAACCACGATGTAAAAGCAGTGGAATACTTTATCAAAGAAAAGTTTGACGCCCTGAATCTTTCAAAGCACAAGGAATATATACATTTCGGTCTTACATCTCAAGACATAAACAATACATCTGTTCCTCTTTCGCTGAAAGACTGCAACGATGAGGTTCTTCTTCCTGTGTTGGATGAGGTCATTGACTTGATTAATTCAAAAGCAGTTGAATGGAAAGACGTTCCTATGCTTGCTCATACTCATGGACAGCCTGCCTCCCCCACATGTTTAGGAAAAGAGATAAAAGTTTTTGCTTATAGGCTGGAGAAACAGCTTGCATATTTTTCATTTATTCCTTTTTCTGCCAAATTTGGAGGAGCAACCGGCAACTTCAATGCTCACAATATAGCTTTTCCTGATATAGACTGGAGGGATTTTGCAGACGAGTTTGTCTCTTCTTTGGGATTGGAGCGTGATTTGTTTACAACCCAGATAGAGAACTACGACAATCTTGCTGCATATTTTGACAATCTCAGAAGAATAAATACAATACTTATTGACTTCTGCAGGGATATTTGGCTATATATTTCCATGGAATACTTCAAACAAAAAATAAAACAAGGAGAAGTAGGTTCTTCTGCAATGCCGCACAAAGTCAATCCTATTGATTTTGAGAATGCAGAAGGCAATCTTGGAATGGCTAATGCTATTCTTACTCATCTGAGTATGAAAATGCCTGTTTCCCGTCTGCAAAGAGATTTGACTGACAGCACTGTTTCAAGAAACATAGGCGTTCCTTTGGCTCATACCCTGATTGCTTTAGATTCCATAAAGAAAGGAGTAAACAAGCTTATACTTAATGAACCTGCTTTGGAAGAAGACTTAGAAAACAACTGGGCTGTTGTTGCTGAAGGATTACAAACTATACTTAGAAGCATAGATTATCCAAATCCTTACGAAACTCTTAAACAGCTGACCCGTAAGAATACAAAAATGAACAGACAGATTATACATGAATTTATAGATACTTTGGACGTAAGCGATGAAATAAAAGAACGGATGAAACAAATCACTCCTCATAACTATATAGGAATATATCCTGAAATATAACATGACCAAAAGAGAAAGAAACTTCATATTCAGAAACCTTAATCCATATATATTAAGATATATGGCTTATGTATTGTTGGTTGTATTGATGAGTTTCTTTTCAATATGTTCCATTCTTTCCCTGAATAACTTCCTACAGATACTTTTTGTAGAAAACTCTTCATCGCCTGCTACGGAACTGGACAAACTTTTGGAAAGCATCTATTCCTATTTTCTTGTCTTTGGCAAACAGAAAGCTCTTGTATATTTCACCATCATTATTCTTCTAATCTATTTCTTAAAAGACCTTTTTGAATGGTTGGCAGAATATTATATGGGGTGTACTCGCAACAAAATAACAAGAAACATACGCAACTCTCTTTTTGAATGTTTCATTACAAGAGACATATCTTTCTTCACCAGACACAAGAAAGGGGATTTGTTGTCAAGGATTTCCTCCGACGTGATAGAATATGATGAAACGGTATTAAAGTCCATAGCCACCATTATCAATTCTGTGGTGGTTGTGGCCTTGTATCTTGGCATTCTTTTCTATATTGAATGGAAGCTGACACTTGCTACCATCGTTCTGTTTCCTGTTGTCATTATCACAACTTCAGCTCTTTCCCATAAACTAAAATCAAATTCCAAACGTCTGCAGAAGACCAACGGCGTGATAGTTTCGGTTATTGAGCAGACAATCGGCGGTTTAAGAATAATAAAATCCCTTACTGCAATAGAATATGTCAACAAATCCTTCAAGAAGATAAACAACGACTTCACCGTTTTAAGAAACAAGGTCTATAGGAGAATAGAATTTGCATCGCCTCTAAGTGAAGTTCTGTCCTCTGTTGTTGTTGCGGTCATTCTTCTTTTAGGCTGCAACGAGGTATTATCAGATGGCGGACTTACAAGCACCATGTTCATCGTCTATCTTATACTTTTCATTCTTATAATAAAACCTGCCAAAGATGCTTCAACAGCTTTCTACAAGATAAAAAAAGGCACTGCTTCCATAGACAGGATTGTTGAAATAGAAGATATAGAAAACACAATAAAAGAACCTTTGCATTCCAAGGAATTTCCAAAGCTGTCAAAAGGTATTACTTTCCGCAATGTGTCTTTTTCATACGAAAAGGATGTTCCTGTACTGAAGAACATAAACTGTGTGTTTGAGAAAGGCAAAACCACTGCTATTGTAGGCCCGTCAGGCTCTGGAAAGACAACAATGATAGATTTGATAGAGAAGTTCTATCTGCTGGACTCGGGAGACATACTTTTTGATGACATTTCCATAAAAGACATTCATTCTTCCAAAATCAGAGAGAATATATCCATTGTCGGACAGGAGACTATCCTTGTCAATGACAGCGTAAGGAACAACATCTCTTTTGGAAACGAAAACTATTCCTTGGAACAGATACACAAAGCGGCTCAAATCTCCAACGCAGAAGAGTTTATCCTTACCTTGCCAGAACAATATGAAACCAACATCGGAGACAAAGGCGACAAACTGTCCGGAGGTCAAAAACAGAGAATTGCCATTGCCCGTGCTGTGCTGAGAAATTCAGACATACTGATATTGGACGAAGCAACTTCTGCCTTGGACAACAAGAGCGAAGTATTGGTTCAGGAGGCTTTGGATAATATTGCAAAGAACCGCACCGTGATAGTTATAGCCCACAGACTATCTACAATAAAGAACGCAGACAAAATTCTTGTCTTGGAACAAGGAGAAATAAAAGAGGAGGGCACTCATCAGGAACTGTACGACAAACGAGGATTGTATTACAATCTATGTACGATGCAGGAATTGTAAGTTTGTTTTGTAAATCATTGTATAAGAACATATAATCCCAAAAGCAGCAAACATAAAAAAAACTCTTGCCTTTTGAGTTTGAAAAGCAAGGGTTTTTATGCTGAAATGTCGTTTTTTGCAAATAAAATCAAGAGTTTTTATACAGGAGCAAAGCCTTGTTTTCTTTAGTCCTCATCTGTTTCTTTTCTTTGTCTGTATGATCCTGCTGGCCTAAAAGATGCAGCACTCCATGAATAATAACCCTATGCAGTTCTTCTTCAAAGGAGACATTAAACTCTGTTGCATTGTCTCTCACTCTGTCTGTGGAAATAAAAATATCTCCGCTTATTCTGTCTTTCTCAACATAGTCAAAGGTGATAATATCTGTATAGAAATCATGTTTAAGATATTGTCTGTTGACCTCCAATATCCTTTCATCAGAACAGAAAATATATGATATATCCCCTACTCTGCTGCCGTCGTTTTCTATGACTTGTTTTATCCAACGCTTGATTTTCAGACGGTCTTTCAGGTTAAAAGAATTGTCAAAGTTGAAACTTACTGCCATTTGCAAATACTATTTGGTAAAGAGTTTAACTGTTGTATGGGAATAGGCGTTTATAAGCTCCTTCCTTTTGGCTACAAGTTCTTCATCCACACCATTTACATAGAAAATCAAATCCACACTGCTACCGTCTTCACTTACATCCAGCTCATCTGTCAATGTTTCTACAAGAAACAGGGAATCTTTTTCCATAGAGTCTGTTGTCTGATTAAGGACAGCAAAGGTTTCTTTCTCCTTGCCTGCAACGGTAAAGCAGACTCCACCTATACATTTCTCAAAACCAAGAGTGACATCACCGTCTGTCATATTCATCACCGTACTTACAGCAACCGATATACTGCCGAAGTAGTTATGCAAATGATTGTCTGCACATATACCTTCAATAAATTCTTCTACACGAAGATAGTCATTATTTTTTAGTTCCAAAGTATCTTTTTTCATCATAACACCTTTATACGTAAATTCATCGTTCAAAGTTATAAAAATATTCATTTATTTTGGCTTTATAATATGAAGAATATACAGGAGGAATTTCTTTAAACAGTTCCATATCTCTATTCTTCAGACGTTTAAAAGCTTCAAAATTTTTATTTTCTTCCTGTTTTTTATCTACGCCTACAGTAGATTTTCGCTCATTGTCCTTATCTCTTTTCTTTTCTGCACGCTCGCTTTCAAGCATACGTGTAAGTATTTCGTTCTGTCTTTTAATTGTATTGGCATTTATCCGTTTATTCACTATATCTTTCTCTGTTTCTTCCATATTCTTCAAGACTTTGTTCATTCCTCCCACAGCTTTTCCCTCTTGGTTTTTCATTTCCTGAAGATACTCTTCCATCATCTTACGTATCATCTCCTGCTGTGCCGCAGCCTTGGCAAGTTTTTCGTTCAACTGCTTACCTTCTCCTATCTTGTGTGGCTTGTTTCCCTGTTTCTCAAGTTCTTTTTGCAGACGCTGTATCTCTTTGTTCAAGGCTTCCTGCATCTGTTTCATATCCTTTATACTTTTCATGCTTTGTTTCCCTCCTGAAGAAGATGGATTGTTGCACTGCTGGTTGGCTTTTCCGCTTTTATTCTTTGACTGTCTTTGCTGTTTGTTCATATTCTCAAGACTCTCTGCCAAAAGTAATGCGAGATTGTTCATGGAAGTCATAGCATATTGTTGGGAAGAAGAAGCCTGGGTATTGTGCATTGTAGTATAGTAGCTCTGATTAAATTTCAGCAACTTGTCAAGAGAAGAATTGATATTATCTATTACTTTGTAGGTCTCCTCATGGATTGTATTGCTGACCTGTGGCTGTCTTTTGCTTATATTGTACAAAGAATCGGAAACATCTTTCATACTTTCTTTTATGATGTTTTGTCTGTTGATGATATTTTGATAAGACGGGTCATTGACAGCTGTTTTTTGAGTGGAATAAATCAAGGATTCCTCTTCCTTTGACAGGGTTACAAGATTCTTTAGTATCTGTCTTACATTATCTATATCCTCTGCAAGTTGTTCGTCCTGACTTTCTTCCATTTCCTTCTCCATTTTGTCAGCCATTTCCTGCATTTGCTTTGAAGCGTTGTTCTGTTGTCTTGAAGCCTCTTTGTTTTTGTTATTGTCTATCTTGTTTTTTGCGTCCTGCAAGTCTTTGTTGATTGCATTCTCCTTGTCATTTTCTCTCTTGAACTTGAACGGATCGTCAAGGTCTGCATTTTTTTTCTGGACGTCGTTCATTTTCTTCTGCAAATCCTTGAATTCCTTATTTATTTCTTCCTGTTTTTTTGAGAGTTCCTGTTTATCGGACTTTTTGTTCAATGTCTCTTTTGCAAGTGCCTCCTGTTTCTTGGCAAGTTCCTTGAGTCTATCCACTACGTCATTGATATTCTTTTCAACATCCAGACGTTTATACAGTTCAAGGTTCTTGTCCAGCTGTTTTGACAACTCTTCATTCTTCATCTGCAAATCCTTAAAGTTCTCATTCATTTTATCCTTGTCAAGGTTTTGCTTGGTAAGCTGTTCTATCTGCTTCATAAGGTCGTTGAGTTCCTTGTTCTCCAAGTCCTTGAAGAGTTTTTCTATCTCCATCTGTTTTTTCAGCAAATCCTCATCAACATTACTGTTGAACTTCTCCTCCAATGATGTGTTTTCCCTTATCTTCTCCTCTATATTCTTGATATTATCCCTTATCTTGGCTTGTCTGTTCTTGAGATTCTCAAGTTCCTGCTTATCCTTCCACGAAAGCTCTTTGTTCTCTGTCAGACGTTTTGTAAGCTCATTGATTTTCTTCTGCAGTTCCTTGAGTTCTTTTATGGCTTTATCGGCTTCTTTGCCAATATCCTTGGTATTGTCTTCCACTTTCTGCTCCACTTCCTTGCTGTCCAGGATTGCTATATTGAAACTCTGGCTTCTTGTACTCTTTGCTCCGTGAATGCCGTCATTATCCCAGACTTCAAAGTAATATTCTATCTTGTCTCCAGCATTTATCCTGTATTCATTCAAATCAAACAAATAGTAAAATTCCTGAGCATTCTCTTTTGTGGTTACAGGTAAGGACTTTTTGCTGTCAAGACTGGTATTCCCATTGGAAGAAGTAACCTTCACATGAAAATCAAGACGAGTAAAGCCATAATCATCTTTTATCTGTCCTCTAAAATAAACTTTTTCTGCCAAATCACTTTCTTTTTCCTCTATAACTGCTATCTGTGGCCGCTCATCTTTCACAGTATTGACAAAAAATGCCAGGCTGTCTTCAGAAAGAGTATAGTTGTTTTTCATCTTTATGCTGACATTCTGCGAAGAAAGGTAACGGACTGAATAAGATGCAATATCTTTCAAGGCAGAAAGCCTTACTGTTTTGTCATTGCTCTTAAACAATATCTCTTTGGTATCCTTGCTGCGTATTGTCCAATTGATTTGTGTCCCCTCCGGAACGGTAATATCTGTAACATTCTGCAAGGTTTCCGCTTTCAAACGTGTGTAGGACGGATAGACTATCTCGGCTTTCAGGTCAGTAAGCACAGGTTTTGGATCTACTTTTATGGTATATATCCTGCTTTTTACTCCTGCTGCTTCAAACTGCACCAATGTTGTCTTCTGTATTTGGGAAACGGTATAAAGAAAATGCCGTTTGTCTTTCTTTTTCATCTCAAGACTCTGTCCGTTTATCAGTACATTCACTTGGTCTGGCAGCATTTCTCCCTCAACACTCAGGTTTATATCAACATCATTGTGCTGTATTGCCTTTACATTCTCGTCAAATACAAACCTGAACGGAGCTGGTTTTTCATAAAACACGCTATGGTTGATGTATCTTGTTGCAGGTTCTGAAAACAGTTTTGGAAAACACAGGAACAATACGGCAATGCCTGCAAAAACTCCGACAAGTATTTTAGTATATCTTACGGTCTTGCTCCTGTCTATTGCCTTATAGAATGGTATGGGAGAAAGTGAAAGTGTTTTTTGCTCTATGGCAGCAACAAGAAGGGAGTTGTTTTTCTTTGTTTCTTGGTCTGCCTCTGCCAATTCCTGTAGTTCCAAGAGATTAAGTAGCTTATCCTTTATTTCCACAAAGTGGTTGCCGATGATTTTCGCTGCCTGTTTATGCGAAATCGTCCTGCCTATGGAGAATATCTTGGCAAGCGGAATAAATACCCAGACAAACAAAACAGCCAATGCAACAAAAATATAGGAATAAAAAACGACGGTACGCACCATCTGACTGTTCCAGCCGAAGTACTCCACCAATGCAAGAACAACAAAAAAGACTATCAGCAACAGAAGCGAATAGACCAAACCCCTTATTACAAGGTTTTTGTAATAGGAGCGTATAAAGTCATTCAGCTTATTGATTATATTGTTGCTCATCAACTGTTCCCCATATTATTAACTGCAAAATTACAAAAAAAATCTTAACCACAAAAAATAAGGTTTCCTATCTACAAAAAAAGAATTGGATTTCAGAAAAAAAGATAAACTCTTCAGGGTAAAAAGATAAAGACTTTTTTTCTGAAATCCAACTCTTTTTTTTATCAAATACCAATGTCTGTACAAAAATATTATTCCTGTTTTGACGTTAAGTAGATACTATGAGAGAGAGAACGGAAATACTTGTAGGAAAAGAAAACACAGAGAAACTCAAAAAAGCTTCCGTGCTTATTGCAGGCTTGGGCGGTGTAGGTGCTTTTGCCATTGAGGCCATAGCAAGGGCAGGTGTGGAAAATATTGTTATCATTGACGGCGACAAAGTTTCACAGTCAAACATAAACAGGCAGCTTCTTGCCCTTAACTCCACCATAAACCGCAGCAAAGCCGAAGTCATGGCAGAGAGACTGAAGGACATCAATCCGAATATAAACCTGAAGGTGATTGATGAGTACATAAAGGACGAGCGAATGAAGGAAATCCTGCAGGAGAATCCTACCGACTGGGTTATAGATGCAATAGACACGCTCTCGCCCAAGGTTTATTTGCTGGTGCATTCCTACAATCTTAAACGCAAAATTGTTTCTTCCATGGGAAGCGGAGGAAAATTTGACCCGTCTTTAGTGGAAATAACCGACATTTCCAAGACTTACAACTGTCCTTTGGCGCATCATATAAGAAAACAACTGCACAAGAACGGTATATATAAGGGAATCACTGCTGTTTTCTCTCCTGAGAAAGTGGATAAATCCCGTATTGTGGAAGAACGTTCTGAAAACAAACGCACGACAGTAGGCACCATATCCTATATGCCTGCTCTTTTTGGACTGAATATTGCCTCCGTGGTTATAAGGGATATTATCGGACAATAAAAAGCATGACTGCTGATACTCTGCCCCAAAAATCAATGTAATCTTTCCTGTGCGTACTCCAAAACAATAAAATTATGTAATTTTGCCTGCTCAAAAAAAGAACCTATAGTTTTATGGAAACAACAATTTTTATTGTATTTGTATTATATACACTTCTTTTGTTCGGCATTACACTTGTAACTTCGCACAAGGCAAACAGTAAGTCATTCTTCCAAGGCAACAAAAAGAGTCCGTGGTTTGTGGTTGCTTACGGAATGATTGGGGCATCTTTGTCGGGAGTCACCTTTATGAGTGTTCCGGGCTGGGTGAATGACAGAATGTTCACTTATATGCTCATGGTTTTGGGGTATTTTCTCGGCTATCTGGTGATTGCTTTTGTACTTATGCCTACCTATTACAGACTGAATCTTGTAAGTATATACACCTATCTTGAAAAACGTTTCGGATTTTTTGCACATAAGACAGGCTCTTTTTTCTTTATACTCTCAAGATGTCTGGGTGCAAGTCTGAGAATGTTCATCGTTATCATCGTATTGTATGATTTTGTGTTCAAAGCGTGGGGAATCCCTTTTGAGCTCACGGTTGCCTTGTTTCTTGCCCTGATTCTTTTGTTCACAATCAAGGGCGGTGTAAAAACCATCGTATGGACTGACACTCTGCAGACGACTTTTATGCTTTTGGCATTGATAATGTGTTTTGTAATGGTGGCAAACGTGCTGGGATTCTCTTTCTCAGGAATGATAAAAGAAATATCCTCAAGCGAATACTTCACCTTCATTGAGACAGACTCCGCTTCCCGCAACTGTTGGTGGAAGCAGATACTCGGAGGAGCCTTTATTTGTATCGCAATGACAGGTCTTGACCAAGAAATGATGCAAAAAAACCTTTCGTGCAAGAATATCTCTTCAGCACAGAAAAACATGATTACCTTTTCTCTTATACTTTTTGTGGTGAATTTCCTATTCCTTATGCTGGGAGCAGCGTTGTATATATTCAAGGCAAAAAACGGCATAGCAGCAACAGGAGACGGATTATTCGCAGAAGTAGCCATAAACCATCTTCCTCCTTTGGCGGCAGTGGTATTTATTATCGGCCTTATATCTGCCCTGTATCCAAGTGCAGATGGAGCCTTAACCTCTCTGACAACTGCTTTTTGCATAGATTTTCTTGGTTTTGAAAAACAGGAAAACAAGACTGAAAAACAAAAAACACGCATCCGTCACTTTGTTCACATAGCCTTTGCTTTGCTATTCACCATTATCATCATTTTTTACTATCATAACAAAAACGAACATCTGATAGACATTCTTTATCAGATAGCAAGTATAACCTATGGTCCTCTTTTGGGATTGTTCGCTTTTGGACTTATGACAAAGAGAAAAGTAAATGACAGATATGTTCCTCTGATTTGTGTACTATCCCCAACAATCTGTTTTATCCTGAACAACAATTCCCTTGCTTGGTTCAACTATTCTTTTGACTTTGAATTGTTGCTATTAAACGGTCTTCTAACCTTTATAGGCCTATTCCTTATTAGTAGAAACAAAGGTCAGGAATAAATTTATTTTATTGATATTCAAATGCTAAAAATAAAAAACATTTTTTTTATTTATTTTTATTTGGTCAATTGAATATTTTGATATAATTTTGCACTCGCAAACTTGGAAGTGGCGTAAGTCGGTTTCAGTATGCAAGAGGGAGGACTAATTAGCTCAGCAGGTAGAGCACATCCCTTTTAAGGATGGGGTCCTGGGTTCGAATCCCAGATTAGTCACAAAAAGAAAGCGAAGGTGGAAAAACTACTTTCGCTTTCTTTGTTATATATCTTGGATTGAGACGATATAATCCATGTATAAACACTATTCTTTGTGTATATCTATATTCAATATCTCTATTTCGTTGGTAAAGTTATTCTCTTTCTGTGCCAGATTCTCTCTCAGCTTTCTTATATTTGCTTTAACATCCACATACAATACATCAGAATTGCCAAAACAGCTTCTCACCTTCCTGAGGGAACTTTCATTACATATATGATACTTCTCTGTTGCGCCATTATCTCCTGAATATGAAAGATACAAAACAATATCTCCGTCATCCTTCTTAAGATAGGTTTTCACAAACACTTCACCAAATTCATAATTTGAAAAATTTGCCTCACGTTGTTCTATTGCTGTATTGCAATCATCGCAATAAGTCTCTTAATCATCGCTACTGCAAACAGCAGCAAACAGCAAAACCATCATAAAGGAAAACATTCCTGAAATATACCTGAATTTCATATCTATAAATATTTAAATTTTATACATCAATTCTACTATTTTTTATCTATTCTCTTGGAAACAGGGCTTTTTCTACCATTTCGCAGATAATATGTCCTACCATTATATGTGATTCTTGTATTCTTGGAGTATCTTTTGAAGGAACATCTATAAGAATATCGGAGATTTCTTTCATCTTTCCTCCTCCCTGACCTGTAAGTCCAATGGTTATCATACCTTTCTCTCGTGCCACTTCAAAAGCTTTTAGTACATTGCCTGAATTGCCTGAAGTGGAAATGCCGACAAGAACATCGCCTTGCTTGCCTGATGCTTTCAGTATGCGGGAAAAAACATCGTTGTATGAATAATCATTTGCAACGGCTGTAAGATAGGAAGTATTTACATGTAAAGCTTCTGCATACAACGGTTCTCTGTCATAATAGAACCTGCCTGAAAGTTCTGCTGCAAGATGTTGAGCATCTGCTGCAGAACCTCCGTTTCCACAAAACAGGACTTTCTTGTCTTTTTTGTAGGCGTCTGTGATTGCATCTATGGCTTTCTGTATCTGATTGACAAGATCGCAATCATTCAATATGTTTTGCTTTACCTCTATTGACTCCTGTATAGCCTGTTGTATTCTCATAATGAAATTGTTTTGTATATTAAAAATTATGTTCTTTTTCTATTTGATATGCGTTGCGTGTTGTAGAGTTTCTTCCGACAAGTTCTGCCAAAAAGCCGACAAGAAACAACTGAACACCTATAATAAGCATAACCAGAGAAATATAGAAATAAGGACTTTCCGTAACAAGTCTCGTTTCAGCCCAAAGACCCTGATGCAATGCCCAAAGTTTTTGGATACCTAACACCGCAGCAGAGACTATTCCCACCAAAAACATCAGAGTACCCATGAAACCGAAGAAATGCATAGGCTGTTTTGAAAAGCGTGAGACAAACATTATGGACATCAAGTCCAGATAACCGTTGATAAACCTGTCCATTCCAAATTTGCTCTTGCCAAACTGTCGTTTTCTGTGATGAACCACTTTTTCCCCTATCTTGGTAAAGCCTGCCCATTTGGCAATAACAGGGATATATCTGTGCATTTCGCCATATACCTCAATATTCTTTACAACTTCTTTCCTATAGGCTTTCAATCCACAGTTGAAATCGTGCAGTTTTATACCGGAAAGCCACCGTGTAGTTGCATTGAAGAACTTGGAAGGCAGATTCTTCATAAGTTTTGAATCATATCTTTTCTTTTTCCAGCCAGAAACCAAATCATAACCCTCCTTGGTTATCATATTGTACAGGTCAGGTATCTCGTCCGGTGAATCCTGCAAGTCTGCATCCATGGTTATCACAACATCACCCTCTGCATGTTCAAAACCAACATTCAAAGCAGCACTTTTACCATAGTTTCTCCTGAACTTTGTTCCTTTTATA
>CAZXEN010000041.1:0-12585 GCA_964639765.1 uncultured Bacteroidaceae bacterium
AAAAAAATGGTATTTTTTCTTTTTAAGAATCATACTCTTACAAAGGCTACAGAAAAATAATTGAAATTTTTATGCAACTTTTTCCCTTTTTTGCGTATATTATATATAGAAAGTTTATAGATTTGCAGAATTGATAATAAACAGGTAAGATATAAAAAAGTTAGCGGTTGTTTTGTTGTTGGTGTTTGCTGCTGTCAGTCTTTTTGCACAGGAATTCTCTGCAACTCTAAAAGACAGCACAGGTTCTCCTGTTGCTTTTGCTAATATTATGGTTTTTAACACAGCAGATTCTTCTTTGGTTACGGGTGCGGTAAGTGATACATTAGGTAATTTTGCTGTCAAGGTGGGAAATCCGCAAGATAAATTCCTTGTTGTAAGTTTTATCGGCTTTCATCGCTACACTTCTCCCTTGAACCAATTACCCAAAGAGATAGTCCTGCATCGCAACGAAAGCGTTCTGCAAGAAGTGGAGGTGAAGGCTCAGCGACAACTGCTACGAATGGAAAGAAACAAGTTTGTCTATGATGCAGAGGTTGTAAGACAGAAGAAAATAGTTGTCAGTGCTTTTGATTTGATTAGAGAGTTGCCTTCAGTGGAAAGTGATGATGAAAACAGTTTTGCTCTTATAGGAGGCGGACGTCCGAATATTCTAATAAACGGCAGAGTCTCCAAGATGGAATATTCTGTTCTGATAAACTATTTAAAGACCTTGCCTGCCGAAAAAGTGAAAGATGTGGAGGTAAGTTATGAGGCAACAGGTGAATATGGCGTAAAGGGTTCTGCAATCAACGTAATAATCAAGAGAGACAAAAACTATACTCTTAGCGGACAAATAGGAGGTTCATACAGAAACAATACCGTCAATGGAAATTCTATCAATGGTTCTGCTTTTTTCTCTTCTCCAAAATGGGATTTTGATGTTGCATACAATGGCGGATACTATGTAAATATGTTCCGTAACGAAAAGATGATAAAGCACCATGTTCAAAACACTACCGAAGACAATATCTACACTATCAATTCAGATTATTTCAACATCACCAGAACACAAGCACACTATTTGTATTCTTCCGCAAGTTATAATATAAACGACAAGTCTCTTATAAACATATCCTACGTGGGCGATTTTACTCCATACTATAAAGCCAAGATGCATTCTGAAAACGATTTGTTGGGAGATAACAGAAAAACAACTCTCTATGACAAACAGATGAATGATGTCTCTTTATACTACAAATTTGGTAATATCCTCAATGCGGGAATAGAATATATGCACCTTAACACCAACAACCAACAGGATATGTACTCAGGTCTGCATAACGGAACACTTTTAGACGAGTTTCAGCACGATATTAATCAAAAGGCAGACAGAATAACAGGATATATCAACCTACACAACCAACTTCCAAGGAATTGGTCTCTGTCCTATGGGGCAAATTACTCTTATACCAAGACAAATACCACTCAAGAGATAGACGAATCAAGTTCTGCCTCTGCAAATTCCTATGAAACCGAAACAAAAATTGATGAATATAATCTGTTTGTATTCGCAAATATCGGGAAACACTTTCTTCAGGACAAATTATATGCAGAAATAGGCTTATCCGACTCTTATCTGAAAAACAATGAAAAGACCAATACCTTGCTTCCCCGTCTAAGTCTTTCATACGTTTTCTCTCCTGACCATATTCTGCAGGCAATTTTCGGTACATCCCAATCCTATGCTTCCTTTTGGGATATGCAGGACTATACTACCTACGTGAACAAGTACGAAGTCTATGTCGGCAACCCTAAACTAAAGAATTCAACAGGAGAAAACCTTGTTCTCTATTATACTCTCAAACAAAAGTATGTCTTTGTAGCGGCTTATTCACACGACAAAAACAAGATTCAAAGCCAGCGGTATCTTATGCCTGATACACTTCTTATGGTATCAAAAACACTTAATTTTGATAATTACCATAATCTTTATCTGAACACACAAATACCTGTGAATTTTTCCAAAAGAATATCATCACGTTTTTACGGTTCTTTTTATTTTGAGAGAATGGATGTTGATGACTGGTTCGGCAAAAGCATTTCCAAAAACAGCACATCATTCTTTGTAAGCGATGCAACAGATATAACCCTATCATTTAAACCAAGGATAATATTCTCTGTTAATCTGAGATATAATTCTCCATCCTACTCTATGATGACAAAGATTCATGAACATTATGGTGTTTCTCTTTCCCTGAGAGGCAATTTCTTTGACAACAGACTGTTTGTTGCGGTAAATGTTAGCGATATTTTTGAAAGCAATACTGCCAAGTCTTCTTTCTATTGGTTTGGACAATACTACGAAACAAATCCTAATTTCTACGGGAGAACTCTTTTTGTGCAAGCATCTTATAGTTTCAAGGGCTACAAGAGAAGACAACAGAAATCAGTAGATACCTCCCGCTTCGGAATCAATTAAAAAGGAAATGCATAACATAATGGAATTTCAGGTCTGTTCGTCTCCTTTTGCTGATAAATCTTCTATCAGTAAAAAAATAAGATACTAATTGATGCTATTATAATATTGCTGTATTTGTTTTTTCAATGTTGGTAAATCTTCTTTTACCACTTTCCACACTTGTAGAGGACTAATCTGATAATAACCATGTACTAAAACATGTCGCATTGCAATTATATCTTTCCATGGAGTATCGCTATTTTTCTCTTTAAAAGGCAAGGACAACATGTATGAAGCCTCTCCTATGATTTCCACATTCTTTACAATGGCAAAATATCTTAGTTCATCATTCTTGAAGTCTTTGAAATCAATACCCTCTACAAAATGTTCAATGCGTTCTATTGATTTTAGAATGTGTTCTAAACGGCCTTTATCTTTTATCTGTTCTCTCATAAATCAATTGTTTATCTTTATCAGCTGTTTTTTCTGCAAAAGGCAATAGATAGCCGTCTTCTACCAAATCTACACTCTTACCCAGAAGGCTCTCTAATTGATTGAGGATTCTTGCATGAGTAAGTAAAGATACTCCGGCCTCATCATACTTTACCAGAATATCAATATCGCTGTTTTCTTTCTCTTCTCCACGGGAATAAGAACCGAAAATCCATGCCTTGTCTATTGGCAGGGTAGAAAAATAATCTTTAATTATATTTATTGCATATTGACTTATCATATCTGCAAAATTACATTTAATTCTTTTTATGGCAAAGAAAAATAGCAAATATTAATACATTCTCACAAAACAGGAATATATTTTTATTTCAATCTGAGAAAAAAACACTCGTTTTTTGCTGCTAGCGAAGAGTTGTTCAAAAAAGTCTTCGTTTTAAGAAAAAAAGATCAAGTCTTTTTTTCTTAAATCTTGATGTTTGTATGCAAAAGACTTGATCTTTTTTGCAAAAGATTTGATGTTTTTTTTCTACTAAGAAAAAGCAGAGGAAAACAACTTTGCATTGCAAAAAAAATAATAAAATTTTCTTCTGATAATCAAAATATTACGAAAAATATAAAAAAATAGTTGAAATTTTGATGCAACTTTTCCTCTTTTTTGCGTATATATTAATAGATAGTTTTATATATTTGCAAAAATAATAACAAAAAAATGAAAAAAATGAAAAAGACAGAAAGAAAACCTTTGAGTATGTTTTCAAAGGAAACTTTGGATTCATTGGAAATGGCAGAGATTCTTGGCGGAAATGATAATAAAGATTGCAGAAATAACAGTTGTTCCAATGAAAAGGACTGCACAGATGCCAAATGTGAAAACGCTTCATGTAAAAACCATTGTACCATTGTTACGGGAACGGGAACTTCAACGGATACAACCAAACTGAAAGACAATACAACTGATGAGGTTTGTTCTCGTAATGATTACTGTGTCTTTGAAGATGGCGAATGGCATCCTGTAAAGCAAGATAAATAGAAAAGTATTAGAATCTTTTCTTATTGATAATCATAGACTTGAAAAAATTATGAAAAAATAGTTGAAATTTTGATGCAACTTTTCCTCTTTTTTGCGTATATATTAATAGATAGTTTTATATATTTGCAAAAATAACAACAAAAACTTTAAAGAAATGAAAAAGATAGAAAGAAAACCTTTGAGTATGTTTTCCCAAGAGACATTAGATTCATTGGAAATGGCAGAAATCTTGGGTGGAGATAATAACACTGGTTGCACGAACACTGGTTGTAACACATCCTGCACAAATACTTGTTCAAATCAAAATGGCTGCTTAAACAAGAAATGTATTGTTAATACAACGAATTGCAGTTGTACGACAAACGAAGAAAATTGTATTGATATGACATGTATGCATGATACAGATTGTCCTTGTTAAACTGTTATGTATAAACTAAGCAGATATAATTATTTTATTGATTACAAAGGCAAAAAGCTTTTCTTTAATGGATTGAAAGGTAATGGTTTTTGTATGACTATGGATGAGTACAATCATCTGCAAAGGATGCTAAGTGATTTAAAGGAATTTCAAACTGCGTTTCCCGATGATTTTGAGCGTTTGAAAGGATTGGGATACATAGTTGAAGATTCCTTTGATGAACTTGCTTATATTCGTTTTATGAACAAGCAGCAAGTCTTTGCAGACAAGCATTATCATCTTATAATCAATCCTACTCTCAGTTGTAACTTCAAGTGTTGGTACTGCTACGAGGAAAACAAAGGTGGCAAGATGTCCAACGCAACCATACTCAGAATAAAAAAGCATATCAAAAACAAGGTAGAAAAAGAACATATACCTTCTTTGCATATCGGTTGGTTTGGCGGAGAGCCTTTGATTGGCTTTGAAAACGTAGTGTATCCTATCTCTATGTATGCAAAGCGACTTTGTAAGAGAAACAACATCCCTTTCTCATCCAGCATAACGACCAACGGCTTTCTTATCAACAAAGACATGGTGGAAAAGATAAAGCGGACAGGTCTTAATTCTTTTCAAATAACCTTGGACGGCGACAAAGAGAAGCACAACTCAGTACGCAACAACAATGGCGAACCTTCGTACGAGAGAATAATAGAGAATATCCGCTTGATTTGTACCGAGATAAAACATTCTCACATCAATCTGAGAATAAACTATGACGAAAAGACCTTCACAAGAGAAGATATCTTCTCTCTCTTGGAAGAGTTTCCTCAGGAAATCAGAACAAAAATAAATATCAACACACAAAGAGTCTGGCAAACGACTGATAAAAAAGAAGATAAGGAGAACAATCTTTTACCGAAGTTTATCTCCTCTGCACATGAGAAAGGCTACAAACTTACTTGTCAGGGCAGTTTGAACATAGGCTCTTTCTATACTTGTTATGCAAGCCGTATGAACTATGCCAATATAAACTATGACGGCAAAGTGTATAAATGCACTGCAAGAAACTATACCGACAAGAACTTTCTGGGAGAGTTGGACAAAAACGGCAATATCATCTGGCAGATGGATAAGATTGCCAAGATGTATTCCTCTTCTTCAATGGAAAACAAAGAATGCTTGGAATGCGAATACTTGCCTCTTTGTTGCGGGCAGTGTATCCAAAATTTTATGGAACACGGTAGCGTATGCCGCTACAGAAATAACAGACAAAACTTCTTCAATGAAGAGATAAAAAGGTATTATTCTAATCTTAGGTTAAACCATTCAAACATAAAGAAATAAAAAGATATGAAACAGATATTTTCAATACTTTTAGTTGCATTGATTTCTATGAATCTTTATGCACAAGAGTTTTCTGGAATAGTAAAAGATAGTGCTGACAATCCTATAGCCTTAGCTAATGTTGCTGTGCTTAGTAAATTGGATTCTACACTGATAGTTGGGACAACCACGGATAGCAACGGACGATTCTCTTTTGAAGTAGATAATCTTCAAGATAAATTTGTAGTCATCAGTTTTGTCGGTTTCAAACATTATATTACAGATTTAAACAATTTAAGTTCCATAGTCATATTGCAAAACGATGAGACCTATTTGCAGACAGTGGAAGTCAAAGCCCAAAGGCAATTGGTTCACATGGACGAAGGCAAACTTGTATATGATGCAGAGGTTATAAGGGAAAAGAAGGTTGTCTCTTCTGCCTTTGACGTAATTGTGGAACTGCCGTCTTTATATACAACGGATGAACAAAGCATTACTATGGTCGGAGGTTCTACTCCAAAGATTATCATCAACGGAAGAGTTTCCACAATGAGTTACTCTACACTTATAGATTATTTAAAAGCCTTGCCTGCCGAGAAAGTATTGAATGTGGAACTTGCATTCTCTGCTCCTCCTGAGTGGTTTATTGGCAATGGTCCTGCCATTAATGTAACAATAAAAAAGGAAAAGAACTATCATTACAGCGGAAGAATAGGAGGAAGTTACAGAAACTATACTGTTAATGGTACAACTCTTTTGGGTTCGGGCTTTTTCTCTTCTCCAAAATGGGACTTCTTCCTTTCGGGTAGCGGAGGCTATTATGTAAATATGTCTCGTAGCGAAAAAGAAATACATCATAACGTAAAAGGCACTATATATGATATCTATTCAGATAACTTCAGCATAGAAAGAAACAAAAGTTATAGTACTTATTTTTCTACTACATATCATATAACAGATACTACGGATTTGACTCTTGTCTATTCAGGTGGTTATACTCCTTACTCAAAAACAAAGGCTCATTCCGAAAATACTTATTTGGGAAACTCAAAAAGCAAAAATCTTTCAGACAACGACAGACATACTGTTTCTCTGCACTATAAGCATAGCAATAAGTTTAATCTTGGAGTGGAATACACAAACTATAATAATGACCTGACTCAAGAGATGCAATATGCTGATGTCGGTCAAAGTTTCAGTGATGCTTTTGTGTATGATGCCAATCAAAAGATAAACAAATTCATGAGCTATTTTAATATCAGTAACAGAATGGTATATGGCTGGACGCTATCTTTGGGCGGTAACTATGTTTATACTAACAACGACAACACACAGACAAACAGAGACCTTTCTGCTGCAAATACCAACTCCTATAAAACCTTTTCCAATATAGAAGAGCATGCTTTAAGTGCCTATGTAAGTCTAAGAAAACGTATGCTTAATGGGAAATTGTTCGCAAGCGTAACACTTACTGATGAATATTATAATAACGACGGCTATGAAATAAATGACCTTCTGCCGAATATTCAGGTTACCTATGCTCCTAATGCTAATCATTATCTTGTCTTTAGCAATTATAATCAAAGAGAACACCCTTCCTATTGGAACTTACAGGATTATGAAACACATTCTAATAAATATGAAGTTTCTGTTGGCAATCCTTTCTTGAAACCTTCATGGGCAAATACAACAGGTATAAACTACTATTTCAAACAAAAATACCAGATAGGCTTGTTTTATATCTATTGTGACCCTAATTTAATAAGTACCACCTATCAAAGACAAGATACTTTGCTTACAATAAATGAAATGGTGAATCAAAAAAAGACACAAGCGTTGTTATTAAATCTTGGGGTTCCGATAGAGATAGGCAAAAGAATAATATCCCGTTTTGATGGACAACTTCGCTGGCAGGAATACGAAGATGATGATTGGCATGGCTTAAACTATAAATCAGAGACATTCAGTTACGAAGTTCATAATACGACTGCTTTTACACTAAACTTTAAGCCAAAAATAATATTTAGTATCATGACTTCCTATAATTCCAAAGGGCCAAGTGGAGGATTGAGAAGACATACAGATTATTATTCTCTTTCAGCAAAACTTACTGCAAACTTAATTGATAACAGATTATTCTGTAGTTTGTTATTTAATGATATATTAGAAACACGTACACCAAAATATTATATAAATACGTATGGACAGAATTGGAAAACTAATTCTAATTTCTACAAACGTATGGTATTCCTTCAAGTGTTCTATTCTTTCAAGGGATATAAAGAAATACAACAACAAGGTGTTGATACCTCAAGATTTGGAATGTAAAAGCTTGTGGCAGTCGTTCTTGAACAAAAGAAAAACAGAGCTGATGATTGAACATCAGCTCTGTTTGTTTTGGTTTCTGTGTATATTTGCTTTACAGCATCTTCTGTATTTCCGCTTCCAAATCCTTTGGCTCTACCATAGGTTCAAAACGTTTGATAGTCTTGCCGTCTTTGGAAACAAGAAACTTGCCAAAATTCCAGCGTATGTTGTCGCCTTTGTCAAAGCCAGAACCTGTCTTTTGGTGTATCTGGTCCAATTGTTTGCCGAACTCTTCATCAGGGTAGCCTTTGAAAGGAGCCTTCTTTTTCAGGAATGTGTATAAAGGAGCTTCATTTTTCCCATTGACATCTATCTTTTCAAACATAGGGAAAGAAACACCGTAGTTCTGCAAACACACCGAACGGATTTCTTTTGCATCTCCTGGTTCCTGACCAAGAAACTGGTTGCAAGGAAAACCAAGCACGACCAGACCTTTGTCTTTGTATTCCTGATAAAGCTTTTCCAAGCCTTCATATTGAGGAGTAAGCCCACATTTGCTTGCAGTATTCACAATCAAAACAACCTTGCCTTTGTATTGGGAGAAGTCTATCTGTTCCCCTTCAAGGCTGTTCATCTTAAAATCGTAGATACTCTTTTCTTTCTGTGCATGGGCAACAGTAAACAAAATCATGCACACAGAGACAACCAAGAGTGAGAATATTTTCTTTTTCATACTACAGCATTTTTTCTATATCGGCTTCCATTTGTTCTGGAGCAACCATGGATTCATAACGTTTTACTGTCTTGCCATCTTTGGAAACAAGGAACTTTGTAAAATTCCAACGGATGTTGTTGCCTGTGTTGAAGCCTGTCTTTTGTTCCTTGTGGATATTTTCAAGCTGTTCTCCTATTTCCTTGACAGGATAGCCTTCAAATGGAGCTTTTTCTTTCAGATAAGAAAACAAAGGAGCTTCATTTTCTCCATTGACATCAACTTTTGAGAACATCTGAAAACTAACCCCGTAGTTTATCAGACAACCTTCCTGTATTTCTTTTGCTCCGCCGGGTTCTTGTCCAAGAAACTGGTTGCAAGGAAAACCAAGCACGACCAGACCTTTGTCTTTGTATTTTTGATAAAGCTTTTCCAATCCCTCATATTGAGGAGTAAAACCACACTTGCTTGCTGTGTTCACAACAAGCATAACCTTACCTTTGTACTGAGAAAAATCTATATCCTTGTTAGAAAGACTTTTCATTGTAATTTCATAAACTGAATTCATAATATTAAAATTTGTAACTTAATGTTATATAATTTGGAGAACCATAATTGTGGTACTCATTACGGGCATAGTTAAAAGAATAGTTCTTGTAGGATATGCCTAAACCGTATGAAAGTCCTGTAAGAGAAAAAGTGTCATCAACAGCCATTTCTTTTCTTTGTCGCCAACTATAACCAAGACTAAAGTAAAGATACTTGCTTGGAAAGATATCCACTGCAAATTTCAGATGTCTGAAAGCCTTGTCCATAAAAGCGGAAAAAGAACTTTCTTCATCAACTGTCCCATCTATGCTGGTAGAAGACCTTGGAGAAAGTTTGTCATTCTCTCTTATATTCCACTTTGTCAGATTGTCTGCAACAACATAGAATATCAATGGAGCGTGATTCATCTTCTTTGAAAAACCTATCTGCAAATCTGTAGGCAGAGTGTCTCTTTGCGAAGCAAAAGACTGCACCTGACGACCTATATTCTTCAGCACTGCTCCCACCTGCCACTGACCTGTAGGAGAAACCCACATTGCAGAAATATCAAATGCCAAGGATGTAGAAGAATAGGACTCGTACTTGGAAAACAATGGTTTGAAATTAATACCCAAGTAAAGATTTTTCTCTATCTCCCTGCCCCATGCAATATTAAACATATAGTCATTGGCAGAAAAAGAACCTACGATATCGCCATTGCTCTCTGTCTGAACAAAGTTTCCGTAGTCTATGTATTGCAAAGCAAAACCAAAATTGCCAAACTTTTCAAAGGTATGGGTATAATGTATCGCTCCTTGATAGGAACCAGCAAAAATATCTGTATAAGTAAGTGAAATATGATTATTGACAGACTTGTTGAGTGTAGCAGGATTGGCTATGGAAGCAGGAGCATCGTCTGTAAAACGAGGAACAAAGTTCAGTCCTCTTGCGGTCATTTGTGCAGAATTGTAGAGATTAAGCACTGCGAAAGACTCCTGCCCTGCATTTGACTGACCAAACAAAGAACAAGAAACAAGAGAAACCAGAAAGAATATATATATATGTTTTACATTTTTAAGCATTCCTCATCTTTTTTATATTTTGACATAAGTATATAACTGAAAATATTCAAATTTATTATCCAACTATTGACAAAACTTAATACAGCAAATATTTCTCCCTTATCTTGCTGTAGTTTTCCAAATCCTTCTGCCATGACTGTCTTATTTCGGTTTCTGTTTTATTGGCAAGGATTGCTTTTTTGAAGTCTGAGCAACCTGCAAGCTTATCAAAGAAACTGTTGAAAAACGGTTTTCCCCCATTATATTCTTTATAGATTTTCAGAATAAAAGATACGTCTATTTTTTTTTCTTTTATGTCTGCTTTTATCCAACGTGTGGTTTTGGATTTCTTGGGTTTATATCCTATCTTTTCAAAAGGTGTATCCGTTCCTCGTCCTACAGAAAGAGAAGTGCCTTCAAAAAAACATAATGTAGGATAATTTCTTATTGCCTTGTCTGTCCTTAGATTTGGAGAAGGAGGAATAGGAAGTGAAACATCCATATCACGTTCATAATTCAGAAGCTTTATAACAGACAAATCACATTTTTTTTCTCTGTCTACCCAATTTTCTTCATTTATCATAATGGCATACTCTCCAATAGTAAGTCCATAACATACAGGTATCGGCTGCATACCTACAAAACTTCTATATCCTTGCTGTAAAACAGGACCATCAACATAGTTGTTTGGGTTTGGCCTATCCAGAACAATCAAAGGAATATTGTTTTCTATGCAGGCAAGCATAACATATTCCAAGGTACTTATATATGTATAGAAACGGCAACCAACATCTTGAAGGTCAAAAACCATTATATCTATACCTTGCACCTGATGTTGTGCAGGCTTTTTGCTTTTCCCATAAAGAGACACTATCTTTATTTCCTTGTCATTTATGACCAAAGAAGAATCACCCACCAATGCACCTGCTTCATTTAAACCGCTTAACCCATGTTCAGGAGTAAAAACGGCTGAAAGATTTATTCCGTTCTCCACAAGTATATTTACCAGATGTTTGTCTTTTACCACCGAAGTATGATTACAAACCAAGGCTACATTTTTTTCTTTCAGCACAGGCAGATATTCCTCCAGACGTTCATCTGCATTTATAACTTGGGCAGAAAGAATATTACAGACAAAAAGAATTGTAACTATTATAAAAGAAAACTTTTTCATATATTTTTAAACTTTACTTAGAAAACGTATCAGATTGAATTTTATTTTTTAGAAAAAGCATAACGAAGCGTCCTTCAATAGAACAGAATATATTACTTTTGCAGACAGATTATAAAACAACAGGAAAGATGAAAAAAGTTTTTATACTTATAAGCATTGTTTTTGCAAATATTATGGTTTTTGGACAGGGAAAGAAAACAGCAACTGAAGACTATATACTGCAGTATAGAAATATAGCCATAGAAAATGAAAAACAGTATGGAGTGCCGGCAAGCATTACCTTGGCTCAGGGAATTATAGAATCAGGAAGCGGAAGAAGTAGTCTTGCAAAAGAAAGCAACAATCATTTTGGAATAAAATGCCATTCATCATGGACTGGGGAAAAGACTTATAAAGATGATGACAACAAAAATGACTGTTTCCGTGTTTATGACAATGCAGAAGAAAGTTTTACTGACCATTCTTTGTTTCTAACTAAAAATAAAAGGTATGCTTCTCTTTTTGAATTAGACAAGACTGATTACAAATCTTGGGCAGAAGGATTAAAACAATGTGGTTATGCTACAAATCCTAACTATGCCAATATTTTGATAGATATTATTGAGTTATATGAATTAGATAACATAAACGATAATTCTTTTTATTTGATAGCAGACAATACATTTGTAGAACAGCCATCAAAAAATAAAAACATCAAGACAGAGGATAAAAATATTCCTGAAAACAAAACCTCTCAACCTGCACAGACAAAGAAAAAGAAATCTATAATGGAACGTCTGTTCGGCAATACTGAGTGGTGGAAACGCAAACATGAAAGCGAACAAGAAAGAAAACGTAGGGAAATGGATGAAAAGATTCAAAAGATGATAGATGAACAAGACGTAAAAAGAAACGACTTTGAGATAAATTTTGAATAGAATAATTTCTCAAAAGTATTTTATAAGGAAGTTAGGGAGAAGCTAAAAACAATTCTTAACATTATAATTAATGACAACTCGACATAAGGAATAAAACGGGGGCTTGTACCGTCTTTGTTTTGTGTTATATTGTCAAAAAAAACCTTACGCTTCACAGCGTAAGGCTCAACAAATTAAAATTTAAAAAAAATGATAAACCTTACAAAAGGTTTAGTTTTTAGCTTCCTCTTTTTCTTTTTTGTT
>CAZXEN010000042.1:0-12243 GCA_964639765.1 uncultured Bacteroidaceae bacterium
TTGCCTGCATGGCTTCCTTGATAACATATTCGCCTCGCTTGTCCAACTTGAAAGGCTTCAACCATCCGCCCATTGCTTCAAAAGCTCCCGGCTCGCCCTCCTTGGCAGGATAGAAATAGTTGGACATTTCTTTTTCTTCTATCTTTTTGCCAAGAAAGATTGTATCAAACTGAAACGGAGTAATAAAACATTCCAAAGTCTGTTGTTTGGTGTCTTTGTCTTTTATCTTCTTGGTGGATATTGCCTTGTAGACCACTTCTCCGTTTGGTTTGTAGGTCTTGCCAAAGAATTTCAGTCCTGCTGTCTGTTGCTGGGTCTCTATAGGAACATCTATCTGAATATTTGCCTCTATGCTCTCCTTGCTGGCACATGAAGAATAATCTGGCTTACGCTCTGGAGAGACTACAATATAACCAGCATTAAGAATATATTGTTTCTTATGAGGAACAAGAAAATAGTTGGAAGTAAGCTGTTCAAAAGACATCACCTCCCTGTACTGTATAGGGCATTTGTAAGTTATAGTGTCTTTGGTATGATGAATGTAGTCCAATGTTCCCTTAGGTATTTTTACTATTGCATAGTTGGCTTGAAGGACGGTGTCGGTTGCAGGCCAATCATAGTTATAATACTCTCCAAGACAGTCTTCAGGGTCATCTTCTATAATAATGTGCGCTTTGCCTGCAAGAGAAATATTGTTTTCCACTCTCTCTTCCTGAGCAAGTGTGTAAAGATTTACCCATTTGAAATCAAAAGGCATCTTATACTTTATGTAATAAGGTACTTCGCCAACACAAAGCTGAGTATAAGAACTTGGAGTACGCTTAATGATATATTCTGTTTCTTCACGGGAAGAAAAATACTTAAATATCATAACAGCCCTATCCCTTGCCAAAGAAGAAGTCTCCTCTGTTATGGCTTCTCCATCGTCATATCCAATGATGGTCATCTTGTAGAAACGGTTGTTGCTGTTGGAGAAAGTCATCATATATAGACTGTCCAAAGCGTTCAAGCCCCCCTTGGTGTAGTAGGCATTGCCTTTATCAAAACTAATGTAAGCCTCCACTCTTTCAGGATATGGATTTTCTTCTGAAGCCTGTCTCTTGTCTCCTCTTTTTTTCTTTGCAGGCTGAGGAGAAAGAATAACATTGTTGTTGTCTATATAGGTAGGCACCAAAACAAGCTCTTCTGTTTTTTCTTTTCTGGTTGTCTTATTGTTGTTTTGAGCCACAAGACCAACAACACCCAACAACATTATCGCAAAAATATATACTCTTTTCATGACTTTATTTTATTTCTTCTATTATCATATTTATTATATCCTCTGTTGAAAGACCTTCTGCCTGTGCAGAGTAGTTGAGAACTATTCTGTGACGAAGAACCGCAACAGCAACATCTTTTACATCTTCTATATCAGGAGAGTATTTCCCTTTTAGGGCTGCTGAGCATTTGGCTCCCATAACAAGATATTGAGAAGCTCGCGGGCCTGCTCCCCAAGAAAGATAGCGGTTTGCCAAAGAATGTTCATCCTTGGTCAGACGGGTTTTCTCCGACAAAGACACTACATATCTATATATATTGTCATTAACGGGAATGCGTTGTATTATCTGTTGCAGGGTTGTTATATCTTCAGCAGAAAGCACAGAAGAAACCTCAGCTGTAAGACCTGTTGTAGTGTTTTTCAATATGTCTATCTCCTCTTCAAAAGAAGGATAATCCAACCACAGCATAAACATAAACCTGTCTAACTGGGCTTCAGGCAAAGGATAAGTTCCTTCCTGTTCTATGGGATTTTGAGTGGCTAATACAAAGAAAGGCTCTGGCAAAGAATAGGTCTTGCCTGAGACAGTAACAGCATGCTCCTGCATAGCTTCCAAAAGAGCAGACTGAGTTTTGGGAGAAGTACGGTTGATTTCGTCCGCAAGCACAATGTTTGAGAAAATAGGCCCTTTGATAAAACGGAACTCCCTGTTTGCATCCAAAATCTCACTGCCTGTTATATCCGAAGGCATAAGGTCTGGAGTAAACTGTATTCTGTTGTAGGAAAGTCCCAAAACTTTTGAAATAGTATTGACCAAAAGAGTCTTTGCCAAACCAGGCACACCCACCAAAAGACAATGACCGGAAGAAAACATAGAAATAAGAACTTTGTTGATGATGTCTTCCTGTCCTATGATAACCTTGCCTATCTCTTGTTTGAGAGTGTTGCAGCGTTCTATTAATATGTTGAGTTGTTCTACTTCCGTCATCTGAAGATTATCTGTTTTTGTTTACACTGTTCAGCCAATTGATGGAAAAACTACAGTCAGCGTATTTTTCATCTATGTGTATATATGTCTTGGCAATAAGATTCTCTGCCCATTTTCTTATTATGTTGAGTTTTTTCTCAGACAAGGCTATCTGCTGCACACGGTCAAAATCGTTCTCAAGATTGACAGTGTGTCTCTCCACCTTGCGTTTCACTTTTATAAGACGATAGGCATAAGACAATTCTGATTTAAATTCTACAGGAGAGGTAATATCTCCTTGTTTCATGGAATTGAAATCCACCTTATCCACATTGTCTATGGTTTCGTTGAGAGCATCTTTCAAAAGACGTGAAGAGGAATTGTTCTTATTCACTATGATTCCTCCGTTTATCTTGCTGTCATCATCGGAATACTTTACTATCGCATCTTCAAAAGAAATCTTACCCTCGTCTATCAATGATTTTATGCTGTCAAGATATTGCTTTGCATTGTAAAGCGAAAGAGCCGAAACCTTTGGCTGCAAAAGTATATGCCTGCAATTGATTTGGTCGCCCCTGCGCTCTATCATCTGAACAATATGAAAACCAAATTTGGTCTCAAAAACAGGAGAAATCTCTCCGGGCTGAAGAGAAAAAGCTATGCTTTCAAACTCTCCCACCATGGTGCCGCGTGTAAAAAAACCAAGCTCTCCCCCTTTGCGGGCTGAAGCTTCATCATCGGAATAAAGAGTGGCAATGGTGGAAAACTTGTCGCCTTTGAGTATTCTGTCCCTATAGGAATTGAGTTTTTGTTTTACACTTTCTTTTTCCTCCTGTGAAACAACAGGAATCTTTACTATCTGTGTAAGCTCGTATTCTTCTTCTATGGTAGGCAAAGAATCCTTGGGAATACTCTTATAGAAGTCTGCAACCTCCTGAGGTGTTATCTTCACCTCTCCAGTAAGTTTGCTCTGCTCTTGCTGGATAAGCATATTCTCCTTTATCACTTCTCTGTATTGGGAACGTATCTCGGACAAGGATTTTTGCATCTGTCGTTCCATTTTTTCCTGAGAACCATAAATCTGAATCATATACCTGATACGTGAATCCATTTCTTGGTCTATATCGTTGTCGCTTACTTCCAAAGAATCTATATCCGCCTGATGCAAAAACAATTTGTTCAAAAGCATATTATCCAAAATATCACAACGAGTCTGGGAAGCATTGTTTGCATTGGTACGGCTCTGAATGTAACCTGTCTCCAATTCAGAATGCTTTATCATGTTTTGTCCTACTATTGCTATAACCTCATCTACCAATGTCTGGGAAAAAGCAACAGAGGACAAACACAACAAAAACAGTATTGATATTATTCGTGTAATCTTCATTTATTTTATGGAATTAAAAACATCATAATTTACGGTGTAACTGTATCTTCTTCTAAGAGATTCTATCCATTCTTTTTCCAAGACTTCCTGATATTGGGAAGTTACTACTCCTTTACACTCTTCCAAGGTCTTTGTCTGTGGTTCAACAAAGCGTTTCAAAACAAAGACATTGTTCTTGTTTGTCATAAGAGTAGTATCAGAAAGGATAACATTTTCCTGTTTAAGGTCTTTGGACAAGGAAGTATTCCAGATAAGCTTGTCTATGTTTTTGTTCATTCCTTTTTCGTATCTGCCCCAAGTGTAGGTAAAATATTTGTCAGGCTTTTCTGTTATGGAAAAATTCTTCAGCAGATACTCTCTTGTCTGGTCGTTGGTTTTATTTTTCTTGTTGTATTTTGTGATGATTTTTGTTGCTTTCTTCAGGTCTATGCTTTTGTCTATATTCCATATGGTAACATCTGCCCTGTCCTGCCAATTGTATTCTGCTTTGTGTTTTTCATAGAAATTGCTTAAACCTACAGAATCCACAAGACTCTTGTTCCATACCTCCTTGTCTGTAATAGAAAAAATAAGTATTCCTTCCCTGAAAGCGTCCATTGTTTCTTTCAGTTCAGGATAACGGTCTTCAAGCTTGCTGTCAGCATATTCCAATACTTTTCTGTCTTCAACAGCAGTGAACATCTTTTCCAAGAACAAAGGGATATACTCTGGTGTCTGTTTCCGCTGGGTAGTATATATCTCTTCAAGGAAATCCATCTGAGTAAAAGAAGTATCGCCTACTGTAAACAATACCTTGTCTCCGACAAAGTTTTCAGGTATCTGCCAATTGCCTGAGAAAATACTGTCGGTAACCAAAGAATTAAGTTCTGAAAGATTTTTCTTGTATTCCTTGAAATTGTAATAAGTCTTGCTTTTTTCAATAAAACTCTCTATGGTTTTGTAAGACCTTATATCACGGCTTATTCTTTGGGTAATCTGTGCTTTTCTTTCTTCCAAAGGCTGGTGTGCATGGATGTTCATAAGTTTGAAAAAATGCCAGCCATAACGTGTCTTGAATATAGGAGAAAGCTGGTCTTCTTTCATATCCTTTATACGCTCTATGTATTCTGCAGGAAGAGTATTTGGCTTTTGTTTCATAAGCCAGCCGTGGTTCTGTGCAGAATAGGAATCGTCTGAATAAACTCTTGCGACAGAGTCTATCTTCCATTCCTCCACGTGGGAATAGGCTTCTTGTATAAGTTGTTTTGCTTCCTCTTCGGTATGTTTCTGTGTATTAATCCATACATGCTTGATATTACAAGTGAAGAACGGAGCAGGTATTCTGTCTGTAAGCTTTATAATATGGTAGCCAAAGTTTGTCTTTACTGGCATTGAAATCTCTCCTTTTTTCAAAGAATAGCAAGCACTCTCAAAAGGATAAACCATAGTCATGGAGGTAAAATAACCCAAATCTCCTTCATTGCCTTTTACTGCCGCTTGCTCTTCTGTTGCCTCTTTGCCTTTGGCCGAAGGATCATCCGAAAATTCTACTGCCAACTTGGAAAAATCCTCTCCTTTCAAAGCACGCTCCCTGATGTTCAAAGCTTTTTTGTATGCTTCCAAAGTATCTGAAGGCGTTGCATTGGCCGGCACACTTATAAGTATATGTGAAGCCCTGAGAAATTCTTTCTCCCTCTCGTATGCTTCATTGATAAGGGAATCTGTTATGGAAACATCATTGATATACGGCTGTATCATCTGTTTCCTATAACTATCAACCTCGTCCAAATATGTCTTTGTTGTATCAAAACCCTCCTGCTTTGCCTGCAAAAGTTTAAGTTTATAGTTGATGTATAAATCCAAGTAATTGTTCAGTTCTTCTTTGTCTATGGTAGAAGAAACAACATTGTTTCTGTTATACATCTTCAGAAATTCAGACTTGGAGATTTTTTCTCCCTGAATCTCCAAAACAACATCATTGTCGCTTTGTGCATTAAGCACAAAGAAAGACAATATAAACGTAAGTGCCAATAAAATATTTTTCATCGTGAGTAATTAGGTGCTTCTTTGGTTATTGTTATATCGTGAGGGTGTCCCTCTATGAATCCCGCATTTGTTATTTTTATGAACTTGGACTGTTGCAACATTTCCAGATTTTTTGAACCTGTGTAACCCATACCTGCTTTCAAACCTCCAACAAGCTGATAGATTACTTCTGTTACACTGCCTTTGTATGGTACTCGTCCAACAATGCCCTCTGGAACAAGTTTTTTAAGGTCTTTTTCATCTGATTGGAAATAACGGTCTTTGCTGCCGTTCTGCATAGCATCCAAAGAACCCATTCCTCTATATGCCTTGTATTTTCTTCCTTCCAAGATGATAGTATCACCAGGACTTTCTTCTGTGCCTGCCAACAAAGAACCGGCCATAATTGTTGAAGCACCTGCTGCAAGCGCCTTAACTATATCTCCGGAATATCTTATACCTCCATCGGCAATAACAGGGACGTTTTTATCTTTTAAAGCTTCACAAACTCTAAGGACTGCTGTCAATTGAGGCATTCCTATCCCAGCAACAACTCTTGTTGTACATATACTTCCTGGTCCTATGCCGACTTTTATTGCATCTGCTCCTGCTTCTGCAAGCATGGTAGCTGCTTCTGGAGTTGCAATATTGCCAACAACAACATCAACATCCTTGTATTTTTGTTTTATTGTCTTTAATGCTGCAACAACATTCTTTGAATGACCATGAGCAGTATCAACCACAATAGCATCAACTCCAGCAGATATTACAGCCTCTATTCTGTCATACATATCATTGGTAATACCTATTCCTGCCGCAACTCTAAGCCTTCCCATACTGTCTTTGCAGGCCATAGGTCTTTGTTTTACCTTTATTATATCTCTGTATGTAATCAGTCCTATAAGGTGTCCTTCATTATCTACTACAGGAAGCTTTTCTATTCTATGCTGTTGCAATATCTCTGCAGCCTGTGCAAAAGTTGTTCCTTGGTTGGTGCTGATAATATCCTTTGTCATTATCTCTTTCAAAGGACGACGGATATCTTTTTCAAATCTAAGGTCTCTATTGGTAACTATACCTATAAGTTTCTTCTGTTCATCTACAATAGGAATACCTCCGATAGAAAACTCTCTCATCATTTTTAGAGCGTCTTCCACAACGGCATCTTGATGCAAAGTAATAGGATTGGTAATCATTCCATTCTCACTTCGCTTTACTTTAAGAACCTCTTCTGCCTGATTTTCTATAGACATGTTTTTATGAAGTACTCCTATACCTCCTTCTTGTGCCATAGCAATAGCCATAGGTGCTTCTGTAACAGTATCCATAGCTGCTGCCACAATAGGAATATTTACATTTATATTTCTTGAAAAACGGCTTTGAACCGTAACATCTTTAGGGATAATTTCAGAATATGATGGTACCAAAAGCACATCGTCATAAGTTAGCCCTTCTCCAATAATCTTGTCGGTATATGAAAACATTTCTTATAAGTATATATTTTCGTGCAAATTTACATCTTTTTGATAAACTAACAAAATTTTTATTCAATATTAGTCAAACGCCAAAGGAGTTTTAAACCTCGTAAAACAAAATCTATTGTTTTTGCAGGACTACCAAAGCCCATTCATCTTTATACAAGATTTGCTTTTCTTTGTATCCCAAGAACAAAACATTATCCAACAGTTCTTTTACATCTTCTCTGTAGAAACCGCTTAGGACAAGCATCCCTTTATTATATATATAAGGAGTATATGCAGGAATATTTTCTTTGAGGATATTGAGGTTGATGTTGGCAATGAAAATATCAAACATCTTATCTTTGCTGATTGCTTCTGCTCCTCCTTGCTTTATATTCAGTGATACATTGTTTGCAAGTGCGTTTTCTCCGGTATTTTCTTTAGCCCATGAATCTATATCCACAGACTCCACATATCTTGCACCCATTTTCTTTGACAGTATCCCCAAAACACCTGTTCCACACCCCATATCCATAACAGATTTATCTTTCATATCCAAAGAAAGAAGATATTCTATTATCATATATGTGGTAGGGTGTGTGGCTGTACCAAAACTTTGCTTTGGATTTATGATTATATCATACAAAGTATCTTGTTTTTCTTGTGTGGATTTGCGTATTAAACAAAGATTTCCAATTCTTACACTCGGGGAAGTCTGCTCCCAGACAAAATTCCAATTCTGGTCTGGAATAAAATCAATATTGTATTTTACATCTTCTTTGTTGTCCAATGCAGATTCAAAAGTTATTCTTTCAAGACTGTCTTTTTGAAAATCATCTTCGGGTGCATAGGCTTCAAAACCTCCTAAAGTGTCAACAAAACTGTCAAAACCAGCTTCCAGCAAAGAATCCTTGAATAAATCCACTTTCCATTCGGTTTCATTATTTAAAGAAAAAGTTACCTTAATATAGTTCATTGCCTGTTTTCTTTTTATTTGAGCGATAAATAAAAAAACTAAGGTCAAATAATTGTCATCTACCCAGAATAAATTTGACCTTAGTTTTTCTTGTATATATATTAGTTATTAATTAAAACTGCATGCTATCTGAATAAAATCATTGGCTTTAAGGGAAGCTCCTCCTATAAGTCCTCCATCAACATCTTCCATTGAGAACAGTTCCTGAGCATTCTTTGGATTGCAGCTGCCACCATAAAGAATAGATACTTCCTGTGCTACATCATCACCATATTTATCCACAATAAGTTTTCTGATAAATGCATGTATTTCCTGTGCCTGTTCTTTTGTAGCCGTCTTTCCTGTACCTATTGCCCAGACAGGTTCGTATGCTATTATACATCTTTGCATATCTTCTGCTTTAAGATGGAAAATGCCTTCTTCCACTTGTTTTTTGATAACATCAAAATGTTTGTCGGCTTCCCTTTCTTCCAAACTTTCGCCTACACACATTATAGGAGTGATGTCCTGCTGCAACAGAAGGTCTATCTTTTGAGCAATATCCTGATTGGTTTCAAAGAAATATTTCCTTCTCTCACTATGGCCGACAATACAATAATCCACAGCCATGCTTTTTAACATAGAAGCAGATACTTCTCCCGTATAAGCACCATTATCAAACTTGGCGACGTTTTGAGCTCCAACAAAGAAATTGGTATCTTCGCTGACATCACTTACCAACTCCAAATAAGGGAAAGGAGGACAAACAATAATATCTACATCTGTAGTATCATATTGTCTAAGTATTTCCTCTATGGAATTTATCAAATCATCTGCTTCGGCAAAGTTTTTATTCATTTTCCAATTGCCTGCTACTATATTTCTTCTCATTGCTTTATGTGTTTTATTGTTTTATTTCGGTTATTAGACTTTGCAAAGATATAAAAAATCTTTTAATAACAAATATTAAAGGCAAAAAATTAATGATTATCTCTGGCAAAAAAGAAAAAAGGACGATAAACAAATATCGCCCTAAATCATTTTCATGCAGAAATTTTATTTAAAAAGTTTTTGAAATTCTCTCTTCTTTCTGTTTTTCCATTCGCCTTTATGATAAACGTATGAAGCTATCAAAGGTAATACTGTTGTTGCTTCTGCATATACCATCTGTTCGTATTTTGGAGAGACTTTTCCCCAAGAACCTGCTTCTTTTAAAGTAGAAGAAGAACAAGCTCCGTCTCTAACATCTGCAACAGTTATCTGAACAGCGTATTTGTGCATATCAACTTCGTGTCCCAATACTTCTGCACAAACAACAGTATCCTGTGCAAAATTCTTTGGAGTACCACCGCCTATCATAAACAAGCCTGTCGTTCCTGCTGCTATCTTTATATTTGTAAGCTCAAGAAAATCTTTTACAGAGTCTATACTGACATGCTTTTGTGGATTTGCAACCTGATGCATCACCAGTCCAAAACCTGCACTACAATCTGAAAAAGCTGGACAGAAAATAGGTACATTGTTTTCATAGCATGCCTGTATCAAAGAGTCTTTCTTTTTTGCATTGCCGTTGGCTAACCATTTTCCTATTTCATAAATAAACTCTCGGGAAGAATAAGGACGAGGCTCCAATTGGTCTGCTATCTCTTTGACAGTCTTATCGCAGATTTGAAGTTCCTCTTCGTCTATATATGTATCATAAATTCTGTCTACATAGTTATCTCTAAGAGTCATGTCGTCCATAAATTGGGAACCTTTGTAGTGTTTGAAACCCAAAGCCTCAAACAAGTCCATATCTATTATGGAAGCTCCTGTAGAAACAACCGCATCTATCATATTGTTCTTTACCATATCAACATAAACTTGCATACAGCCACCAGCAGAAGTAGAGCCCGCAAGTGTAAGAATAGTAGAACAATCTTTGTCTTCCATCATACTCTCAAAAATATCTGCAGCATTTGCAGTTTCTCTTGAAGCAAAAGACATATCACGCATTGCATTGATAATAGGTGTTGAATCTATAGCCTTAATATCAACATGTTTAATGGTTTCGTGTAATAAATCTTTCTTTTCCATTATTTATTATTTTTTTGTTACAAAAGCATCGGCGGACGCATTAAAACACCAAAGCTTTTGTTGTTTTTACTTCACATAGCGTCTATAAAAGATTTGCAAAAATACATTTTTTATTTGACTAAAAAAAAAATTATATACTTTTTTTGCTTTATCCTGCGTTATTATGTAAATTTTATTAAATGTTTATTGTATGAAAAAATCGTTTTTAGTTCTCGTTTTGCTTGCAATTGCAGTGGGTCTTTCCTGCACAGACCACAATAATAGAAAGACCAAAGACATGGTAAACCGAGAATTTACCATAAAAGACAAGCCCGATAAAGTTGTCTGCCTTATTCCTGGAATAATGGAATGGATGAATAAACTCTCTCTGCAGGAAAAAGTTATTGGCATAGGAACAGACTGCAAAGGAATAGAAAATACTGAACAAATTCCTATCGTTGGAAGTTTCTTTGGCTTAGATACCAACGCTCTGAAGAAAAACAAGCCCGATTATGTCTTTGCGATGACTACTTTGGACAATGATATTTGGGACTGGTTTCAGAGAAACGACATTTCACTTGTCTTGTTCTCCTACCCTACAAAAATAGAAGATACCTATAAGGCTCTGAACCTTATTGGAGAAATTCTTGGCGAGAAAGCAAAGACAGACAAAGCTATTGCTGAATATAAAAAAGAAGTAAAAAATATTGTAAAGAACAACTCCACACAAAAGCCTAAAGGATATTTCTCAATAAGGTTTAATGACAGGTTTGGAGAAGATGTTGCAGCTTCCGGTAATCATATTATTGGAAACTTAATGGAGATAGCTGGAGTTGATAATGTGGCTAAAAATAATGGAGACATGATATTTCATCGTGACAGTATTGTAAACAAAGACCCTGAATATATATTTATGGATAAAGAAATGTTGGCTGCATTTGCAAATACTACCCCTTATTCCAATTTATCTGCCACGAAGAGCAATAAACTTGTAGGTATAGATATGAAATTGCTTACCGCTTACACACCAAGATATATTGAAGCAATAAAAATCATATCTTCTGCCATCAAATAAACAATTCATAAATATAAATTCATTATTCAACAAACAAAATCTTTTTATCCTGATTTTTTTAGTATTATGGCAAAAATTTCATTAGAAACAGCTTCATATTAAATATAATCTTGTACTTTTGTCTTATGAAAAACGTGAAGACATACATACTTTTAATAATGCTTGCAGGCAGTGTTGCTTACTCGCAACCTCCTCTGCCTTCGCATAAAAACAAAAACAATGCTACTGTAAAAAACAATGAGATAGAAGTAAAAGGCTCTCCAATCGGAACAGGCTCTGCCCTGCTTCTAACTCTCGCAACCCTCACCTTAGCCCACAAACTCTACAAAAACAAAAAATCATAAAAACAAAACAACTAAAAGCAACGAAAAGCAATAGAACAAAAACAACTAAAAATAACGAAAAGTAAAGCAATACAAAAGTAAAACATCGAAAAAAAGCAAAAACAACAATAAAGCAATACGGTAAAGCGGTAAAAAAGACAAAACAACTGAAATAAAAATAGAGCAGGCTATATGAAAATAAGCTAAACGCAAAACAGTAAAAAAACAAATAAAGCAATACAACAAAATAACGAAAAGTAAACAAAACAACAAAAACGATACAAAGCAAAACATCAAAAAGCAACTAAAAGCAATACAACAAAAATAACGAAAAACAACAAAGCAACTAAAAGCAACGAAAAGCAACTAAAAGCAATAGAACAAAAATAACGAAAAACAACAAAGCAACTAAAAGCAAAACATCAAAAAAAAAGAGAAGACGTTTAAGACAAAACATCTTCTCTTTGTTCTAATTGGCGGCGACCTACTTTCCCACAAACAAGCTGCAGTATCATCGGCGAAAAAGGGCTTAACTTCTCTGTTCGGAATGGTAAGAGGTGCTCACCTTCTCTATAACCACCAATAATTTCTTTAACTTTTATATCGCATAGTAGTTCTCTTTCTCTTTTTTATTCTCTTTTTTTTTCCTTCTTTCTTCCTTCCTTTATCTTCTCCCTATCTCTCCCTTATTATTTCCTATCTTCCTTCCTTTATCTTCTCTCTCTTTTATTCTTTTATCTTCCTTTTTCCTCTCTTCTT
>CAZXEN010000043.1:0-11595 GCA_964639765.1 uncultured Bacteroidaceae bacterium
AGACCTGTTTGCACGAATACTGCTAAACATATAAAAAAGATATTTTTTCTTTTCATGGTCTTACACTTTTTTATTAATGCGGCAAAGTTATGAAATTATTTTGAAATAACAAAATAAAACGGAGAAAATTTTCAGAATCAGTACATTTTTTAAAGAGCAAAGCAAGTGGCTCTTTCCTTTTCCGTGATTTTAGACTACTTTGTAGCGTCTCTTCTGTTACTTAACTATCTGACAAAGACCATTGCTGAATTAGGATTTTTTTATTTTACAAGGATTTACAAATATTTTTATAAACAAAAGGAAATAAAAAAAAGGAACAATTATTAATTGCTCCTTTGTTTTTGTGTGCGGATGGAGAGACTCGAACTCTCACCCCTCTCGGGACTAGATCCTAAGTCTAGCGCGGCTACCAATTACGCCACATCCGCTCAGAATTGCGTTTGCAAAAGTACTATCATTTTCTGTACCTGCAAAATTTTTTCGCAATTTTTTTTATTTTTTTTATTTCTTTATGCCTAATTGTTTCTCTATAAGAGATGTAACATCATCAGAATCATTTGCATACCATAAAGCACCATTTTCTTCTATGATATAATCAAATTTATTTGCTTTGGCAACTGCTTCTGCTGCTGCACGTACTTTCTCATATATCTTTTGAATCAATTCTGTCTGTTTTGTATTTATTTCTGCAGAAGAATTCTGTCTGAAAGTTTGGAAACGTGTGTAAGCATCCTGAAGTTCCTTTTGTTTGTTTTGTTTTAAAAGGTCTGACAACTGGTCTTGTTTTGCTTCATATTCTGCCTGCATTCTTTCCAATTCTTTTTGCATTGATTCCAATTCTGTTGACAATTGGTCTGCAAAAAGTTTCAATTCATTCTGTGCTGAATCATAATCAGGTAATTTACGTATAAGTTCATCAGAATTGAAGTGGCCTATTTTTAAGGCTCTCTGTGCAAAAGATGTGTTAAAAGAGAATGCTAACACCAAGCATAGTACTAATAATTGAATTGTCCTTTTCATATAAATAATATATTTTTATTGTTTTCTAAGAATTTGCAAAGATAATATTTTTTTTGTAACTACTATCTTTTTGTTGAATTATTATTTGTTTTATACCCCAATTCAGCAAGAACAAGGTCGCTGACATCTGTTTTGCTGTCTACAAACAGAACAGTTGCTCCAGATGCTTTATCCAAGATAAGGGAATAATTCTTTTCCTTGGCAATCTTTTCTATTGCATTGTATATCTTATCCTGAATTGGCTTTATAAGTTCAGAACGTTTTTTTGACAAGTCTCCTTCTGAACCAAATCTCTGTTTTTGCAAAGCTTTTGCTTCTTTTTCTGCAGCTACTATTTCATTTTCTTTTTTAGTCTTAAGATCTTCTGGTAGAAGCAAGGCTTCAGCCTGATAGGATTTATACATTCTATCAACCTCAGCAAGTTTATTCTCTATATCTTTTTGCCATTGCATGGAAACTTCTTCCAATTCTTTTTGTGCCTGCTTGTATTCCGGCAGGTTGTTAAGAATGTATTCAGAATCTACACAAGCAAATTTTTGTGCATAGGAAAACATACCTGCAAATAAAACTATTGTCAATACTAATATCTTTTTCATTTCTTTTTATTTTATGATTTCGTTATTAATGTATTTCTTTTATCTATGATTAGTCTATGGAATTTTGTAATGATATGTGGAATTGTCCTCCAGAGCGTTTTGTTTCTCCGTATGCAGGGTCGAATCCATAACCCCAATCCAAACCAAGCATACCAAACAGAGACATATATATTCTTACACCGACACCTGCAGAACGATACATTGTGAAAGGAGCAAATCCTTTGAAGTCTGCCCATGAATTACCTCCTTCCATAAATACAAGAGCAAAAACAGAAGCTGTTGGATTAAGAGTAAGAGGATAACGTAACTCCATTGTGAATTTATCAAATACTGTAGCTCCATTATTTCCTGTAAGAGCAGAGTTTGTATAGCCTCTAAGAGCGACCAACTCCCTGCCATCCAAAGCATATCCTGAAAGACCATCGCCTCCTACATAATATCTTTCAAAAGGAGAATAGTCAAGTTTCTTGTTATATCTTCCCAAGAAGCCAAAACGACTACGAGCAGAAAAAACCAAATCATCTATAATATTGAAATACCAAGCTAAACGTAAATTAACTTTATAGTATTCCAGCCATTTGTATTTTTCTTTGGCACTCATGGAAGAATAGTCTTTGCCATTTACCAAAGAATAAGGAAATGTGAAAGCTCCATCGGCAGATATTTCTGAACCAGAACGAGGATAAATAAGCTGGTCAACAGAATTTCTTCCTATGGTAACAGTGTATGCTATATCGTTGGAAACACCTGTAGGCATAATAAACGAAGTCCAATTCTTTACAGCATATCTTTTGTATCTTATACCTTGAACAATGGAGAAATAATCGTCAGGCCATTGCAAACGTTGTCCCAAAGAAACATGTCCTCCAAATATACTCAAATAGTAATTTCTATCATTTGATGTATTATAATAGGAGTCATCTTGATAAGAATAATATACACCAAAGGAAAGAGAAGTAGGCTTTCTTCCTCCAAGCCATGGTTCAGTAAAACCGAAAGAGCCAGAATAGTAATAAGAACCATTTGTGTTAAATCTCAAAGAAATTTTTTGTCCTTCTCCTACAGGGAAAGGTCTCCATGCTTTTGGCTTAAAAACCTTGCTTGCTGCAAAGTTATCCAAAGCCAATCCAGCTGTAAGGATAACTCTTCCATAACCTCCCCAACCTCCTTGAAATTCTATACGAGAAGCAGAAGCTTCTTCTACTTGATATTCTATATCAACGGTTCCGTTTTCTGCATTGGGTTCTATTTTGGGATTTATTTTCTCTGCATTGAAGAAACCTAACTGCTGTATCTCTCTTATTGAACGGATAACATCTTCTCTTGAAAACAATTCTCCGGGAACAGTCTTCAATTCTCTCATAACAACATAATCATTTGTCTGAGTATTTCCGCTAAGACTGATATTTCCTATTCTTGCCTGATTACCTTCATAGATACGCATTTCTATATCTATGGAATCATTTTCTACGTTAAGTTCTGTCGGGATAACCTTAAAGAACAGATAACCATCATCCAGATACAAAGAAGAAATATCTTTGCCTGTAGGATCATAAGAAACATTGCGGTCCAAGAGTTCTTTGTTGTAAGGATCGCCTTTTTTTATTCTAAGAAGTTTTGTAAGGTATTCTGAAGTATATTTTGTATTTCCAACCCAAGTAATATCTCTGAAATAGAATTTATGTCCTTCATAGATATTCATATTTATAACCATTTCATCAATGGTTTTTCTTTTCTTCTTACCAAATACACTTGCCACTCCTCTGCCTATGCTCCTGAAGAAACCTTTTTTAACAGGGCGGTTTTGAACAAAAACAGTATCAAAAACAATACGTGCGTCCCTATATCCTTCGTTATTGTATTTGTCTATGACAAGTTCAAGGTCTTTTTCATAATCGGCTTTTTGAAAACGGGAAGATTTCCAAAATCTCCACCATCGTTTTTCTTTGGTATCTTTCATTTGCTTTTTTATCTTGCTGTCAGATAAAAAACTATTGCCTTCTATGTTTATTTGACCTATCTTTATTTTTTTGCCTTTTTCTACATTGAAAGTAAGATGTACTTCATTTCTTTTGGAATTGGTATCCTGTTCCTCTATTATATTTGTCTCCGTCAGGTAGTAGCCTTTTTCAACAAAGAAATCGGTAATAATGTTCTTACAATTGTTTTTCATGTTTTCGGTTACAACATCGCCCAAAGCTATATGCAGACGTTCTTTTACCTTGTCTGCTTCTGAACGCGAGATATTTCCCGAAAACTTAAAATAAGACAAGCGCGGTTTTGTCTTTAGATTATATTCCAGATAAACAGTTCTTCCTTCTACCTTTGTAATATAAATATGTATGTCTTCAAATATTCCTTGTTTCCAAAGTTTATCTATGGCTGAAGAAAATTTATCTGAAGGTATGTAGATTTTTTGTCCTTTACTTATTCCAGAAAGAAGTATTACTGAATTTGCATCCAAATGGTCAGCTCCTGTAATGGTTATATCTCCAATCTCATATTCCTTTGGAGTGTAATAGTCCAACTCAATAACATTATCTTGAGCAAGAACTCCAAAAGTAGTTGCAAAAAACAAGAAAAATAGTAATATATTTCGTTTATACATCTGTAAATTCATTCAATATTTGTTATTACAAAGACAATTTTACTAAAGGATAACGTTATTTTTTTGATTTCATTTTATGAAAAGTAAATTTTATTTTGATATTTGTTCAGAAGTCTTTCCAAACCTTCGCTCTCTGGACTGATAATTTACGACTGCATCAATAAAATCTTGTTTTGTAAAATCAGGCCAAAGCACAGGAGTGAAAAACAATTCACTGTATGCTATTTGCCACAATAAAAAATTACTTATACGCTCTTCTCCGGATGTTCTTATAAGCAAATCTACATCGGGTATGGATTTTGTTGTCAGGTGATTGCTGACAGTTTCTTCTGTAATGTCTTCTATTCTAAGTTTTTTTTCTGCAACAAGGGAAGATATTTGTTTAGTCATTTCTATGATTTCCCATCTTGCGCTATAGTTAAGAGCCAAAATCAATGTCATTCGCTTATTATTCTTGGTCTTCTCTATCATATTGAGCAAAGAATCCCTTGCCTGTTCGCCCAAACCCATTGTATCGCCTATTGTTTCGAGACGAATATCATTGTCCATTAAGGTTTTTTCTTCCTGTGCTATTGTATAAACCAACATCTGCATAAGAGCTTCCACCTCTTTTTGCGGTCTGTTCCAATTTTCTTTTGAAAAAGTATATAGAGTCAAATACTTTATTCCCAATTCTGTTGCTATTTCACAAGCATTGCGGACAGATTCCACACCATGTTGATGTCCAAAAATACGGTCTTGATTTTGTTTCTTTGCCCAGCGACCATTTCCATCCATTATTATTGCTACATGTGCAGGTATTTTATTTTTGTCTATTTTACTTTTGTCATACAATGTATTCATATTCTCTACTATTTTTAGATATATATATTTTCCAAAAGAGGATTACTGTCTTTAAAACTCTCTATATCTTCGGAAAGTGAATGAATTTCGTTTTGCTTCTGTCCTTTTATCTTGGAAAAATTGAATTGATAGAAGATGTTGGCATATACAACATTCTTTACCATTTTAACTGCTTTAAGGATAGAAGCAGTTGCTTCTTTGTAATCTCTGCCAAGTACCAAAAGAACATAATCTATCTTTTGCAGACCGCTAAGAAAAACAACTGAATCATCTTCAAAAGAATTTGAAGGCATAAGCAAGTATGCTAAACTATTGCAACTGTCTGCATACAAAAGACAATCAAAAGCAAACTCTTTTTTTTGTTTTTCCTTGTACACAGAGAAGTTATTTGTTTTCTCAAAATCAAATCCAGCTATTTTTTGAATACGATAAGCAAGTTGAAAATCAGACAAAGGTGTATTTATACCTATCAGCGAAAAAGGTATTTCAGGGTATTCTATTTTCAGAGTTCCAACTTTCTTCTCCATTTTTAGCAAAATTTCTTCAACGTGCAAAGATACTAAACTTTATTCAATTATAAAAAACAGGATAAACAAAATTTAGTTTTCACGAAAACATGTTTTATTTACTCTTGCTTTAAAAACCATTTTTCAGAAACAAAAGAGTTTGGATGCTGTTTTTTACAAGGAACTTTTGGGCTAATGAAAAAAATATCTTATCTTTGCAATACAAAATAAATCATCAGGATGAAAAGAATTCTAATATCGTTTTTCTTTGTAACATCATATATATCCTCCTTTGGTCAGACGCTTCTGGAGGAAGATTTCTCTGTTTTCCCTCCAGAGAATTGGACAAGAGGCAATGCAGTGTTGAATAATGTATACAATGGCACACAAATTTCTACTATATCCTATGGTTGGTATGCAGAAACCAATGGCTATGGAATAGAAGGCAATCATACAAAAGCAGATATATATGGTGCTTCTATCAAATATTGGCTTATAAGTCCTACAATTTCTCTGAATACAGCAAATAATATGCTTATGTTTAATTTTGCTCTTACTGATGATGATGCAAATACTCCTGTAACTACAGTAGGCTCTGATGATAAGTTTGTAGTACTTGTTTTACCAGAAAACCAGAGTATAAATTCTGCAAACGAACTACTCAGATTAGACAACACTTCCACTGTAAGATTAGAAGATATAAGCTCAGACACTTTGATTACCCTTTCCTTAAATAATTATAACGGCAATGTTCGCATAGCATTTTATGTGGAAAGTTCGGTTTCCAATGCTGATTATGATTTACATATTGGTCATGTTTTTGTAGGACGGTTACAAGGATGTCCTCCGCCTTCTTTCCAAATAGAAAATATAAGTTCTTCTTCTGCATCAATAGTTACTGACAGCGATTCTTCTGCTGAATCTTTATTGATACAACTTTCAGAAGCAGAAGACACATATTGGGAAAACTCTCTTGAGGATACTGTTCACAATCTCAGCCAAGCATATAATATAAACAATCTTCTCCCCAACCATTCTTATAAAGTCAGAGTTAAATCTATTTGTGAATCGTTGGAAAGCGATTATTCTTTACCTCAAATATTCACTACTTTATGTAACAACGACACAATAAGAATATTTGACACGGTTACCATTGTTGAGCACGATACTATTACAATGTTTGACACTATATCTATTACCTCTCGCGACACTGTTACACTTTTTGACACCATATATATTACCTCTAACGACACTGTTACCTTGTTTGACACCATATATATTACCTCTAACGACACTGTTACCTTGTTTGACACCATATATATTACCTCTAACGACACTGTTACCTTGTTTGACACCGTATATATTACCTCTAACGATACTGTTACACTTTTTGACACCATATATATTTACGATACCATAACAAATTGCGGAATAGATAAGACACATATTTATGCAATTATAAATCAAGGAGAGCTTTATCAGGATTATGGTTTTAATGAAAGCAATGCAGGAGAATACTGTCAGACAATGCAAAACGAGGCCGAATGTGACAGTATAGTTTGCCTGCATCTTAGTGTTTATTCTTCCCTTTTTATAGCAGAACAAGAAGAAAATTTTCTCGTCTATCCAAATCCTGTGAAAGACAAGATATATATAAAAGGAGAAGGCAAACTGACAATAACAGACAACATGGGTAAAACTATTTTCAAGGAACAAACTGACAACAAACAAAGAATAATAGATACAAAGAAATTTAAATCAGGTGTATATTATATAAAACTTGGTAATCGAACTCAAAAAATTATTATACAGAAATAAACGAATATTATATCTTTTTTATACTTTTGCAACATAAATACAACAGATTATGACACAACAAAAATATAACCTACGAGGAGTTTCTGCAAAGAAAGAAGACGTTCATAACGCCATAAAGAATATAGACAAAGGTTTGTTTCCAAAGGCTTTTTGCAAAGTTGTTCCTGATACATTGACAGGAGATAAAGACTATTGTATGCTTATGCATGCAGATGGTGCAGGCACAAAAAGTTCTTTGGCTTACATGTATTGGAAACAAACAGGAGATTTATCTGTATGGAAAGGCATAGCACAAGATGCTGTAGTGATGAATACTGATGATTTGCTTTGTGTCGGAGTTACAGACAATATTTTACTTTCTTCCACTATCGGAAGAAACAAAAACCTTATCCCTGGAGAAGTTATAAAAGCCATAATAGAAGGCACAGAAGAATTTCTTGAGACTCTTCGTTCATACGATGTAGGCATCTATTCCACTGGAGGAGAGACTGCAGATGTAGGAGACTTGGTCAGAACTGTTATTGTTGACAGTACAGTTACCGCAAGAGCCGCTCGCAAAGATATTATTTCAACTGATAAGATACAAGACGGAGACGTTATTGTTGCATTGGCTTCTTTTGGTAAGGCAACTTACGAAAAAGAATACAATGGTGGAATGGGAAGCAATGGATTGACTTCTGCAAGACATGATGTTTTCTTCAAGGAACTTGCAAAACAATATCCTGAAAGCTATGACAAAGACCTCCCTGAACAAGTTGTATATTGCGGAAAACGTTCTTTGACAGACGAGATTGCAATAGATGACAAAGGCAACACAATGACAGCCGGCAAACTTGTTCTTTCGCCTACAAGAACATACGCTCCGGTTATTCGTCAAATTATAAAAGAATACAGAAAAGACATCCATGGATTTATCCACTGCACAGGAGGAGCAATGACAAAAATACTTCATTTTGTTGAGTGCTTGCATATTGTAAAAGACAATCTGTTTGCTTTGCCTCCTTTGTTCCAAATGATAGAAGAAGAGAGCCAGACTCCAAGACAAGAAATGTATCAAGTCTTTAACATGGGTCAGAGAATGGAAGTCTATTGTCCAAAGAATATAGCACAGGATATTATCAGCATAAGCAAATCTTTTGGCATTGATGCAAGAATATCAGGCTTTGTGGAAAAGAGCGAAAAGGCTTCTCTTACTATAAAGGACGACAAAGGCATTTATGAATACAATGCTTAAAATCTTTTTTGAAATGAAAAAAATACGTTTATACATTATCTTTGTTTTGTCAATACTTGTCTTGTTTTCCTGCTCAAAGGGAGAAAAAAGGATAATAAAAAAGTTTGCCAACGGAGAACCAGAGTTGGTTGCCTACTACAAAGAGGGCAAAAAGGTTTATCAGGAACGCTATTATGAAAACGGCAAGAAAAGGAGCGAAGGAGACTACAACGACAGTGTGCGTTCCGGTCAATGGTCTTTTTACTTTGATAGCGGAAAAGTATTTGCCAAGGCAGACTTCTCAAAAAAGAAAGAGGGAGAAAAATGGCGGATATACAAAGACGACGGAGAAGAACTGATAGGAGAGACAGATAAAATCACTGCAATGTCGTTTTCTCCAGAAGGCACCTTGGTGGATATCACCATAAAGAATCCTGAGGACAACAAAAAGGAAATCTACTATCGTTTTTTCAATTCCTTCAAACTGAGAATGCAGGTAAATCTTGCTGGCAATATGTATCAAGGTCAAGCTCTCTCTTGGCACGAGAACGGAAAGCTGAACTCAGAGCTTTATTATAAAGACGGCTTGGAAGACAGCATCTATGTTTCCTACGCAGACAATGGCCAGACAATGGAGAGAGGCGAATACAAAAAAGGAAAGAAAGTGGGCAAGTGGGAGCATTTCAATTCCGAAGGCAAACCCTTGGGCATAGAGATTTACGACCAAGACGGCACCCTTCTAAGGGAGACAAACACACAAGGGCTACGCTTTTCACATCGCAACAACAAAAAAGAGGAATAATACAATATGAGGTATTTGTTTTCTTGTCTTTTTCTGTGTCTTGTCTGCTTTGGAACCAAAGGTCAGTCTTTTGACAATATTTCCCCTGTCGGGCAATCCCAATACACCATTGCAAATACGGATATACGCATTTCAAAGGACAGGATATACATCTGCTCTTCAAAAGACAAGAACCTCAAAAAACAAATCCCCGTTTCTTTGGACAACAAAGAATTTCGCCACAGGTTGCTCTACAATAGCAAACTCCAGCAGGGTTTTCTCTTTATAGAAAAACATTCAGCCCTCAGCGAAGGTTGCCAGATATACAGGATAGACAAAGGAAATGTGAATTATTTATGCGAGTTTCCTTTTGCTGCCTACACATCTGAGAACGGGGAGCGAATGAACTATAACTCTATTCTTTCTTATCTCTCTGTTATCCGCTCAGATAAAAGAACACTGCTTTTTATCAATACTCCTATGGTTGTTTTATATCCTAACTCTCCACAGGAAGAAATACTTGAAACCAAGACATTTTATCACCAACTTTCAAACAATGGTTTCGAATTAAGAAAATACTAAGTTTTTTTTAGATATGACAGCTTCTGAAAAACAAATAACAACTTTCTTTTCTCCTATTCTGGTTTCACAAGAAGAGAGAAACAACAAATATATCAGTGTCGTTGTAGATATTCTAAGGGCAACAACAACAATCTGTACAGCTATCAACTATGGTGCAACCATTATTCCTGTGGCAACATTGCAAGAGATAAACCAAGCCAGGCAACAAGGTTATCCCATCGCTAGAGAAAGGCTGGAAGAAGGCTTTGCAAATGCAGACTTTGGCAATTCTGCCATGGAGTTTATGACAGACAGAATAAAAGACATGGAAATAGTACAATCCACCACCAATGGCACAAAAGCAATAATGAAAGCATTGGAGCAGAAGCCAGAAGAAATACTTATCGGTTCCTTTTCAAACATCAGCGCATTAAGTTCCTATCTTGTCCGACAAAACTGTGATGTGGAGATTATCTGTTCAGGCTGGAGAAGTAATTTTTGTTTGGAAGACAGTATGTTTGCAGGAGCTTTGGCAGGCAGATTGTTTGATAATGGTTTTACTACTTTGGACGACAGCACACATGCTTCTTTTTATCTTTGGCAAGAAGCAGAAAAAGACTTGTGGACTTATCTGGAAAAAGCAAAACATATTCATAAATTGAGAAGACATCATTTGGACGATGTCTTCCCTTATACTTTTACTTTGGATACCTGCCCTATTGTTCCCAAAGTATTCTTTGAAGAAAACAAATGGAAAATCCGTAAGGCAGAGTAGTAGAATTTTATTTCTTGATAACTTTCTTTGTGGATTGTCTGCTGAAGTGAGGGATAACTGAACAAAACATTCCACTGTTTTGTTGTATCTACAATATTTTTGCTAAACTCGGTCTGTGAAAAAACAGTGAAACCACAACATATAATGAATATCAATATTATTAATTTTTTTCATTTTTATTAAAATTTAATTATTTTCTACATACTCATTAATAGTCTTTATCTCCAAATCATCACAATCTGGTTCTTCTACAACATTATTCCCTGTTAGAATATAACTTTCAGAAATATATGTCCCAGCATGAATGACACCTGAAAAAAAATACTTTTACTCCATCGGTAGTAGATGCTTTATCCTTTATTATTTTATTAAGTTTAGATGGATTGCAAATATAAAAAGCAGTCCTTATATATCTATTATCTGGGTATTCTTCATCTATGTCGTAAATCCTTAATATAAACGCACCGTCGTTTTCTTTTCTAATCACACCGTATTCAAAATGATAAGAAGAATTCGGCATTGAAAACAAGCCTTTGACTTCTGTTTTGCAGTCTTTACAATCTTCGTCATCATCACTGCAACTAACAATTGCTAAACCTAAACTTATTACTGCAAAGAATAAAAACAATATCTTTACTAAAACACTTGTTCTTTCCATGTCTTTTATGTTTTTTAATTAACCTAACTTTGCAAAGTTATGAGATTACTTTTGAAATAACAAAGGGGAAAGAAGAAAATCTTTCAAAACCAATGCCTTCAACAAGCAAAACAAATGTATATTCTTTTTCCATAACTTTGGATTAAGTGGTAACATCTCTTCGAGACGCTACTGCGGGGGCGTTACGTCGGGAACAAAAAAAAGGAACATATCCTT
>CAZXEN010000044.1:0-10701 GCA_964639765.1 uncultured Bacteroidaceae bacterium
GTCTTGGCTAAATGTAAGGAAGACAAATTGTAGAAAAGGCTCCCATCATGGGAGCTTTTTGCATGTGCATAATATTATTCAATAAATCGACTAATATTACGCATATTGTTAATACAGTATTCTACTTTTTTATATATAAAAAACATTTTTCATTTTTTCTTTCATGCTATATTTGTGCGTATAAAAACACCCAGCAGAGCGGACACTCTGCTGGGTGTTTGATGGCGTCTCCTTAAAGAACAATTAAAACTATTCTTACACCTAAGTATAAAATATAACAAAACAACTTATAGTCGTTTGCGTCTTTTAAACATGGTTTTAAGAAACTTAATATTCGTTTCATAGAACAACTCCTTTCGAATTTGCCATTCCGGCTTTATATTTATCATTCGTGGAGTGTTTATGACGGCAACATTTTTACCATCAATGGTTATTTTACCATATGCACACCCTATACGCAATAAGATTTTTGTTGCACCAAACAAAAAACTCCCATCATGGGAGCCTTTCAATCTTTCATATTATATTTATACACCTGTTGAGTGGAGTATTAAAAAGGTATTGACAACCCTTTTTTATATATAAAAATTCATTTCAATATTTTCTTTCATATTTTGTATATACAAATTTTGAAAGGACTGATTTTAATGCCAAAAGAAAAGCAAAATATCATATATAAGAAAATGGGTAGTGCAAAACGTCGTCGTGATGGATTACTTGACGTAGAGCATAATATTAATAAGTTTTTGTTGAAGAATCCTAAATTGAAAAAATATGAAGGGGACTTGCGAAAAGAAACTCAACATTTTCAAAAGGTGTATAAGTTTCAATATTTACCTCATTACTATTTTTATGATATAAAAACAGACAGACCTAAAAGAACAACATCGCAATATTGGCAAACTTTTGCTACATATGTTGAAGAATAACAGGGGGTGGTTAATATTAACCACTCCCTATTTTTTATATATTCGTGCGTTTTCGATTTTAATCTTTCATACTAGTTATACGCCAGTTAACAGGCTTTAGTGTTAACAGTCTGTTTATGGATTGAAGCATAAACACTCGCTCAAGTAGTTAAATTGAGAAAACATGATGGGGCGTATTCCAATATAACGTTTTATTATGTTACCCAGGAACACGGGTATAAACTGTGGGTCTCATCCCGCCGATTCAGAAAAGGGATGCGGTGTATATCTTAGGGTGCGAAGATATGTTCCGTAAGACGTTAAGAGGCTTTGATGACGTTTGTCCTAACTGATTTATCAGAAGGATTAAGAATAATAGCCGGGGGAATTAGAACTTGCCAGAGATACTGATTTGGATTATGTGTCAGGGACTACGTAAATATCTGAGAGGATATACCATCAGGGGCAAGAATGATGGCAAAATACGTAACATTAAATGTGAGTCCGCACCACTTCGATAGGATACAATTCTGTGACGGAAGATGACTTGTCCTTATTTTATATATAGGGACAAGTCTGCCCATCTCTACCCGTGTCCACTGCTCTGGAATATCAGTTTTTTATTAGTGGTTAATATTAACCACCTTGTTTTTTTGAACGCTTAAGGCGTTCAGTTAACTTAATAACTGTTTGCACACTTTTCGTGTGCAAGCCAGTGTTATCTATCATAATAATAGTGTGCTCCGCAGGGTGTATGTTTTTATGGTTAATGTTAACCACCTTATATTTTTATATTAATGTTTTAATTTTTTGTTTTTATTTTTCAACTGCATAATTGTTAACTTATTTGTTTTTATTTTTTTATGAAAGGACGTTGATTCGTATGAATGTTAAATCTATAAGTGGTCACTTCTCACATAAGTATTATATTAATCATAATAATCGAATTGGTAATAACATATCATCAAACATTGATACCAGCCGAACAAAAAATAACTATAACAAAGTAACGGCTGGTTCTAAAAACTGTGAAGGTGTTTATTGTGCTTCACTTGAAGAGATATACACAAAAATCTTTGAATCCGCGTGGAAAGATTATCAACAAAAACAAAGACCGGCAAGACGGTTTAATGGCACTTACTTAGATTACATAAGACAAAAACAATTAGAAGAATCTAAAAATAAGAATTCCAATTCCAAATCTAAAGTTCCATATGAAGCAAGCGAAATCATATTTCAAATAGGTGACATGGAAAGCAACTCCAACCCAGACGATTATGCCAAGGGTTGTGCTTTGATGCGTAAGACTATTGACTACATTTGTAATTTACCTAATACTGCAATTATCACTGAAAAGGAGTTAAACGACCCTGATTGGAAACTCCCATTTGATAATGGAGTTATTATTTTAAATAATGTAACCAATGAGGATGAAAATTCGCCACATATACACCTGAGCATTATAACGGTCGCATCATCAACTAGGGGTTGTAAGGTTCAAAACTCTTTAAGTCGTTGCTTTGAAAATATGGGATATCCAACAACCTATACTTATGCATTAGATGAAAAGGGAAATCGCATTCCCAAAAGGGATAAGGAAGGATGCATTGTTACAGATGCTCAGGGTAATATTGTATATAAAAAGGAAGTTGATAAAAAAGGCGTCCTTGACTGGATTGACGAAATTAAGAATTATATTGAATACGAAATGGGTGCTTCTTATGGGTGGCAAAGAGCAGAGCCTACTGGAAATAAAAATAAACATATGAGTGTTAAAGAATATAAGGAGTATGCAAGTGCATTATCAAAAATCAAAAAAGAAATCAATAATTCTTATGATGATTATCAAACATTCAATAACAAATTCTATGAATCAATATCAAATAATAACTACAAATTAGATTACTTTAAAAGCAAAGAAATGTCTAACTTGTGGGAACAGTATAAAAATGAAAGTGGTCAATTTTGGAATTGGTATAAAAAAGAAAAAGCACTTTTATCTGTAACCCGTCAAAGTCTTAAAACTCCTGAAGAGCAGCGAAGATTAGAATTGAATTATATTAATCAGTTGCTATTTAAAAGCAATAGTTTATTAGAAATAATAATTCTTCTTATTGCAAAGTTGATTATCTCATTAAAAGAAAGAGAGAATTATGACAAACAGATTAAATTAGTTATAAAAAAACAAAATGAATTAAAGCAACTTGCTAAAGATATGAGCACAAAAAATGCTGCAGTTCGTAAGACATTGAAGGACAACACTTGCCACGAAGAGTTAATCAAAGAGATGCAAGTTCTCAAAGATAAATTAATACAAGAATATGATGATTATGAACGTAAAGAACTAAATGATATTTTCCAAATTTTCGATTAACAATAGCCGCCCAAGTTTTAATAACTTAGGCGGTGTTTTTTATATTAATTATTCCAATCATATTGACTTTTAATATAAATATTATATAATTAAAATATACCTTGAACGAGGTTAAGCGTTCAACGCGGTGGCTTGGTAACCATTCGTGTTAAAACTAAATATAACTCATTGTCAGACTAGAACTATAACTAATTCGGAGTTACCTATTTTACAGGTGACTCCTTTTATTTTTTAAGGAGATTTATATGAATAAACATTATTTAATTGATTATGAAAGTGTTAGATATTTCAAAGACCTTGTTGAGAACAATGATGAGAGCAAACAATATTTGTTTTATACAGATAATTGTTCCAATATCATTATTGATATTGTATCTGAATTCAAAAATATAGAGTTTATTAAACGTAAGGACTCTTTGGATATGTGTCTATCTTCCTATGTAGGATTTTTAATCAGCAATAATGTTGATGAAGAATTTATAATTGTATCACAAGAGTATGATTATGATGATTTAATCGACTTCTGGAGTAAGAGAGGCATCAAGATTTCCAAGACATTTCCAAAGCCCAGACAAGTTTAATATAATGCTGTAATAATGCGTTGATATTACAACACTATCAAAAAATTCAAGGAGGTGAAAAAATATGTGGGTAACGATTAAATTAAATGGACAATATTACGAGGGTCGTTCAGATGATTTAATTGAGTTGGCTGAAGATTTTATTAAAAACATTCGTAATGTATGTGAAATTACCGTAAAAGAAGACGGTGCGGTCAGATTTGAGTGGCCGGGCATAGATAGTTACACTTTTTTACGATTAAAAAGAAAGTAAACACTAAAATAAGAAGTGCATAAAAACTAAAAAATATTAGGCATATTATCTGTTTTTTTGTTTCAATCATTTGTTTTACGTCACTATCTTTCATACTTATATATGAAACGAGGTGAAAAAATGATTGATATCAAGACATATGAAAAATTGTCAAATCTTCTTCGAGAGTTTTGTATTCCAAAGAATTTATTAGGATACAAATACATCATTTCAGGTGTTAATATTCTTTTCAAAAATCCTGAAATATCAATTACTAATTTATACAGTGAGATAGCAAAGGAACACAACTCGGAACCTTCAAGAGTCGAAAGGGCGATAAGACATGCAATTGAACGCGGATATGATAATTGCATAGATTGTCATTTTGATACGTTTAGAAGGGTTTGCTACAATAATAAGAGACCGTCTAACTCAGAATTTTTGCAGTCAGTAGCCATTGAATTAAGATTGCAGGAATCTATCAATTATTAATTGTTTGAATCAACACGAGCGTAGCCATTAATCAATAAGTAAACAAGAAAACGGACAGAGACTAAAAAATCTCTGTCCGTTTAACATTAAATTGCTTTATTTGTTTTTGAGTAATTCAAATCCACTAACCATACTGCCCCAAATACTTAAGTTTATGTAAAGGGCTTCATCGGATACATCTTCTGGGAAAAATCTGGCTACAAAATATGGCTTTTTATCTTTTTCTGCAACATAAACTGAAACCACTTCAGTATCCATATAGTCTTCTGCTACTAAATATAAATCATATGTGGTATTTGTGTCATCGCCAATTCCAAATGCTCTTTTTTCAAGAATGATAGATTTTTTTGTCATAATAAAAAACTCCTTAAAATGTTTTTAGTAATCTAAACTTCACCAAACATGTCTTTGACATCAATGAAGTTAGGAAAACGAATTTCTGCATCTGTTTGCCTGATAAACACATTTAAATGTGCATCAATATAATCACTAATTTCTTGATAGTTTGACTCATTTGATGAAAAACGAATGATATATGTCATATTAGTGTAACCTTCCTTATTCATGCATAAGGTTATGACTTCTTCACCATCTTGAACGTCTGGTATCAAATATAGGTTATAATGGTGTTCGTCAACAGTGTAAATTCTTTTCTCGATAGTTATCAATTGTCGTTCTATTGTAATTACTCCTTGTGTAGTGTTTTAGTGAGTACAGTACTCTTGTTAGGTTAATTTGCTTGAAATTATTTCAGCCATAAATCTATTTGTTATTTCATAATTGAAATCTTCAATATATGAATTTAGGGGTTTTGAACCATCTGCAACAATGTTTTCAATGTATGATACAACAAATGCTGTAATCCGTTCTCGATTGCAGGGGAGTGCAGCATTAATCTCAATAGATTCAACATAGGAAATTAATGCGTTCTGAATTATTGGTCTAAGGTTTGCCTCAAGTTGTTTCGAAATGCAGATTTCTTGAGCACACTTTATGGTTTTAATCATTTTCATAAAGTTATTACCTGTCAAGGAACTAGTGTCAACTAAATCAACATACGGTGCCATTTCATCGCTTGTTTGAGCAAATAAATCTTCAGCGTAGACATAAAGACTCCTTTGAGCCGCATCACTTATTTGGTCTCGTATTGGAACAGTTCTGTTATCAAAAATATTACCAAACAGATATAGAGACGCATTGTCAATATTAGGATAAAGACAACGATTAGTAAAAAAGTATGGTTTTCGTTCAATCGAACCTTTTGGAATAATAATAAAAATCACCTTCAAATGTGCACAGTGGACGGTTCTCTGTGTTCGATAATTCCAACAACTAAAACTTAATATTCACATTAAAAGCCGATGGGAATACCCCCATCGGCTAATTTTTTGTCGAAAAAAGTAAAATTTTTGTCACAAAAAGGTCAGCCGTTTCGATATACTTTTTATAGAGATATTTTAAAGAGGGTATTCGATGAATGATAATGTAAATGTTGTTAATTTAATAGGTAGTGTAATGATTCCATTATTAGCTCTTATAATTTCTGTTTCGTTATACAGACGAGGTATATCTCAAACAGTTGTTGATTTTTTTACCCAAGGAGATTCAACTGAACTAAAAGATTGTCGTAAAAAACTTTACAATGTATTTGAAAAAAACAAAAAAGCACCTTCAATTGAAACTCTATTAGAGTTAGATGAAGATGGTTCAATGGCAAAAATAATATCGTTTTATGATACTTGGGCTACTGTGCAAAAACAGCATCTTTTGCCTTTAAATACTTTTAAAGGTATTACAGGTGTAACTGCCGTTAAAGTTTACTTACTTTTACGACCATATATTGAAAAACGGCGTGAAACAATAACTATCATAAACGATATAGAGTTAAATAATTTTGATTACGCTAAAAATTTTGAAGGTATGGTGTTCAAAATTATAAAAAAGGGTTATGTTGAAATTAAAGATGAATTCTGTTTTATACCCGTCAGCAAGAAAAACAATATATTTAAATTGAAAATAAGAGGGTTAAAAAATATGTCTAAAGAAAGAAAAAAGCAAAAGAAATATAAACTTGTAGGACAACACTTTTATAATGAAGCAACTGGAGATAAATATACACGTGTTTTAAAAGCAAAGGATAAAATAGAAGAACATTACAAGGGCGTTGAGTGTACTGACGAATTATTTCATTGCTATAAAAGAATTTTAGTTTTAAATTTTTTAACCGACAAAGTCTTTTTTACAATGCAAATCGGCTTTTTATCTTTTGGCCTCGGCTTTTTGTTTGAAAAGATTGTTGAGCAATATGATATTCTATCAAAAAATATATCTTCAACTGTTCAAAACGACCCTACAGGTGCAATCATTTCTTTCTTAATTTTTGTTGTTTCCTTGGTTATTATTGTTTTACCTTTATTGATAATTATGTCAAAAAATATCGTCAAAGATTATAAATCTACCCAACAAATGTTTATCCTGCCATACGAGAAAAAAGTTATAGAAGCAAAGCTTAAAGAAAACCCCGAATTCAAAGAAATCATTGAAGCAATGAAAGTTGATAAAAATATAGATTTATGATTAGAACACACAAGGATTCGATTCTGTTGTGTTCAATGAAGTTTTTGTCATAAGTTATCATATTTTATTTATGATTATATAGACAAAAATAAAAAGTGTTGTGAAATGAAACTTTATAATAAAAACTAATTAAAATAAGGATGGAAGAACATGGAAAACAATTGCCCTGCTGTTGTTTATCATTATTGTAGTTTGGAGTCATTTTTAGCAATAATGAAAAATAGTACAATCAGGCTTACAAATATCTCTAAATCTAATGACCGACAGGAAATACACTATTGTTTTGATGTTTTTGAAAGAACATTGAGTAAATCGTGTATTGATTTTTGTAAAAAATATATTGATGATGCTGTAACACAAAAATTTTTCAAAGGAATAAATTATTTTGATTTGGTATCTAGAGCAGTTAATAATGAATCTTTAATTTATTATGCCGCATGTTTTTCGACAGAATCTGATTTGCTTAGTCAGTGGCGAGGATATGCGGATGATGGTCAAGGTGTTGCCATTGGGTTTTATTCTCATAGTTTAATTCTTGCAAAAGATTTGAAAAATATAAAATTCAATAGAATTATTTATGACACTGTTGCAGTAAAAAAAGAATTGTGTGAATACATCACAAATAAATTGAAAAAAGCAAAGGAAAAAGCCGTAAGAAAAAACTCGCTATCTCCATATGAAGATGCAATAAACGATATTATAAGTGCGATGGTATACAATGCTGTTTTCTATAAAAATCCAGCTTTTAGAGAAGAAAATGAATGGCGACTGGTTTTTTACCCTTTTGGTAATATAAGAAATTTGTTAATCACAAACAAATCTAAGGATATGTCTGCAAATCAACTTTTCTATGACAGAATGTATGAACCTATAGATTATAAAAAAGATTACAATGGATTAGTTCGTGGTAAAATACAATTTAAATGTACAGATAACACAATAGTATCATACATTGATGTGAATTTTGACAATATTAAAGATTTGCTTCTTGCAGAAATAATTATTGGACCTAAATCCAATATAGATGATAAAGATTTAAGACTTTTTCTAATGGCGAACGGATATGATTTATCAAAAATCACAATAAAAAAATCAAATGCTACCTATCAATAAGCTTAAATAGTTAGACTACAACATATGGAGACGGTTCTCTGTGTTCGATGAATCCAATAATTAAAACTTAATATTACACACCAAAGCAGATGGGGCATCCACCCCATCGGCTAATTTTTGTATAAAAAATAAAAATCTTGTCACAAAATTACTTATTGATACGATTTATTATTGTAAGAGGAGTTGCATAAAACAAATAAATAAAAAGCAGAAGAAGGATGATTGTGTGAAAAGTAAAAAGAGTACGAATGATGGAGTTGTTTTTAATTTTAAGAGTAAGACGGTAGCAAAAATAATTTCTGTTGTCTCTGTCGGTATGATTATTGCATCTGAAATTGTAAAAACATTAATTCAAGATAAGTTCACAATAATTTGTTTTGAAATAATTGAGAACATAGGATTAACACTACTCTCTGTTGGGTTAATATCGTTGATAATGGAGATTAGCACAATTGAAAGCGTAGTAAAGAAGGCCATGAATAATGTGTTATCGGTAGACTTCCCAATAGAGTCATATTCTGAATCACACTTAAATAAACTTAAAACAAAGATATCTATGCACTGTTTGAACTGTACTGAGAACGATTTAAAAAAATCTGTTTACAAATTAGAACCCAATCTTTTAGAATTAACCAAAAGTATGTATTACGAATATCATGATATTAAATGCACTGTTATTCCTGACGATAAAAGCAATGTTTTTACAAAAAAATATAAAATGACATATAAAATAATTAATAGATGCAGTGTTGACAATAGGGTAAAAATTGGTATCGCATTATATGATTTAATCCCAAATATGACGGATGAAGAAAGAAGAGAAAGTGTTAAATTTACAAAATTCTTGGTGAATGGGGTTGATTTGCTTAATGATTCTGATTTGTCAATAAAAATTCAACCATTGAATGAGGATGCAGCATATGAATATGATTACATCTACATATTTGAAAGACCACTACAAAAGTGTAGAGAACACATTGTGGAATTAGAATATGAATATGAAACATTACAAACGGATTTAACACAGAGTTGGAAATTGAGATATCCTTGCAAAAAAACAGAACATACTATTAGTATAAAAGGGAACAACAAATGGAATCTTAAAGCCAACGCTTTTGCATCATTCTTTCATGCTGGTTCTAAATTAGCAAACGATTTTAAGGTGGAACAGACAGTTGATAATCAAGCCAAGATACAATTCAGCGAATGGGCCATTCCAGGTGCAGGATATGTCGTTTCTTACAATAAAAAATAATTGAATATATATTGTTATTTATTTGGATATGTGTTATACTATATTATGGAGGTATTAATATGAAGCATATTAGTTTTTATTATCAAAATGTGGTTGATGAGATTCAAATGTAATCAAGTTACAGGTAATAGCGAACAACGTCACAAGATGATAGTGCCTAGTCTTAAGAAAACAGATAATTATTAAAGAAACGCTACTCGTATTGAGTGGCGTTTTTTCGTTTACAACCATTTTTCAAATTTCATAATTATATTGACTGAACATGATAGGAGTTTTGAAAGCGTCTAAAAAATTCTAAAGTGTAAGGTCTTTTGTATGAAATAATCTGATTAGTTATTTCATCATCATTTCCTTTTCCCTTTTTATTTTTTATCTTTCAGGGGAGAACAGGTGTTACAGTTTGTAGCACCTGTTTTCTTTTGCCTAAATATCACGATAAGAAAGCAACTCACAAACTAACTCTTTTGTTTTTGGATTTTTTATACATGAAAATGAAACTTCAATATCTCTTAATCGCATATTTGTCAGTTTCATAATCCTTGAGGTGTTCAGCGGTTTGTTTTCTTTTATTAATTCATTGACAGCCCATTCAATTTCTCTTGCCCAGAATTCTGTTTGTGTTTCAATGCGTTTTTTTATATATGAGTTACACTTTGGCAGTTTATATATTTGTTTTTGTGGAAGCCCTAATGCTTTTTCAACTTTGGCGAAAGAGAGTTTTTCGGGGCGACCATCTTTGTTGAGAATTTGCCGTACAATCTTTTTTATCTGTGGGAGATATTGGTTATCTAATTCTTCGTATATAAGTTGTTTTGGCCCTGTTTTATGCGAAATATGTCCATCTTTTAAAACTGCATTAGCAATATCGGCAACAATAGCGTAATCAAGATTATGTTTCTTTGCCAAACTCATATACAAGTTTTTGTTTTCTTGTATATAAGTTTCGTGGGGCAGGTGTGTAATCTCATATACAGAAATTCCTAATAAAAAAGAAATCTGCAGAACAAAATACGGGTCAAAACGATAATTGTTGAATATCTTCTGCATATAACTGAGTTCCATTGTGGGCATATCTTCATAAAACTCAAGATAATCGTCATACAGTTTCGATATATTCCTTACAAGCCCAGAGTTGCTTATATATTCACTTTTAAGATTAGAATGAAGAA
>CAZXEN010000045.1:0-9828 GCA_964639765.1 uncultured Bacteroidaceae bacterium
AGGGGTCGAACGAACGCTCCCCCTATAGGGAATTCCGTCGTTCGTTCGGGCAAATTTAGGATAAAAATACAATAAAACAAATAATATTCCCGTTTTATACTAAATTCACAATAAAAAATATAAAAATCATGAATGAACATTTAGATAATTTGGAACCTAAAGTTGTTTTTGAACAGTTTAAGCCCATACTTTCTGTTCCTCGTCCAAGTAAGAAAGAAGAAAAAATGACAGCCTATTTGAAAAAATGGGGTGAAAGCAGAGGTTTGGAAACCGTTGTTGACAAAATAGGTAACGTAATAATAAGAAAACCTGCTACAAAAGGTATGGAAGACAGAAAAATGGTTTGTCTTCAAGCACATATAGACATGGTATGTGAAAAGAATTCTGACAAGGTTTTTGACTTTGAAAAAGATGCCATAGAAACATACGTAGAAGACGGCTGGTTGAAAGCAAAAGGCACTACCCTTGGAGCAGATGACGGAATAGGTGTTGCTACAGCTTTGGCAATATTAAATGCTGAAGATATTCCTCATCCTGATTTGGAATGCTTGTTCACCGTAGATGAAGAGACGGGATTGACAGGAGCGTTCAATCTTAGCGAAACAGCCCTAAAATCACGTATTCTTATTAACCTTGACAGCGAAGATGAGGGAGAAATGTTTATAGGCTGTGCTGGTGGTGTGGATACTTTGGGTTACATGCCTATAACCATGGAACCTGCTTGCCAAAAAGCCATACCTTATCTGTTTACTGTAAAAGGTCTGAAAGGTGGTCACAGCGGTGATGATATAAATAAAGGTTTGGCTTGTGCTAATAAACTATTCACTCGTGTATTTTGGAGATTAAACACAGAATGTAAAATAAAGATATGCGATATTGACGGTGGAAATCTTAGAAATGCAATAGCAAGAGAAGCAAAAGTTGTATTTATGGTTAATCCTAACGATGAACAAAAGATGCTTCAAATAGTAAAAGAAATGAGTGAAAACCTTGCTTTTGAATTCCGCACAACAGAACCAAACTTGACAATAAACATATCTAAGACAGACAGACCTGAAAGCATGATGACAAGAGAAGATGCTACAAGATTATTAAACTGCCTTTATGCTGTTCCTCACGGAGTTTTGGCAATGAGCAGAGAAATACCTAACTTTGTAGAAACTTCCACAAATCTTGCAAGCGTTAAGATAAAAGAAAATGAAGTGCATATAGTAACATCTCAGCGCAGCAGTGTAGAAAGTGCATTACAGGCAGCCAAAACAAGAGTAGAAGCTTGTATGCTTTTAGGAGGTTGCAGGGTAGAACATACTGATGGATATCCTGGCTGGACACCTAACACAGACAGTGAAATACTTGATGTAGTAGTAAAATCGTATGAACGTTTGTTTGGAAAGAAACCTATAGTAAGAGCCATACATGCAGGTTTGGAATGTGGTTTAATAGGTAAAAAATATCCTGGAATGGATATGATTTCATACGGTCCAACTCTTAGAGGTGTACATTCGCCAGACGAAAAAATGGATATACATACTTTGGAAATGTTTTGGCAACACACATTGGATATATTAAGAAACATACCAAAGAAATAAATTTTCAAAAAAAAGAGAAAAAGAGTATTACCTTTTACAGATAATACTCTTTTTTTTATTAATTTAAAAAAATATAAACAAAATAGCTAAATATTAATTTATAATAAGTTAAAAACTTTTTACACGTGAAACTTTTTTTTTATCTCCCCTACCCTATTTAAAAAGTATTATTTTAAATTATAATCTGAATTAACTAATCTTCTGTTATTTATCCAAGATTTTTTCCATTCTTCATCTAAAATTACATTATCATTTTCATCTAAGCTTTGTTGTAAAGTGTTTTTTTTCACTATTTTAGCCTTTCCTTGCAGTATTATATTAGTTATCTTATTGAAAACCAAAGAATCAGATATTTCTTCCTTAGAAAGATTTATCCCTAAATCATTGTTAAACAAATCCATAACCATTCCTACGCTATCATAACCATTTACTCCCTTTTCATAAAACAAATACTTGTTATAATTTTCATAAATTATTCCTATACGTTCAGCCTTTTTTTCTCCTATTTCCTTTGATAAAGAATACATCCAATAAATATGACGGAAAGCATCAAAAACTCCACCCTCTTTATTTCCTCCAAGAAAATTTATTCTATCTAAAGAATCCATAACAGATAAAACTTTCAAAGAAATCTTTTCAGCCTTTTTTATACTTGAATAATTTTTTGCCGCCCATATTTTATCTTTTAAACTCATAGATTTTAAAATATCTTCTCTGTTTTGAGAAAAAGTATTGAAATTAAAACATAAAATAAATGCAATAAACAAGAAAGAGTATCGCAATGCTTTCATTTTTTTAATTCTCCATGTTAAAAAAAGAGCCTAAGACTCTTTTAAAATATTAATAATATGTATTTTAAAGATAATAAAATATAGTTTTTTAATACTATTTTATTATACCAAGTTTTTTACTAATAGAAAGCATTTTTTCTATTGGTTTTCTTGCATTTACAATAATTTCCTCACTTAATTTTATTTCGTATGCTTCATTTTCCAAAGAATAAAGCACTTTTTCCATTGTGTTAAGTTTCATGTGACGGCAGTCATTGCAAGCACAAGATTCGTTGTTTGTAACAACTATAAATTCTTTTTCAGGATTATCATTTTGAAGTTTATGTAATATTCCGGATTCAGTGGCAACAAGAAATTTTTTGTTTTTGCTTTCTTTAACAAACTTTATCATTCCTTGTGTAGAACCTACATAATCTGCAAGCTTAGAAACAGCATCATTACATTCTGGATGAGCAATAAGAACAGCATCTGGATTATCTTTCTTCATTTTCAGAGTGTATTCTGCAGTAAGCTGCTCATGAACTTCACAACTTCCGTTATAAAGAACCATATTTCTACCAGTCATTCTATTGATATAACCTCCTAAGTTTTTATCCGGTGCAAATATTATCTTCTGTTCTTTAGGCAATGAATTAACTATCTGAAGAGCATTTCCAGAAGTACATATTATGTCTGAAAGAGTTTTGATTTCTGCACTGCAATTAACATATGAAATAACAATGTGGTCAGGATATTTTGATTTAAATTCTTTAAATTCATCATATTTACATGAATCTGCAAGAGAACAGCCAGCATTCATATCTGGAATTATAACTTTTTTATCAGGGTTAAGTATTTTGGCTGTTTCTCCCATAAAATGAACACCACAAAATAATATTATTTTTTTAGTTGTTTCTTTGGCTTTCTGAGCAAGATTAAGACTATCGCCTACATAATCAGATATATCTTGTATTTCTGGTATCTGATAATAATGTCCTAAAATAAGAATATCTTTTTCTTCTTTTATTTTCAGAATTTTGTCTCTTATAGAAACAGTTTCTTTAATGGTTTGCCTATATAGTTTTATAATATTTATTTTTTTTAAAATAATTAATACTATTATTATATGTGTTTAAACTGTTGGAAGTTTAAAGTTATTAACATTCAAAATGCAAAATTACTTAATTTATTAACAATATAAATCTTTTTACTTAATTTTTTAATAATTTAATTTTTAAATATTTAAACTTCTTTTATATCTTATCAACATTTTTTGTTTGTTAATAAGTTTTTTATAAAAAATTGTTGATAAAGCATGTAAATAATGTTTAATAAAATCTGTTTTTTTAACATTTTTTACTTTCGTTTTATTTATTCACACCATTATTTCATTTATTCAACATTTAATATTCATTTTTTTGTTGAAAACTTTTTTAATTGATTATTAACATATTAAAAAAGATAATATTTTTTTATTTCAAAGTAAAGTTATTAAATAACAGAATGATAAAAAATTTTATACTATCTTTGCAAATAAAAACTTTTTAACAATACGTAACAACATGAATCAAATAGTGCCTATTGCATCTGACCACGCTGGTTTTGAACTAAAATCAAAATTGATACCATATTTGGAAAGTAAAGGATTAAAAATAAAAGATATGGGTTGTTATTCAAGTGAAAGTGTTGATTATCCTGATTTTATACATCCTTTGGCAAAAAAAATAAATGAAAGGGAATATGATTTTGGTTTTATTATGTGTGGCACAGGTAATGGCGTAAGTATGGTTGCTAATAAATATCAGAATGTTCGTTGTGCTTTGTGTTGGACAAGTGAAATTTCTGCTCTTGCTAAACAACATAACAATGCTAATATCATAGCCTTGCCTGCTCGTTTCATTACTTTTGAACAAGCAAAAGATATTATAGATACCTATCTTTCTTCTGTTTTTGAAGGAGACAGGCACCAAAGAAGAATAAATAAAATACCTGTCAAATAAAGTTAGTTATGAATACTACAGCCTATAAGCAGTATCTTTCTTCTTGCAAAAAAAATATAGAAGAAAACAAGGAAACAAAGTCTCTATCTTTTACCCAGACAGATGATGTTGCTTATAGTGTATTTCGTAATGTAAATAAAATTAAGCTAATAGCTTCAAAAATTAAACAAAAGTTTATCAGTGATATAACTTCTAACTTGGTTAAGTTTGATAAAGTTTTTTCTGAAAACGGAGGCAGCGTCCATTGGTGTATTGCCTATAACGATTTTATAGATAAATTTATCAAAGAACTTGATAAACAAAAAGTAAATACCATTAACTTTTTCAATTCTGATTTTATGGAAGAATTAGGATTGAAAGGAGTATTAAAAAACAATGAAATAACTGTTGATAAAGACTCAAACGATGTAATTGTTTTTTCTCCTAATTTTGGTGTGGTGGAAACAGGCAGTTTGTTTTTGGAATTTACCTCTTCCATAGATATGGAACAAGTTCTTAGCAGTAGAGTAAAAATATTTATTCTTCCTATCAATGACTTTATTCTTAAACCGGAAGATATAGAAATATTTTCCTACCTTTACCATATATATAAATACAAAAAAGATTATCCTTATTTAACTTCTCTATATACTCCTCAACCTCTTGAAAAACAAAATGATGTTCATATCTTTTTGGTAGATAACGGCAGAAGTAACATACTTGCCAACAAAGAAATCCGTTCTGCTTTGAACTGTATTCATTGCGATGCTTGTAAGCAAGTTTGTCCTGTGTATGCAACCATAGGCGAAGAACCTTATGATAATATTTTCTCTGGTCCATACGCTAATGTGGTTCTTCCTTTTTTGGAAAATATAGAAAACTATAAACATATATGTTTTTCTTGTGCAGGTTGCGGCAATTGTTCCAAAGTTTGTCCAATGAACATTCCTATTTCAGAATACATTATAAAAAACAAGAACTATTTGTTTGAAAACAAGATAATGGATGTTTCTGATAACAGACTTATAAAATCATTGGGTAAAACCCTTTCTTCACGCAAGATGATGAATCAAAACATTTTCTTTAAGAAGTTAAGAATAAAACTTTTGGTTAACAATTCCAAGTCTGTTTCAGAGGATTTTGTTTTTTCCAAATACACTTTCAACCAACAATATCAGCAATTGAACGATAAGAAAGATGACTAAAAAAGACATAGAAAATATAAAAAAACTGGCATTTCTTTCTGACGGCAGAGGATATTGTTTCATAATAGACAGCATTGTTGAAAAAGAAACAAAAGATAAGGATAAAATTCTTTTGAAACTGCTTTCTTTACTTGACATAACAACTTTAAACGATAATGATAATCTGCAGTCAATGGAAAACATTGTTCCAAAGACAATATGTAGAGTAGGGGAGAAGACAATTGGTGTTGGAGGACTTTGTGTTTATTCCAATCTTTTGCCTTTGTTGAATAAGCAAACGCTGACAAAAGAAGTGAAACGTGTTGTTGTTTCTGCTGGTTTTCCTACGGCTCAACTGTCATTGCAGTCTAAACTTTCTGACATTCGTTTTTGTATAAAAAACAATGCAGATGAAATAGATATTCCTATCAACAGAGGTCTTTTTTTTGAAAATAGAAAAGAATTACAGAAGGAGCTAAGACAAATAAGTACTCTTGTTCATAAATCCGATATAAAACTAAAAGTTATACTTGAGACATCAGAGTTAAAGACCTATAAAAATATTTACGATGCTTCTATTCTTGCAATGGAATGTGGAGCAGATTTTATAAAAACTTCTACAGGTAAAGTTTCACGTGGAGCAGATGTGTATTCTTCTGCTATGATGTTATTTGCTGTTCATGATTATTATTTTAAAACAAAACGTCTTGTAGGTTTCAAAGCTGCCGGAGGTATCCGTTCCTATCAAGATGCTTTAAAATACCATTCTCTTGCAAAAGAAATAATGGGAGCGAAATACATAAATAAAGAAACATTCCGTATAGGCTGTTCAAATCTTAGAGATGATATAATAAACAATATTGATATAAATAATATAAAATAAGAGAAATCATTTTATGAGTAAATTAAGTGAAAAATTAGCCAAAGCACCTCTTTTGGAGGAAGAAAGACAGACTAAAGCCTTAGGGGTTTATCCTTATTTTAGAGCTATTTCTTCTGACCAAGATGCAGAAGTTACTATCAATGGAAAACAGGTTTTGATGTTTGGTTCCAATTCTTATCTTGGTTTAACCAATCATCCAAAGGTAAAACAAGCAGGTATTGAAGCTATAAAGAAATATGGTTGTGGTTGTGCCGGTAGTCCTTTTTTGAATGGTTATATGGATATTCATGTAGAGCTGGAACAAAAACTTGCTAAATTTGTAGGAAAAGACAGTGCAATTTGTTTTTCTACAGGTTTCCAATCCAATCTTGGTGCTTTAAGTGCAGTTGTAGGAAGAGGTGATTATATTATCTGTGATGAAAGAGACCATGCTTCTATTGTAGATGGCAGAAGACTTTCTTTTGCAACAACTCTTAAGTTTAAACATAATGATATGGCTTCTTTAGAAGATGTACTTAAGAAACTTCCGGAAAGTGCAACCAAACTTATTGTTGTTGATGGTGTATTTTCCATGGAAGGAGACATAGCCAATCTTCCAGAAATAGTAAGGCTAAGCGAAAAATATGGCGGAAGTATCTATGTTGATGAAGCACATTCTGTAGGAGTCCTTGGTAAAGAGGGTAGGGGAGTATGCAATCATTTTGGACTAACAGACAAAGTGGATATTATTGTTGGAACATTCTCTAAATCTCTTGCTACAATAGGCGGCTTTGTTGCAGCAAACAATGAAATAATAGATTTCTTGCGTCATCATTCCCGTCCTTATATCTTTTCTGCATCCATTTCACCTGCAGCCACTGCAAGTGTTATCAAAGCTTTGGACATTATTCAAGAAGAACCAGAAAGATTGCAGCATCTTTGGGATATGACAAACCATTCTCTTAAGATGTTTAGAGAATTTGGTTTTGAGATAGGCCCTACAGAAACACCTATTATTCCTCTTTATATAAGAGATATGCGTAAAACATTCACAATAACACGTGAGCTTTTGGATAACGGAGTTTTTGTTTCTCCTGTTATTCCTCCTGCATGTCCTCCAGAAGATACTCTTATCCGTTTTGCTCTTATGGCAACACACACCAAAGAACAAGTGGACAGAGCAATAGATATCCTGGTAAAAGTATTCAAAAAATACGAAGTAATAAAATAAACACTCATTTAAACAAACCAAAAATAAATAGGACGGGAAAACTTTTCCGTCCTGTTTTGCAAAATAAATATTAGTATTATAAAAATAATATGTGTATTTGCAACGTTACCTATATAAGTATAATTCTTTGTATTGTAATTGTAGTAAAGTGAAAACACAGGAAAATAACATAAAAGGTTTAATGTCTGATAACGGTTTTTCGTATCCATCTCATGAAGAGTTACGCAATATCTTTGCAGCCTCATGTGTTGAGTCTGTTGCTATAGCTTTAGGGGCAACAACTGCAGATATATATAGACGAATGAAGGCTGTTAATCTTTTTGCAGACTTAATATACCCCTGTTACGAGACTCTACATACTCAAAGCAGAAATATTGTTACTGAAGATATACTTGAAGCCTTGCATCGCAGAGAATCAAAAAAAGGAATAATCATATGATTGTTTATCATGGAGGAACAGAGATTATAGAATATCCCGATGTAAAAAGAGGGCGCCGTGGTTTGGATTTTGGTCATGGTTTTTATGTTACTGATATAAAACAGCAGGCAGAGTTATGGGCAGAACGTATGTCCCGCATTCGTCTTAGAGATGGAATAGTTAATGTATATAATTTAGATTTGCAGAAAGCAAAAACAAAGTACTCATATCGTCAATATAAAGAATATGATGTTGATTGGCTTAACTTTATTGTTGCAAACAGATTAAATACAAGTACAATTGAGCAATACGATATTATTGAAGGCGGAGTTGCTAACGACAGGGTTATTGATACTGTTGAAGCCTATATGTCAAATATGATGTCTCTTGATTTGGCTTTGCAGAACTTGTCTTTACACAAGACAAATAATCAATTATGTATTTGCAATCAAGAGCTTGTTAAAGATTGTTTGTTCTTTGTTGAATCCTATAAAATTTAAATTAATATGTTAAGTCCTTTATTGATGTGGAATAAAATAGGTCGTATAGTAACTATAATATCAAAAGAAATGAATATCAGTTCAGAACAGGCTTTGGATATGTTCTACCTTTCAAGAACCAATGAACTGATGCGAGATACTTTTATTAAGCTATATACTTTCAGTGATAAATATTTAGCAGATGAAATAATAAAAGAAAACCAAAAATAAACAGGACGAAAAATTTTCCGTCCTGTTTTGCAAAATAAATATGAGATTATTCGTAAGAACTTCTCTGTTTTGTTATACTACCTTTTCCGTTACAGAATTTACATCTTCCATTGCCATAACAAGAACTACAACGCCTGTCATTTCCAATGCTACCGAAATTTGATACTAATCTACTTCCATTGCAAATATGACAATCTCCTGTGGCATAACATGTATTGCAAGAAACCTCTTCAGTATAGAATCTCCATTTTTTGTGATGTTGAGGATTAGGAACAGGACTTGGATCATCTTAATCTATCAAGATATAAATATTGTAATAACCTGTACCAGAACACTTACTACATTTTGTATTCTCATAATATGTGAACATGCTAAAATTTCTTTCTTGACTTCGTACAAAGCCTGTTCCATGGCAAACACTGCATTCTTGACTTCCAGGAGGAATTGTTTTGCGTTTAGGGCGAGAGCAGGAATTATCTCCCAAAACAACTGTCCCTAAAAGGATTATTGCAATAATTCCGAAAAAACCATACACGATATATTGAAACCAATTTTCTGAAAAATCACTCATTATTTTATTAATTTTAATATTTATATCCGTTAAAATTATTTACTCTTTTTTTGTCTTTTCTCATTGCAAAATTATATATAATTGCTGTGGTGTTTAGTAAAATAATGTCATAGGTGTTTTCTCAAAATGAGAAGAATTTATTCTCACCTTGTTTATGATAGAATTTATAACACAGATAATTATAAATTAATCAGTAGGTTAGTATAATACAATTAAGAATTATCTTTATAGTTAGAGTATTCTTCGGATAAATCTTTGAAAAAATCATGATTCATAGCCATGGAAATGCGTTTCAATAGTTCTGTATCAATATATTCTCTTTTGAATATATTATAGATATTTCTTCTGTCACAGTTTATTTGCTTTGCAAGCCAAATGACACTGTACCTATTTTCTTTCAAAACTTCTTCTATATGTTTACCGATGTGCATTTTCTTCTATTATAAAACAAAATCGTGAACTTTTTATCATTTGCTCCTTGAGGTCCTAAACTTACCATACACAACAAATTTAC
>CAZXEN010000046.1:0-9199 GCA_964639765.1 uncultured Bacteroidaceae bacterium
ACTTGTTAGTTGTAACAAGTCTTTCCAAGTGTTTTGTTTTATCTACATAAAGGTAATTAGCATTGCGTACTGCCTCAAAACTCTGCATTCCTATAGGTAAATTCTGCATAATATCCGTCTTTCTGTTAAAGGTTACTCACCTGCAAAATTACAAAAATTATTCTAAATCAAAGAAAAAAACATGTGAAGGAAACACCATTAATGGTAAATATTCCTTCATTTTCTTTTTTAAGACGTTCTTCTTCCCTACGTTTCTCTTCCTCTGCTCTGCGTTTTTTCTTACTTAAATAACTTATAAATAACATCATAATTCATATTTTTTTAATACTATAATCTTATTTCTCTATAGTAAAAAAAAGTAATATACTTGAAGCAAAATCTCTTTCTATAAGCTTCAAAAAGAATTACATAAAGTCCTGCAAAAAAAAATTGCAGGACCTTTTCTTTGTTTTAATGTTCTTAAAGTTTATTGTTTGCTGATAGCATCACGCATCTCGGTATCGGCTTGGATATTTTTAATCTTGTAATAGTCCATTATACCAAGATTACCTTTACGGAAAGCTTCTGCCATTGCAAGAGGCACTTCAGCTTCAGCCTCAATAACTTTTGCTCTCATCTTCTGAGCTTCTGCCTTCATTTCCTGTTCAGCTGCGATAGCCATACTTCTTCTTTCTTCGGCTTTTGCCTGAGCGATGTTCTTATCTGCATTAGCCTGATCCATCTGAAGTTCTGCACCTATGTTCTTTCCAACATCTATATCTGCTATATCAATGGAAAGTATCTCAAAAGCAGTACCTGTATCCAAACCTTTGGCAAGCACAACCTTGGATATGGAATCTGGATTTTCAAGTACAAAAGCATGTGATTCTGCACTACCTATGGAGGTTACAATACCTTCACCAACACGGGCAAGAATAGTTTCCTCACCTGCTCCACCAACCAATTGATTGATATTTGCACGAACGGTTACTCTTGCTTTTACTATCAGCTGGATACCGTTTCTTGCTACTGCTGCAACAGAAGGAGTGTCTATAACCTTAGGATTTACACTCATCTGCACTGCTTCAAAAACATCTCTACCAGCAAGATCTATGGCTGTAGCAGCCTTAAAATCCAATGCTATGTTGGCTTTATCAGCTGAAATCAAAGCATTTACCACTCTTTGAACATGACCACCTGCAAGATAGTGAGCCTCAAGCAAATCACTACTAAGGTCTAATCCTGCTTTCTTGCTGTTTATCATAGCATTTACTATGATAGCAGGAGGCACTTTTCTCCAACGCATAAACATAAGTTGAAGTAAAGAAATCCTTACTCCGTTCAACACACACTGAAACCATAGATTTACAGGTATCAGGTAAAAGAATATTGATAATAGCACAAAGGCTAAAACCACTATTACTGCGACAATTGTGTATGACATAATCTTAAAAATTTATTGTTATTAATTGATTTTATTTACTCTTATCTTGCTTCCATTAACTTCCTCTACAACAATATCGGTCTGAGGATCAAGGAAGGATGTGGAGGTATATACTTCCATTCTTTCGTTGTTTATAAGTGCAGTACCCATAGGAGCAAGACGTGTTATGGTTACTCCTTTATCCCCTACATTCACTGATGTTTTTATCTCATTAACCTTGGAAGATATTTCTTCTTTTTGGGCAAAACGCTTCCATACTTTTGCTCTCAAAGACCATATAAGCAGCACAAGGCATACCAACACATCAAAAACTATCACCAGACCACCCCATAACGAACCATATTCAGCAAATACCCTGAATATACCCCAAACAGAGAGTCCTACACCTGCAAGACCTGCTATGGTAGTACCAGGAATAGCTACAAGCTCAAGCACTATAAGTGCCATTCCGCATACAAGCAACAATATAATAAAAAATAAGTCCATTTTGTTATGTTTTTTTTGTTTATTTTTCTTAACGTATTTCTGCTTTCAGTTCTTTTTTTGTAAGCGACATACACATAGGACGCAAAACATCATAAGACCCGTGTCTTACAGCACAAAGACCCTTGAAATGGATAATATTTGTACATGATACAGCCTGTTCCTTTGTTAGAAGGCATATATTCTGCAAGCATTCTATGACGTAATCAAAGGTATGAACATCATCATTGAACACTATCAGTTCATTACCACCTTCTTCCACATCAATACAACATATTCTCTCATCAGTCTGTTCAATATATCTGTCCATCTTATATAGTTTTTTTTAAGGGTTTTACATACGTTCAGGCACATCTATACCAAGCAAATGCATAGCTTTTTTTATAACCTCTCCCGTAAAGTAGGCAAGGCATACTCTCTGTTGCATAACAGCATTGTTTTCTTCTCTGAGTATGCTGCTGTCTTGGTAGAAAGTATTGAAGTTTTTTGCAAGCGAATATACAAAATTAGCTATAAGCGAAGGAGCATAGTTCTTACCTGCATCTTCCACAACATCAGGGAAAGTGGATATGGTTTTTAACACATCTATCTCCTTATCCGTCAGTTGTATGTTTTCATCCGTTTTTACATCTTCAACCTTTACTCCTTTTTCTTCAACAGCCTTGCGTACAATGGATTGGATACGTGCATAGGTATATTGTATAAAAGGACCTGTATTACCGTTGAAATCTATACTTTCCTGAGGATTGAAGAGCATGGTTTTAGCAGGATCAACTTTCAATATAAAGTATTTCAAAGCTCCCAAGGATAGGGTTTTGTAAAGTTTATCTGCTTCTTTTTCACTCATATCCATCTGTTTTCCTTTCTCAAGAGTCTGTTGTTTGGCTACCTCATACATCTCCTGCATAAGGTCATCAGCATCAACCACAGTACCTTCCCTTGATTTCATCTTACCGTTAGGAAGCTCCACCATACCATAGGAAAGATGATACAAATCCTTAGCCCATTCAAAACCAAGACGTTGCATAACTTTCTTCAATACCTGAAAATGGTATATCTGTTCGTTACCAACAACATACACAAGCCTATCAGAGGAAAAGTCTTCATGCCTTAGGCAGGCAGTACCCAAATCCTGAGTCATATACACACTTGTACCATCTTTTCTGAGTAGAAGTTTTTCATCCAATCCTTCGTTTGTAAGGTCTATCCATACACTGCCGTCCTCTCTTTGGTAGAACACACCTTGTTCAAGACCTTTTCTAACAAGATCCTTACCCAAAAGATAGGTCTGACTCTCATAGTATATCTTATCAAAATCCACTCCAAGACGTTTGTAGGTAGCATCAAAACCTTCATAGACCCAAGCATTCATTTTCTCCCAAAGTTCTCTTACCTGAGGGTCTTTCTGTTCCCATTTTACAAGCATATTCTGAGCTTCCTGCATAATAGGAGCCTGTTTTTTTGCATCTTCCTCACTTACACCTTTAGCCACAAGTTCAGCGATTTCCTCCTTATAATGCTTATCAAAAACAACATAGTACTTACCCACCAAATGATCACCTTTCATTCCACTACTTTGAGGTGTTTCTCCATTGGAATACCTAAGCCATGCTACCATGCTTTTACAGATATGTACTCCCCTATCATTCACCAGATTAACCTTCTTAACATTGTATCCGTTAGCTTTAAGTATCTCAGCTACACTCCAACCTAAAAGGTTGTTTCTTATATGCCCCAAATGAAGCGGTTTGTTGGTATTGGGTGAAGAATATTCTATAACCACAGGACTCTGATTCTCCTGCTTGTGATAACCGAAGGTTGGGTTGTTCTTGTTTTTTTCAAGGAAGGTGTTCCAATATGATTTTGCACAAGAAAAGTTAAGAAAACCTTTTATGATGTTGTATGAAGTGATAACCGTGGAATGCTCCATAACCTTTTTTGCTATCTCTTCAGCAGTCTGTTCGGGAGATTTTCGTGCTATTTTCACATACGGAAAAACCACAAGCGTATAGTCCCCTTCAAACTCTTTCTTTGTAGGCTGAAGCAGTATATCCTTTGGTTGTGCATCAAGTGAGTAGAGTTCATTTACAGCTTTTGCTATATCCTGTTGCAATAATACTTGTATCATAGTTGTGCTATATTTTTTGCAAAGTTATAAAGTTTTTTTTTAATACACAATATTTTATCAAAAAAAAACCTGACCACTTTTTTACAAAATAGTCAGGAAAAAAATTAATTATGAAAAGTGTACTAATGTTTAATCTTCATCTTTTGTTTCTTCCTCGTAAGCCTTCAACAATTCATTCTGAACATCAGTAGGAACTGCTTGGTATTCTGCATACTTCATAGTAAACATACCTCTACCCGAAGTAAGTGATGAAAGGGATGTGGAATATCTGTTCATTTCAGCTAAAGGAGCTTTAGCCTTTATGACCTGATGTTTTCCTTCTGAATCCATACCCATTACTATAGCCCTTCTACCTTGCAAGTCAGTCATAACTCCACCCATAAGGTCAGCAGGCACTGTAACAGTAAGATCATATATAGGTTCAAGAATCTTAGGACCAGCATTTTTGAAGGCTTCCTTGAAAGCATTTCTACCAGCAAGTTTGAACGCCATTTCATTACTATCCACTGGGTGCATTTTACCATCATATACATTTACAACTATATCTCTTGCATAGGAACCTGTTAATGGACCTTCTTCCATTTTTTCCATTATACCTTTAAGGATAGCAGGCATAAATCTTGCATCAATAGCACCACCTACTATACAGTTGTTGAAGATAAGCTTACCACCCCAAGGAAGTTCATGTTCTTCTGTACCACGGATAGGATACTTGGTTTGTTTAGCCATACCTTCTGTATAAGGTTGGATATACAGATAAACCTCTCCAAACTGACCAGCACCACCAGACTGTTTCTTGTGACGGTATGATGCTTCTGCTTCTTTGGTGATAGTCTCCCTGTAAGGTATCTTCTGAGTGTAGAACTCTGTTTTTACCTTATATACATTATCCAAGTACCATTTCAAAATATTGATATGGAATTCACCCATACCACCTACTATGGTTTGCTTGCTTTCTCTTGCTATCTCATATCTAAGTGAAGGATCATGTGATGTGAAATCATTCAATGACACTCCAAGTTTTTCTTCTTCTGTAGAATCAACAGCCTTTATTGCAGTAGTGTAAACAGGTTCAGGATATTCCACTTTTTCCATTTTTACACCTTGATTTTTAGCACCTGTAAGAGTATCACCCACTTTTACTGATTTCAGTTTTATGGTGGAAACAATATCTCCTGCTACAGCTTTATCCACTGCTACCCTGTTCTTACCTGTATTTACACTTATCTGAGAAAATCTCTCCTTGCTTGAATCTCTTGAATTAACCAAATCAGCACTTGCAGCCACTTCACCCTCTATAATCTTCATAAAGGTAATCTCTCCTACATGTGATTCGTTGGCAGCTTTGAAAACATATACTACAGCATCTTTGGAAGCATCGTATGAAGGTTTGTTTCCATCTTCATAGTTAAGCGTGTTTGCAGCTTCATTAGGAGCAGGCACATTGTTGCAGATAAACTCAACCATTCTATCCACTCCTATATCCTCTTTGGAAGAAACACAAACAACAGGAAATACACTGCGTGATGCTATACCCATTTTCAGACCTTTACGTATATCCTCTAAGTTCAGATCCCCTTCATCAAAATATTTCTCCATAAGGGCATCATCACCTGTAGCAGCATTTTCCACAAGCTTCATTCTCAACTCTTCTGCTTTGTTTTTTTCACCTGCTGGTATATCCTCTATCTGAGCTTTTCCACCACCTTTTGGATATTTGTACATCTTCTGAGTTATAAGGTCTATGAAACAATCAAAACCTACACCAGCATTAACAGGATACTGAACCAAAGTAACTTTTTCTCCAAATTCTTCCTGAAGTTCTTTAGTATATTCCTCAAAGTTTGCTTTTTCAGCATCCAACTGATTCATAGCGAATATTATAGGAGTATTCAAACGGTTGGCATATCTAAGGGCTACCTCAGTACCTACCTCTATACCTGCTTGAGTATTTACCACAACCACAGCAGCTTCTACCACTGGAAGTGCTGACATAATCTCACCTTGCAAATCAGTAAAACCAGGAACATCTATAACGTTTAACTTCTTATCACCTGTTTCCACCGATACAAGGGTGCTTACAACGCTGCCCTTTCTTTCTATCTCTATATCACGATAGTCCGATAGGGTGTTACCGTCCTCTATTGTACCTCTTCTGTTTATTACTCCTGAATTGAAGGCTATAGCTTCTGCTAATGATGTTTTACCTGCTTTGTTACCACCTATAAGTGCTACGTTTCTGATTTGAGATGTATTGTATATTTTCATCTTTTTATTATAGTTTATTTATTTTATCATCATCTACAATCTACAATAGTAGAAATTCAAGTGCAAAATTACTCATTCTTTTGGGAATAACAAATTTTTTAAGGCTTTTTTTCAAATATTGTTGTTCTTTAATACATATACGCAAAAAAAAAGCTGGACATTTATATATCCAGCTCTGGTTACCCAGTTAATAATAATTAAAACCGTTTTTTTTCAGATTATAGTACCATCTACAATAGTAGAAATTGTACATCTTATAGTATCCGAAAAAGCCATGGTGTGGCACTTTTTTTTAATTATCTACAATAGTAGAAATTGTACATCTTGTAGTATCCGAAAAAGCCATGGTGTGGCACTTTTTTTTAATTATCTACAATAGTAGAAATTGTACATCTGGAGGGAGTTGAACCCTCACGCCATTGCTGACACCAGATTTTGAGTCTAGCGCGTCTACCATTCCGCCACAGATGCGTAATTCAATTGCAAAAGTACAACAATTTTTTTATGTACCAAATTTTTTTTCATTTTTTTTCTTCTTGCACCCCAAAAATAGGTAAAAAATATGTATAAAATAGGTATAAAAATATGTATAAAATATGTAACGCCCAACGGTTATTTTGTATAAAAAATCCTCGTTTTTTTGTTATTAAAAGTTCGTTTTAAATTATTTAAACGGCGTTTTTGGTTTATTGAAAGTTCGTTTTTTTAATATCATTTTGAACTAAAATTTTCCAAACAAACCAACAAACCTAAGGGGGGAAAGGTTTGTTGGTTTGATGGTTTTTGATTTTAGGCTGCTACCTGGCAGGCCTGCCTGTCGGTCGGGTAGGTGGGTAGGGTGGCAGGTAGTTGTGGATCTTTATATGCTACAAGATCTTTTTCTATCTCTGTGAGGATATCGGAAAATTTATCTTTGCAACATTTTCTAACTGTTTCCGTTTGTGGGAGTTCAAGTCCCCACTCTTTACCAAGATAGATGATAAAGTTAATAGGATTATAACTTTTTTCATTAGTATTTTGAGAGCGGAAAGAACGTATTTTTTCAACTTTTTCATTAAGTTCAAGACTATTGTATTTATCAAGCACAGTTTTTACCTGCCCTTGGTTGTTTGTAAGATTTTTCCAACCCATTGTTGGAGTATAATCAGTTATTTCATATTGGTAATTCTCCAACATTTTTAGATATTTTGTTTGAGAATCTTGTTCTTGCTCATCAGATGAACCTGTGAAAGTATTATCTTTCACTTTTTTCAGAGCTATTATACCGTTCCCTACCTTGCGGTAACTAAGAACACATCTTGGTTCTGAAGTCATTTTAATACTTCCACTAACCCTGAAAATATCATCCTCTGATGTTTCCTTATCTTTGTTACAGTGGTGTATAAGCACTACAGCAGGATTATTTTTTGTAGCACTTGCCCAAGACTTTATTATTTGGTACAGTTCTTCTGCACCCTGATCTTCATTCAAGGATTTATGCGTATGTATTCCTGTGGCACAATCTACCACTATTAGTTCTATTTTTTCTCCATGTTTAGCTAAACCACTCAAAAACTCTGAAAGAGCGGAGTATTTGTGGGATCTACTAAGGTCCACGTTAATAAATTTTTTCCTTTGTTCAAGAGTTGTATCTGGATCTAAAACACGGGAATATTCTGCTAGACTACTTTCAGTTGTTACCAAACCAACTCTTCCCCCCCTGGGGTTTGTTGGTTGGTTTGCGAAATTTTCACCTTTAACCAACGCTTTTGCAAAAGCATTCATAAAAGTGGTTTTACCACAACCTGGTAACCCGTATATAAGGGTAACCTCGCCTCTTGGGAAGAGTTTCATATCCTCACCATTCAAAAGGTATTCTTTTTCTTTCTGCTCCTTTGGAGGATAACCCATACTAATTTCAAATCCATCATACACCATTTGCTTAAAACTTCCCTCGTCGGATTTACAAAATTCTGCAAATTTTGCAACTTTTGTTTCATTTGTTTCAAGATTTTCTTGATTACTTTGATTACTTTGATTAGTTTCTTCTTGTGAAATAAGTTTTATTTCTTGTTCTTCCATTTTAAATTTTGATTTGTGATTAATAATATAATTAAATGTATCAGAATAATTGCTTTTGAACTTCAACACAAACAAGGCATCAAAAAGCCTGTACAGGTTCCTACCCATAGGGTCTCCATTATGTGAGGAAACAAAACGGGGGTCATCCTTATCCGTCAGAAGGGATATACCCGCAGCGTTTTCCGAACCCTTTCTTCGGGCTCTGTTTCCTTCCTGTATGTAGTATTCAGGAAGTAGTTCGCATAGATTTGCTATTGTAGTATTTTTTTTGTTGAAAATTTTTATAAACTTTGTAGTGGGTTTTTCTTCCACTTCCCCACTTGCACACTGTGCAAGCACAGCAGCGGAACCAAAGTCCGCTTGCACAGCGGATGGTTCCACAGCAGGATTTGGATTTTTGGGTTTAGGATTATTTAAATCCTTTACTTGTTCAAGTGTATATTGAACAAAATCTTCCTTGAAATCCAAAAACTCGGAAATTTTTTTTGTACTCATTCCATGGTATTTATCTCTGTATGCTGTTACAGGAGAGAAAATAGGTTGAGATAGTGTTTTTGAACAGGTATCTATACCTATATTCTTTATTTCCTCCTTACTCATATCAGGAGTTATAAGTCCTGTATTCAGCAGAACATAATCCACACAAGAGGAATAATCCTCTGGAAGTATCATATCTTTTACAGGTATGATAACTCTGAAACTTCCTCCCGTTTCATTTGGACCTGTTTCATAGTTGGAATACGTTGTGTAGATAATAAAATATTTACGCAATGTAAGTAATTTATGGGGAGTTCTATAAATTAAACAGCTAATTTTCTTTTGTTTATATCAAAATT
>CAZXEN010000047.1:0-8606 GCA_964639765.1 uncultured Bacteroidaceae bacterium
AACACTATTTTTTATAAGTTTTTTCACAAAATATGCATCACAGAACAAAAAAAAATTATACTTTTGCAAAAGTTATTAACCTTTTTAAATTTTAAAGAAAAATGGCATACAAAATTTCAGACAGTTGTGCAGCTTGTGGTACTTGCATTGATGAATGTCCTTCTCAGGCAATATCTGAGGGTTCTATCTATGTAATTGATCCAGACAAATGTGTTGATTGCGGAACTTGTGCAGATGTTTGTCCAATGGAAGCAATTCACCCAGAAGACTAAGAAGCACATTAAAGAAAACAATTAAATTGAATAAGCCCTGCGAAATGGTTGTTGTTTGCAGGGTATTTTTATTATAAACAAGTAACATTATGGATACACAAGAACTTGGAAAACAAATCCACAGCAAGACTCTACTCTTGGACAAGGTAATTGAGAATACAAAAAATGCTTTTTCTCTTTTCCGCTCCTGCTCCGAAGAAATCATAAACACTCTTTCAATAGAATACCCGAAGGAATTTGTTTTCACCGATAAGAATGAAAGGGAATTTGAAATACGTTTTGGTTCCGATATACTTGCCTTTATGATGCATACCAACGTTTTTGAATTTTCAAGATACCACGAAGTTATGCGTTTGCCTTATATTCAACAGGACAAACAAAGATCTTTTAGCGGTGTTATACATATATATAATTTCCTTACAGATTCGTTTGACTACAACAGGGATTACGACAGAGGCTACCTTATTGGCAGAGTTTTCATAAACAAAGAAAATCACTACTTCATAGAAGGTAAAAGAGAGGTAGGAATGCTGTATTCCAATTTCAATACTTCTATATTGAATAAGGAGTCAGCAGAAAATATCATCAAATCCTCCATGGAGTATGCAAACAACTTTGACTTGCTGACACCACCTTTTGATGAAGTAAAAGAAATAACTGTTGAAGAAATCAAATACCATGCTACTTCCAAGAGACTATTTACTGCAAAAAGACTAGGTTTTGAATTTCAACAAGATAAAGAATAAATAGAAAATAAATTTCTTTTTTTTATCAAAAAAGTTTGGTAGTAATCAAAAAAGTAGTAATTTTGCAACTCCAAAACGGATAAAACTACGATGCCCCGTTCGTCTAGTTGGTCCAGGACGCCAGATTTTCATTCTGGAAATCAGGGGTTCAAATCCCCTACGGGGTACTTTTTTATAATAAAGTGCTAGAAGCAATAACTGAAAAAGAAAGAGAATAAAAGAATATGGCAAATCATAGAAGTGCATTAAAAAGAATTCGTCAAAGCGAAAAAAGAAAATTGTACAATCGTTACTATAGCAAAACGATGAGACATGCTTTGAGAGATTTTAGAGCTTTAACTGACAAGAAAGAGGCAGAAGAAAGATTACCTAAGATGATATCTTGTATAGACAAATTAGCTCAAAAGGGTATTATCCACAAGAATAAAGCTGCTAACCTTAAGTCAAAATGTGCAAAACGAGTTGCAACTCTTTAGTACGTAGAGTTAGGAAAGATACAATAAAAGACTTAAACTCCGCTTATGTAACACAGGCGGGGTTTTTTGGTATATAATAAAATTTGATTCCAATCTTTCAACTTTATGTTTATAGATACACACTCCCATATATATTCAGAAGAATTTGACAACGATGTCTTGGAAGTAATTCAAAGGGCAAAAGACAAAAATGTCAATAAGATTCTTCTTCCAAACATAGACAATGAATCCATCGGGAGAGTTTTCACCTTGACAAGCCAGCACAAAGAAACGCTGGAGGCTATGATGGGATTGTATCCTGGTTCTGTCACAGCGGAAGTAGAGAAACAACTGTCAGAAATATTTCCTTTTGTTCAAAGAAAAGATGTCATTGCAATAGGAGAAATAGGTTTGGACTTCTATTGGGACAGAGATTTCTATGAACAACAAATCTTTGCCTTCAACAGACAGCTTCAGTGGAGCAAAGACTTGGACAACAAACCTCTTTCCATTCATTGCAGAAAAGCTTTTGATGAGATACTTCTTTGTCTTAAAAAAGACGGAAGAAAAAAGTTTAACGGTGTTTTTCATTGCTTTGGAGGCGACCTTAGACAAGCAGAAAAAGTAATAGAAATGGGGTTCTACTTAGGCATAGGAGGAGTACTTACTTTCAAAAATGCACATCTTGCAGAAGTTGTCAAAGAAATACCCTTAAACAATATTGTACTGGAAACAGATGCTCCTTATTTAACACCGGTTCCTTTTAGAGGCAAGAGAAACGAGCCTTCCTATCTCCCTATAATTGCACAAAAAATATCAGAAATAAAAAGCTGTTCCTTGGAAGAAGTTGAAGAATATACAAGCAACAATGCTAAAACGATATTCAACATAGATTAGAATGCAAAAAAACAAAATTATATACTTTATCATACTAATCTCTCTGTCTATTTACTCCAATGGACAGAACAATTTCTCATATAAATTCACTGACAACAAACTCCAGATTTCTAAATCCTTTGAAATATTTGACACAACAAAAGTCTCAGTAAACAACAACGAATACTATATAATAGATATGGGGGAAGAGGTTTCCTGTTCTCAGCAAGCAGGTCTGCCATCTTTGCCTCAATATGTTTTACTTGTCAATCTTCCAACAGACAAACAGATAAGCATTGAAGAAAAAATCATAGAAACAGAAAGAATACAACTAAACAAAGATATAAAAGTAATTCCCAAGCAAGCTTCCCATACAAAAAACACTGCTGAGTTCCCTTTTATAATAAACGAAAAACATTACCAGACAAATTCTTTTTATCCTGAGTCGCTTGTTTCAATCAAAAACGAGGGAATGTTTCTTGGTCAGAACCTGTCTGCTATTGTTATCTCTCCAATAAAGTACAATCCAAGACAAAATATTATAGAACTTATCCGCAAGATAGAAATAGAAATAAGTTTTTCTGACTCTGAAGAAGGGCAAAAAGACTTTATCAACAACAAAGCAAGCAAAGTATCACAAGAATTTTTTGCCCACAACATCATTCAAAACAAATCTTCTTTTGATACTTCTCTTGACAATATTCCTTATACTTTGGTAATCCTGTCACCTGAGAATTATTCTCAGACTCTTAAGCCTTTTATATCATGGAAAAAGAAACAAGGTTTCAATGTTATCCCTTTATATATAGATGAAACTTTTTCCAATCCCAACGAAATAAAAAACAATCTGAAATACATTTACGAAGACAACGAAAGGCATTTTGACTATTTGCTTATTTGCGGAGATGTTGAACAAATACCGTCTTTTATTGTGAATAGTGAATTTGCTGATGATGGAATACATTATACCGATTTATATTATGCAGACTACACTTCTGATGCTTTGGCAGATGTTTTATACGGCAGAATTTCTGCAAGGGACACTTCAGAACTAAGGAATATTCTTGACAAAACCATCAATTATGAAAGCTATAATTTCCCTGATGACAACTTTTTGGACAAAAGTCTTTTAGTTGCAGGACATACAAGTCAAGCTTCAGAAAAAACAATGACCAATGGACAATTAAATTACGCCAAGCAATATCTTGCTTTGTTCTCTGACACGTCTGTATATTACAATTCCCAATCCTCAGAACAAATCAACAACATAAAAACAGATATAAACAACGGAAATGCTTGGATAAACTATACTGCCCACTGCAACGAAATCGGTTGGCTAAACCCTTCTATTGACACATGCTTCACAAACTCCATGAACAACACAGAAAAGTATGGATTGTTTATTAACAACTGCTGCTTAGCTGGCAGATACGACTATGAAGAGTGTTTTTCTGAAAACCTTATCAGACAAAACAACAAAGGAGCTGTTGCTTCCATAGGTGCAAGCGACTATACTATGTGGGAAGAGGATTATTATTGGTCTGTAGGTTTTAAGAATATTTCTCTTAACCCTACATACAATGCAAACAAACTTGGTGTTTATGATAAATTCTTTCACACACACAATGAAGCTTTAACACAACATGCTATCACTTTGGGACAAATGCTTTCTGCTGGTGTTTTGTCTGTTCTGCAAAGCAATTCTCCTTATTACAGTTATTATTCAGAGATATACAATCTTCAAGGAGACCCTACTCTTGTTGCATACACAGGAAAAGGCAGAACAATTCTTTCAGATTATCCTGACTCTGTTTGTGTAGGAACTCAGGTTTTGTCATTTAATACAGAACCATATGCTTATATATGTCTTTCCAGACAAGACAGTATTGTTGCTATTGCAAAAGCAAACGATGTTGGTGCAGCAAATATTGATATTTCTCAAATATCAGAACCATGCACTTTAGATATAGTTATTTCTGCTCAATTTTGTTGTCCTACAATTGACTCTATTTCTTTTGTTGCTCCTGAAAACGGATATATATCTGTATCCGATATTCAATTTATAAACTCTTCTGGAGAACAGGTAGCCAGATTAGAAGACAACACGCCCTACACTATTAACCTAAAACTAAAAAACATTGGAAAAGAAACTTTCTTTTTTAATCAGAGCTCTCTACAACTTTTCTCCAACGACAGCAATATAATCATGCAGGACAGTGTTCATAACCTATATTCACTAAACCCTAACGAAGAAACAAATATCCTTTCTGCTTTCTCTCTAAAAACCATTCCAGCCATCAAAGACAAAAAGAAAATAAACTTGTCTATCCTTATAAACAAAAACGACAACACTCAAAGAGAACACAGACTTTCTATTCTCTCTCAAGCACCAGATTTAAATATAGATGATTTTTATCTACACTTTACAAACTCAGACACTGTAGAATTAGGATTTTCTTTATTCAACAACGGTTCTTTAGCCAGCAATAACGGATTTGTTGAAATAAGTCTATTAGACACTTCTCTTGCCATACAGCCGATACTTCCAAAGGATTGGCTTCCGATAAAGTTTTATTTAAATCCTCTTTTATATACTGATTCTATTGTTTTCAACGTTATATACAAAGCAGGCTCTTATATTGTTTCAAAAATATTTTGCATTGCAATGAATGGTAATATAGAAAACTTTGAAAACGATATTTTCTCTTCTTTGTCTTGGGAAAACAATGAACAAAAACCATGGGTTATTGACTCTTCCTTTTCTCATAGCGGAAAATATTCTTTTCGTTCTTTTCCTACACTAAAAGAAAGAGAATGTTCATCTTTTTCTATTCTTGTTAACACTTTTATTGAAGACAGTATAAGTTTCTACACAAAACTTTCATCTGAGACAGACCACGATATTTTCTCTTTTCTTATAGACGGCGTAAATATTTTGGAACTGTCTGGATTTGAAGATTGGTGCTACCAAAGTTTTCCTCTTGCACAAGGATCTCATAAATTAGAATTCTCTTACGCAAAAGATGAATGGGTAAATATTGGTTATGATGCTGCGTGGATAGATGATATCACTCTCCCTCGCAAAGGATATATTGCCGTAGGCTTGGAAGAAAATCAAGAAAATGCTCCTAAAATATTTCCAAATCCAAGTTCTTCATACATAAATATAGAAGGAGTATCCCAAAACACAACAATACATATATATGATATAAATGGGAAACTAAGATATTTCTGCACTGTAAATAATGGACACAGCAAACAAATACACACTGCCTTTCTGGAAAACGGTTTTTACACTGTTTCTCTTACGAACAACAACAAAGCTTACTTTACAGAAAAACTCATAATAAATAAGATGTAACATGATTACAGGACAAGATTCAAATATAAACAACCTGACAAACGACAGCCTTTTTGTACCGCTTTATCTGAACAAGAATACTTTTCAAACAGATTATGTCTCTGGAGATAATATAGGAGCAACTGATTATATTGTCAGCACTCTGCAAGATTCTTTTCCTCTGCAAAAAAAATCTCTCAGCATATTTACAGAGAAGTCTCCAGTAATACATAAAAACCTTTCACTTAATCCTAAGGAAAAAGAAAGTTCTAATCTTTGGGTCTTTGGAATATTCTTGGTTGTTGGCACTATCTTGGCTCTTTTGATGAGGCTTGCAAGAGCAAATATGACAGAGTTTCTTAGCGGATGTTTCTCCAAAAACCAAGTATCCTTGTCAACAAAAGACGGAGAAAGAATACATAGTCTGGTTCTTATACCTGTTATATTTGTCTTCTTCCCCATGCTTTCTCTCTTGATACTCTCTCTTTTCAAATACTTTGAATACACTCCTACCCTATACAACTATCAGATAAATGGCTATATTCTTTTCTTTGCCGTCTATGTCCTATGTCTTGTGATATATTTTACAAAGATTGCTTTTATAAAATTTTTTGGCTGGATGTTCAAGTCAAAAAAGATATCCAACTACTATATACAAATACAGTATAATTTCAATTTTCTAATGGGTATTCTTTTGTTTTTACCTATTTTTTGCTTGGAATACATAGACATCTACTACAAAGAAATCTTTATTTTTATTTCTCTTTTTATTCTTGTAATTCTGATTGTTACACGATTAATAAGGAACTTCTATGTAATTATTAATTCTTTAAAGTTTTCTCATTTCTATCTTTTTTTCTACCTTTGCACGTTGGAATTGTTACCACTACTATTGATTAGTAAATTTTTATTTTTTTAAGATTAAAACAATGGCAAAAACCGAAATTAAGAGCATTCTTATATCACAACCTGCTCCTGCAGATTTGGAAAAATCCCAATACAAAAATCTTATAGACAAATATGGTTTGAAACTAACATTCAACAAGTTCTTTGATGTTGTTAGTATATCCAATAGAGAGTTTAGGGCCCAAAAAATTAATATTTTGGACTACACAGGTGTAATCATGACAAGCAAGCTTGCTGTGGATAATTATTTTCACTTTGTTTCTGAGATGAGGATAAAAATCCCTGACACTATGAAGTTTTTCTGTATCACAGACAGTATTGCCAATTATCTACAAAACTATATTCAATATCGCAAACGCAAAATCTTTTACGGCAAACTTACTTTTGATGACTTGATGGAAGTAATCAACAAGCATTCTGAAGAGAAGTTTTTGTTCCCTTGTGCAGAAGATGCACGACAAGAGAACTTCAAAAAGTTGGATGCAAAAAACATTGACTACACAAAAGCCATAATGTATAAATCCACTCCAAAAAAAGACATGAGCAAAGAGATAAACATAAAGGACTTTGACATGGTTGTTTTGTTTTCTCCTATTGGAGTAAGATCTTTTTTACAAAATTTTCCTGACACAACATCGGAAGACATTAGCTTTGCTGCTTTTGGCAAGGCAACCGTTGGTGCATTGAACAGAGTAAGACTGAAAGTTTCTGTTACTGCCCCTACAATAAAATGTCCTTCCATGATTATGGCATTGGATAATTATTTTGCAAACTCTCAACAAAAAGAAGAATAGAACTCAATAAAATTTGTATTACAAACATAATGTTTTGCTTTCCCAAGAAAGAAAGATTGTGTGCACACAGAAGAATAGAAAGCCTTTTCTCAAAAGGAGAGGCTTTCTTATGTTATCCTTTCAGTGTCCGCTTTGTCAAACATTCTCAAGGCAAGGGAAACATAAGCACATTAATCGTTTGTTCTAAGCGTTATCAAAGAAAAGCCGTAAACAGAAACTATATCAAAAGACGTATCAGGGAAGCATACAGGCTAAACAACCATTCTTTAAAAATATTTCTTAGCAATAGAAATATGGACTTGGATATCTCTTTATCCTACATAAGCAAAGATTTATTGGATTTCCATAATATAGAATTCAAACTTAAGGAAGTTTTGGCCCTTTTGCAAAAAGAAATAGGCCAATAAATTTTGTGTTTATCAAAAAAACATTATCTTTGCAAATGTTTTAAAACACATAATTATGAAAAAAATAATACTTTTAATCTTATTCTTTGTCTTATGTATACCTATCAATAAAGCACAAAACAAAGTTTCTGTCATACCTCAACCTGTGGAAATGATAGAAAAGGAGGGTGTATTCAATTTCAATCTTCCAAACATAAAGGTATTCATCAAAGAGGGTGATTCCACTCAAGCAGAAGGGGAATACCTTGTGGATTTGTTTACCACCTATTGCGATACATACGAAAAACCTCTGTACATTGCCAGAGAAAACGGTCATGTCAATATGGATAACAGCATAATTCTTGCCCTTACAAATAATGAAAAGCTTGGACAAGAAGGTTATGTACTGGATATTTCTCCACGCAGAATACTTATAAATGCACAAACACCAACAGGTATCTTCTATGGTATAGAAACTTTGCTGCAAATGCTACAGACAGACTTTCAGACTCCAAACATACGATACACACAGTTCACAGCAGTTCTTCCTTGCGTAAAAATCACCGACTATCCTCGTTTTGCTTTCAGAGGCAAACACTTGGATTGTTGTCGCCATTTCTTTTCTGTTGATTTCATAAAAAGATATTTGAACCTTCTGGCCTTTCACAAAATAAATACTTTCCATTGGCATCTTACAGACGACCAAGGCTGGAGAATAGAGATAAAGAAATATCCGCTTCTTACAGAAAAAGGAAGCATAAGAAAAGGAACTCTTATCGGTCATTACAGCGATGCACCAGAAAGCGAACACAAGTTTGACAACATAGAGTA
>CAZXEN010000048.1:0-8446 GCA_964639765.1 uncultured Bacteroidaceae bacterium
AACGGGTTCTGTTTGTTTGGATGACCAAAAAGTGAATAAATAGAACCCACCTTATTAGCAACATCCATAAAAGATATTTTACAATGGTCAAAGTCTAACCATATAGCGGAAAGACCTTTTACATTATCATTGCTCCTTGGTTTATTAATATCAACAGGAACAACGAAATTGAACCAACCATTGCTTGCTTTAAGAGTTTTTAATTTTTTTTCTCTATCTTCCACTATTTTTGGATTTTTTAGGAAGATTTCAAGTTCTTCAACAGTTATTTCTTTACTGCTGAGAATCTCATTACTTGGGTAATACCCTTTCTGAGATTCAAAGGCACTTTTGCCTTGTGTTAATTGAATTTTTGATAAATTCATAATATAAAAATTTAATAATTAAAAATTTCACTTCTTTTCTGGGGCATCGTTTTCTTCCCCCCCTTTTTAAAAGGGTATGGATGCAAAAGTATAATGAAAATTTCGCACAAACAAATAATAAAAAGGTGGTTACTTGCGTTTTCACTTGCATAAAATGTTTATAAACCCAAACCCAACAAAAGCTATGATAAGTATCGAAATTAAAGAAAGTTTTTTCGGATATTTCCGTGACCCCTTAAACAAAGGTAAATATATAACGGTAACTTTTTACTTTGAAGGTTATGATGACAAACAACTTCGTAAGGGTCGTATAACAAATTTACTAAGTGATAATCTCCTTTGCTATTTATCACCGATAGAAATGCTAACAGGAGATAACTATAAAAACTTCCAAGCTTTAGTAAGGGAATTGATAGAAGCAAATTTTATGAAAGATAACGGGAAGAACCCTCCTACATATAGGTGGAAATTCTCACAAGGAGCATTAGCTGTATTAATGTTAGGAGTTATAAAATACTATTTTAAAGTTAAACCAAAAAAAATTGAGTATGAAATTTTTAGTGATACTTTTTGCATAAAAAAGCGTACGCTTACACCAGAAGAAATAAAAAATCTAAGTGCCTACAAAAACAGATTTTCCCAAACCAACACAGGAAGAAAACAGGTTTTTGATATTATCTTAAAAAAACATGAGATAAACGTTGATGAGATATACAACGATATAAAAAACAGAAAAAAAGTAAAATAAATAAAAACAAAAACCATACAAAAAACAACAAAAAAAATGTAAAAAAAAGTGAAAAAAGATTTGGTAGTTAGAAAAAAATGTTGTATCTTTGCATGGTAAACAAAAGAGGTTTACACAATAACATATTTATTAACCAAAAAATACCAAAACAAAAATGAGTGTATTGTACAGTATTTGTAAACAGACCGTTACTACAGGTCACAATCCAGGTCAAAAGTACCTGGCAAAAGTATTCTCACCTTCTTCAATAGATGAGAATCAGTTAGCAGATGAAATAGCAGCAGCTACAGCCTTAACAAGAGGTGATGTAAGAAACGCATTGTCAGCTCTTTGCGAAGTAATCAAAAGATACAACGCAAACAGTGTTAGGGTTAAGCTTGGTTCTTTGGGTATCTTTTCGCCTGCCATTAATGCCCAAGCCAAAGCTTCCCTTGATGATGTAACAGATTCTACCATTAAAAGAGTCTATACAAAATTCAGACCTTGTGTTGAACTTACCAAAGCTATGAAAAGTGCTGGAGTAAGATTGCGTATCAAGGATAATAAAGGTTATCAACAGCCTGAGTAACAACAACAAAAACATCCTATTTTACATTTTATCTGTATTTGTTCAAGGACGGTATCACACGAAAAAGATACCGCCCTTTTGTTCTGCCTGCCTGCCTGCTTTTCCTGCCCGCCCGACAGGCAGGCAAGCAAAAAAAACTTGTCCAATACAATATTTATTATTAAGTTTGCACTTTGTTTACAGATAAAAAAAACATAAAAAGATATGAAGAAAATATTGTTTGTTATATGCTTTTCAGTATTGTTTTTCAGTACTAAAGCACAAGATTTTAACGTACTGCACTATGGTATTACACTAAATGTAGATAACATCACAAAGGAGCATAACGGATACACTGATATAAGTCTTACGAGCAGTGCTATAAGTATAGAACTTATGTTAAAAAACCACAGTGTGGATAGTATAGTGGATATGAACACACACAATGCTCTGGAATACACCTACGACAACCTAAGGATTAACATAGTACTACCCATTCAAAGTACTGATAATTACAACATAAGGGTATATTATCATGGTGGTGAAGTAGTGGAAAACAACTCTACTGCTTGGGGTGGAATACACTATGAAAACAATATGGTATATACTATGGGTGTAGCTTTTGCAGACTATCCCCACAGCTATGCAAGAAGCTGGTTTGCAGTACATGAGACTTTCACAGATAAGGCTACATACAATATAAACATCAGAACAAGAAACAATGTAAAACCCGTATGTTCAGGCGTTTTGGATAGTATAAGCACCGAAAATGACTATCATACCTTCCACTATTCCCTTTCACAACAAACTGCTCCTTATCTTGTAGCCATAACTATAGCGGATTTCTACGAATATACAGATACAATACACTCTGCTACATACAATTACGACCTGCCTCTGAGTGTTCATTATATCAATCCCAACCAAAGAGAGGTTATAGAAAATATGTTCAGCAACATCTCTCTTGCTTTTGATACTTTGGAAAAAAGTTTCGGCAGGTTTGCTTTCAACCGCATAGGCTATTGTGTTACACCTTTGGGAAGTATGGAACATGTGGATAATATCTCCCTCGCTTCAGGTGTTTTGACTGGTGATATGGACGGTATGTCAAACATAGTGCATGAACTTGGGCATTCATGGTTTGGTAACAACATAACATGCTCTGAGGAAAAAGATATGTGGTTGAACGAAGGTTGGACTACTTTCACCACAAGACTCTCATTGTCTGCTATATATGGAGAAAAACAATGCAGGGATTTCTTTAGAAACTCTCACGAAAAAGTACTTTCCAAAGTAGTACTGAATGAAGGTTATTTTCCTGTAAATCAACCTGACAGCACACAAACCTACAGTTCCACAGTATATGATAAGGGTGCTTTGATAACCATATCCTTGAAAGAATATTTAGGTGATGATTTGTTTTATGAGGCTGTAAGGGAGATGATAAACACATATCAGTTTTCCAATGTTAGCAGTCAGATAGTTAAGGATTTTCTTTCACAATATACAGGCAAGGATTTAACTCCTTTTTTCAATTCCATGGTATATTCTTCCTCCACTCCACACTACAGCATAGCAGAAAAAAGTTTCAACAACAATTCTGCAACTCTAAAGATATGCCAGAGGGCTTATCCAGATAATACAAAGACTCTCTCATATTCACGTATGCCTGTTACTTTCTTTGATGAAAACTACAACGAATACAAGACCTTTTTTGAGTTCTCTGGTACAGAAAGCGAGGTGGTTTTTGACAATCTCCCTTTCTCTCCTGTAAATGCTATGTTGGACTATGATGAAGAGTTTATGGACCTTACCACCGATTATGCCCAAATGATAGAATCAAAGGATACCACATATCAGTTTCCTAACACTTATTTCAGGTTACATACCAATGATATTCAGGACAGTATGCTTGTAAGATGTACCCTCCATTGGATAGGAGCAGAAGAAGAAGAAGACCTGCCTTATGGTGTTAAATGCCTATCACAACAGCATTATTGGAGTATTGAAGGAGTAAATATGGACAGCCATAACATACAAGGTCTGTTCAGATATGAGGTAAGCAGCGTACCCAATGCTTTTGATACCACTCTTGCAAAGGATTACACCCAAAGAGATTCGCTTATACTCTTGTATAGACCAACGAGCAACTCACCTTGGACACTTATGCCTTTCACACCTGTTTCTTCAAGCAAAGGATATATGAAGAGTGATATGCTTTTTGAGGGTGATTATATAATGGCTTTGGGAGATAGGCAGGCAGTAGGATTGAACAGCAGCATGGATAACGATGAACAACGTGTAAGGGTATATCCTAATCCTGCTGAAAATATGATAACAATAGAGTGCTTCAGAAATCAGAAAGCAGTACTTTATTCTATAAACGGAAAAATGCTCAAGGAATACTCACTTAATAAAGGTATGAACAAAATAAACCTTGGAAAATACAAGGAAAAAAGTTTTATAATAAATTTCTTAGATGATAAAAACAAAGCCTATCTATCTAAGATAGTGATAAAAAAATAGGGTGTAAAACCTTTGTATCAAAAAAAAATTAAAAAAAAACGTGTTTCAATGTTAACTTTTTACACAAAAAAGTTGTTTATATATATAGATGGGCAGTGAGGAAATAGAGAACATAACAAGCCTTTGCAAAAAAGGTGATATGAATGCTAAAAGGCAACTCTTCTTACTATACAGTAAGCAGTTGATGTTTGTATGCCAGAGGTATCTTGCTACGGATGAAGAATGTACCACAGCTCTCACTGATATATTCCTGCGTATATATGATGCTTTGGAAAAATATGAGTATCACGATGAAAAAAGCCTATACAAATGGGTTAGAACAATAGCTGCCAACTACTGCATAAACGTACTGAAACAAAAAAGAAGAATGTTCAAGAATGCAATCATCAGTACTTACAAAGAAGAAGAAGATAACCACATATATGAAGGACTACACGATGATTATACACAGGAAGAACTGATGAAATGCCTTAGAAACACACCCGACAGATTGAGGCTGGTGTTTAATATGTATGCTATTGAAGAACTGAGTATAAAAGAGATAGCCGCAAGACTTGAAACAAAAACAAACACTATAAAGGTATATATTACCAGAGCAAGACACCGTTTAGAAAAAGAACTTTTGGAGATAAAAAAAACAAGAGAAAAAAAACAGTAAAATATGGATATATACAAGCTTTTTAAGGATAAAACAAGCGAAGGGCAATCCAATGTGGAAGAAAGTGTTTGGCAGAACATAGAAAACCATATACAGGGTTCCACTGCAAAAGACTTTCCTAAGCAGAACAACTCCCAAAGTATGCTTTCAAAGGTTTGGAACAGCATATCCCTGCCTGCGAAGACTGTTATAGGTTTTTTGACTGCTGCTGTGGTAGGTACAGCTGTTATGGTGGTAGTAAACAACTCTATGGAGGATAAGGATATGGATAACAGCTTTGTTACAAAAAACACCGTTTCCACTACAGAACAACAAGAGGAAAAAACATCACAAGATAACAACACCCTATACACAGATAACACTCATATATATAACCCAAAGGACTCTGCAAGAAAGGAAAAAGAACCTGTTTTTGATATATCAGATGATGATAACGCATATACATTGGACAACAACTACCACCCTGCCCCTCCTTCAAGGATAGAGAACAATCCAAAAGAAACACCTGCTCCAAAAAACACAGCAAAGGAACAAAAAACACAGGAAAAAACCTCTCATAACCAGCCTGACACACTAAAGAAAATAGATATAAAGATACCTAACTTCATAAGCCCTAATGCTGATGGAATAAACGACTGTTTTAACATAAAGAACATAGAACTATACCCAGACAACACCCTAATAATCAAGGATAGGCAAGGTAAGGTGATATACAAACAAGGTCATTACAATGGTGGTTTTTGTGGTGAAAACTGCGTTGTTGGCACCTATTTTTATATCCTCAGCATACGTTTCAACAACAAAACACAGACCTTCACAGGCACTTTGGAAATATTAAGATAAAAAAAACTTTTGATATATCTCCTTAATTTATAAGGTATTAATAATTTCTTAGTATTTTTTTTGCATTTTTTGTATATAGATAAAAAAAAGTTATTAATATTGCAGAAAATTTTTAAGGAGTTTTAATAATGAAAGAAACAACAAACAAAACCACAGCTAAGAAAACTACAACAAAAACTGCTACTAAAAAAAGCACCACCAAGCCAACAAAGGATGCAACTAAAAAATCTTCAAAAGAAACTGTTGAAAAGGTTGAAAAAACCACTGCTAAAAAGGTTGCTAAAAAAACCAATGAGAAGGTTGTAGAAAACAAATCCGTTGCTGCTAAAAAAACAACTAAAACTACAAACAAAAACACTGCTAAAACAACTACTAAAACCACTAAAACTACTGCTAAAAAAACTACTAAAACTACTAAAAAAACTACTAAAAAAACCACTACAAAGGCTGCAACAACAGAGAAAAAACGATTGATAGTAAGCTACAAAAACTTGCCTGAAAAGGATATGGAATTTTTCAATACCACTTATTCAGAGGGTTTTATGAATTACTTGCAAAAGATAGAAAAACCAGATGGTACTCCTATGTTTTTGGTACCTTTGGAAACAGAGGAAGTGATGTATATGGTTAAAGTGGAAGTTAGAGTTGATGAACATCTGAGTGATGAGGATTTTGATAAAGAGGTAATGGACGAAAAAGAAGAGACTACATTGGATGATTTGGAGAATGGTAAGGATACACAGGCTTTTAAATTGGTACATGGTGATTATTCTTCTGAGGACCGACTTATTGAACAACAAGCGAATATTGATATGAACGAGGAAGCTAACATGAGTATTGAGGATGTGGATATTATTGACCCTGATTCATTGGTTTAGAGTATCAAAAGACAAATAAAATTTCTGCTATTAGTAATATGTTAAATGGTTGGCAGATACATTGGTTTGTATCTGCTTTTTTTTGTTGTACAACTAAGGAAAAACACATAAAAAAAGGGTCTCCTTCACAGGAGATACCCCAAAAAAAACAAGCATGTTTTGAATAAAAAAAGTTATATGAAAATGAACAGAAAGTATTATTTTAATTCATGTATAACCAATCCTGAACGTAGTTTAGGTTCAAACCAAGTAGATTTAGGAGGCATAATGTTGCCTGTGTCTGCTATCTCCATAAGTTGGTTCATACTTACAGGATAAAGAGCGAAAGCCACCTTCATTTCTCCGCTATCCACTCTACGTTTCAATTCGCCTAAACCTCTTATACCGCCTACAAAGTCTATCCTCTTATCTGTTCTTAAATCCTTTATACCCAAAACTCTGTCCAAAAGATTGTCTGAAAGGATACTTACATCCAATACTCCAATAGGGTCGTTTGGATTGTATGTACCTTGCTTAGCTGTAAGACGATACCATTCTCCGTTTAAGTACATGGAATATTCGTGTAATTGGGCAGGTTTGTATATTTCCTTACCCATTTTCTCTACCTTGAATTTTTCCTCTACCTGTTTGATAAAATCAGCCTCACTTAGACCGTTCAAATCCTTTACTACTCTGTTGTAGTCTATGATATGCAACTGAGATGCAGGGAAAATAACAGCCATAAAATAGTTGTATTCCTCTTCACCTGTATGGTTAGGATTCTTAGCCTTTCTTTCCATACCAACATTAGCACCAGCAGCACTTCTGTGATGACCGTCTGCTATGTATAATGCAGGTACATCTTTGTCAAATATCTCTTCAAGACGTTTAACTTTAGCATTATCGTTGATAACCCAGAACTTATGACCAAAACCATCTTCTTTTGCTACATAGTCATATATAGGTTTTTCGTTCTTTACAACGCTATTTACTATCTCATCTATCTCTTTGTTATCTGGATAAGCGAAGAACACAGGCTCAAGGTTTGAATTGGTTTCATCTATTATAACCTGCCTTTCAGCCTCTTTCTTCTTCAAAGTAAGCTCATGTTTTTTTATCTTTCCTTCAACATAGTCTTCCGCATACGCACAGCCTACTATACCATACTGTGTCCTTCCGTCCATAGTCTGTGCATAGATATACAGCTTAGGTTCTTTGTCCTGTACCAACCAGCCTTTAGTCTTGAAGTCTTCGTATGTTTTTTTAGCCTGTGCAAATACCTCAGGAGCATTGCTTGGCGTACCTTCCTCAAGGTCTATCTCTGCCTTTGTGATATGAAGTAATGAATAAGGATTACCCTTAGCAAGTTCTCTTGCTTCTTCACTGTTGATAACATCGTATGGTTGTGCTTGCAACTGTTCTGCAATCTCTACAGGAGGACGAAAACCTCTGAATGCTCTAACTTTTGTCATATTTTTCTATATTTTTTTACGTGAATTTTATTATTCTTTATAGTTTGCAAAAATACATAATAATTTTAAAAAGAGTTAAGTTCTTTGATTATTTTTTCAAAAAATAATAAGTTTTTTACACCCCACAAGCCCAAAAACCTCTCTCTTTGAAACAGATTTTCATTATTTTTTTATGCTGTTGATTATCTCTCTTTACCCTTTATTCTTCCCACTATATGAGATACAAAATTAAAAAACTGCACTATAAGAGTTCAGAAGAGTACAATGAGTTTATAAAACACTTTTCAGACTAATAAAGTTTTCCGCCGCCCACATACATATATATATGTATGTGGCGGCGTGGAAACTAATAGTCTGAAAAGTAAAGATTTTTTAAACCAAAACCGCCGTTTAAATAATTTAAAACGAACTTTTAATAACAAAAAAAACG
>CAZXEN010000049.1:0-7903 GCA_964639765.1 uncultured Bacteroidaceae bacterium
TATGGAACAACCTCATTTGCATCTTTACCGTCAATCCAAGTCTGTAATGTATAAACACCCTCGTCACACTTGCCAAAATCAACAGGCTTGCACATAGGAACACCGAGCTTTTCAACCTCTTTCTGCATAAGGTACATATTCTCACGATTGGCACTCTTTTCAAAAGGTGTTACACGCAAAAGATATTTTGTGCCGTCAGCAGTTGTGACGCAGTATTTCTTGTCGCCCGACCAACCTTTGTTTATAGGTTCTTTTGTTATAAAATCAAACATCTTATTCTCCAAATAAACTATTAATCTAAAGTAGCTGACTCTAAAAATCTGATTGTTTTAGATTCCAAATCCATTTCATAATTTATACCCAATGGTAACAATCCCGTTCCGAAAGCATGACCTATATTAACATTATAAATTATAGGTAAATCTTCACAGTCAAACTCTTTTAATACTTTCAAATATATTTCTTTGTACTCTTCATAATAAGTTTCGCCTATGGGTTTACCAACAATAATTCCGTTTATATTATTTAATATCCCTTGAACACCTAAATTTCTAAGATAATACAACAAATAGTTCGGTGGCATTTTTTCTTCACTTGTTTCAATTAACAATATTTTGCCTTCCCATTCGTCTGCCTTTGGCCAAATTTCAGTTTCTAACATCATAGGAAATACATCTATACATCCACCAAGTAATTGACCTGTAGCTTTACCTGTTCCAGATAAAACTTCATAACCGTATTCTTCTCTTGTCAATTTCTTCTGAATATTGATATTATCTTCATTCCAAGACACGTGATCATTTGACCAATATTCACTTGATTTAACATAATAATTTTCTGTATCTTTAAATAAAATGTTCTCAACTGCTTCTTTTGTGTAATCAAACATCTTAACATATTCGCCAAATTCACACATGACAGATGGACCATAATATGAAACTACACCAGCTTTATTTAACATAAAATGACTGATTGTTGTATCAGAATAACCCATAAAAATTTTTGGATTGTTCTTAATTACCTCATAATTAATATATGGTAACAATCTTATTGAATCATCGCCACCTATTGCACAAAATACCCCCTTAATTATTTCGTCTTTAAACGCATCCATTAAGTCCTTGGCTCTCAACTCAGGATGGTTATAAACAAACTCGCTACCTTTTAATGCATTAGGCATTGCAACAACTTCAAGACCAAAATCATTTTCTAATCTTTTTTTGCGATATAATATTTATGAATTAAATCTTCATCGCCTAATCCACCCCAAGATAAACTTACTATTGCAATTTTATCACCTTTTTTCAACATTTGAGGTTTAATCATATAATCACTTCCTATAAAAAAATTAAGGCACCTCCATTAGAATACGGAGATGCCTGTAAGTTTGTTCTGAAAGATATATTACATCAAATACAAACGGACAAAACGACACTCCGAGTCATAAAATTAAGATGCTTCATCATTTTGTCCACCTGCCTTTCAGTAATTTTATATAATTATACTCTTCTGTACCAAGAAAGTCAATATTTTGAAAAACATGTAATTTTGCTTATTGAAAAACATGTAATTTTGCTTATCACTTAAGCAATCATAAAATTTTTGAGTGTTATCAATCGATAAAATTCTATAATGATTGTTGAACTGTTACAAGTTTTATGATATAGTGTTATCAAACAATAAAGCAAAATAACATTTGTTAACGAATTTGTTTTTAGGATAATACACATGTATTGATAACAAGGAGTCTAACTATGAAAATTGATTTTGGATTATCTGTTACTTTTGACGGGAAAAACTATACATTGATGGTTCCAGACCACGTAAAAGAATATCCTATCGGTGGTTTAATATGTGAATATTGTCGTTTATCTCCTACTGAAATAAAGGATGTTATTATTTCACTATCAGGTTTAAATAACGAAGTTACACCTGATAATGTTATTTCAACGCATATGAAATTTCATCAAAATTTGCTCGAAACTTTTCCTCCCGTCACAGCCACTATGATTTCTTTAGAATTTTTATATGGTCTTGAAGATTGGATGAAAGCAATTCGTGAAAACAGAACAGATGAATATATAAATGACTTTTTCGAAATAAAAGAAAACGATAAAATTAAAGAATTTATTTTAGGTGATACACCATATACAGAGTTCGGTTGCAATAGTATTTTTCAAATAATGCTATCATCTTATTATGGATTTGCTATGAATTATATAAATGTCAAATATATGTTCAATCAGATACTTGGTAAAGATGGGGATTCTGAGCAACGAGATAAGGTGCTTGATTTGTACAGTGACATGTACGTGAATCTTATTGATATGCAACACATTGATTTTCGCATAATGTATACAATAGAAAAAGGTCTGGAATCTTTATATACCATAAAGTCTTCAATGTCTCTTTTGCTCTTTGAAATGGCACATTGGTTGCAAGAAGATAAACAGATTCTTGTTTGTTCAAACTGTAATGAAGCATTTGTCCCCGAGGGTAGATGTGATGCTATATATTGCTCATATCCATCTCCGCAAAATGCAAACAAAACATGCCGGGAAATTGGAGCTCAAGTAGCAAGAAGCAATAAAGAAAAAACGGATATTGTGACCAGAGAATACAGAAAAGCATATATGCGATATAAGATGATGACCAAACGGCATCCGGAGGACCGTTCAAAAAAGAAACTATTCGAAGAATTAACTCATGGAATAAAAGAATGGAGAAAAGGTTTAAGTGATGGCACAAAAACTACAGAAGATTTCTTATCATGGCTTGAGCAATTTTGAAAGTCATAATAATATTACTATTTTAAGAAGTTGATTATAAATTGAGGTGAATTCGAAATGTCGAAAAACAGAGATGACTTTACAAAAACAACAATAAATCGAGCAGCAGCAAGAGTAGGATATCGCTGTTCTTATCCGGGATGTCCAAATGCTACAATAGGCGCATCAATGGAAAGTAACGATAGCGTTTCAACGCTCGGTGTAGCAGCACATATATGTGCTGCAGCAAAAGGTGGACCAAGATATGATGAAAATATGACCGTTGATGAAAGGCGTGGTATTGATAACTGCATTTGGTTATGTCAAACACATGCAAAACTTATTGATACGGATGTAGAAACATACACCGTTGAAGTTATTAAGGGTTGGAAAAAAGAAGCAGAAAAAAATGCATCTTTAGCACTAGCTGATACAAATTATTTTGATGAATACTACAGAAATAATGGTGAAAATCTATTTGCATTAGAAGGTATATTTAATGGTTTACTTGCAGAAGGTGATTATAAAACACTTGCAGTAATGTTGAACCAATACCATTCTTCTTTTTCTGAGGTTTATGACGAACTTGTATTGAGATTTAATATTATTTATGATGTATATTGCAACCGAAATAAATTAGCAGCAGATTTAACTGAATATTTGAATTTAAAAGTCAAAACAGGCGTTGACCAAATAATAGAGGTATTCGTATCTTTTTTAATGCGAAGCGAATTATCATTGATACTTCCTTTTGCCGTAAATCCAAAATTAAAAGAGCTTGCAGAGTTAACCATAGAAGAAAAGTTAATTTCACAACTAATAAAGCCAATAGAAGACGCTGAACCTTTTAAAATAGCAGCGGAACATGAATCCCTCTTTAATAAAACAATTTCATATATAGCATTTGATAAAAAACTTTACTCGCTTTTGAACGACAAAAAAGAAAACATAGATATATCTAATGAGGAGTTTTATTATAAAATAATTTTTGCTGTGTATAGCTCTGTCAGGAATGTAGTCGTTTTGTCTTCTGACTATCAAAAAGAGTTAGATTACATAAAACAAAATTTTGATAAAATCAATCAACTAGATATTAAATTACAAATTCCTATATTTGAGAGATTACTGAACATTTCAATAAATAATCCAGATGATTATAATGCAATTTACTCCCATTGTCCTTCAATGGTAAAATCAGTTAACTCAATAGTGGCATTAAATAATCTTTTTGATGTTATCAACAACTTTGAATCTATAGATATGGAAAGTTTGTTGCAATCTTCAGTTGAGACAAACAATTTCTGGGCGTTATCTGAATATGTTTCAAAATTAACACCACAGAATCAAGAGTTATTTTTAGACGAACACCAATTTTTATATTCAAAAGACTCTACTTTCATTTACAGAAAACATTTATTATCAGAAGATAATGCTAATTTGAAAGTTTTGATTGAGAGATATAAGGATAAATACAAAAAAGATTTTTTATTTCATTGCGTGGCCACTTTTCACTCCGAAGACACAGAAGGTGAGTTACAGTGGTTAAAAAGCAATTGGAATTTGGTTCAAGGTCAACACTTGCCGGCATATTTAGATGCTTTAGTAAAATTTGAAAAATATGATGATTTGTATCAATTATCATTATTATTAAAAGATAAAGATATTAAATATAAAATTGCATGTTGGCTTCAAAACAGTTCGGAAACCAAACACATAGAACAAAGCAAATCAATTTACTTGGAACTCATTAGCGAAGGTTTTTCTTCTCGTGGTTTACATCACAATTTAGCTATTATTCATTGGTCTTTGGGAGAGGTTGAAAATGCTCTTGAGCATTTTCAAAAAGAATATGATTTATATCCGGATGTTCAATCATTAAAAGGGCTTTTAAATTTAAGACATCAAACCAATAGATTCATTGATGATTCTTATTTTAAAAATGCGAAAGCATCAACAGATTCAAGCATCCAAAACATGGTCGGTTCAACATTAATGCGTCTAAACAGAAAAAATGAAGCAGCCATTCATTTTCTGCGTTCCTTACTTATTGATGACAATAATCCCTACTGTTTAAGAGGATTGTATGCCGCATATTCAGAACTTGATGATAATGAACCCGATATGGTTGATAGTAATACTGTTTGCGAACTTAGAAATGGAAATGAATCAGTAAAAGTTGCTATTCATAAAGCTGAAACACTTGAGAATATCCAAGCTAATTCATTTGCGGAGTGTATTCATTTTTCAGAATACGATGAAAAAACAGCTAATCTTATATATGCAAAACAAGGCGATGTGGTCTCTGTTTTTGGTTGTGATTACACTGTAGAAAAAATAACTTCATTAAATAGTTATGTTTCTTCTTTTGCTTTTGCCGATATAATTAAAGACCCTTCTACTAGAAAATTTGAAGGGATCGACTCAGATGATTTTATTAAAAACATTACAGATATTTTAAGAGAGGAACACGCGAAAAGGCAAGACATTATAGATGAGTATAATACTTCGCAATTGAGGTTGCCTTTGCCTTATTTAGCAAATGTTTTTGGTAAAAGCCAACTTAATACGTGTGAATTTCTCTTATTTGGTAATAAAGCTAAAATCAGAAACAACACAAACGATATTTCTTCTGAAGAAAATGATGTTACATATATACTATCTTATGACAGTATAGTAATATTAGCACATTTAGATATGTTAGAAGAACTAAATAATTTAAACTATATATGTCCAATTCAAGTGAAAGAACAGTTATTAAGTGACATAAATGGTGAAATATCAGATATTAAAAATAAAAGACAAGTAGGTTCAATGTCTTATTCCAACGACAAATTAACTCTATTTGAGCATAACCAACAATCGCGCCAGTCTCGATATCAATTTTTAATACGAATAAGAAGTTTTCTTGAAAATGCGACATGTAAAAATAGTTCAGATTTCCATAGTGATAAGTTTGATTTTGGCGAATTTGTGAAGCACAACTTTTTTTGCGAGAATAGTTGTTTGGCCATGTTACAAAGTATTAAAAACAGCGTGCTTGTTTCTGATGAACAATTCTTATACTCAATCGCAAATCTCGAGGAATTATCAACAGTTGGTATTTGCCATATTCTAACTCAATGCAATTATACTTGGGAAGAACTATTGCAGAAGATAAAAACACTATCTCAAATGAACTTTTCATATTATTTCCCACCAAATCTTTATAACCTAATTGTTGAGTTAATATATGCAGATGAAGAAAAGGCCGCAGAAGGCGAAGTTGCGCTGAGTCAATGGTTGTTGTATGATTTAGAGGATGAGCAAACATCAGAACATCACAGACAAGTTATAATTCAATTGATTAGAGATTTGGCGACAATCGACCCTAATTTTAGAGATTTGCAAACCCCTTTGCATAAAATAGCTGTTCATCATTTTGTTAGTTTGTATCCGGAAGAAACGAACAAAATAATATGCGATGCGTTTTCTAATCTCAAAGATAATATCTCAAATATTGAAATTGAAGATTAGCCACAAAGGAACACCAAGAATAATATTTCTCGGTGTTCCTTATCAATAATCAAATCATACAAAAATCAGTTCGTTGTTAATAATTATCCTTGCCCTTGCCTCAATGTTTTGCATACGGCATACCCATTCCAACTGATTTTCTTCTTTCAGTTGCTCGGTTACACCTTCTGCAGTTTTCATCTGCTCAACAAGAGTATCAAACATATCTCGTGCCTGATTTTCTATTTCGGCACAGTGCTGATAAAGTTTTCCTTGAGTAAGTAGTGTTGTAAACAGCACTTTCTTGTGTTTCATAAGATAATTTTTATGTAACATACCCCATTTGCCGAGGGTGATAGTTGCTTCTTCGGGCGGTAAAATGAGGTTAGGAATGTTGTAATCGCCAACTCGTCTGTAAGTAATATTATTAGTTTTCATGGTATTTGTCCTTTCTTTTTACTCTGTGTTTAAGCAAGGTAGGGAGCGTAGAATACTATGTTTGAAGCCGGTTTTTACTAGTATTGAGTAAATCCCTTATGAACACTCGCACCAAATGCAAATAATCCGAACCTTGTACCTATCGGTGAAGGGTTCGGATTTTTGCTTCATATTCAGTATCCAAATTTCAATAGTAAGGCATAAAGATAAGGCAGAGAGTTATTACACTCCCTGCCTTGTTCTTTTGCTATGAGTTATTGTCTACATCGTTTTCACACTCCTGCTCTTTTAACCATTCTTCGTATTCAGCCTGGCCTTCTTCGCTTTCAAAGAAGGCAATTATGTCCGGCAGGAAACATCTTGCAATCGACTCCAACTCATGTTTAGGGATTTTGGTCCGTCTTTTTACTGCAAGTGTACCGTCCTTTCATCTGGTTATTCTTCGTAAACCTTGGTGATATCCGGACGGTGATGCCCCAGTCTTTCGGATACTTCTTTTCTTGCTGCTTTGTCGCTATAGCCGCGAGCGCAAAGCAAAGCATAGGTTCTTTGTGCATAAGTGTGCCGAAGTGCGTGCCAACCGTAGCCTTTATCCGCACGTTCCTTTTTGCCTTTCTTGATCATCTGCTTTCTGTTAGGATCAAGTAGAGCATAAAGATGATTGCTCATCCAGTTTGTAAAAGAATCCTTCTGTCTTTTAACGCTGTGGGTATGATCGTCACAGAACAGATAATCCGCAGAACGCTTTCCCTTGCTCTTTGCGTATTCAAGAATCTTTTCAAGTATTTCTGTCTGCTCTTTAGTATCAAAGGGTATATCCCGTTCTTGACCGCCCTTGCCATTGTAAACATGAAGCTGCTTAGTCTTGATTGCATCTTCCAGGACGTGAATACGAAGATAGGTCAATTCATCCTTGCGAAGTCCAAAGTTCTTAACAATGGTTACACCCATTGCTACGTCATAACGCTTCATTCCGATTGCTCTTGTAATGATTGCGGCAATCTCGCTTTCAAGCAATCCACGGTTGTACTTTGTGGGTTCACGCTTTTGAAGCTTAAGTTCCTTGTTTTCGGGCAATATATTTTTGCTTCCGGAATGTTTATGGATAAAGCGTATACACGACAGTTCTGTGTCAATATACGAAGGCTTCAATCCCCTTGATTGCAAATACTCTACATAGGCTCTCAGGTGTCTTGCTTCAACAT
>CAZXEN010000050.1:0-7717 GCA_964639765.1 uncultured Bacteroidaceae bacterium
GTAGCTGTCTTGTTGATTTTAAAGGTGTGTTCCATTGCGATGAAGAAATATCCTATCACAAAGACAACAACCATAATAATCATAGCACTTGTCATAACTGTTTGTTGATTTAATTAATAATAGTGTTTCTAAAAATAAAGTGCAAAGATAAGTATTTTTATTTTTCTTGCAACAAATAAAATGATTTTTTCCTTTTGCAGTATATAAATGCCTTCTGTTTTTATGGTATTCATTATGTTGGTTACATATTTTCCCCAATTAATAAAAAAATACTAAATTTGCAATCCTTAATTACAAAGATAAAAGATGTCAGAAAATAAAATCTATACAATGGGGCTTGATGTCGGTTCCACAACAGCGAAAGTTGTTTTGGTAGATGACAATGACCAGATAGTTTATTCATCTTATCAAAGACATAATGCAGATATCAAAGGCTCTGTAAAAAATATTCTTTCTTCAATAAGAAAAAAACTTGGCGAAATAAAAACATATCTTACCCTTTCTGGCTCTGCTGCCATGGGGTTGGCTGAAAGATGTTCCTTTGCTTTTCTACAAGAAGTAATGGCTCTGAATAATTATGCAAAGAGTATAAAAAATTCTCTGCATACTATTATTGATATAGGCGGAGAAGATGCAAAAATAATATTCCTTGAAAAAGATGCTTTGCCAGATATGCGTATGAATGGCAACTGTGCTGGAGGAACAGGAGCATTTATTGACCAAATGAGTGCCATACTTAATCTTTCCATAGCAGAAATGGATGTCATGGCTCAAAAAAGCACAAGGCTTTATCCTATAGCGTCACGTTGCGGAGTATTTTCAAAGACAGATGTGCAGACTCTTGTAGCCCGTAACATACCTTTGGAAGACATCTGCGCAAGTATTTTTCATTCCATAGCTGTACAAGTTGTCAGTTCCTTGTCCCGTGGTAAAGACATAAAAGAGAAAATACTTTTTGCAGGAGGACCTCTTACTTTTATCCACAGTCTTAGAAAATCGTTCCTGGGATATCTGAATATAACAGAAGATTCTCTTATTGAGGTGGAGAATACAAATCTTTTGGTCGCCAAAGGTTGCACTTATGGCAAACAAGGTGAAGTTTTGTCTCTTTCAGAAATAGAATCAAGGCTGGATTCAGACAATTCCATAACAACAATCAAGGCTCAAGGCCTGCCAGCTATTTTTTCTTCAAAAGAAGAATATGATTCCTGGATTGAAGATAAAAACCGCTTTGGAAACAATACTGTATCTATTGCTGATTATAGAGGTAAAGCTTACCTCGGAATTGATTCCGGAAGCACTACAACCAAGATTGTTCTTTGCGATGAAAAAGAAAACATCTTGTTTAAGTATTATAGTAAGAACGAAGGCAACCCTATCAATGCAGTTATCAAAGGATTGAAACAGCTAAAATCAACTATTGAAAAAGAAAATGCAAAACCTGTTATCTGTTCAGGTTGTTCTACTGGCTATGGAGAAGATTTAATCAAGACGGCTTTTTCTCTTAATTACTCTATTGTTGAAACCATTGCACATTATAAAGCTGCAAAACATATCCTGCCAAATGTAAATTTCATTCTTGATATAGGTGGTCAAGATATGAAAGCAATGTATATAGAAGATGGTGTTCTTAATCGTATAGAACTTAATGAAGCCTGTTCATCTGGTTGCGGAACATTCATAGAAACCTTTGCAAACGGACTGGGTTATTCTGTCAGCGATTTTTCAAAAAAAGCATTGTTTACAAAAACTCCTTGTGATTTGGGAACAAGATGTACTGTTTTTATGAATTCAAAAGTAAAACAGTATCTGAGAGAAGGAAGAACGATAGAAGATATTTCATCTGGCTTGTCCTATAGTGTTGTCCGCAACTGCCTTTACAAAGTTCTTAAACTTGAGGGAAAATCTTTGGGAGAAAACATTGTTGTTCAAGGAGGCACAATGAAGAATGACAGCGTGGTAAAAGCGTTGGAGAATCTCTTACAGAGGAAAGTCTATCGTTCAACCAATCCTGAATTGATGGGGGCTTACGGTTGTGCTATAACCGCCAAACAAAATTACACAGGAGACAATACCCTGGATTTGGATTCCTTGATTGAATCCACGAACTATACGCTAAAACAGCTTACATGTAAAGGTTGTGAGAACTCATGCTTGGTTTCTGCATACAAATTCCAAAACAACAATACCTACTATTCTGGTAACAGATGTGAGAAAGTGTTTACTTCTTCTGGCAATGCAACAAAGAAAGGTTACAATATTTATAAATATAAATTTGAGAGAACTTTCCAACCTTACAAAACAGATAAACATTTCTCACAAAGAATAGGCATACCTCGTGTATTAAACATGTATTCCGATTATCCTTTCTGGAATTGTCTTTTTAGTGAATGCGGAATAGAAACTATTCTAAGTGATATTTCGTCTTATGGCACCTATGAGCGAAGTCTTTCTCAGATTATGAGCGAAAACATATGTTTCCCTGCAAAGCTTACGCATTCACATATAGACAATTTGATTGGCAAAGGCATCAGTCACATTTTTTTCCCATACATAGTGTATGAGAAAACAACATACGAAGGTGAGAACAACACATACAACTGTCCTATTGTTTCCTCCTACAATGTTGTCATAAAACATATAAAAAACAAATATAAAGACATAGTCATTGACAACCCTGTCTTTTCTTTCAAGGATACAGACCTGTTGAAAAAGAACTGCAAGCAATACTTGTCAGACACTTTCCATATCTCCGCCACCGTTTTTGAGCAAGCTTTTTCAAAAGCCTTGACGGAAAGAGAAAGATTTGAATCAGACCTATATCAAAAAAATGTATCCTACTACAACAAAGCAAAGAAAGAGAACAATATCATTCTTTTGCTTGCAGGACGTCCTTATCATACTGACGATTTGATTCAACATTCAATCGGAGAAATTGCTTCCTATTTAGGTGCAACAATTATAAATGAAGATATAGCAAACTCCACTGACTATTCTCAAGAAGACAGTTCTTATATTGTTTCTCAATGGTCCTATATCAACAGAATAGAGAATGCAGCTTTTTTTGTTTCCAAATCAGAATCCAATGCCCATTATGCGCAACTTACTTCTTTCGGCTGTGGTCCTGATGCTTTTCTGTTGGATGATGTACAAGATATTCTCAAACGTCATCACAAGTCGGCAACTTTTTTGAAAATAGACGACATTCAAAACACAGGAGCATTGAAACTCCGCATCCGTTCTTTGCTTGAAAGCATAAAGCTGAATGAATCCAAGAAAACTTCCAGCACATCTCCTATATCTTTCAGGGATACCAAGGACTTTTCCACAACAGAGAAGCACCGTACTATTCTTGCTCCGTTTTTTACAGCATATATCTCGCCATTCCTGCCTGAACTGTTCAAGATAAACGGCTATGATTTGGAGGTTTTGCCTCTTAGCGATGAACAGAGTGCAGAAGAAGGCATAAAATATGCCAACAATGAAGTCTGCTATCCTGCAACACTGATTGTGGGCGACGCTATCAAGGCTTTGAAGAGCGGTAAATACGATCGCAACAAAATAGCCTTTGGTATAACGCAGACAGGCGGGCAATGCAGAGCCACAAACTACTATTCCATACTTCGTAAAGCTTTTGTGGATGCCGGTTATGAAGATGTCCCCGTTATGAGTGTAAATTTTGGGGAAGATACTGCGAAAAAACAAGAAGGGTTTAAGCTTAACTGGAAAAAAACTCTTCCTTTAACGCTCAATGCTATCCTGTTTGGAGACTGTCTTTCCAGATTATATTGCTCCACTGTCGTACGTTGTGAAGACAAAATCAAAGTCATAGAACTCCAAAACGACTGTATCCAAAGAGCCAAACAACTTATCCTGCAAGAAAACAACAAAGGCTTTATTTCTCTTTTGTCTTTGGTGGTGGAAGAGTTCAACTCCCTGCTGCCAAACGAACATATAGAAAGAAAAAAAGTGGGAATTGTCGGCGAAATCTATCTGAAATACCATCCTTTTGCCAATCATGATGTTCAGAACTGGCTCATAGAACAAAATATAGAAGTTGTTCCGCCAAGTCTTATGACTTTCTTTGTACAGACTTTTGTAAACCGCAAAGTCAATAAGCAAAACAATATAGAAAAACAAAGTATTCCACAGTTCATCATGGACTTTTTCTATGGCATAATAAAACGTAGGATAAACAAGTTCAACAAAACAATGTCCGCTTTCAAATATTATGAACCTTTTGACGATATATTTGAATTGGCAGAAAAGGCTAAAGGCATATTGCCTCTTTATTCCCAGTTTGGAGAAGGCTGGTTATTGCCTGCAGAAATTGTTCACATGGTGGAAAACGGAGTAAATTCTGTAATATCTCTTCAACCTTTTGGCTGCATAGCAAACCATATTATAAGCAAAGGAGTGGAAAACCGCATAAAATCTCTCTATCCTAAACTTAATTACCTGGCATTGGACTTTGACAACAGCGTTTCTGAAGTCAATATCAAAAACCGTCTTATGCTTATGTTGGAAAATATGTAGAGTATAAAACATTAGTTCATTATGAAAGAAGATATATTTGTAGAGAAATTTGGAGGTGCTTCTGTAAATTCTGCAGATGCGGTAAAGAACGTTAAACATATTCTTAGACTTGATAGAAAAAAGAGAATTGTTGTCATCTCTGCCATGGGCAAAACGACCAATCATTTGGAGAACCTTCTAAATCTTTTTCTCCAGAACAAACCTGTGGATGAAGAACGCTGTTTTCTCTTGTCATATCACAAAGAACTGATAGAAAATCTTTTCTCCAATCTGGATTCTTCCTTGGTAAAGGGAAAGCTGAACCTTATCTTTGATGACCTACAGAAGACTTTGGATTCTGTATCCACGACCGATTATAATTTTCTCTACGACAGCATTGTCTCCTACGGAGAAAGGATATCCACTATGATTGTTTCCGAATATCTCAACGAAGCTGGAGTAAAGAACATACTGCTTTCTGCCAAGGATATTATAAGGACGGACAACAATTACAGGGATGCCAACATTCTATGGGAAGAGACTCAGCATTCTGTCCAGCAAAATCTTCTTCCTCTGCTGGACACTGTGGACACTGTCATAATCCAGGGATTTCTTGGTGGTACAAAGGAGGGCTTTTTCACAACACTTGGCAGAGAAGGTTCTGACTATTCCGCATCCATCTTGGCACACTGTACCAAAACACAAAGTCTTACAATCTGGAAAGATGTCCCAGGTCTTCTGAATGCAGACCCCAAGAGAGTGAAACAAACAACCAAGCTCCTGTCTGTTCCTTACCGTGAAGCGATAGAGCTTTCCTATTACGGAGCAAGCATTATACACCCAAAAACTATCAAACCTCTTGAAAACCTTTCAATACCTCTGTATATAAAATCTTTTGTCTCTCCATCGGAAGAAGGTTCCATTATCTGCAAAACTCAAGACATAGTGCCAAAGGTTACAAACTATATCTTCAAAGACAACCAGATTCTTCTGTCTCTTTCTCCAAGGGATTTTTCTTTTATAGATGAGAGAAACATCTCCATGGTTTTCAACATACTTGCAAAACACAAGGTAAAAGTAAACCTTATGCAAAACTCGGCTATTTCTTTTTCTCTCTGCTTTGATGAGAACAGAAACCTGTTACCTCGTCTTATAGAAGACCTGCAAGAACATTACAACGTAAAATACAATCTTTCCCTGCAGCTTATAACACTCAGACACTATACTCCTGAAACCATCGCCCAGACACTTAGGAAAAAGAAAATACTTATAGAACAAAAAAACAGAACAACTGCCCAATTCCTTGTTGAAGATGTTCTGTAAGAAAAAAATTTTGTCTTACCAAATAACAGTTAAACTAAAAAAACAGAAAAATGAAAAAGTTCGGTCTTATTATCCTTGTATTAATTATGGTTTGTGCATGTTCAGACAACAAGGATGCAAAAAACAACGCAAAAGAAACTACCGCTAATGTGTCAGCACCTGAGGGCAAAGAGAATTTTGTCCTTCTTACTGATGAAGTACCTGATGCTATCTTGGAAATACGCTATTATTCCACCTACAATTTTGTAGGAAAACGTATAGATGGCTATAAACAGCCCTTGGCTTTTCTTACAAAGCAAGCAGCTCAAGCCTTGAAAGAAGTAAGTGATGAAGTTAAAACCATGGGGTATCGTCTGAAGATATACGATGCCTATCGTCCGCAAAAAGCAGTAGATGATTTTGTCCGTTGGTCAAAGGATTTGAATGACACGGCAATGAAACAATACTTCTATCCAAACCTTGACAAATCCGTTCTTTTTGAACAGGAATATATAATGGCAAAAAGCGGACACACAAGAGGTTCCACGGTGGATTTGACACTGTTTGACATGCGGACAGAAAAAGAAGTGGACATGGGAGGAACTTTTGATTATTTCGGAGAAGAATCACACCCGGACCATCGTGCAACTATAACACAAAAACAATATGATAACCGTATGATTCTTAGAAAAGTGATGCTGAAACATGGTTTCAAGCCGCTTTCTTCTGAATGGTGGCACTTCACTTTAGAGAAAGAGCCGTACCCTGATACTTATTTTGATTTTGATGTAGAAATATCCCATTAAACACAAAGACAAAAAACAAGCAGAGTTTTTGTTTCAACATATGAATCCACACAGACAGGGGAAAAGAGTTGGATTTTGAAAAAAATATAAAGACTTTTTTAAGGAGTCTAAAGCTTTCATAAAAAACCTTATTCTACTTACAGGTGCAATACCTGATACTATTTTGGGGATATGCTATTATTCCATCTAAAAATGAAGTAAGCGATGAGGTATATAGGCTATCGTTTGAAAATATACGGCACTTACAGACCACAAAACAAAACTTAAATAAAAAAAATCTGCCATGATTCAGATTGACAGACTTTTTATTTGCCGACACTTTTAGAATTATGACTATAACTCTACTTTTTTATGAAAGGTTTTACTCGTTTATGTTCAGAACTTTTTGAAATGTCCGAATATTCTATCTGATAGCCTCCACAACAGCGAGCATTTTTCCATATGGCAACAGCGAAATTATCATAAACAAAATGTATTTCAACACTATAAGAAGATAGTTTACTGTTAAAAAAACGTGAAGCCTCTTGTCTTGTAGAAAATGTAAAATAGTCATCATTTTCATCCCAACCATATATATTTTTCAGCGCAATGTTTCTATTCATCTCTCCTTCTTCTTCAAACTTATTTGAAAGAAAGTTCTGGATTTTACTCTCTGGCATATCAAAATCGACTCTAATCCAAGTATCTCCTTTCCTGAAATTAATATATCCGTCATTAGTATAGTATCTATAGCAAATGAAATCTGTACCATAGCCATCATCTGTACTATTGACTACTACATAACCTTTGTTTTTCAGGATACTTATTACGTCTGAATATGGTTTGTTATACCATTCCTGCAATTCATTAAAAGTTGGCAGTTTAAGTTTCTTGTCTGCTGCTTCATCATCGTCTGAACAAGCAACAAAACTTGTAATAATCACTGCCATAAACATCAACTTAAATAAATTTCTAAGTATTTTTTTCATCTTTTTTTTGCAATGTTAATAACATCTTGCCCATCGTTTTTGTTGTTATTAATTGATTTTAAACAAAAGACATAAGGGGAGTTCTATAAATTAAACAGCTAATTTTCTTTTGTTTATATCAAAATT
>CAZXEN010000051.1:0-7560 GCA_964639765.1 uncultured Bacteroidaceae bacterium
AATCCACTGCATCTATATTCCCTTCAGAAAAGTCTTTTAAATCATAATCGTTTTCCTGCAAAAGCTTTACAAGAAATGTAGGCGTTCCAGTCTGAAACCAATAGTTCTCAAATTCTTTTCTTGTCAGAGAGTTTAGCAAAGAGAAAGGATTATAAATATCTATATTTGTATCCTTTGAAAAATGATAACCGTCATACATTGCTTTTAGTTGTAAAAGTATATCTTCGCTTGTCGTGTTCTCTTTTTCTGCAAAAGCCTGCAAATGTTCTTTAAATTTGTTTTTTAGTTCCTCTTCTGTGATTCCGCAAATATCAGTATAAGCCTCATCAAGTGAAATATCCATCAGATTATTCAAATCACTGAACAGACTTATCTTGGAAAACTTTGTAACTCCCGTAAGAAAGCCGAAGCGGATATACTTATCACAACCCTTTAAGACGGAATAAACACCTTTGAGAGTATCCTTGAATTTTGTATGTAATTCTTCGTTATCTATAGTATGTAAAAGAGGTTTATCGTATTCATCTACAAGTATTACAACCTGTTTGCCTGTCTTTCTGAATACTGTTTCTATTATATTGGTAAAGCGGGATGAATTTGAACGCAAAGGCGTCTGTATATTATATTGTTCTTCCCAACGAAGAAAATGCCTTAAAAAAACATCGTTCAAATCTTCTGTGCTATCATAAGTACCGTTGTTCATATCAAGGTACAAAACAGGATATTCAGTCCATTCTTTTTCTACAGTCGCAATATATAAGCCTTTAAACAATTCTTTTTGACCAAGAAAGTAGGCTTCCAAGGTGGAAAGGAAAAGACTTTTTCCAAATCTTCTTGGACGGGAGAGAAAGTAATACTTGTTGGTTGTAACAAGTCTTTCCAAATGCTTGGTCTTATCTACATAAAGGTAGTTGGCTTTTCGTACTGCCTCAAAACTCTGCATTCCTATAGGTAAATTCTGCATAATATCCGCCTTTCTGTTAAAAGTTACTCGCTTGCAAAATTACAAAAATTATTCTTTAAACAAGAAAAAAACAAGAGATATACCCGTTTTTTATTTTTTCTTTAGAAATTTTTTTTCGTGTGGAAAGTAAAGCATCGGCTCGCTAACGCTTCGCTTCTCTGCTTTTACTTCCACACTTCATTAAAAATTTCTCATTTTTTAGCTTAGCAATGTCTGAAAGGAAAACAGCAAGTTAAACTATCGGGACAGAGCGAGGCGGAAGCCGAGGCCGTCGTGCCTGCTGGAAGGATAGTTGTAGTAGCGATCCGCAACGCGACAGTACCACGCAAAGTTGATCCAAGAGCCACCGCGAAACACCCGATATGAACCAGAAGAAGGGCCCTGCGGATTTGTCTGCGAATAACTGCTATAAGACCCGTACCAATCAGAACACCATTCCCATACATTACCACTCATATCATAGATACCTAATTCATTAGGCTGTTTTGTCTTTACAGAATGTGTTTTACTATTGCTGTTATCATAATACCATGCAACATCATTTATATTATTACTACCAGAATATTTATAGCCTTTGCTTTTCTTTCCTCCTCGTGCAGCATATTCCCATTCTGCTTCGGTCGGAAGTCGGAATGTTTTGCCTGTCTTTTGATTCAACTTTGTGATAAATTTTTGTACATCCTTGTAACTTACTCGCTCTACAGGAAGATCATTACCCTTGAAATAAGAAGGATTTTTACCCATAACGGCTTTCCAAAGTTCTTGTGTTACTTCTGTTTCTCCTATATAATAATCTGAAAGAGTAACACTATGTGTAGGTTTCTCCCAATCGTATGCATCACTTCCTTGCTCAAGTGTTGCACCCATAGTATATGTTCCGCCTTCAACAAATACCATATTAAACTCTACACCATTGACAGTAAAAGTCTGGTTGGAAGAAAGAGGTATGGCACGTATCTTGAAAGTAATGTTATTGCCTTGCAGTTTTTCTTTATCAGAAAGGGCATCCCACATAGCACAACGGTTGTTTCCTGCAAAGACTTTCTTTCCGACATCCCCCGTAACAGATCTCAGAGGAGAATATTCAAATGTTTTACCACCATCTGTGGAAAGATATATCTCTATACTTGCATCGGCAGAAAGGTCATAGCATATTTTCACTTGCTTGCCGACTTGTTCAAATCTTGCATTGCTTACCCGTTGCCCAATGGCTACAAAGTTGCATATTATCAGAAATATTAGTATATATATTCTTTTCATCTTTTTTTTGTGTTTGTATTTATTTTACTGACCATGTTTTCCAACTCTCACCAAGAGTGGTAGAAATAGTTATAGAAGGTTCTTGCTCTCGGCGAAGTTCGTTCCATGCTGTTTTGCTTGTATTGGTTTTGACAGTGTTAAACATGTTTTCCCAACTTACGTTGCCTTTGTTGTTTTGCAAAGCTTTGAGAAACTCGTAGGTGAATACATTGTGGCTTTGACTTGGATAAGCATTGGCAGTTTGTTGCTTGGAAGAAGCTGTAATAAGAATGATATTGCCAGAAAAATTGGAAGGAACATTGTCTGAAAGTCTTAATCCCGAAGAGTTATCAGCATATTTTAGCATACCGTCTTCGCCTGTCGCACCACTGAAACAAGACTCCAGATAGACTACAAGTTGCTGAGGCTTTGACTTGGAAAACTCCTGCATCATCCAGTTACGAGACACTCCTGTCTTGTCTAAACGCAAGGAAGAACCGTCTATTGGCATAAGGTAAGCATCATTGACTTGAGGATTTTCATCTCTCATACCGTGTCCAAAGTAGAAGAAAATAAATTTGTCATTGCTATTGTAACGTATAGTCTTGGCAAAGCCTTCTATATCGGCTTGCATTTCTGCATTGGTCCTGTCTTCTTTGAGAAAGATATTCTTTTCTGGCACACCAAGGGTTTTCATACAGTATTCTTTCATCATACGACCATCGCTTAGAGATGTGGTAACAGGTTTTTCGTTTCTGTAGTTCTGGTTGGCAATAATCATAACATGCAGGGTGTTGTTTGTTTCTGTGGTCTTGGGAATATTCTTGTCTACATCTGAGCCAAGACTTACAGGGACAATAGGTTCTACTGTGCGAATGGTAGGTGAGATAGTGTTGCCTGCTATCATATCCTGTTCTTTTACCTCAAAGGATATTTCTCCATTTTTGGAATACTTACCATAGCGTTCTTTGACACGTATGGTTACAGGTAGTCTCTGAGATGAGTAGTTTTGTGGAACAATGAAAGTATATTTCACTGTATGAGTCTGTCCCGGATTGAGAATTGCATTATTGAGAGAATTCTCTTCTGACAAAGAATATACACCTTGAGGCAAGTCAAGGTTTGCAGATACATTTTCTGCAACTCCATGACCTGTATTTTGGATAAGTACTTGCATAGTGTAAGGAGTATTCTTTGCAAGAGTTACTGCTCCACTCTCTATGATATGTCCCCTGAATTCTACCATAGGTGCAAGAAAAGCACGGGTAGAAATTTTTATAGGAATTTCTGGGAGATTGAATCCGTTGGGTTCTTCTATGCTAAGAAAAAACTCTGCCTCGCCATCAACGGTGTTTATATCGGCTGTAATAGGGAAATCCACTGTATAGGTTTGTCCTACTTTTATTGTTGGAAGAGTAACATCCTGTGTGGTTATACCTAACACATTGCCTTTGGTTCTTATTCGTCCGACTAAACCATAACCATCTCCCATACCAGAATTCTTTACCGTGAGAGAAAGGATACATGTTTCGTTGGCATCTATGGCTTTGTTGCCAGAAGGTTCTGTAAAGTTTATCTGTCCTTGCAACTGAAGAATAGGAGGTTTTACTTCCTTGACAATGTTAAGGCTTCCAACAGGAGTCTTGGTTTCAGTCTGTGAATAGACTCTGTGGCACAAAACAAGCAGTGCAATCGCAATAAAAGGTATAAAAGCTTTTTTCATTTTATTTTATTTTTTTTGTTTATTCATTTATAAAAACTATTGTTCCTGAACGGGAAATGTTTGTGTTGTCTGAGAAAAATGCAGTCATAGTCCAACGTATTTCAGAATGCTGAGTAGTGATAGAAGTCGGCAGAGTAAAAGTATTGTTATTTAATAACTCTTCTGATAAAAGTATATTGTTTTTGTTATCCATAATTGTTAAAATTATTTTTTTTGCGGTGGTATTCCAAATAAAAGAAACAGGCTGATCAACTGCACATATTTCTTTTGTTCTTCTTGGCCATGCAAGAGTAAAAGACGACTGTGTCTCTACTTCTGCTATTGATGAAGTATTATGTTCATCTCTTTGGATAGAAAATATATTAGGGTTTTGTTTTTCAGTATTAGCCTTGCCTTTTTGTTTATCTGAAACAAGAGACGGAGTTGCGGTTTTTTGTTGTGGAGAATGAGGTTGAAGATGTTTTGTAGGCTGGTTGGAATATTGTGATGTAGTATTATCGCTTTGGAACATATTCAGAAAAAATATGCTTGCAAACAAAAGAACAAATATTGCAGCCACAGAAATATACAACAGACGATGACGAAGAAAAAGAGTCCTTTTGTTTCTTTCTTTCTGAATAGATGTAGCCACAGACATATTAAGTAAATCATCTACGACCTCAGGGTTGTCTTTCAGATAATGTTCAACAAGCAACGAATCCTCTTCGCTGGCAGCATTGCTAAGATATGCAGACAACTGTTCGTCTGTTGGTACTTTTGTGTTATGTCTGTTTTCGTTATCCATTTTTTTTCTCTATATTTTTGTACATCAAAGCAATTTTTTTCTTAATCTTGCCAAAGCCCTACGCTTAATGTTATACAAATTGTCTATACTAACTCCAAATCGTGTGGCTATTACTGTAGGTTCTTCATCTTTTAGAAGAAACGCTTCAAGAATATATTTGTCTCTTGGCGGCTTAAAGTCTTTGAGTATATTCTTTATATCCATAGTAAAAGTATCTATTTCATTTGAAGAGAAAGATGAATTGCTGTTCTCTATATTTGATATAGGCATTTTGTCGGCAGAATCTATCATAGAACGTACAGAATCCTTGAAAAAACGATATGAAACCACAGAAAACCAACTGACAAAAGGCATATCAGGATTGTAGAGACGAAGTTTTTCCCAATTGTTGTTTTGAAGATAAAGATACAGGTCATGTATAAGGTCTTCAGGGTCGCTTACTTTACCTTTGGTTGCCTTTGTTACATTGTACCTAAGCAAGGCAGAAAAGTTCTTATAGAAGACATAGTTTATTGCTTTCTCGTCATTGTTTAACAAGTCGTAAAGCAAGTTTTTGTCGTTTTTGTATTTATATCCGATGTTTATTATCATAAAAACTATATGTTCTAATTTTAGGTATAAATAAAAAATGCTATGAAATCTTTAAGAGTCTGTTCATGTCTGCCAAGTTTCTATTGTATTTTAAAGTATTTTCTTTCTTCTTTGTCCATCTGATGGGAAAACGAGTAGGTGTAATAGAAGACAAGGAATAGAAGGGCAATCATTATATCGCCTATTGCAATCATGCGGTGTCCAAGAAATATGACAGGCAGGAGAATTTGGAATATTTTTCCCAAAGTGTAGAACAAAAGACCCCACTTGTAGCCTCGCCACATAAGGTAACAGCCATACAACAAACCTATTCCGCAAAGGAAACAGAGTATATACAGACTCCTGTTAGCAGAGAAGAAAAACAAGAGATTCTCTTTCCAGAAATATAGCATGGTATTGTTTATGTTGTTTTGTATGTAAGCTATGGTGTTGTCTTTGAACAGCATGACAAAGAAGTTAGTCAAGGAATACACTAACGCAAAAAGGATAGAAAGACTAAGCATTACTTTCATCTTCCAGCCTATTTTCAGTGATTTGTCGAATGACCGTACCAGAAATTTCTTTACTTTTGTATCCATAGTGTTGTTTTTCTTGTCTTTGATGTAGATTGTCAATGTATTTACCTTATTTCTATTTCATCTGCAAAAGTATGAGCAGGATAGCCTTTGCCCGGGTGGTCTTCAGGACACATTCCCACACTTTTTGCAAATATTTTTATATAGCGGTATTTCTTTCCGTTGCTGTTTGAAGCCTGATAGTTGACAACTTTAGGATTGTCTGCAACATCGCTTTTCTGTAGGTCAGCAACTTTCGTCCATTCTTTTTCATCATTGGAAACGTAAGCCTCAACATATTGCGGCAGAAATATCCAAGAGCCTTCTTCGTCAAGAAAGTTGATGGATATGTTTTTGATTTCTGTCTTGCTGTCCAAATCCACAACAACTTCATAATCCTTTCCTAATGTACCCACCCAGCGGTCATAGCTTTTTTTATTGCCTGTCAATCCGTCAGTAAGAGCATATTGGTATCCTCCGTTGTATTGAGGGTTGATGTTTTTCATCTTGTAGGTTTTGCCTGTGGCTTTGTTGATATGGTATTCGGCCGAAAGGATAGGGGAGAAGTGTCTCTCATCTTTGTATGCAAAAGCCTTAAGCGTGGTGTTTTTGTCTAAGGATATAGGTTTTTTGTATATCTTTGAAGAAGAGGAAGGCTCTTTTCCGTCAAGTGTATAATAGATTTTGCCGTCTTTCAGAGGAGACGAAAGAGAAATAATTATCCTGTTCTTTTTTCTTTCGCTTGTGGATGTTACTGCAAAATGGGACTTGGAATAATTTACTCTCATATTATCATAACAGACAAGCAAAGAATTTAGCCTGTCTACAAAATCGTCGTAATCTTTTACATTCTCCCCGCTCCAGGCTCTTTCACTTAAAGCAGCCATACGAGGGAAATCGTTGTATTCCAGCAGTTCGCTGCTTGCAATGTATTCTGTCCAAGTACAGGCTTGCATTCCCATTATATATTTTGCTGCCTTGCTTTTCTTCAAAACATCGGCTATAGGCTCGTAGGTATAGACTTTTTTTAGTGGAGTGAATCCTCCGAAACTTAAAGGCTCTGTAGCAGCCACACCTTGATAGAAATTGAAATAAAGATAGGCAGAAGGCACCATTATGGCATAGTTTCCTTGCTTGGCAGCGTTTATTCCGCCTTGTTCCCCTTGCCAAGAAAGTATGGTTGCGTCTTTGTCAACACCTTTGTCCAATATTTCGTCCCAACCAATGATTTTTCTACCCTTGGTTTTCAGATAATCTTCTACTCTTTGTGTGAAATAACCCTGAAACATATTTACATCGCTTATTCCCAAACGCTTCATGTTGGCTTGACAAGCAGGACATTCTGCCCAACGAGTTGTAGGACATTCATCGCCTCCTATGTGTATGTATTCAGAAGGGAACAGTTCACATACTTCATCCAGTACATCTTCTATAAAATGGAATGTGGCTTCTTTTGAACACATGACATTTTCGAAAACACCCCAAGAGCAGACAACATCTTCCTGTTCTCCTCGGCAAGAAAACTCAGGATAGGCACTCATTGCAGCAGAAGCATGGCCGGGTATCTCTATTTCAGGGATAATGTTGATGTGTCTTTGTTTCGCATATTCAACAATTTCTTTTATGTCTTCTTGTGTATAGTAGCCGCCATACTCTATGTTGTCAAACTTGTGTTCGCTTTCTGGTGCATCGCTGTAATGACCGA
>CAZXEN010000052.1:0-7140 GCA_964639765.1 uncultured Bacteroidaceae bacterium
AAATAATTTAAAACGAACTTTTAATAACAAAAAAACGAGGATTTTTTATACAAAAAGAGAGTATTTTTTTATCTATGGTTAATAGACACTCAACAAAACTTCATCTTCTCCACCAACTGAAGAAAATAATCATTAGACCATATATCCAATAAATGAATATCTTTGATATATGGTTTTACATCTTGCTTGACTTTTTCTATATCAGTGGTAACAAGCCTTTCTTTCAGACATTCAATAAATTCCTCTTTGGTCATATCTATTGAGTTGAACTCTCTTATTCTCTCCTGCAAGTGTTCAAAATTCAGTTTTATTCCATTACGTACATACCATTCAAAATCATACCAATCTCTTCCTTTTACCCTGTTTTTCCATACCCTGAAAGTCAAGGCATGCATCTTACCTGCATATAAATCAGGCAATACGAAACATCGTGTCATAAAGGAATAGGGATACAAAAGCAGTTTTTCTTCCGTTGCAAACCTCATAGGGGGAGAGGTATCTACTTCTATCTTTATTTTTATGTTTTTTTCTGTTGAGAATGCTATATCGTATGCTGATGTATCTTCTTTCAGAAAAGCAGACTCCACTTTTGAAAAACGTGCCTTTTCTTTTTTGGTAATCACTATATCCTTTCCAAGCATCTTGAACTCTTCCCTTATAGCAGGAAAATAATCTTCAAGGTGAAAAGACTGGTTCTTCTCTATCAATGAGAAATCCATATCCTCTGAGAACCTTTGCAAATGATGAAATATCCTCAAACAAGTACCACCATAAAAAGCAGCCTTCTCAAAAAAACCGCCTCTGTAAAGTCCTGCAAGTGTAATCTGCTGCATAACCTCATAGATAGCATTCTGCCTATCTTGACTGGTTGTTATCTGATAACGTGATAACATCTGTTCAAAAATTCCACTCATCTGCTTAGTATTTTTATAATATTTTTTATCGTATTTTTCTTTTTACCAGCCTTTAAACACTCTTGAAATATCGTTATATCCATTTTAAAGAACTCGTCCATATCAAAACGTATATCTTTCTCCAGATAACTGATAACATCTTTTTGAAACCTGAGTTCAAGTCCTTTGGTATAACATATAGTATCACAAAGTGCCTTTTCCTTTGTAGCAATAAGAAAACAGTTCTCTTCGTTTTCAACCACCTGACTTATACCTATATGAAAATAATCCTTATCGCATTCGGTGTATTCAAACAAACCAAGTTTGTTTTCAAAAACACGTGTATGCTTTGTAGTCATAGAACGGGTAATATAAACTGCTTCAGGTATCAAACCATAATACCTTAAAGCCGTTTCCCTTGATACATACGAAGGACCATAAATATGATTAGCCAGAATCTCATTTGAAACAGGTTTGCCTGTATCATCCTGTGAACAAATGTAAAGCCCTCTTTTTAGCCTTATGATTCTATGGCTATCCTCCAACGATGATATCTTACTGTGAATAGATTTAATATCTGGATAGATAGACTGCAAACCCTTCACCGTAATTGGAATATTCTTGTAATCAGTCAAAGTCATATGGATTACCTCCTTTATATTTTTTTTGCAAAAATAGTAAATTTTCGTACAGTAACTATAGTTTTTCTGTATTTTCTGTACGAAAAACTACTATTTTGTTATAAAACTGAGCTTTTCAGGGGTATGCTTCAAGGTGAAAAATAAAGACTCTCCCTACTGAAAAACAACCACGTTTTCTTATCAAAAACCTGCCGTTTTTAGGGTGCGAAAAGTTCGTTTTTTTGTTTTAAAATCATCGTTTTTTGTTTAAAATACTTGTTGTTTTGTGTGCTTAAAATCCGTAGTTTTGGTTATTAAGTTCTTTGTAGTTTTGGTTATTAAGTTCTTTGTTTTTATCACCTCAGCACGAACGACTACTATACAGATATATGTAGTAGCCTTGTCTTATTTTTTTATAAAAACCTGCACTATAACTCACGAAAACATATATATAAAATTCTAAAATAATTGTATTTACAATAATATTTTGTAATTTTGCAGTTTTAATATTTCTGGATTGATGACTAATGAGATAAACACAGAGGAGTTATACGAAAACTATCGTATTGTTGTTGACAAAGGGCAATCACCTTTGAGGATAGACAAGTACCTTATGGTCAGAATAGAGAACGCCTCTCGCAACAAGATACAGCAGGCTGCAAAAGCAGATTGTATAAAGGTAAATTCCAAAAGTGTTAAACCCAACTACAAGGTCAAACCTAATGATGTAATCCAGATATTTCTTACTACTGAACCAAGAGAGATAGAAATAATACCTCAGGATATACCGCTTGATATTGTATATGAGGACAAAGACCTTATAATTGTAAACAAGCCCATGGGTATGGTTGTACATCCTGCATACGGTAACTATGACAAGACTCTGGTCAATGCCTTGGAATGGTATTTCCAGCACTCCAAAAACAAAGATACAGAAGGTGAAGTACATCCTCTTTTGGTACATAGGATAGATAAGGATACTACAGGCTTGCTGGTAGTGGCTAAGAACGATACTGCACAAACCTTGCTCGCCAAACAGTTTTATTATCATACCATAGAAAGAACCTATACAGCATTGGTTTGGGGTGATTTTGCTGAAGATGAAGGCACTATAGATAAAAATGTAGCAAGAGACTCCAAAGATAGAAAAAAAATGGCTGCATACGAAGACAATGAGACTGGCAAACATGCTGTAACCCATTGGAAAGTATTGGAGAGATTTGGATATACCACTTTGATACAATGTCGTTTGGAAACAGGTCGTACTCATCAGATAAGAGTGCATCTTTCTTCCATAGGACACCCTTTGTTCAACGATGCAACATACGGAGGCGACAGAATACTGAAAGGCACCACTTTCTCAAAATACAAACAGTTTATACTCAACTGTTTTGATATGCTTCCTCGTCAGGCTTTACATGCTACCACTCTTGGTTTTAAGCACCCTGCTACCAATGAAGATGTATTTTTTTCTTCTGACTTGCCTGAGGATATGCTAAACACAGTGGAAAAATGGAGAAATTACACACAACAAAAAATAGACTGAAGAACATGAAAAAACTGAATCACATAGTATTATGTATTGTTTGCCTGTTGATATGCTTTTGTTCATGCAAAAACGACAGCAAGGAAAACAAAAAATTCTACAACAACAATATAGAAGAGAGTATAAAGTTCAAACGTTTCGACATAGCCCTGTTCTCCGCTCCCAAAACCACTCTGAAAGAACATTTGCTTACCCTTCAAAAAGAATACAAGGATATGTTTTCTTCGCCTTTGAGTGATGAAGAATATATGAATATGCTTATAAGTTTTGTGTCAGACAATGAAATGCAGAAGGTTCAGAACATAGTGGCTAAGGAATACCCTGACTTGAACTTTCTCAGTGAGGATTTAACATCTGCTTTTGCCCGTTTGAAGGAGATATATCCCAACACCAACCTGCCAAAAAATGTATATACCTTCATCCTTGGTCCTGTAGATTATTCCTACGGATATGCCAACAGGGTGTATATGAATGATACATTGTACTATGCCATTGCTATAGACGTCTATTCACTCAACAAACTTTCCGACCATAAATACTACAAGCAATATCCTGAATATATGCTCAAAAGTCTTGGAAAAGAGTTCATAGCACCTGACTTTATGCGTATGTATCTGTTGAACAAGAGTTTCATTGATATACCTTTTAAGATGTTTTCAGGTTCTGCATCTCTTTTGGATTGTATAATAGAGGATGGGAAACTGTCCTATTTTATTCAGAAACTGCTGCCTAAATACAGTCTTAACACCATACTGAGATATGATGCACAACAGATGCTATGGGCTGAGAACAATGAAGCAAATGTATGGGCGTATATCATTCAGACCAAACTTCTGTATGACAAAGACCGTTCAAAATATCTTTCCCTTATATCGGACGGTCCTGAAAGCAAGGGATTGAACGGTTCTCCTGCAAGAATAGGCAACTATATAGGATACAAGATAGTGGAAAGTTTTATGAACGAAAACAAAGTAAGCCTTGACTCACTTATGAAGATAAACGACAACGTATTAATCCTGCAACAGTCAAAATATAAACCTGTAAAAAAATAAACGTGTTATGAAAGCATTATATAAACAGATTTTATTCAGATACATTTTCGCATTACTGCTCCTGCTTACATCTCAAGTGGTATTCTATATCCTTAACTCCACTTTGTTTGCAGTGGCTTCCTTTGGAGACTTTTTAAGAATATTGTTGGGCAACCTGAGGTTTGGCTTATCCACTCTAAGTGTGTTTCTTGCTCCTTATCTTTTCTTTGCCCTTCTGCCTATACCTTTCAGAACAAAAAAATGGTACAGGATTGTTCTTTCTGTATTTTACTTTGTAGGAGTGGAGTTTATACTTGTATGCAACCTTATAGACTGCGGTTATTTTCGTTTCACATTCAAAAGACTCACCTTCGACATCTTCAACTATCTGGGTGTGGGAGGAGATTTCAACTCCTTGGTACCACAGTTTCTAAGGGACTATTGGCATATAGTACTGATATTTGTTGTGTTCAACGTTGCATTGTATCTTGTTGATTGGATAATAAGAAAAAGATTTCCTGCAACAGAAAGTGAGTTTTCAAAAAGGATATTGTTTAAGCACAGCATTGTTTTTGTTGTATGTGTGGCTGTTCTTTTTGTTTTTCAAAGAGGAGGACTACAATACAGACCTATGGGTCTTCTACAGGCTTCGGACTATGCTACAACCCAAAACACCGCCTTGGTGCTTAACACTCCTTACACTCTCTATCGCACCATAGGAAAAGCAGGATTGGAACCAAAACAATATTTTAAAGAACAGGAACTATCAAAATATTTTTCTCCTATTCAACAGCCAAACAAGGAAATCTGGGCAGACTCTCTTTTTACAGAACCCCTGCAATCAGGCAAGACTAATGTTGTGCTTATAATAATAGAAAGCTATGCTGCTGAGTATTTCTCAACATACAACAAAACAAATACATCCTATGTTCCTTTTTTGGATTCTTTGGCTAAACACTCCCTTGTTTTTCAAGGCTATTCAAACGGTAAAAGAAGTATAGACGGTATTCCTGCCATTGTTTCTTCCATGCCTTTGTTGAACGAAGAAAGCTATATTACTTCTTCCTACAGTGGAAACCGTCTAAGTTCCATTGCTTCCACCCTGAAAGAAGAAGGATACAACACAGCTTTCTATCACGGAGGCTACAACGGTACAATGAATTTCAACGTCTTTTCCAATCATGTGGGATATGAAAACTACTATGGTAAGGATGAATATAACAACGACAAAGACTATGACGGAAACTGGGGTATTTTTGATGAACCGTTCCTACAGTATATGGGCAGAAAAATTTCTCAGACTAAAGAACCTTTCTTCTCCACCGTCTTCACCCTTTCCTCTCATCATCCTTATACCATTCCAAAACAACATATAGGCAGATTTCCAAAAGGCAGTCTTATTGTACATGAGACCGTAGGATATACAGATTATGCATTGAAAAGATTTTTTGACTATGCAAAAAAACAGCCTTGGTATGAAAACACACTGTTTGTTATAACTGCCGACCATAGTGCTTTAACTGGAACAAAAGACTTTCAGACAGCATTGGGCTTATATCGTATTCCTATTATTTTCTACTCTCCTAAAATGAAACATTCAGAAACTTCTCTTCTTACCATGCAACAGACAGACATCTACCCTACTATATGTGACTTGCTTCATATAAACAAACCTGTTTTTGCTTTTGGAAAGAGTATATTTTCCCCTTCCGAACACTTCTATATTTACTTCTCAAACGGTGAATATATTGTTATGATAGGTGATTATGTAAGCAAATACAGGGAAGGATACAAAACACAGCTGTTTGACGCTAAGAAAGACCCTGACATGAGAAATGATATTTCAAAACAACATCCTCGCATAACTGAGCATCATACTATGACTACTCAGGCTATAATACAGCAGTATAACAATCGTCTAATAAAAAACCAGACAATGGTCAAGTAAGATATGAAAGAAAAGATTTTATTTATAATCAATCCTGTTTCAGGTATAGGCAAACAAAAAACAGTGGAGACTGCTTTGGAAGAATATCTTGACCAAGAAAAATTTGACTGTTCCATTACCTATACAGAATATGCACATCATGCTACAACAATATGCAAGGAATCCATTGAAAAAGGATTCAGCACCGTTGTGGCAGTAGGTGGAGACGGTTCTATAAACGATTGTGTAAGAGGACTTATAAACAGTGATACCAAGCTTGGTATTATTCCAGCAGGTTCTGGTAACGGATTGGCAAGGTGCCTGCATATTCCTCTGGATATAAAAAAAGCAATAGAGGTTATAAATAAATCCAACTCCCTTAACATAGATACGGTAAATCTTAACGATATGCCATACGCCTCTGTTGCAGGTATTGGATTTGATGCTTTGATAGCAAAAGAGTTTACAGGCAACAAAACAAGAGGTTTTCAGACTTATCTTCGTCTGGTATTGAAAGACTATATTAACTATAAGGCAAAGAAATATCATCTTATAGTTGATGGAAAGGATATGACAAAAGAAGCCCTGTTTATCTCCTTTATGAATTCCAATCAGTTTGGATACAATGCTATAATAGCTCCGAAAGCATCTCTGAACGATGGTCTTTTGGATATTGTAATAGTAAAGAAACCTCCTATAATATTGGCTCCTATAGTAGTACAGATGATGTTCTTTCATCAGATGGACAAATCACCTTACGTTGAAACCATAAGAGCAAAAGAAGTGGAAGTAAGAGAATTTTCTGATGGAATACTTAACCTTGACGGTGAAGGTATAAGTTTTGAAGGAGATACTCTTAAATTCTCTGTCAATCCAAACAACCTCAACGTTATTGTACCAGACGATAACAACAAACAACCATTCCTTAGCGAAACAAAAATACTTGAACTTATAAAGAGCATAATATATGAGTCGCCAAAGAAAGAATAATAACTTCAATTCAGTAGTATATTCCACTGACCCTGATTTTGCCTATGAAAGTGATATGGAAGAAGAGGTTGAAACTCTTGCTCCCAACCAGCAGACACTGAGAATATCCCTTGACAAAAAACAACGTGCAGGC
>CAZXEN010000053.1:0-6208 GCA_964639765.1 uncultured Bacteroidaceae bacterium
GCAGGAAATTACCCAAGTGGCACAAGATATTTTCAATCTTGATAATTTTTCCACACTTATTTATAAATAACACAGGCTATAAAACACTTTTTCTTAAAGGAAAGACAAAACTTGCGGAAAGAAAGGCTTGTTATACTTGTTGCAGTGCTTATTCTTCCTTTTCGGAAAGGAGCAGCCATTGCATTTCTTTTTCTTCCAGCAGGGAAATGATTTCTTCTATACGCTGAGATTTCTTCTGCAATTCATCTGCGTTCAATTCTCCTTGGCTTAGTTGTTGTGTAAGGTCTGTTTTCTCCTGTTCCAATAGCGGAATGTCTCTCTCTAATTCTTCTTTTTGCCGTTTTTCTTTAAAAGACAGTCGGTTTTGGTTTTTGGAGAGTTTCTTTTGTTCCTTGTAAGCCGTCGCACCCTCATTTTTGTTTTGTGTCTTGTGTGCTTTCTCTTGTTTTTGCTGTTGAAGGTACTCGTGATATGGAATATAACAGTCTTTTATCTTGCCCTCTTCTTCAAAAATAAAATAGTGCTCTGCAATGTTTTCCACAAAACGTCTGTCGTGAGAGACCAGCAACAGACAGCCTTTGTAGGACTTTAGGAAATTCTCCAAGGTTAGCAACGAATATATGTCAAGATCGTTTGTAGGTTCGTCAAGTATCAGGAAGTTCGGATTTTGTATCAATGTTTTCAACAGATATAGCCGACGTTTTTCTCCACCTGACAAAAGCGAATATGGAGAAAACTGCATCTGCTTCGGAAAACCGAATTTGACAAGAAACTCGGAAGCGCCTATGCTTGCAGTCTTGCCGTTGTCGTCTGTCAGAATGTTCTCTGCAACATCTTTTATGACGTCTATGACTTTTTTGTCTTCCTTTTCCTGTAAGCCTTGTTGCATATAATAAGCAAAGTCTATGCTTTGACCAACGATAACAGAACCAGAGTCTTGTTTTTCTTTACCCATAAGGATATTCAGCAGGGTAGTCTTGCCACAGCCGTTGCTTCCCATTATGGCTATTTTGTCTCCTCGCTTAAAGTTGTAGGAGAAGTCTTTTATAAGCTGTTTTTCTCCAAAGCTTTTGGATATACTGTTGATTTCAAGTATCTTTTTGCCAATGCGTTTTTCAATAACCGAAAACTCTTCCTGCTCTTTCTCCATTTTTTGAAAGGCTTGTTGTTTGATGGTCTCAAAGTTCTCTATACGCTTCTTGCTTTTGGTACCTCTGGCTTGGGGCATACGGTTTATCCAATCCAGTTCCTTGTAGTAGAGATTGCGGGCCTTTTCCACAGAAGCTTGTTGCTGGTGCAGTTTTTCTGTCTTTTTGGTCAGGAAATAATCAAAATTGCCATGATACTTTTCTATATTGGTTTGAAAGAGTTCATATATATCCGTACAGACCTTGTCTATAAAATCCCTGTCGTGAGTTACAACAAGCAGGGTTGTATTCTTGGCTTTCAGAAAGTTCTCCAACCATTCTATCATATTTATATCCAAATGGTTCGTAGGCTCATCAAGAACATAGAAATTGCTTTGTCTGAGAAGAACTTTTGCCAAGGCTACTTTCTTCTGTTCTCCTCCGGAAAGAATATTCAAAGGACGGGAAATATCTTCCACCTTGAAAACAGACATTATTTCCCTTATCTTTGCAAGAAAAGTTTCTTTTGAGTCTTGATGGTCAAAACTTTGCATCAGTTCTTCTTCTATACTGTGCTTCTCTTCTTTCCATGTTTTTTGAGGGAGGTAAGATGCAAAGGCATTGGAGTTGAAAGTAATGAGTCCGTTATCTCTTTCTTTTTCATCAAAAAGCATATTCAACAACGTGCTCTTACCCTCTCCGTTTCTGCCAATAAGAGCAACTTTCTGCCCGACATTGATTCCAAAAGAAAGGTCCTGGAATACTGTCTTGGTTCCAAAGCTTTTGTATAGATGTTCTACCGTTAAGATGCTTTCAGCCATTAGTGTCTTACTTTGTAGTCTTTGGGTTGAGAGAAAGGATAGTCGTTTTTTATGTTTATCTTATGGTTCTTCACCTTCAGTTTTATGTTTTGCTTTTGATTGTTGAATATGGCATTTACCTCTATGGTAGAAGGGAAAGAATATTTTTCCACCTTGGTAAGTTCTTTCTTTACAGTGCTGGAGAAGTTTGGAGAATTGAATGTAGCTTTTCTTACAGTATCCAAGAACAAAGACTGTACAAAATCAAAACTTAAAGGAATGCCTACAAATTTTGAAGCCCTGTCGTAAGAACAAGCTATATATTCTTTTTCCATCTTGTTGATAGCAAACATGGAGTCTGTAAGGCATAAAGCCCTTACTCCTTCTATTCCCAAAGAGGAAGCAGATACCCACACAATGCTGTCGTAAGCTATGCGTACCGTGGCAGATATAGGAATGCCTTTGTAAGACCCGCTGACTTTGCAGGCAAAGGTCTCAAAAGGTTTTATGCGTTGCAAAGGTGTAGTGCTGGGAGTTGCAGTTTTGGTGCTGACGGTTGAGGAGGAAAGTTCTACAGGTTTCTTTTCGCTCTTTTTGAAAAGCGAACAGGACGCAAACATCAATACTATTAATATATATATAATCTTTCTCATGATATGTATTTTTAGTAAGAACGTTTGTTGTTACCTTCGTACCAGTTGATAAAAGCTGTATTTACAACCTTGTTTCCTCCTGCTGTAGGGTAGTTGCCGGAGAAATACCAGTCGCCTGTGTGGTTAGGACAGGCGCTGTGAAGGTTTTCCAAACTGTTATAAACCACAACTATTTCAGCATTGCAATGTTTAGGAGTTATGAGTTCGGCTATTTTGTTTGAAATCTCTTGTGCTGTGAAAGGCTCATAGATGGCTTTGACATGATTTACTACCATTTCTATAGGAAGAGTCTCTTGTTTCTTGCACAGCTGATAGGTCTCGTCTATGATGTTTTGCATTCCTCGTTCTTTCAACAAAGCTATTGCAGCATTGAAAGCAACCATATAGCCCAAACGGGACATATCTATACCATAGCAATCAGGATAACGTATTTGAGGAGCAGAAGAGGCTACCACTATTTTCTTAGGTCCAAGCTTGTCAAGTATGGAAAGAATGCTCTGACGCAGAGTAGTACCTCTGACTATGCTGTCATCTATAACCACAAGGTTATCCACACCCTCTTTTATCTGTCCGTATGTTACATCATAAACATGAGCAACCATATCGTCTCTTTCATTGTCCTGTGTTATAAATGTTCTCATCTTCACGTCTTTTACCACAATATATTCTCTTCTTACAGATGTAGCAAAGATTTCTTCCAATTTCTCAGGGCTTATATCTCCTTTAAGAGAGAGTATCTGAGACTTTCTCTGTTCATCAATATAATCACTGAAGGCTTTGGCTAAACCTTGAAAAGCAACGGAAGCAGTATTTGGAATATAAGAGATGACAGTGTTTTTTATGTCTTTGTCTATAGCTTCAAGAATTTGTGGGAATATCTTTTCACCCAAGGCTTTACGTTCTCTGTATATGTCCTTGTCCGTACCACGGGAGAAATATATTCTTTCAAAAGAACATTCGTTGTATTTGTTTCCGGGAGTTTGTTTTATACGTTCCTCGGTTACGGTGCCGTCTCTTTTGATAATCAAGGCACAACCTGGAGTAAGTTCCTTGACCTCTTCCACGTAAGCATCGAAGGTAGTCATTATGGCAGGACGTTCAGAAGCAACCACAACCACTTCATCATTCTTGTACCAGAAACAAGGCCGTATGCCGTTTTCATCTCTTGCAGCAAAAGCATAGCCGTTGCCTGTAAGACCACACATAACATATCCACCGTCAAAATGTTTTACACTTGAAGCCAAAACCTTTTGCAAGTCCATTTCATTGGAGATGTTCTCTGTTATCTGTATGTTGGATTCTTGGTTGAGCTTGTGCTTCTTGAACAAATCTTCCACTTCCTTGTCAAGAAATTTACCTATTTTTTCCAATACAATGCCTGTATCGGTTACATCCACAGGGTGTTGTCCAAGGGAGATAAGTTTGTTTAGCATATCGTCTATGTTGGTAAGGTTGAAATTACCTGCAATGAGCAAATCCCTTGTCTTCCAATTGTTTTTTCTGTGAAAAGGATGCAGGTTAGCCAAGGCGTTGCCTCCAAAAGTACCATAACGCAGATGACCCATAAACACTTCTCCAAAGAACCTCGCATTCTCTTTCAGATATTTTATATCATTGACTTTCTCTGGCTCTTTGCTTTCTATGTTTTTGTAGTCTGCAAAAACGTTTTTGAATATATCCGCTATGGCTTGTCTGTCGTTGCTCTTTTGTATATCCACATATTGTTTTCCCGGCTTTGTGTCAAACTTCACAGAAGCGAAGCCTGCTCCGTCCTGTCCTCTGTTATGTTGTTTTTCCATAAGCAGGTACATACGGTTTAAAGCCCATGTGTTGCCATATTTTTCCTGATAGTATTCCAAAGGTTTCAGCAATCTAAGCATTGCTATGCCACATTCGTGTTTTATGCTGTCGCTCATCTTTATCTCTTTTTATGATATAGGTTGTTTATAATCTGTTGTAAAACAAGTTTTGCTGTATCTTATTGCAGGTGCTTCCTGATGTCTTTTCCATTCGTTTGTTCTGAACAGATGAAGCACTCTCTTTACAAGTTCTTCCTGATAACCTTTTTTTATCAATTCCGAACAGGATAGTCCATTGTCTATATAATCTTCCAAAACCTCGTCCAATACATCATATTCTGGTAAAGTGTCGGAGTCTTTTTGGTCGTATCTCAACTCAGCAGACGGAGCTTTGTTTATGGAGTTCCAAGGTATTATCTCCTCATTGCGGTTTATCCAGCGGGCAAGCCTGTATACATCTTTTTTGTATAAGTCTCCCAAAACGCTTATGGCTCCAGAATCGTCTCCATACAGAGTGCCATAACCTACAGCACTCTCACTCTTGTTGCTTGTATTAAGCATAGCAGCTCCTGTCTTGTTTCCTATAGCCATCACAATCATACATCTTGCTCTGGCCTGCAGGTTTTCTTCTGCTGTGTTGGGTTCTGTACCTTCAAAGACAGGTTGCATAGTCTTCAGGCTTGCTTCAAAAATGTCTTGTATAGGTATGGTGTGATATTTTATTCCTAACTTCTGTGCAGATTGCTCAGCATCTTTTACGCTGTGGTCGGAAGAATACTTGCTTGGCATCAAAACACCAGTCACATTGTCTTTTCCCAATGCAGCCACACCAAAGACCACGGCAACGGCTGAGTCTATTCCTCCTGAAAGGCCTATAACAGCTTTCTTTATTTTGTTCTTGGCGAAATAATCCTTTAAGCCTAAGACTCCTGCCTGAAATATTTTCTCCTCGTATGCAAGGGCATTGAAACCTTTGGCTTTCATTTTGTCTGTCTCCACCAAAGCAGATGCAGTTTCAAACATCGGTAACTTTTCGCATACTTCTCCTCTGTCGTTCATCACAAAACTGCCTCCGCCATAAACCAAGGAACCCTCAGCACCCACTCTGTTGAGATATATTATCTTTACCTTGTAGGCACGGGCATAGAAAGAAAGTGTTTTTATGGTCTCTTCTTTGTCATCTTTGTCAAACAACACATTGCCGCAAAGCACTATGGTTCCCACATTTATTTTTCTACTCAGGAAGTTTTCCATATCGGACAAGAATCCAAAGGCAACTTTCTCACCGTTGTAATTCACCACTTCCAGTCCATTGCCGGCAGTGAAACCTTTGTCCAATGAAGCGAGATTTCTTTTGGTGGCAAGTGAAGCAACCTCACCTTTATCCACAAAAACCAAAGCATTGTAATATAAATTCTCTTCTCCCTTGGCAATACAGCCGATAATAAAACTCTTTTTTTCATGTAGTAAAGCTTCCCCGCATAAAGATACACGTTTGTATAGATCCTTGTCTTTTACAGCATCATACAAAGGAGAACCACACAAAGACATTTCTCCAAAAATATTCAGCACATCATCGTTGGAAGAAGACAATTGTTGCTTTATCTCCTCACTGTTGGCTTCACAATCCAAAGCCTTGGGATTGGTCTGGAACACTCTTACCCTCATAAAAACAAAAGATTTTTTCCATTTGCAAAGATAAGAATATTTTTTTGTATAGGAATAATAAGATTGATTTTTTAAGAAAAAACATCAAGAATTTATGGATATAAAGTTATGGGGAGTTCTATAAATTAAACAGCTAATTTTCTTTTGTTTATATCAAAATT
>CAZXEN010000054.1:0-5598 GCA_964639765.1 uncultured Bacteroidaceae bacterium
ACGGGTTCTGTTTGTTTGGATGACCAAAAAGTGAATAAATAGAACCCACCATAAAAAGATTGTGAACTTTTTCTTATTTGTTCATTGGAGGTCTCGACTTACCTTTTGTTATCCAAACAAGTAAAGCTCACAGGTCGGCACTATGAACATCACCACTTTACTTGAGATAACAAATTTTTGGAGTGTCGAGTTCCAATGACTCAAAATAAAGCATAATGCTTTTTATATCTAAAAAATAATCCTACGATTATCTGTTGCAAAGATAGTAACTTTTTGTTACTTAGCAATAAAAAAAGAAAAAATATTGTTTTATCAAAAATTTTCTTCAGCCTGAATATTGGGGAAAAAGACTGCGGTAAAAAAGAGTTGGATTTTAGAAAAAAAGATCAAGACTTTTTACCCAAAAGAGTTGATCTTTTTTTCTAAAAACGAAGACTTTTTTGGGAAAGTTTTGAAGTCTGTAAAAAACTTGTTTTTTTGACGGTTAATATCGCAGAATACAAATATTTTGTACCTTTGCAGATGAAAAAAAGTTTTGAAGATGGAAGATATTTTGAAGTTCTTGACTGATGTAAGGCTGAACAATAACAGGGAATGGTTTAAATCTCATCGGTCAGAGTACGAAAACGCCAATGCCAAGTTCAATATCATTGCTGAAAAGTTTCTAAAAGATATTTGCGAATTTGATACAAGTGTGAGACATCTGAGCCTGAAAGACTGTACTTACAGATTCTATCGTGATATACGCTTTTCAAAAGACAAAAGTCCTTATAAGACACACTTCGGAGTTTATGTCTGTCCGGGAGGAAAGAAGTCTTGGAAAGCGGGATACTACTTCCATATTGAACCAACTTGGGAAGACGGCACGGGAGGTTCTGCTTTGTATTGCGGATGTTTCATGCCTGACAAAGAAATGCTGCAACTCATAAGGGAAGACCTCTATAATGATGGCAAAAACTACAGAAAACTTATCGCGAAAGCTAAAGGTTTCCGCCTTGACACCAACGTTTCACTGAAGAAAAACCCGAAAGGATTTCCAGAAAGTGAATTTGATGACTTGATACGTTTGAAATCTTTCATTTTGGAGCAGAGTTGTGATGAAGAAACGTTGTTCCGTCAAAATTTGAATGAATTTCTGAAAGCGGAATGCAAGAAAACTTTCCCTTTTGTCAAGGCTTTGAATGAGGCAGTCTCTTTCAGTGGAAATTATTAACAGAACATTATGGAACTACGAGCTATCTTACCAAAGCAGAAAACCGAAAACATCATAGTTTTCCTGACTTCCTTGTTTTCTTCCGACGACAAGCTGATTCTTGCTCCTATGCAGAACCTTACTTCTCTGTTCTTTCGTAAAAGTTTTGAAAAGTTCTTCCCCAAAAATTTCGACTATGCCATAAGTCCTTTTATTTCTGCCACTTCCAACAAAACCAACGCCAACAGTATCCAATTCAAGGACATAATACCAAAGGGAAACGAGGGTTCCGTGCCTATCGTCCCGCAAGTAATAGGAAACAATAAGGAATATATACTTGACACCTGCAAGGTAATAGAAAGTTTTGGCTACAGAGAAGTAAATCTTAATATGGGCTGTCCAAAAAAAGACATAGTTTCTCATGGTCGTGGTGCAGGAATGCTTACTTCACCGCAAGCAATACGGGATATAGTGGAACATATTCTCAACAATACTACCCTGCAAGTCTCCATTAAAGTACGTTTGGGTGTGAAAGAGAGTACGGATTGCAGACAAATTGTGCCGATAATAAATTCTCTGCCATTGAAAAGCGTATGTATTCACCCGAGAAAAGCCATTGATTTCTATGAAGGCAATGTGGATATTAATGAATTTGAATATTTGGCAGGACAGATAAAACATACCATTATATATAACGGAGATATTTTTTCAGTGGAGGATTTTTCAAGGCTGAAGATGAGGTTACCGTTTATAAAACATTGGATGCTTGGCAGAGGAATTTTGAGAAATCCGCTTCTTGCTTCACAAATACGTGGCATAAATGTGGAAAAAGATATGGTTTTGAAACCTTTCATACAAGATGTTGAAGAAAATTTCGTTGCAACCTTGCGTTATCAGAACGAAAAACTTGTACTCGGCAAGATGAAAGAGTTTTCAAAATATCTATGCAAAGGATTGGATATAGATGAAAAGCCTTTTGTACACAGCACCTCTGTAAATGAAATAAATAATCTGCTTAACAAGATATAAAACATGGAAGTAAAGATAGAAAATTCGTGGAAGGAGGTTTTACAGACAGAATTTGACAAACCTTATTTTGAAGACCTTGTAAACAAAGTTAAAACAGAATATAAGACCAAGACAGTTTTTCCTAAGGGTTCTTTGATTTTCAATGCTTTTAACTTGTGTCCTTTCGATAAAGTCAAGGTCGTTATACTCGGACAAGACCCTTATCACGAAAAAGGGCAGGCTCATGGTCTGGCTTTCTCTGTCCCTGAGGGCATAGATTTGCCTCCATCTCTGCAAAATATATACAAGGAAATAGAAAACGACCTGAACATAAAAATAAATCAAAATGGTGACCTCACCCGTTGGGCAAAACAAGGCATATTGCTGCTTAACAGCACACTAACTGTTGAACAACACAGAGCAGCATCTCATCAAAGCTTCGGCTGGGAGACCTTTACTGACAATGTAATCCTGAATTTAAGCCAAAGAAAACAAAACCTTGTCTTCATACTCTGGGGAAGTTTTGCCATAAAGAAAGGAAAACTCATTGACAAATCAAAACACCTTGTGCTTACTTCTGTCCATCCGTCTCCGCTTTCAGCATACAGAGGATTCTTTGGAAACAGACATTTCTCACAGACAAACAACTATCTGTTGGCTCATAATATTGAACCAATACAATGGTAGAAGTTTTAGTGTTTCTTTGGAGGATAGTCTATATTATAGTGTAATCCCACACTCTCTGTACGTTTTATTGCCATACTTATTATAAGATAAGCATTGGCAATAAGGTTTCTCAATTCACAAAGCTGTGGTGTAAGCACAGAACGGTTGTATAGTTCTTCCACTTCATCGTATATGAGTTTAGTACGTTTGAATGCTTTTTGCAGACGTAGGTTACTGCGTACTATTCCTACATAATTGGACATCACCTGTTGCAGTTCTCTCTGAGTTTGCGTAATAAGGGACATTTCTTCGTTGAGAACCATTCCGTCAGCGTTCCAATCCGGCACCTGATCACAAAACTCTATGCTGTTTATCGCTTCTTTGCTGTCAAGAGCTGCACGATGTGAATACACCAATGCTTCCAACAGGGAATTGGATGCTAAACGGTTTGCTCCATGAAGGCCTGTGCAGGAACATTCTCCTGTAGCATACAGATGTTTTATTGTTGTGCGTGCAAATTCATCTACCACAATACCACCACAACCATAATGTGCTGCAGGGACTACAGGTATCATATCTCCACGGGTAATATTTATACCCATTTCAAGACATTTTGCATATATATGAGGGAAATGATGCATTATCTCTTCTTTGCTTATCTTGGAACAATCCAGATAAACATGATCGTCTCCGCTGATAGTCATCTCGCTATTTATTGCTCTTGCGACAATATCTCTTGGTGCCAAAGAACCACGTTCATCATATTTGTGCATAAAAGCCTCACCTTTCAGGTTCTTCAGTTCTCCGCCTGCACCACGCATTGCTTCTGTGATAAGAAAAGAAGGCTTTTCCATAGGATTGTAAAGAGAAGTAGGATGAAACTGTACGAATTCCATATCCTTTAACCAGCCTTTTGCCCTATGAACCATGGCTTGTCCGTCTCCTGTCGCCACGATGGGAGCAGTTGTGGAAGAATACACATTACCATTGCTGCCCGAAGACAGCATGATTATCTTTGCAAGATAGGTATCTATGCTGTTTGTCTCCTTGTTCAAAACATATGCGCCATAGCATTCTACATTATCCATGTGTCTGTTTGCTTCCTTGCCAAGATGATGCTGAGTTATGAGGTCTATGGTAAACTGGTCTTCTTTTAGTTCTATATTTCTGTTGGCTTTTACTGCTTCCAGCAAAGCACGTTCTATTTCTGCTCCGGTATTGTCCTGATGGTGGAATATACGGTGTTCAGAATGTCCGCCTTCTCTTGCCAAATCATAATAGCCTGAACGGTTTTTGTCAAACTGTGCACCCCATTCTATCAGTTCTTTTATCCTGTCGGTGCTTTCCGTTATGGTTATGCGGACGCTTTTTTCGTTGCAAATGCCTGCACCTGCAATAAGAGTATCATTTATATGCTTTTCATAGGTATCAGGTTCGTACATTACTGCAGCAATCCCGCCCTGTGCATATTTGGTGGAACTTTCTTCTGCCTGGGCTTTGGTAAGCAGGCATACTTTCCCGAATTTTGAAACTTTAAGAGCATAGCTTAACCCTGCTATGCCAGAACCTATAACAAGAAAATCAACTTTGTAACGCATATTTTTTCTTTGACAGTTTTTAACTTAAAGCATTTGCACCACTACATATCTCTATAATTTCATTGGTGATGCTTGCTTGTCTAAGTTTGTTATATGTAAGAGTTAAATCACTCAACAGTTCTTGAGCATTGTCGGTTGCTTTGTTCATACTGCTCATTCTCGCACCATGCTCAGAAGTAAAAGAATCCAAAAAACATCTGTACATTTTTGTATGCAAGAACAGAGGAATAACACTTTGAAGAATCTCTGCCTTGCTTGGTTCAAAAATATAGTTGTTATTTGTTGTTGGTTTATCTATAGTTTGTATTGTGCTTAAATCAAAAGGAAGAAAAGTGTCGGTCAATGGTTCCTGAACAGCTGCATTTTTGAACTGATTGTATATTATTTCAACTCTGTCGTACTTTCCTTTTATATAGTCTTGCAATATCTGGTCTGCAAATAGAGAAACTTTGTCAAAGTTCAGACTTTCCCACATTTCATCCTCAGAACCAAGATAGTTTATCTTGTCAATATGCTTAAAAGCAGAATCACCCTTCTTTCCAAAGCTCTGCAAACAGACTTCCTTGCCTTCTGAAAGGTATTTGTCTATCCTTTGTCTGGTAAGCTTCACAATAGAGGAATTAAAAGTAGAACATAATCCTTTGTTTGATGTAAGAGAAATAAGCAAGATTTTCTTCTCTTCTTTTTTTGCCTTAAGATAAGGAATATCTTCAACGCTACTGTCCACTAATCTATATACGACTTCATTCATAATTTTGGTATAAGGCCTTAGTTGGACGATAGCAGATTGAGATTTACGTAACTTAGCTGCCGACACCATCTTCATAGCTGAAGTTATCTGCTTAGTAGATGATACAGAAGAGATTCTATTACGTATTTCCTTTAAATTTGCCATAAAACTTTAATAAATATTACCTGATTTAAGAAAAAGCAAATTTAAGACTTTTTTCTAAACTGCAAGAGTTTTTAGCGTAAAATATAGATATAATTTTGAATTACACTGTTTTTCTTGATAGGATAAAAAGGGTTAATATAAAAAAAAGGAAGCCTTTGTTTCAAGACTTCCGTTTTTCGTGTGGCATCGACAGGATTTGAACCGGTGACACAAGGATTTTCAGTCCTCTGCTCTACCGA
>CAZXEN010000055.1:0-4478 GCA_964639765.1 uncultured Bacteroidaceae bacterium
ATGTTAAACCTGTACAACCGTAAAAAGCAGAGTTACCGATAGAAGTAACACCGCTGGGAATAGTTATACTTCTTAAACGTGTACAACCGTAAAAAGTATAGGTACCGATAGAAGTAACACCGTCTGGAATATCAACAGATTGTAAACTTGTACAATTATTAAAAGCAGCGACACCGATAGAAGTAACACTGTTTGGAATAGCAACAGATTGTAAACTTGTACAACTATTAAAAGCACCGTCACCTATTGAGGTTACGCTATTTGGAATAGTTATACTTGTTAAACGTGTACAACATTCAAACGCACCACTACCTATTGAGGTTACGCTGTAGGTAATATCGTTGTATGTTACAGTTGAAGGGATTTCAATAGCTCCTACGGCTGATACAGTACATCCAGCTACCTTAACCTCTCCACCATTGTCATCGTCACCAGCAGCCGTTGTGACTGTATATGAAAGATTTCCTATTTGAAAAGCAAACAGATTCCCAGAAAGAAGTAATAAGAATACTCCTACAAGAAATAAACTAATTTTTCGCATAAGCGATAAGTTTTCCTTGATGATTTCCTAAAGGAATGGATACTCCTTAATATCCTTAACTATCTTAAACTAAAAAAAGCGTGAAATCATCTATGATTTACATCTTTAGCCAATGGTGTGTGGAAGGACCCGAATACAGAAGACATAACGATAGTTAACATCACGCCTATGAAATAGGCAGCATATTACTCGTTATAACTTGCTGTATTCATAAAAGTTTCCACACTCTTTGACTACAAGTTATAAAAGCATAACGCTTTTTTAAACAACTAAACTTTCAAAACGGATAATGCAAAAACAAAAAAGTTAAAGCACTACCACTTACCCTACAATAAGCGGTGCAAAATTAGTAAATATCTTTTAATTGACAAATTTTTCTTTGATTTTTTATAAAAAACAAGATAACACCCTATGTATTATCTTGTTTTTAGTTAAGCTTTTATTATATGAAAAGAACTATCTTACTATGCAAAGTTCATCTACAAGATGTTTTGCATCAAGGAATTTGTCTATGATAAACAGGCAGTATCTTATATCCAGAGAAATGTTTCTGCAAAGGTCTTTGTCGTAAAGGATATCACTCATCGTTCCCTCCCAGTTTCTGTCAAAGTTGATACCTATAAGATAACCGTCCTTATCCATAACAGGAGAGCCGGAGTTTCCCCCTGTGGTGTGATTGCTGGCTATGAAAGCCACAGGCATCTCACCCAAAGAGTTGGCATACTGTCCATAGTCTTTTGCGTTGTACAGCTGTTTGAGTTTCTTCTCTACAACATAGTCATAGATGTCTGGATTTTCTTTCTCCATAATGCCTTCAAGGGTTGTATAGTGCTTGTAGGTTACGCCGTCTCTTGGTTTGAAGGAAGAGATATTGCCGTAAGTAACCCTAAGTGTAAGGTTGGCATCGGGATAAAACATCCTGTTTTTCTCTCTCTGCATTATCTGTGCCACATATATTCTGTAAAGACTGTCTATCTTGCTATTGTTGGCTGCTATGTAATCAACATCACTGCTGATATATTCCCCCCATATCGGCGAAAGAAGTTCCACAGACATATCATCAAGAAGTTTCCTATAGTCTTTCTTCCTGTAGTTGTTCAAGAGTTTCTCGGCTTTCTTTGGATTGGTGAGAAGGGTTTTCGCAAAGACTTCAGAGAAATATTTTCCTGCATCGCCTTTGTAGTTTTTGTTTATCCTCTCACGTAGAAAAGTGTAGTTGTCTTTTGCAAAATCGTTGTAGAAAACAAACATGGTCTTCACAAAAATGGTGCTATCCACCACCCGTTGAGAAGAAAAATCATTCTCATAGTAGGTATTCAGTGTCTCCCAAAGTTTCTTGGCACTCTGTCTCACCGTGTTCTCACTTGTGGAGTCTGCATGGGAAAGAGTGATAAGGTTAAGAAGCTGACGCGTCTGTCTCATCATCTGTGAAGAAAGCACCGCCTCGCCAAGATATATCTCCCTAAGTTTGTAGTTATGGTTGTCATCGTAGAGTGGCTTAAACTCCGCTATCACATCCTGATAGTTTTGCTCAAAGGCTTTCTTCTTGTCTATGGCGTTAAGGAACTTCAAGCCTTTTACCTCTCCTTGCCATTTTTTCCAACCGTTGGCAATGCTCGCAACATTGGAAGCATATCGCAGACGTTTTGCTGGACTCTCGTTCATGGCCTGATTATACACATCAAGAACTTGAGTACGAAGCTTTATCCTTATAGGGTCTTCGTAGTTCTGCACCTCATCAACAGCAAAAGAGGTAAGGAACTGTCTTGTGGTGCCGGGGTAACCAAAGACAAAAGTAAAATCGCCCTCGTTCTTTTCCTTCAAAGAGATAGTCATAAACTTCTTTGGGGTGTATGGTCTGTTGTCCTTGCTGTATGGAGCAGGCTCATTGTTCTTGTCGGCATAAACCCTGAAAACAGAGAAGTCTCCCGTGTGTCTTGGCCACATCCAATTGTCTGTGTCGCCTCCAAACTTTCCTATATTGCTTGGAGGAGCCGCCACAAGACGTACATCTTTGAACACCTCATTGACATACATTATATATTGGTTGCCATAGTATATTGGTTTGATTATGACGCTGTAGTGAGTGCCTCTGGTCTCCTTGTGTATGATGTTGTCTATATTTGTCTTGACAAGGGTCTTTCGCTGTGACTCGTTCAAGGATTTATCAACACCCTCAAGAACTTGCTTGGTAACATCTTTCATATACTTGAGTATTGTTACAGTCAATCCCGGACAAGGTAACTCTTCACCTTTGTTCTGTGCAACAAAACCGTTGGTAAGATAGTCATGCTCCACCGTGGAATGCTGTACAATGTAGGAATAGCCACAGTGATGATTGGTAAAAACCAGACCTTCATTGGAAACAAACTCTCCTGTACAGCCACTGCCAAAGAGCATAACGGCGTCCTTCAAGGAAGCATTGTTTACATCATAGATATCCTTGGCGGAAATCTGCATTCCTTTTGCCTGCATATCACTTTCGTTCATATAAAGCAACATAGGTAACCACATTCCTCCCTGTGCCCAAACGATATGGGAGCCAAGCATGGACGCAATCAATGTAAGTGTGATAAATAATTTCTTCATAGCTATGTTTATTTTTTTGAGAATGCAAATTTACAAAAAATATTTCAAACAGATGAAAAAATATCGTACTACGGACAAAGACATAGGCTTCTGCTTTTCTTTACCTGAAGAAAAAAGTCTTCGTTTTTACAAAAAAAGATTAGGACTTTTTGCAAAAAGATTAAGTTTTTTTGGTGTAAAAATCAAGAGTTTTTTTGGGAGAGACGGCAAATTGTTTTTTTTATGTTCATTTTCTTTTATTTGCATTGACTATTTTGTAGCGCCTCTCCGAGACGCTGGGAAGGGGTATTAAACGCAATATGCACCCCACACTTACGCTTGGGGTTAATAGGATTTTGTCTCTTCGAAACTTACTGAACAATATATTCGTCAATATTCTTTGTCTGGGACGAGAAGTTTATTCCTATCTTATATAATTTTCTTTCATCCTGCTGGAAAGGAAGTGGATAGTCCTTACTATCTATCTGCTCTAAAGCCTCTTTTGCTGATTTGTCAAACTTAAACTCAAACAAATACAGAAAATTATCTGTCCTTACTATCATATCTATGCGTCCGCTCACTATCTTGTATTCTGCCTCTACTATGAAGCCTATCAACTTGCAGATGATAAAGATGACCGTCTGATAATGGTTCTCTGTATCCTTTATAAGGTCGTAAGGTACTGAAGCAAAGAACACCTTCATAGTCTTTAGAAAGTCTTCTATCTCTCCGTTCTCCAAGTTCTCATACATCTTCTCAACATATGAAAAACTTGCATTCTCATTGGTATGCATATACTTCGGCAAAAGAAAATCAAGAAAACTCTCCTCAACCTCTTTGTTTGGATAGCCAAGTTTATAGGCGCCGCTCTTTTTGTTGTAGCTTTTTATGGTGAGATAGCCTGACTGATAAAACAACGCAACAGGTGCATTCATCATACTTTCCTTGCTGGTCAAATCCTTGGCTGTTATCTTGTTTTCTGAAAAATCTCTTAAGTCATAGTCGTTTTCCTGCAAAAGCTTCACAAGAAACGTAGGCGTACCCGTCTGATACCAATAGTTTCTGAAATCAAAATCCGTCAAAGAATTCAAAAGAGAGAATGGGTTGTAAATATCTGTATTTATATCCTTTGAAAAGTGATATCCATCATACATTGCTTTTAATCTTTGAAGTATATCTTCGCTTGTTGTCTCTTCCTTCTCTGCAAATGCCTGCAAATGTTCTGTGAAGTTGTTTTTTATCTCCTCTTCTGTTATTCCGCAAATATCAGTATAGTTCTCGTCAAGTGATATGTCTTTCAAATTGTTCAAATCACTGAATAGACTTATCTTGGAAAACTTCGTAACCCCCGTAAGCATACCAAAGCGGA
>CAZXEN010000056.1:0-4149 GCA_964639765.1 uncultured Bacteroidaceae bacterium
ATTGAAGATTTTTATTACGGCAACATTGAGCCACAAGAAGTTAATTCTGAACTAACACCTAAACTCAAGAATCAACTTAGTAACCTTGCAGAGAAAGAAGAACAACTTACTGCAAGACTTACCGGCGAAGATAAGGAGTTATTTCAAAACTATGTAAGTGCTTACATTGAATTTTCAACGACAAGCAATGCAGATAGTTTTATATCAGGCTTCCGGCTCGGAGCAAGATTTACCTATGACACTTTCATTGACAACAAGAAAGGATGAACTTTATGGCAAACATTACATACAGACAAGTGGCAGACTACATAATACCCAACATAACACTCCCACCTGAAGAGGCAAGTATCCACCTCAGTAAATTGGGAATGTTACATAAAGAGTATCTTCTGAAATATAAGAAAGTGGTATTTGCAACTCTGCTTGCTGAAGGTAAACTGTGGCAGTATTTATCTGATATTGATACTCAGGCACAACAGATGTTCGATATTCTTGTTGAGCAGATGAAAGAAGCAGAAGATGTAACCGAGCAACTGAAAGAAGATAATCAGTTAGAGTGGATATGCCGTATGAAAAACATTGAGGCAAGAGCAAGAGAGATGGTGTATGCTGAATTCTTATATGTATAATAGAATAAGGGGCCAGACAACTGGTCCCTTGAGTTTTTTAGTTATTAGAAGATAAGTAGTATTAGAGAATAGTATTAGGAATAGAAAAGCAATTTCTTAGTTTTTGGTATAAATCTTTTTCGGGAGAGTTATAAAGATTCAGTTCTGTTTCAGTAATATCAAAAGGGAAACCTAACTCTTTTCCTTTTAAAAGCATTAAGCTGTTATTTGATTGGGGAGCAAGAAAAATGGCTTTATTCTTGATATGGAGTAATTTTTTGTTTTTTAAGGAGCATGAGATAAGAAATAAGTTTTTTTCTTTCAATGTTTCGATATTAAAAGATAAAAGTTCGGCAACTTCATTATTGTGTCCGTACACAACACAGATATCGTCATAATAAGAATTCGGCACAGATTCAAGTATTACAAATTCACCAATTTCTCCTTTAGGCCAAAACCATACACCTGTTATTTTTTCAATGTATTTTTTTCTGTGGATTAGTTCGGAGCTGTTCTTTTTTCGAAGTAGATATTTCATTGGTCAAGCGTTCTTCCTGTATACAAAGATGTGTTTGGTGCGGAATTTTCATTGATATCAATATCCCAATCTTTGGTGTTTTTAACTATATGTCCTGTTGTATCCAAGTTATCTGAACCACCATTAGCATTACCTTTGTTGTCAGATACCAGATATGTAACACCCACATCAGGAAACGCTTTCTTGAAAATTTCTTCTGCGGAAGAAGGTTTTCCGTGATGAGGCAACTGAATATACTGGTAACTATTCAGCTTTATTCCTTCGGGAAAAGCATCAGGAGCGCAGTCTCCCGTAAGAAGAACTTTCTTTGTTCCAAGTTTTAGTTTGATTTGAACACTTGCAGCATTTGTAATAGTCTCACCATCAATAGTGTTGCCCTCTCTGTTATCGAGACCTTTTGCGGCGGCCTTTATCATATAGTCAAAATCCGGTCCTATAAATTCCACCTGAGATGGCAGTTCGTCTTCGTTTTCGTACACATCTTTCAATGAAACGGTTTTTGATAAGGAGGCAATATTATTGTAAAGTTCTGTAATTTTGTTGCCTATCGAATTACGATTAATCCTACCATCATCAATTTCATCCAACAACTCCTCTTTGTATTTCAAAAGAAGAATTGTAAACAAATTATCGACTTTTCCCTTTGAAATAAGCAGAGGAATTCCCGCAAAATGGTCATCATCGTTGTGTGAAAGAATCACAGTTGCCTTCTCTATATTGTATTCGTCCAATATAGAAATAACCCTCAATGCATGGTCCTCTGAACCACAATCGTAAACGATTGCTGTTTTGCCGTCGATAAAAACAAAACAGTCCCCGTAATCTTTTGTGGTGTCTTTGTAATGTTTGCTACTTAGCACCTTTAATGTCATATAAGGTCCTCCTTTATAATTATAGTATTAGCACTCGTAGCACATAAGTGCTAACCTGCATGTATTATACTTGGAAAAACATGAGTTGTCAATAGTATTTTTCAAGATTTTGTGAAAAAATCACATAATCTTGAAAAATCTGCAAATAAAACACTTTGATGATGGTTGACTTTTGTGAAAAAAGTGATTATAATGAATAAGAATTGGAGGAAGTATTATGCTTGTTAATTTTAAAGTTTCAAATTTTGCTTCGTTTGATGACGAACAAACTCTTTCTATGGAAGCCGGAAAAGCTCGTATGTTTTCAGAAAGATTGTACACAAATAAAACTTTAAAGCTCTTGAAATTTATGGCAATATATGGTGCTAACGCTTCGGGAAAATCAACACTTGTCGGTGCGATTGAGTTTGCTAAAAACTTAATTATAAACCCCTTATCATCAGACTGCCAAGGCCGTTATTGTAGATTAAAAGACTCGAACAAAGAAAAAACATCTAAATTTGAATTTAAAGTAGAAATAGATGATAAGTGTTATATTTATGGTTTTGAGATATTGTTGTCATCATCTTCTTTTAAAACAGAGTGGCTTAAGGAGTGGGCCTACGGCAATACATATAAAACTATTTTTTATAGAGATATTGATTTAGGAATTTGTGAAGTAATTTCGTATTTTAAGAACAATGCTATAAATGAGCGATTATCAATATATTCAGAAGATATATTAAAAGATGATTCTATTTTATTCTTGCGTCTTATGAATCAAAATAAAGATACACTTTATTCATCATATCCTGATATGAAAATTTATAAGAAACTGTTTAATTGGTTTAAATATGTTTTAAGTGTAAACTGTCCCGACAAACCAATAACAAACTATCCTTATTTGATGGATTCAAGAGATTTTTCCGAAATTACAAAGTTGTTATCATTCTTTGGAACAGGCGTATCAAAAATTGATATAGTTGATATCCCTACGGAAAAAGTATTAAATGCAGTTCCAAAAGAACTAATGCAAGAAATAATAGATTCATTAAATGAACAAAAAAAATATAATGAAACTAAAGGCGAAAATGATAATGTTCCGGTTATTATGATTAGGAGTACTGAAAACAATGCGATGTTTTTACTCGAATTATCAGACGAGACAGGAGTAGTTGCAAAAACATTGCAGTTCAATCATAAAAACACAAACGCAATTTTTTCTGCATCAGAAGAATCAGATGGAACTATACGCTTACTTGACTTGATAGAAGTGTTATTAACCGCAAATCAAGAAACAGTATATATTATTGATGAAATCAATAGACGTTTTCATCCTTTACTTACATATAAATTTGTAGAAGAATATTTGATGATTGCAAAAAAGAAAAAAATACAATTAATAGTAACTACACATGAATCAAAAATAATGGATTTAGATTTATTAAGAAAAGATGAAATAAACTTTGTCGATAAAGATGAATTAGGAAAAACAAAGATTTTCTCTTTAGATACATTGGGTGAACGCTTTGATAAAAGAATCTGCAAATCATATTTAAATGGCGATTACAATGCAATCCCTATATTTAAAAACGAGTAAAGGATTTTTTGTTTATGAAAGAAAAAGTACCATTTTATGAAGTCGCAAATATGTTTTTTACAGGTGCTGCATTTTCGGTTATTCTTATATTGATTGTTTTTGACCATCCGAACTTCAATAATCGTATGTCTGAGTTGTTGGGTTTGTTTAAAGATTGGTCTATTGTCGTGAGCGCAGCTCTTTTGGTAGCAATGTATGAAATCGGATTCATTCTTAATAAAATAGGTTCCGTTTTGTTAGGAAAATTACTTGAAAAGTCAAAGATTTGGCCTAGAGAAAGTTATGGCATTTCCGTATCGCAACTCGAAGAAAAGAATTCAAAATTTAAGAGTTTAAATACAGAATTACATGTTACAAGAACACATATAATTATGTATTTAATTTTATCTATTATTTCATTGTTCTTCAAAAAATGGATATTGTCAGTCGTATTTTTGTCAATAGCAGTAATTTTTTTGTTTGCAGGTCGAAGGACAAATCATTTTATGAATAAAATAAAGAAAGACTATAAAAAAGAAACTAATAGTTAAAAGTTACACAAACGGCAGAGGA
>CAZXEN010000057.1:0-3759 GCA_964639765.1 uncultured Bacteroidaceae bacterium
AGAAATTTTGATATAAACAAAAGAAAATTAGCTGTTTAATTTATAGAACTCCCCTAAAGAAAATTAGATTTTTAGTAAATATTCTCTTCCTTCCTGCTTGCCTAAGCATAATAACAAATCCAAGGAGGACAGATTCTTTTCAAAAGGAATTTTCTCATAGAAACATTGTATATAAGGAGGGAACTGTTCTCCGTCCTGTTCTCTTGTCTTTATTGAAAAAGCATTCAAAAAATTGTTTTCCTTTCTTTCTGTATATTCGTCTGTAAGGTTCAGATTACAGGCAAGCGAGAAACTTTTCTTCAAGAACATAAAAACCTCTATGTTCAAATCCATCAGATATTTGTATTCTTTCTCCAATATAGTTCTGATTTTGTCGGCATAATATTCAAAATAAGGACTGTTGCCATAGTTGGAATATATGGCTCTCCAAAGTCTGACATTCCAGTTTTCGGAATAGGATATCTGTGCGTCCTTTGTCAGAAGTTTTTCCCTGCTTCTCCGTATGGGTACGGTGATTGCCTGCAAGCCGTTGGAAGACATCAGAAGCAATCTGTTCCTAAAGGTCTGCTTGGGAAAGCTTTCATACACATCAATGCTTATCCCTTTTTGTTTTTCTGCAAAGCCAAGCCATGCAATACTTGGGAAAAACTGAAGATGTGTAATGATGTTTTCATTATTTACAGGAATATTATAAATATTCTGCATAGTTATATTGTGTATTTCAGACCCATTTTAAACTCATAGGTGCGTGATTCTATATCTTTACGGTGTTTGTAATATGTCTTTCTTGCATAATAAAACAAAGACATATGATAGTCAAGATGAGGTATGATATTCAATTCTATAACAGGATTGATGACAAAAAGGGAAGAATAGCTTTTGTTACCCTGCACGTTAAGGTAAAGCGGATTCTTTTCCTGCGGATTCTCTACATCCTCTATTCCTTTCCATGTATAGATATTATAGTAGTCAGCATTCAAGACGAAACAGCCGGCCTTTTCAAACTTAACTTCGGTGTTGATATGTACAGCGAAACCTGAGCCCATGTTGTAATCCCTGTCTATATTGTTGTAATAATCACTGACACTGCCTCCCAACAACACAACATTGGTGAATATCTTTTGACCGATAGTTTTCAATCTGCCTATATCGTGAATGGAATAGATGAATCCTCCGCCTATGGAAGCCGCTTCTGATATACGGAAAGGAACATCTGTCTTCTCCTTCACAACAGATTCCGAATCATAATAGTTAAAATGCTGGAAAAATCCATATTGAGCCTTCGCTTTTTCTTGTAAAGATATCTCTGATCCCCACAATCGACCAATAAGATGAACCTGTGATATAAGCGGTTGATTAGAAGAAAAGCCCAATGTCACGTTAGCAGAAAAGTAGTCGTAAGGCCTGTTATTGGCAAGGTTATAGACATCGCCATAGTCAATATTCAGGGTAACAACAGGATTGAATTCTCCTCTGACAAAAGAACCCTCATCTGCCAAATATCTGGTGCCGGCAAAAACAGAGAAATCTATCGGCAAAGCAGTATAATCATGATATTTGTAAAAAGAAGTTTTTCTTTCCCATGCTTTGCCACTGAGAATACGATTCAATCCTTTCATAGGACAAATGACCGTGGCTGCCAATTCTCTCCAGAATCTTTCCCATCCGTATGCACTCTCATCTATCATAAGATTGGAAAGCCTATGGGTTATCTCGCCTATGGCTATACCGCCCAATGTTGTGGCAAAAATATCATTGATTGCCGGCGGTTCTATCTCGCCTGCAAACTCCCACATAAGGCTTCCGCCCAACGCAAAAGGTGCTGACTGCCAGAAATTCAGACCATTGCTACGTGCAGCATTAAAATATAAACCTCCATGATAGGGATGAAAAAAAAGATTGGTGGAAAATTTATCATTATCCCACACAAAACCATGTTCAAAATTTCTTTTTATGGAATGAAAACTTATTTCTGCAAACTCTTCCTGCAAAACAAACCTGTCAAAACAATTTACAAAAGCATTAATTCCAAAGACCTCTACAGCGGGAAGAAGGAAGCCCCCTTTGTCTGTCCGTGTATTTTGGACTGTATCCATATCCGCTGTTGCAGTTTTTTCTGGTTCCAACACATTGGCCCTGACAAGAACAGGTGTCAATAGTAAAAATATAGTCAGTATATACTTCATCATAAGTCCGCTTCTTTTTTTTTAAAAAAATATCATACCAACCTTCACAAGAAAGGATCTTTTATATGTTTCATTGTGCTCATAATATCTATCTACTCCGTAACCTGCACCTGCAAAGAAACCTAAACGCTTAAGACATTGATATTCCAAGCTTACATTTGTATTCAAAGAATAGAGTCTCTCAGGAGTTTTCAGGTCATCTTGCTTAAACGATTCTGTATGAGAAAACCCTATATCTGCATTAACAGACCAGTTATCATTGAAAACATTGGTCCAATAGCCTATCCTATAGAACAATGACCCAGAAAATTCCTTATCCAATCCCATATAATGAGTACCTAATCCAACTATATTATAGGTATTGTTGTTTCTAAAACGGGCTGCCATGTTGAATTTTGAAGCATTGCCACCAAATACCATCATCTGTATTCGGGTCTGAGGAGAAAGATTTACCAGACCTATTTTGCGTGAATTGCTTTCTCTACTGTAATTAAACAGACCTATCTGTGTTCCACGCTGATTTTGAGTACAGATGTTTACCATACCTAACTGCAATCCGACAATTTCATCTGCATAGTTAAAAGCTGATATTTGAGCGCCATGCATATCATCTATGCATATATTCATTACAGATGCCAACTGCAAACCTCTTCCTGTAGACAAGGCTATGTTTTCTATGCCGCTGAGTTGAACACCTTGCATTCTGATTGCAATATTGTTAAATATAGTCAGCTGCATCCCTCTCACCTGCTTTGAAGAATTTATGACACCAGAAAACTGCAATCCTTTCATTTCGCCATCAACAACATTGGATACCAAAGAAAACTGCATGCCCTGCATATCTCCAAGTGTGATTGCTCTAACAAGAGAGGAATTAAAACCTATTGCCCGCTCCCTAACAAGAGCAGGTCCAAAAGACATCTGACATCCGTTCAAGACGACAACATCTGCCATAAGTCCAACATTGATGTTTGCCTTTTTGTCTTCGTTCCTGTTACCTATGGCTATGTTATGAGTTGTTACCTCAAAATCTTTCAAGTTTTGTCCCAACACAGCATCGCAGAAAACAAATAAAATCAAAAAGGACAATGAAAATTTTGCTGATTTCATATTGGTTTGTATAGGGTTTACACTGCAATAAAACTTTTTCTCCTTGAATAAATCAAAATAAGGTACCGTCTGTTGCAACAGCACCTTACTCATCAATGACTAAACCTTATTTCTTTATCTTAAAAAAGTTTCTTCCAAGATAAACAGCCTGTTCTCCAAGTGCTTCTTCTATACGAAGCAACTGATTATACTTGCATATTCTGTCTGTACGTGAAGCAGAACCTGTCTTTATCTCTCCTGTATTCAAAGCAACAGCTAAATCTGCTATTGTTGTATCTTCTGTTTCACCGCTTCTGTGAGACATAACGGCTGTATAAGCATTATTATTTGCCAAACGTACTGCATTTATTGTTTCTGTAAGAGTGCCTATCTGGTTAAACTTGATAAGAATAGAATTGGCAACGCCTTTGTCTATACCCATTTGCAGACGTTTAACATTGGTAACAAACAAATCATCTCCTAC
>CAZXEN010000058.1:0-3230 GCA_964639765.1 uncultured Bacteroidaceae bacterium
CTTATACGAAATACTGGATAAAAAAGATTAAAAACAGATAATTTCTGCATAAACAATTCCTAAAAATGTTAAAATAATGGCGTTGTAAGATTTTCTTGCAACGCCTTTTCTTTTTCTTTAATAAAAATCTCTAATCTCTTTTGAATATGTCTCTTGTATAAACTTTTTCTTTCACGTCATCCAAACAACTATCATAGCGGTTTGCGATGATTGCCTGTGACTGTTTCTTAAACTCATCAAGATTATTCACAACTTTACTGCCAAAGAATGTTGAGCCTTCTTCCAAAGTCGGTTCGTAAATAATAACCTTTGCACCTTTTGCCTTTACTCTTTTCATCACTCCTTGGATACTGCTCTGGCGGAAATTGTCTGAATTACTCTTCATTGTCAGTCTATACACGCCGATGATACATTCCTTTTCTGATTCCTGTCTAAAGTTAGGAGAATTGTAATAATCGTAATATCCTGCCTTTCGAAGAACTTGGTCGGCAATGAAATCTTTTCTCGTACGGTTGCTTTCAACGATAGCACTCATCATATTCTGAGGCACATCTTCATAATTTGCAAGCAGTTGTTTGGTATCCTTAGGCAAACAATAACCTCCGTAACCAAAACTTGGGTTGTTGTAGTGGGTTCCTATCCTTGGGTCAAGACATACTCCCTCTATAATCTGCTGTGTATTAAGGTTCTTTAACTCTGCGTATGTATCCAACTCATTAAAATAAGAGACCCTCAATGCAAGGTAAGTATTCGCAAACAATTTTACAGCCTCAGCTTCCGTGCTTCCCATATACAAGATAGGTACATTCTTGTCTATGGCACCTTCTTTTACAAGTTCTGCAAACTTTTTCGCTTTTTCTTCTACAAGTTTATTGTCCTGTTCATATCCAACTATAATTCGTGATGGATAAAGATTATCATACAAAGCCTTACTCTCTCTAAGGAACTCTGGAGCAAAAATAATGTTGCTTGTGCTAAACTTTTTCCTTACACTTTCTGTATATCCTACAGGTATTGTGGATTTTATGACAATCACTGCATTTTTGTTAACTTGCAGGACCTTTTGTATTACATCTTCAACCGCAGAAGTATCAAAGAAATTTTTTATAGGGTCATAATTTGTCGGAGCTGCCACAACAACATATTCAGCATTTCCATAGCTTTCTTGCCAATTCATTGTAGCACACAAACTTAAAAGTTTTTCCCTTAAGTATTCCTCTATGTAGTCATCTTGTATAGGAGATTTTTTGTCATTAACCAAATCCACTCTCTCCTTTACTATATCCACAGATGTAACTTCATTATGCTGAGCCAACAATACAGCCAAGCTCATACCTACATATCCTGTTCCTGCAACTGCTATTTTTGCCATGATATTATGTGCTTTAGTGCAATAAATTTAAATTGCAAATATACATATTTTTTTTGTAATAAGAAAATTTTTGGCTCAAATTACCCCTTTTCCCTTGCGATTTCAAACAGACCTTTCTATATCTTCAGTTGAATAAAAGGCTGCTTTTTCGTTTAACAATTAGGATTTTCCGTATAATCCTGCTGATAAAATATCTTTCTCTCTTTTCTACACAAAAACTCATTACCGCCTACCTTAAAGGAGAGGATTTTTTGGGATATGAACCTTGATGACAACAACATTATATATATAGTGGTCATCAAGGTTTCAAAAAAAACAACTTTTCCGCTTATAAAAGAAACCAACTCTTCATAATACAAAAACCAACTCCCTGACAAAATACATCAACTCTTTACACCCAAAAGAGTTGATTGTTTTTTTTGTTTCCAAAACAACAAAAAATAAATCTCTTTATCAACCAACATTCCACTTATTTTTTCACTATTTTTATAACTATGACATAAAATGACAACATTATACTATAAATTTGCAGCCATAAAAACAAGAGAAACGAAAAAGAAAAACATTAAAAACAACCAATATAACGATATTATATTATGGGAAAGCGTACAAAAATAGAATTCTGTGTAGAGTCTGCCGATTTAACATCTTCATTAAATCAATTATCGCCATTCATAGATATGAAAGATTTCAAAGTGCGTTATAATGAGGAGAATGATTATACATATTATGATGCAGAGAAAGTGCGTTATAATGATAAGGTAATATTTGTTTTATGCGATAATTTTCTAAAATTAAAGATTATAAAAAATAAAATTAAAGTTTCTGTTGATTGTCCTATGAAAGGTTCGTATGAGAATATAGAATTTTGCGTATCTATGCCCTACCTTATACAAATACTTTCAAAAATAGATCCTACTACTCTCTACTTTCAGGAAGACTTATTCTTTGGCTTTGTCGTATATGATGACAATGATGATACAGAATTGTTTGACTTGCAAGCTTTTTCCACAAGAAATCTTTTTGAAGTACATCATAACAATACTTATAATGTTATCCATTTGGAATCCAATATTCTGCTTGATACACTAATACCATTTGCCAAATATGGTGATCATGATTTATTTGATTTTGGCCAAATATTTTATTTTATAAACAATGGGGAATGTACTGTCTTGGCCAGCGACAGAGCAAGAATTGCTTTCAACAGATACACAACAAGTATCGGTGAAACACTTGCCTTTTGTATTCCTTGCAAATACGCTTTGCAAATTTGTGATATGATAAAAAAGTGGAAAGTTGATTTTATCACTATGGAATACAACAACACGAATAGTCGCATACACCATTTTGACAATAATTCCAGTCAAAATATATCTATTGAGATATCACGGGTAAACCCAAATTTAGATTTCTCTATATTTGAAAAGATACTCAAACCAAAACGTATCGTAAACAAAGCAATCATTGACACACTGCAATTAAAAACTTTCCTAAAACGGGCTCAAGCTTGGATTAGTGGTAATAATCATATATATCTCTACTTTGGCAAAAATACATTAAAATTATACATAGAAGCTATTTTTGAGTATAAAAATGCTACTGAATGGTATAACATAACAAACACTGGAGACGAATTCTACCTAAAAATATACAGAAAACATATAGATGAAATTGCTGAGGACCTACACAGTCCAAAAACAAAGGTATTTGTTAACGAATGCGGCTATGTTTATTTTTTGAACGAAGAGGAAACTGTAGGAGGAACATCGCAGAGATTTGTATGCTGTTGTATACTGAAAGAGAATGATATGATTATTGCAGAAAAACTTAAAAAGATACCATAATTAAAAGGCAA
>CAZXEN010000059.1:0-2662 GCA_964639765.1 uncultured Bacteroidaceae bacterium
TTTCCTACTCATTTAAAGGCTTTTCGGAATCCTCCTTTTTATTTAAACGTGTTTTAAACACACTTTATTTTGTATTGCAATTGTTTTTCTTAACCGCTGTTCATATTCTCTCCTTTCTTTTTTAATACTTTATATATACTAAATACGCCAAAAAGGTAAAAAGTTGCAGGCAAAAATCAATTATTTTTTTTAATTTTTAATCTATTGATTTACAATGATAAAAATTTTTGTTTTTTTTTATAGTTTTTCATTCTTCTAACAAAAAGACATCACCTTTTATTTGAAGATTAAATGGCAATACATCTGTCTGGTCATGTTGATAAGAATAGGAGAAGATTTGTGGCTTATCCAATCTTGCTACGTCTTCCAATGTTATTTCTACCTCAGCGGGAATGGAATATATGCTTTCATCCCGTTTCAACCAATGAATAATAGTTTTGCCATAGAGTTTTCCACTTCTCTCTGCATTGAAAACAAATACATCGTTTGGCAGTATTCTTACTAAATTACCAGACAGTGATTTTGGATAATGATGCAGGGTTTCCACTGTAGCAGTGTAATATCTTACTCCATCCTTTTCTTCCACAAATTCCAAAAGAGAAGTCTTTTCTCCGTAATTGTTTTCATCTCCGAAATATAGTCTCCAATTTGCTCTATAGCCATTTGGAGAAAGTTCCAAAAGATTTTTAGGAGTGTTGTTAGAATTTTGTTTCTTTTTCTTTTTCCCTGTCAATATATCTATAACAACGCTAATAATACAACTCAAGCCTGACATATTACTAAACTTATTGCCACTGAGAGTTTCAAGTTGAATAGTACTGTAACCATCATCGTAAGTTTTGATAATACCTCTTACTTTTTCTATACTATGTTCTGATGATGGAATGTTGGTGTGCTGTAGGTTTAATGTTGCTATGACATCTACAACGATTTTTAAACTGTTACTTTCTGCCATGATCTAAAGATATTAAAAGTTATTAAATTATAATGTGTTTTTACATCACTATGCAATAATTTTATGCTTCGTAAATTAAATAAATAGAAAACATCCCCCATTATCCAAGTCAAAATATGGCTCGGCAGTTCGTCTTTTATATCTATCAATGCCTGAAGAAAACTTATCTCTCCATAATATATATAATTGTAAAAGTATCTGGTTGAGACCACAAATATAGGATAAGTTATTATACAAAAAATCCAAACAAAACGTTCCATTAGCAAGAGAGTATTCTTCTTCGCTTCTATTTCAGACGGGGAATCCTTGTAGATATTTATAGACCATATTCTTGTTATGTAGAGTAAATCTATCCATATATTCATAGCATATATTATATATTGTATTATATAAGGAACAAGGATAGGCGTTCCCCAAACCATAGGCAAATAATCAGCCTCGTAAAAGGCAAAGAAAGTATAAAAAGAAAGAAGTATAATATATTCAATGGATAAAAAACGAAAATACCCTAAAGGTCTGCCTTGTGGAAATATTCTGTCCCAGAAATATCCTCTTGGTCTGTCAGGATTATCCACAATAACCCTATGAGGAAACAGTAGTTTCTCCAATCTGTCTATAAGGCTTCTCAGTCCTTCGCTCAGCATTTTACTGTGGAGAACAATTGTAAGGCATATCACAATAAAAAGGTTTGTAATTGTATAAGTAGAGTTTAATAGCAAGAAAACATACATACACAGAAAGTCTAGAAAAACATCTAACCACCTCATTCGGTCAAAGATTGTTCTTCTGCGAAAAGTCTCTTCGGGTTCTGCAAATAGATTGAAAAGTTTTTTGGCATTATACAAAAAACAGACATCATTTGCCAACAATATGCAGGTTAGTATTCCCACTCCCGATATAAAAAGAATGCCAAATGAAGAATATCTGTCTATTATCTGATATGCTATGAATATTTTCAGCAGGACAAACAACAACTTATAAGAAAAAAGTTTCAGTTTTGCCTTTTGGCTTCCGCTTGTAAGCCTCTTTTGTAACAGTATATCCTTGCTAAGATTATCTATATCTATATTTGTTCTATTATTCATCATAATCATCTGCCATTGTTTTTAATTTGACTTTTATTCTATATAAACGTTGTGAAACCCAACCTACGTTTGTTTCTAAAATATTTGCTATATCTGTTCGTTTCTTACCCTCCAGATATAGTTTTATAAGTTTTTTGTCTTTGTCTGAAAGTTTTTCTATCAGACTATACATCATCACTATCTTGGCTTCATTATTGGTTTCTTCTTCACTGTCCAAATATTCCACCTCTTCCAAAAGACGCATAGGCTTAAAAAACTTGTTTACCACTTTTCTGTGATCGCTGATAATGTGATTCAACGCCACTCTGTATGCCCACGACAAAAAACTTCTGTCTTGATTATATTTCTTGTAATTATCATACAAAACCAAAGTAATGTCTTGAAACAAATCTTCAGCGTCTCTTATATTGGAATTAGAATAAAACAGACACAGCCTATAAATGACTTTATTGATTTTGGAGAAGTCTTCCAAAAAACGTAGCCGTAGGTTCTCTTCTTTGTTTTTTCTAAATTCAATCATTTAGCCAATAAATTATTCATTTAAGTACATATATATAATAATACGCAGAAACGACAAAAGTTCTACATCGTTTTTATAATTATTTTTTCAAAAAGTTTTTAA
>CAZXEN010000060.1:0-2500 GCA_964639765.1 uncultured Bacteroidaceae bacterium
AAGTTTTGTTTTTGCTTGAGCAATTACAGAAATAAATATTGACTATTTCAACGTCAAAGCATTCTCTTAGCTCCCTACGACTTATATAAATATCGTAAGTTCAGAAAGTTGTGAATTTGTTTCAGATTTTATCAACATCATAAACAAACATCTTTTCACTAAGCACAGAGTTCCAAAATCGCCATTTGCAAAAGTATAAAATATTTTTTAATTATAGAAGAGATTTTCAGAAATTTTGTTAAAAAAATTCCCCCCCCCATGCATAAAAATCTAATAAATAATTATTTAAAAATAATATATATATAAATCGTGCTCTTTTGCGTACAACAATGGTTCCAAATAATCATAAACAAATACAAACAAATTAAAACACAAAATGAAAAAGGTACATTTTTATCTAAGAGAAAACAAAGGGAAAGAAAGAACTATCTATCTGTGTATAAGAAAAGGCAAAAACAGCTCTTATCGTAAGAGTTTAGGTTTTTATGTTACGCCCTCAGATTGGAGTAGTCAAAAAATGAGAGTAAAAAACAGTGCTAAAACTAAAAACAAAAATTTAATCAACAGATATCTTGACAATTGCGAAAACAGTATTATTCAATACTATGCCCTGAAAAAACTAAGCAATCAAGAAGTTGGTCTAAGGGAAATAAAAGATTTTGTTTTGAATATGCTTTATCCTGAAAGAAAGTCAGAAGATAGTTTTCTTGTTTATCTGAAAGATTATCTGTATGTAATAGAAAAACGGATAAACCTGTCTACGGGAAAGCCATTGGCAAAATCCACCAAAGAAAAATTCTGCATTCTTTATCGCTTACTAAAAGAATACAGAAACAATACAAACAATCCTCTTTGTTTTGAAAACATTGATATGGATTTTTACAATGATTTTGTTGTATTTCTTCAAAATAAAAACTATGCAACAAATACTATAGGCAAATATATTTGTGCCATGAAAACTGTTTTAAATGATGCTTTCTTGAAAGGAAAGAACATAAATATGTGTTTTAAAAGCAAAAAATTCAGAGTTATAAATGAGACCCCGACAACTGTATATATAACAAAAAAAGAGTTAGCACGGATACAGGAAGCTACTTTGTCCAAAACTTTAAGTGATTCCCGCAACCTGTTTCTTCTGGGTTGCTATACAGGACTGCGATACAGTGATTTCTCACGCCTGAAAAAAAGCAATATTTCAAACAACTATATAAATATTGTTCAAAAGAAGACCGGCACTCCTGTTGTTATCCCTATACATTGTTATATAGAATCCATCGTTTCAGATATAGAAAAACTGAAAGTTGTTTCTAATACGGAATTGAACAGGAATATCAAACAAATTTGCAGAATTGCCGGATTGAATGACAAAGTTCTGACAACAAGCGTAAAAGGAGGCAAACAAAAATCAGAGCTGAAAGAAAAATGGCAGCTGGTCTGTACCCACACAGCAAGAAGAACATTTGCAACTAATCTTTATCTTGAAGGAGTGCCTACGATAACCATCATGAAAATAACAGGTCATAAAACAGAAACATCTTTTATGCGCTATATTCGTGTAAGTCAAGAAGAAAATGCAAAAATCCTTCAGACACACTGGAAAAAAGAAAGCAGTAAATTTGTGAATTAGAAATAAAAGATGTATCTTTGCAAAAGAATAAACTAAAATATCGTATAAAAATGTTAAGTAAAAAAGTAGAAAAAGCTTTAAACAAGCAGGTAAATGCTGAATTCTGGTCAGCATATTTATATCTTTCCATGGCATCTTGCTTGGAAGACAAAGGATTGTCTGGCATGGCAAGCTGGATGAGAAAACAATTTGCAGAAGAACAAGAACATGCTATAAAATTATTTAATTATATTTTGGACAAAGGAGGAAGAGTACTGTTGGAACCAATAGCCAAGGTTGAAACAGAATGGAAAGATGCTTTGGATGTTTTTGAATCAACACTGAAACATGAAGAAAAAGTAACGAAAATGATAAACGACCTCTGTGCTTTAGCAATTGAAGAAAAAGATTATGCAACTGAGAGCTTCTTGCATTGGTTCGTTGATGAGCAGGTAGAAGAAGAAAAGAACGCAAGAGAAATTATTGACGTGATAAGAATGATTGGAAAAGACGGATACGGACTTTACAGATACGATAAGGAACTTTCCGCAAGACAATAAAGACAGACAGATTATTGTCTTCGTTTTTGAACAAAAAGACTTGGTTTTAATTCTTAAAAATCAAGTCTTTTTTTATGCATTTCTCTTTTGTTTTGAATAACAACTAATTATAAAAGAAAAAACATCAAGACTTTTTTCTTAAAAACCAAGATTTCTTTCTTGAAAACCAAGACTTTTTTGCCAAAGTTCAAAACAATATTACAAAAATCCTATTGTTTTTGGCAAGATATCAAAAAATCCCTGAAACTATCGGCTTCCCCCTTGTTTGATATGAAAACTTTTTCCGTACACAAAAACGTCTCAACACACATAAGCTCTTGAGAATAAGGAGAGA
>CAZXEN010000061.1:0-2259 GCA_964639765.1 uncultured Bacteroidaceae bacterium
ACAAGGAGCATTAGACCTTTCAAATGTAACAAGTATAGGAGCAGGTGCATTTCAATCAGCATCGGGTGGCGGAATAACCTCTGTAACCCTATCCTCTTCTTTAACCACAATACCTGAAAATGCTTTTAGAAATAGAGCCTTGACTTCAGTTACTATTCCAGCAAGTGTAACAAGTATTGGTGATTTTGCTTTTCGTAGTACCCTTTTAGAGAATATAACTTTCCAAGGAACTACTCCTCCAGCAATACCTTTAATAGAAAATAATTTTATAGATAATACTCCTGCCTTAGAATATATATATGTTCCTTGTGCTGATTTGACTGCATATAAAGATGCATATACAACAGAGTATATTCCATCATCAAGAAGAGATAAAATTTCTCCTATCCGTTCAGGAGATGCAATAGCAAGCACTTTGACAAGTAATTTGAATTTGACAGAAGAAGACTGCGATTGCATGGCTATTCCTTCTGAGCTTACGATAAAAAACAACGCTTCTTTGTCTTTTGAGGACTATACAAACTTTGCAGCTGCAATGAAAGATGTTACCATCAATGTAGAAAAAGAACTGAATGTTGATGAGTGGAACCTTATTTCTGCAATCAATGGAACAAGAACAGGAGAGACTTACGCTTTCCTTGACAACAACATAGGTAATACAGACGAAACAGCTCATGCTATGGCTGCTTTGCCTTATGACTTCACTAACAATGCTTGGTCTAATGAATATGTAACAAGAGGCCAAAGCACTCCTATTGCTTCACAATCTTTTATGGTTTATCCTGTCAATGTTGCTTTAACCACAGATGGCAGCACAGGAACAGTAATTGAAGAATTAAGTGAAACAAAAATCACTTTAACACAAACTATTTCTGGTAATGAGGTTAATGAAAAGAACAACATCTATATTCCTTTAACAAGTGCTAATTCTCAGAAATGGTATCCTTTGGCTAACCCTTATCTTGGAAGATTAAATCTTAACAAATTCCATGAGGCTAACGAAGATAACCTGCAGGACTACTATGCATGGATATTCTCTAACGGAGACTGGGAGCAGATAGACATCAGTGGAGCAACCAACTATGCAATCTATCCAACAAGCGGCTTTATGGTTTATTGTGGTACAATATCCTCAGAGACAGAGTCCTTCTCAATGCATGTTGATCAGATTGTGAAGTCAGAAACCGTTACCATGAAGTCCTCAGCAGAGGATAATAAGATAACTTTCACTGCTTTGAGCAATGGAATAGCAAAAGAGATGTATGCTCATATAGATGAGGTTTCTTCCAATGGATATGGCAAGTTTGATGCCAACCTTATCTTCTCTGCAAATGAAGATGCTGTCAATCCATACTTTGCTATAGAGGACAGAAATATCTTTGACAACTATTTCTCACAACTTCCTGCAACCTTTGACCTTAACTTCAATGCTTACAAGACAAGTTCAATAGACTTTGCTTTGACTTCTACATTGGAGACTGTGGATGTAACACTTATAGACTTGGCAAACAACAATGCAGAGACAGTTCTTGCTGTTGATGAGCCTGTACTTATAAACGTTACCGCAGGACAAAACGAAGGCCGTTATCAGTTGAGATTCTCAAATAAGAACTCTGGAGTAAATGAGATAGCAGGCGAAGAGTCTTCTATTCGGATTTGGAACAACGCAAGTGAAGTTACCATAAACGGTAAGAACCTAAAGCGTGTGGAAATCTACAATACTCTTGGACAGAGAGTTTATTCTGCTTCTCTTGCAGGAGATTCCACAACATTTGACAGCAAGTTGAATAAAGGTGCTTACATCATTAAGGCTTATACAAACAGCACTTGCAAATCAGAAAAAGTAGTAATAAGATAATCAAAAGGAGGACAATAAAATGAAAAAAATAGTAGCAATAATAGCAATAGTTTTTGTGGCCTTTATGGTTGAAGCTCAGGTAACACCACCTAAGCCAACCTCAGGACCTGTAACAACAACAGATGCCAAGACAGTTCGGAATACTAATGGGCCTATTGGGACTGCGACAGCTCTTCTTCTTAGTCTTGGAGCAGGAGCAGTTGCTTACAGAGTAAGAAAAAACAGAAGAAGAGACTAAAATAAAAAACTAAATATCATTTTTTTTAATATTAATTTGTTTTGCCTTACGCTGGGAAGCGTAAGGCTTTTTTTTAAAGAAAAAAGAAAGTATCGTCTCTTTGAGATTTTTTTATTAATTATTTTAGTAGTTATAAGGATTTTTTGTATTTTTGCAAGCGACA
>CAZXEN010000062.1:0-1913 GCA_964639765.1 uncultured Bacteroidaceae bacterium
ATACTATGAAATACCTGTTTCTACATTGACATCCGGCATAAACGAAGTAGAAAGCAGTCTTGCTTCCATGAGAATTTATCCTAACCCTACAACAGAAAATGCAACATTGTCTATCAGTGGTTTGAACGAAAGTGCAACAGTTGTTGTTTGTGACATGCAAGGAAGAACTATCTCTTCTGAAAAAATAGCTGCTGGCACAACAAACACAACAATCAACACTGCAAACCTTGAATCTGGTATCTACTATGTAAGAGTTGTAACAGCTAATGCAACAAGAACAGAAAAACTTATAAAAAGATAATCTGAATATTTTCATATTTTAATTGATTTTAACGAATCATTGTCGCTTTTCTCTTTGAGAAGAGCGACTTTCTTTTTGCTTTGTGGAAAAATTTATCAAATATTTTTGCTAAATAAAATATTTGTTGTAATTTTGCAAACTCAAAAAAAATAAAATTAATTAACAATTAACTTTAAAATACAAAGATGAAAAAACAGTATGAGACCGTTTTCATTATGACTCCCGTTTTATCTGACGACCAGATAAAGGAAACGGTGGGAAAATATCAGACACTATTGAAAGAAGGTGGTGCTGAAATTGTTGATGAAAACAACTGGGGTATGAGAAAACTTGCTTACCCTATCCAAAAGAAAACTTCTGGCTATTATTACCTTATTGAATTCAAAGCAGAAGGTTCATTGATAGCAAAACTTGAAACTGCTTACAAGAGAGATGAACGTTTGTTGCGTTTCCTTACTGTTTCATTGGATAAATATGCTGTTGCATACAATGAAAAGAAAAGAAACGGCGGCTTGAAATCACAACAAAAAGCAGCTGAGAAAAAAGCTAAGAAAGAAGAAGTAAAAGTTGTTGAAGAAGCTTAAAAAAAAGGAGGAATAAACAAGATGGCAAACGATACAGAAATAAAATTCTTAACCCCTATAAAACTTGAAACACAAAGAAAGAAATATTGTCGTTTCAAAAAGAGCGGTATTAAGTATATAGATTACAAAGATGCAGATTTCCTTTTGAAATTTGTGAACGAACAAGGTAAGATACTTCCTGCAAGAATAACAGGAACATCAAGTAAATATCAAAGAAAAGTTGCTCAGGCAGTAAAACGCGCAAGACATCTTGCACTTATGCCATACGTAGCAGACTTACTTAAATAATTTAAAGAGGAGGAGAGTTATATGGAAATTATATTGAAACAAGACGTTAATCATGTTGGTTACAAAGACGAAATAGTAACCGTAAAAGATGGATATGCAAACAACTATCTTCTTCCTCAAGGATTGGCAATCATAGCAACTGCTTCTGCAAAGAAAGTTTTGGCTGAGAATATCCGCCAAAGAGCAAGAAAAGAAGAAAAAATAAGAGAAGAATCTGTTGCTTTTGCTGAGAAAATCAATGCTATGACAGGCTTGAAGATTGCTACAAAAGCTGGAGAAAACGGAAAAATATACGGTTCTGTTAACAGTATCCAACTATCTGATGCTATCAAGGCTCAATTTGATATGGATATAGACAGAAAGAAAATATTTATCAAAGGCGATGCAATCAAAGAGGTTGGCAAGTACAACGCTACAGTGAATGTTTACAAAGATATCAAGGCAGAATTTGCTTTTGATGTTGTAGCAGAATAATAATTTTTTTTAAATCTTTTTTCATATTGTTAAGGGTCTCGTTAGATTAAGTTCTATGAGACCTTTATCTTTTTAAAAGCACTTGAAAAATGTTAAGCAAAGCACTTTTGAAACAGATAGCTTCCTATAAACAAAAGAGCAACAGACAAGAAGACAATGTTTTTGTTGTGGAGGGAGAAAAAATGATAAGGGAACTTATCGCCTCTGACTTTGAAGTTGTGTGTATTTGCGGCAATGAGGAATGGATAACAGGCAACTCCACATTG